>JAFIHG010000044.1 GCA_017848795.1 Candidatus Nanopelagicales bacterium | reverse complement strand
GGCGGTGCGAGGATCGGACGATGCGCGTACGAGGGTGGGTCCGCGGACTGTGCCTGCTCGCGGCCGCGACGTTGCTCGCCGCCTGCACGGCCGGCGGCGATGACGAGGGCCGGCCCGCGCTGCGCAGCTGCGACGAGGTCGCGTGCAGCGGGGTGATCGACGGCGCGGCGTACCAGATCCTGTTGCCACAGGCCTGGAACGGCACGCTGCTGCTGTACTCCCATGGCTACCGCACCGCGCAGCCGGCACCGCCGGACTTCGCGCCGGTCGACACCTCGCCCGAGCCGGCGCCCGGCTGGTCGTCCGGGCATCACGAGGTCGGCCAGGCGCTGCTGGACAAGGGGTACGCGCTCGCCGGCTCGGCGTACTCCGCGAACGGCTGGGCGGTGCCGGAGGGCGTACGCGCCGGCGAGCAACTCTACGAGTTCTTCCGCGACAACGTGGGAGCGCCGCAGCGGGTGTACGCCTGGGGCGACTCCCTGGGCGGGTTGATTACCGCCCAGCTCGCCGAGGCGCACCCCGACTGGGTCGCGGGTGCCGCACCGCTGTGCGGGGTGCTGGCCGGGCTGAACCCGAACATGGACCTCGCGCTCGACGTGGCGTACGCCGTGAAGGCATTGCTGTGGCCCAAGATGCGCCTCACGGGCTTCGCGTCGTACGAGGACGCGGTGCGCAACTTCCAGGGCGCGGCGACCAGGGTGATCGCCGCGGCGTCGGACACCGGCGGGCAGGGACCGGCCAAGGTCGCGTTCATCGCGGCCCTCGCCGACGCGCCGAGCCGTACGGGACGGTTCGACGGCGCCACTCCCGAGTCGCGCGTGAAGGCCGCCGCAGAGGGCGTGCTGACCGCGCTCGGCTTCGGCACGTACGGCCGGTACGACATCGAGCAGCGGGTGGGCGGCAACCCGAGCAGCAACGCCGACACCGACTACGCGCAGCGGTTCACCGTCGCCGACCAGCAGCGGATCGACGCGCTCGCGCCGGGGGCGACGGCGCGGTTCGCGCGGGTGCTCGCCGGCGCGCCGCGCGTGAGCGCGGATCCGGCCGCCCGTACCGCCGCCGCGGAGCTGGGTGACCCGCAGGGCACGCTGCGCAACCCCATGGTCACCCTGCACACGCTCGACGACCCGCTGGTCCTGTCGGCCAACGAGTCCTGGTACGCCGAGCGCGTCAAGGCGGCCGGCGCGGCCGCCGAGCTCGAGCAGTTCCTCACCGTGCCACCCGCGACGTACCCGCAGGACCCCGGCGCCCCGTACGGTGCCGGGCACTGCAACTTCACCGCTGCCAGCCGTACCGGGATCATCACGGTGCTGGACGACTGGGTGCGCCTGGACCGCTTCCCCGGAGCGGTGTCGGTCGCCAAGGCGCTGGGCCGCGACTCGGGGTACGACCCGCAGGCCGTCGCGCCGCCCTGGCCGCGCGGCGGTGAGCAGCCCACTCCCTGATCCGCGTCGCTGACGCTCGGTAGTCATTCGCCGTTTAAGTCACCCGGGTTGTTACCCGGTGGTACAACTGCGCCAATGCCCGGCTCGCCCGGGTCTGGCCGCACGGGGCGACGGCTCCTGTGCCGTACGCACGGAGGACGCCGTGGTACGCACTTTCCTCACCGGAGCGCTGCTGGCCGTGGTCGGCGCGCTTGCGGTCTTCCTCAGCGAATGGCTCGATCTCGGGCTGTGGAGCGCGCTGTTCGGCGCCGGGATCGGCGCCGTGCTCGGGCTGATCCCGCACCGCGGGCCGGGCTGGCGACTGCTCGCCTTCCTGATCGGGCTGGTCGTCGCATGGCTCGGCTACGCGATCCGCGCCAGCGCCCTGCCCGACTCCGCCGCCGGCCGCGCGATCGTCGTCGTCGCGGTCATCGTCGTGATCACCGTGGTGTGCGGCCTCGCCGGTGGCCGGCTGCCGTTCTGGGCGGGGTTGCTCGGCGCGTGCGCGCTGACCGGGGCGTACGAGTCCGGCTACGTGGCGGCGCCGTACAACTTCCTGTCCGAGTCGATCGGCGCGCTGTCCGCACTGCTGGTGCCGGTCGCGCTCGGGTTCCTCGTCGCGGTGCTCACGAGCGCGACCCCCGACGAGGAACTCGTCGTGCTCGGCGGTGTCGACAAGGAGCCCGCGCCCAGCGGGCTCGCGATCCTCAGCGAGGGGGAGAAGGCGTGATGACGGTACGACGCGCCGCCTGGCGCACGCTCGTCGCGACGGGTGCCGCCGCGCCGTTGATCCTGCTGCCCGGTCTCGCCGCCGCCGCGACCGGCGATGCGGAGGCGACCGTGCGCAAGTCCGTGCAGGTGCTGATGAGCCCGGACGGCACGATCAACGCCAGCCGGCTCTACACGCAGGTCTCGGCGACAGGTGAGGGCACGGTCACGTTCACCGACGCGGTGAGCGGATCGCTGCGCGACCTCGACGGCTTCTCCGCGCCGACCGTCACGGACGGCACCGCGCAGTATGACCTGCAGGTCGCAGGCGCGCAGAGCCTGCGCAACCTGCAGGACTTCCCTGCGGGCGCACTGCCGATCTCCATCACCGTGTCCGCGACGCTGGACGGAGAGCCGATCGCGCCGGCCGATGTCGTCGGCAGGAGCGGGCTGCTGCGGATGACCTACCAGGTGGAGAACCGTACGGCCGCGGAGCAGGAGGTCTCCTGGACCGGCGGCGACGGGCAGCAGGTGACCCGCACCGCGACGGTGCCGCTGCCGTACGTCGGCACCATGCAGACCATCCTTCCTGCCGGATACCGCGACATCTCCGCCCCGGGAGCCTCGCTCGGCGGCGACGGGCGGGGAGCGACGAAGCTCTCGTACACCTTGATCCTGTTCGAGCCGCTCGGCTCGACGACGGCGACCCTGTCGTACGAGTCCCGCGTCACGAATGCCTCACTGCCCCAAGTGGACTTCACCTTCCTGCCCACCGCGCCCAAGGACAACCCGACGACGGCGAGCGCGCAGGAGCAGTACCAGGGCGGCCAGCAGACCGGCGCGCAGCTGACCGCCGGCGCGACCGAGATCGACGCGAACCTGATCAAGCTCGCCGACGGCGCCGGCACCCTGCTCGCCGGGTTGAAGAAGCTGTACGCCGGGGCCGGTGAGCTGCACAACGGACTCGCCGACACCGCCGCTCCCGGAGCCCGCAAGCTCGCCGCCGGCGCCGACGAGCTCTCGGCCGGCCTGAACGAGACCGCCGCCCCCGGCGCCAACCAGATCGCCGCAGGCGCCAGCGAACTGGCCGCGGGCATCAACGGCAAGCTCGCACCCGGGGGCAAGAAGCTGGCCGCCGGCGCCGGTGACCTCGCCAAGGGTGCGAAGGACGCCGCCGCCGGTGGCAAGCGCCTCGACGCCGGCGCCGCGACTTTGGCCAGCGGGCTGGGCGGGCTGCAGGCGGGACTGGCGCAGCTCAAAGGTGGCATCGACCAGCTGCCGACCGGCATCAAGGACAACCCGGGATTCCAGGCGCTCAAGGACGCGCTCGCGGGCGTCCAGCAAGGCATCGGCTCGCCCGGCGACGCCTCGCCGTCGACCGTGCTGGGCGGCCTGAACGCGATCCGGCGCGGGCTCGACAACCCGAACACCGGCAGTCCGGCCAACGGCAATCCGTGCAACAGCAGCGCACCCGCCACTGCGAGCGACGCGTGCGGGGTGAAGGATGCGCTGCAGTTGCTGAAGTTCGGGCTGTCGAACCCCGCCTGCAACCCGGCCGACCCCACCAACCCGATGAACCCGTGCGGGGTCAAGGAAGGCATCGACCGGGTCCGGACCGGACTCGCCGGCGCTTCCGCCAGTGGTGGTGACCTGGACAACCTGATCGCCGCCGCGACCGGCGCGTACGCGGCGACGGGGTGCCCGACCGCGGCCGGAGGCGTGCCGGTGCCCGGCGTCTACCCGCCATCAGTGCTGACCGGTCCGCCGTTCTCGTTACCTCCGAACGACAAGTGCGTACTCAACGCCGGCGTGGTGTACGGGCTGGCGCTCCCCGCGGGCGTCGTGTCGACCACCGACCCGGGCGGCGTCAAGGCCCAGACCAGCGCTGCAGCGGCGGGCCTGGCTCAGGTCTCGGCGGGGTTGAGCGGGAGCGCGCTGCCCGGCATCGACAAGGTGCTTGCGGGCATCGGCACCGACGCCGATGCCGGCACCCTGCTGAACGGCACCGCGCGGCTCATGGCGGCACTGTCCAACCCGGCCTGCGACCCCGCCGATCCGAAGAACGCGACCAACCCGTGCGGGATCTCGCAGATTCAGGCGCTGGTGTCGGGCGGGATCGACCAGTTGGTCGCCGCCATCGCGCAGCAGCTGGCAGCCGCCGTCGGATCGGCGACCGCCGGGTGCGACCCGACCAAGAGCCTGTCGTGCGGCGCTGCCGCACTCGGCGCCGGCGCGAACCAGCTCTCCAGCGGCTCGCAGGAGCTGGCCACCGGGCTCGGCACCCTGTCCGGTGGGGCGGGCCGGCTCCACGCCGGCGCATCGACGCTGTCCGACGGCATCGGTACGGCGGGGGCAGGGGCGGGCAAGCTGGCTGCCGGTGCGGACAAGCTCGCGACCGGGCTCGGCACGGCTGCGGACGGTTCGGCGCAGATCGCCACGGGAGCCGGCGACCTCGCAGCCGGACTCGGCACCGCGGCCGACGGCTCCGCGCAGATCGCCGACGGGCTCGGGCAGGCCGTAGCGGGCGCTGCGCAGCTCCAGGAGGGTGGCGAGCGGATCTCGGCGGAAGGCATGCAGCAGATCGTCGCAGCGGGCAAGGACACCACCGACTCGTTCGGCGAGAAGTACGCGGTGATGGAGGCGCTCAACACGCGTGCGGCGACCGGCGAGGGCATCCCGAACGGAGCCGCGAGCGGCGCGCGTGTCGCGACGACCGGAGCTTTCAGCTACGTTGTCGCGCCCGCGACTCCGGAGTCGGACACGACCGCGCTGCGGTTCGTGCTCGCCGGCGTACTGCTGGGGGCCGCGGTCGGCGTCGGCACCGTGCTGCACCGCCGCGCGACCTGACCGCTCGTGGGGTGAATGTGGCAGGAGTCCGTTCTAGGCGGACTCCTGCCACATTCACCCCACGGTGCGGGTGACGAAGATCGCGGTACCGGGCAGGATGGCCCCGCGCAGCGGTGACCAGCCGCTCCAGCTCGCCTGGTTGCGCCGCGGCCATTCCGGCTCGCGCAGGTCGAGCAGCGCGAACCCGCTCTCGGCGAGCGCGCGTACGTAGTCGCCGAGCGTGTGGTGGTGCTCGACGTACGCCAGCGTGCCGTCCGGGTCGCGTTCCACGTACGCGCTGCGGTCGAAGTACGAGCGGTCGGCGGTCAGCCCGCGGGGTCCGGGATCGTCGGGGAACGCCCAGCGCACCGGGTGCGAGACCGAGAACACCCATCGCCCGCCCGTACGCAGCACCCGGTGCACCTCGCGGAAGACGGCCGCGACGTCCGGCAGGAACTGCAGCGCGCCGTACGAGGTGAACGCCAGGTCGAAGCTGCCCGCGCGGAAGGGCAATGCGACCGCGTCGGCCTGCACCCGCGGGAGGTCCGCCGGGGCGGCGCGCAGCATGCCGTACGACAGGTCGAGAGCGACGGCGTGTCCGCCCTGTGCCCGTACCCACCGCGAGCACTGGGCCGCTCCGCAGCCGACCTCGAGCACCCGGTGTCCCGTCACGGGCCCGAGCAGGCCGAGCTCGTCCTCGGTCCAGCCCTCCGGACCCCAGACCAGCCGCGGCGGTGCGTCGGGCGCGCCGAGGAAGCCCCCGTGCTCGGCGAGGTACGCCCCGACGTCGCGGTCCCACCAGGAACGCGAGGCGCGCGCGGACTCCGGGTGGGCCGGTCGCGGTTCCCGCCCGCCCGGCGGCGACTCAGCAGCCATGCTCGCCCTCGATTCCGGATGCCCGCTGTTCCGGATGAATGTGGCAGGAGTCCGTCAAGAGCGGAGTCCTGCCACATTCATCCGGAAATGATGGGTGGTCAGGTGAGGCGCTCCAAGACCCGGGCGGCGGCGCGCTCGCCGGACTCCATCGCGCCCTCCATGCCGGTCTCGGCGAGCCCGAGGTGCTCGCCGGCGAGCGCGACGGCCCCGGTGTCGGTACGGATCGCCTCCGCGAGCGCGACCATCTGGCCGGGGCGCGCGATCGCCCAGGCACCGCCCGCCCACGGGTCCGCCGTCCAGGAGATGACCCGGGTCACCGCGAGGGCACCGCTCGTCGACGGGCGTACCCGCGCCAGCTCGGAGAGCACGAGCCGGCACTGCGCGTCGGGGTCCATCGCGTCGAGCTCGCGCGCCTGCGGACCGGTCACCCAGACGGCGAGCGAGCCCGGACCGTCGGACGCGAGACGCCAGGGGAACATCCGCTGCGCCCGCGAGGTGCTCCAGGTCATCGCGGGCAGCCCGTCCTCGTCCCAGAACGGGCGGTCGGCGCGCAGGTGGTACTTGGTCACCGCGGTGTACGGAAGGGCCTGGATCAGCTCGGCGACCGGCTCGGGGAGCGCCGGGCGTACGTCGATCCGGCGCAGCGTGGTGAACGGCACGGCCAGCACCACCGCACGGGCATGGATCGCGTCGCCGACCGCGGTACGGACCGTGACCGCGGAGTCCTCGTGCTCCACGGCGGTGACGACCGTGCCCAGGCGTACGTCCGGCAGCCGCTCGGCCATCGCCTGCGGCAGCCGGTGGTTCCCACCGACGATGTTGCTGCTGACCGGTGCCGACTGCCCGCGCTGGGTGACGGTCCGCAGCAACGCGAGCGCGGAGGTCTCGGCGAGCGTGTCGAACGCGGCCGCGCGATCCACCAGGGCGATCGCCTCGGGCGGCAGGCCGTGCGCCGTGAGGTAGTCGATGGCGCGGACATCGAGGTCCGCGGCAGCCGCGCCGGCCCAGTCCAGTGGCCCGCCCAACGGGTTCGCCCGGGCGAGCACCCCGAGCACGAGCGCGGCGGGCGGGATCGGGCGCAGCGGACCGCCGAGCGGGTTGCCGGGGGAGGCGGCCCACTCGGTGGCGTTGCAGCACGGCGCGCCCTCGACCGCGATCGTGTGCTCACGCAGCGACAGGGTCACCGGCTCGAGCTCGAGGCCGTACTCCGTGACGCGCTGCAGCACGCGCGCGTACCCGTCGCCGATGTTGATCGCGCCGGCTTCCTCGGTGCCTGCCGAGCCCTCCAACGACAACACCCTGCCGCCGACCCGGTCGCGCGCCTCCAGCACGACCACCGACCGGCCCGCCTCGGTCAGCCGCAGCGCGGCCTGCAGTCCGGCGAGCCCGGCGCCGACCACCACCACGTCGACTCGCTGCTCCACGTCGTCCTCCTCGTCGGCCGCGCTGTTCCAGGTCGCGAAAAGCGGTTCCGCACACGCTAGCGCGGCCGGGGAGCAGCAGCCGACCGCCGGGCGGACGCCGGACCCGGAGGCGGGATGCGGACACGGGACACGAGCACGGGTACGGTGCGTTTGACCTTGCGCGGACCGTTTTCGTATCCTGGCCGGTGCGCCTCGGGCCGTGCGCCGCCTCAGACGGAGCAGGCCGGCGCTCAACGCGTGTCAAGAGTCCCTACGAGCCCTCTGACCTGCGCAGAGCGGCCCGGGAACGTACCGCTACGAGCAGAATCCGCCGGGGCACCCCACTTCATGACCGCTACCACAACCGCACCCCATGTCGCAGTCAACGACATCGGCGATGCCGACGCTTTCGCCGCCGCTGTCGACCAGACCATCAAGTACTTCGGAGACGGCGACATCGTCGAGGGCACCATCGTCAAGGTCGACCGGGACGAGGTCCTCCTCGACATCGGGTACAAGACGGAAGGGGTCATCCCCTCCCGCGAGCTGTCCATCAAGCACGACGTCGACCCGAACGAGGTCGTCTCGCTCGGCGACCACGTCGAGGCGCTGGTCCTGCAGAAGGAGGACAAGGACGGCCGCCTGGTCCTGTCCAAGAAGCGGGCGCAGTACGAACGTGCCTGGGGCACGATCGAGAAGATCAAGGACGAGGACGGCGTCGTGACCGGCACCGTCATCGAGGTCGTCAAGGGCGGGCTGATCCTCGACATCGGGCTGCGCGGGTTCCTCCCGGCCTCGCTCGTCGAGATGCGGCGCGTACGCGACCTGCAGCCGTACGTCGGCAAGGAGATCGAAGCCAAGATCATCGAGCTGGACAAGAACCGCAACAACGTGGTGCTGTCCCGCCGGGCATGGCTCGAGCAGACCCAGTCCGAGGTACGCCAGAACTTCCTCACCCAGCTGCAGAAGGGCCAGATCCGCTCCGGCGTGGTCTCCTCCATCGTCAACTTCGGTGCGTTAGTCGACCTCGGTGGCGTCGATGGCCTGGTGCACGTCTCCGAGCTGTCCTGGAAGCACATCGACCACCCCAGCGAGGTCGTCGAGGTCGGCGACGAGGTCACCGTCGAGGTGCTCGATGTCGACATGGACCGCGAGCGGGTCTCGCTGTCGCTGAAAGCGACACAGGAGGACCCCTGGCAGCAGTTCGCCCGTACCCACCAGATCGGGCAGGTCGTGCCGGGCAAGGTCACCAAGCTGGTGCCGTTCGGGGCGTTCGTACGGGTCGACGACGGCATCGAGGGCCTGGTCCACATCTCCGAGCTGGCCGAGCGCCACGTCGAGCTGCCCGAGCAGGTCGTGCAGGTCGGCTCCGACCTGTTCGTCAAGGTCATCGACATCGACCTGGACCGCCGCCGGATCTCGCTGTCGCTCAAGCAGGCCAGCGAAGGCGTCACGCTCGCCGACGACGAGCACTTCGACCCGGCGCTGTACGGCATGGCCGCGACCTACGACGCGCAGGGCAACTACGTCTACCCCGAGGGCTTCGACGCCGAGTCGGGGGAGTGGCTGCCCGGGCACGAGGCCGAGCAGGCGGCGTGGGAGAAGGCGTACGCCGAGGCGCACGCGCGCTGGGAGGCGCACCGCGCGCAGGTCCGCGAGCAGCGCAAGGCCGACCAGGCAGCGCAGCTCGAGGCCGGCGAGGTCCCCTCGAACTACTCCTCCGACACCCCGGAGAACGAGGGCACGCTCGCCTCGGACGAGGCGCTGCAGGCGCTGCGCGACAAGCTCACCAGCGGCTGAGCTCTGACGCACGTACGAGGGCCCCGGGAGTCCCACTCCCGGGGCCCTCGTCGTGTCACATCAAGGTGGATTACAGGACGCGCTGCTGAACCGGGGCCACAGTCAGGTGGAACGGTGCGGGAGGATGCACGCGTGCGGGTAGGGCTGACCGGAGGGATCGGCGCGGGCAAGAGCGAGGTGGCGCGGCTGCTCGCGTCGTACGGCGCGGTCGTGGTCGATGCCGATGCGATCGCCCGCGAGGTGGTCGAACCGGGTACGCCCGGGCTCGCTGCCGTCGTCGCGGAGTTCGGGGCCGGCGTGCTGGGGCCGGACGGGTCGCTGGACCGTGCGGCGCTGGGACGGATCGTCTTCGCCGACGACGAGCGGCGGCGCGCCCTGGAGGCGATCGTGCACCCGCTGGTGGCCGCCCGGTCCGCCGAGCTCGTCGCCGCGGCACCGGGCGATGCCATCGTCGTGTACGACGTACCGCTGCTCGTCGAGAACGGGCTGCAGGATGCGTACCCCGTCGTCGTTGTCGACGCCCCGGACGAGGTGCGCCTGGACCGGCTCGAGCGCCGCGGGCTGCCCCGGGACGAGGCCCGGGCCCGGATGGCCGCGCAGGCGACCCGCGAGCAGCGCCTCGCCGTAGCGACGTACGTCATCGACAACAGCGGCGACCGGGACGCCCTGGCCGCCCAGGTACGCGCCCTCTGGATCGCGCTGACCGGCACCCATTCCGGATGAATGTGGGCGTTGTCGGACCCCGGCCGTACGGTGGGCGGGTGACCCGTCCCATCACCGACCTGCAGCGCCGGGTGGCCCCGTTCCGCGTGGTCTCCGACTTCCAGCCCTCCGGCGACCAGCCGGCGGCGATCGACGAGCTCGCCGCGCGGATCGACCGCGGTGAGAAGGATGTCGTACTGCTCGGGGCGACCGGCACCGGCAAGTCCGCCACGACCGCCTGGCTGGTCGAGCGGGTGCAGCGGCCGACCCTCGTCATGGCGCCGAACAAGACGCTGGCCGCCCAGCTCGCCGGGGAGTTCCGCGAGCTGCTGCCGCACAACGCGGTGGAGTACTTCGTCAGCTACTACGACTACTACCAGCCCGAGGCGTACATCCCGCAGTCGGACACCTACATCGAGAAGGACTCCTCGATCAACGAAGAGGTCGAGCGGCTGCGCCACAGCGCCACCAACTCGCTGCTCACCCGTCGCGACGTGATCGTCGTCGCGTCGGTGTCGTGCATCTACGGCCTCGGTACGCCGCAGGAGTACGTCGACCGGATGCTGCGCCTGCGGGTGGGGGAGGAGTGGGACCGCGACGCGCTGCTGCGCCACCTGGTCACGATCCAGTACACCCGCAACGACCTCGCGTTCACCCGCGGCACCTTCCGCGTACGCGGCGACACGATCGAGGTGTTCCCGGTGTACGAGCAGCATCCGGTGCGCATCGAGATGTTCGGCGACGAGATCGAACGGCTGATGACGCTGCACCCGGTCACCGGCGAGGTGCTCACCGACGACGACGAGCTGTACGTCTTCCCCGCCACCCACTACGTCGCTGGCCCGGAGCGCATGGAGCGGGCGATCAACGGCATCGAGGACGAGCTTGAGGCGCGGCTGGCCGAGCTGGAGCGGCAGGGCAAGCTGCTGGAGGCGCAGCGGCTGCGCATGCGTACGAGCTACGACGTGGAGATGATGCGACAGGTCGGGTTCTGCAGCGGGATCGAGAACTACTCGCGGCACATCGACGGTCGCGCCGCCGGCAGCGCCCCGAACTGCCTGCTCGACTACTTCCCCGACGACTTCCTGCTCGTCATCGACGAGTCCCACGTCACCGTGCCGCAGATCGGCGCCATGTACGAAGGCGACATGAGCCGCAAGCGCACCCTCGTCGAGCACGGCTTCCGGCTGCCCAGCGCCATGGACAACCGGCCGCTGAAGTGGGAGGAGTTCCTCGAGCGCATCGGGCAGACGGTGTACCTGTCGGCGACCCCCGGGCCGTACGAGCTCTCACGCACCGGCGGCGAGTTCGTGGAGCAGGTGATCCGTCCCACCGGCCTGGTCGACCCCGAGGTGATCGTCAAGCCGACCAAGGGGCAGATCGACGACCTGATGCACGAGATCACGTTGCGCACCGAGCGCAACGAGCGGGTGCTGGTCACGACGCTGACGAAGAAGATGGCCGAGGACCTCACCGACTACCTGCTCGACCAGGGGATCCGGGTGCGTTACCTGCACTCCGAGGTCGACACGTTGCGCCGGATCGAGCTGCTGCGCGAGCTGCGGATGGGCGAGTACGACGTATTGGTCGGCATCAACCTGCTGCGTGAGGGACTCGACCTGCCCGAGGTGTCGCTCGTCGCGATTCTGGACGCGGACAAGGAGGGCTTCCTGCGTTCGGGCACCTCGCTGATCCAGACGATCGGCCGCGCGGCCCGCAACGTCTCGGGTCAGGTGCACATGTACGCCGACACCGTCACTGCCGCGATGACGAAGGCGATCGACGAGACCAACCGGCGCCGCGCCAAGCAGATCGCGTACAACACGGCCCACGGGATCGACCCGACGCCGCTGCGCAAGAAGATCGCCGACATCCGGGAGATCGTCACCCAGGAGGTCGCCGATACCTTCGAGATGCTCGGCTCGGGCCGCAACCAGTCGCGCGGCAAGTCCCCGGTCCCGGCCAACGTCGTCGCGCTCGGCCGCCACGACACCGACGGCATGCCGGCCCGCGAGCTGGCCGAGCTGATCAGCCAGCTCACCGACCAGATGAAGACCGCCTCGGACGAGCTCGCGTTCGAGCTCGCGGCGCGGCTGCGCGACGAGATCCGCGAGCTGAAGAAGGAGTTGCGCGGCATGCAAGCGGCCGGCGTCAGCTGAACCCGGCGTTGATCAAGGAGAAGGTGACGTATTCGATCATCTGAACAAGATCGAAAACGTCACCTTCTCCTTGATCAACAATGCAGCCGTCGAGGCCGCGCGGTCGTCACCCGCACGCGCTCCAGCGGCGCGTACTGCGACCGGCGCGCCCGGCGCGGCCGTGCCGGCGTACGACCGGGTAGGTTGACCGGTCCGATCACCGCCCCCGACGAGATCCCAGGACCGCCGCCGTGGACGTACCCCTCTGGGTCTGGTGTGCCACGGTCGCCCTGTACCTGGGCCTGTTCACCCTCGATCTGCTCATCGTCGGGCGACGGCCCCACGAGCCGAGCACCGGCGAGTGCCTGCGCTGGCTGGGCCTCTACGTGGGGCTCGCGGTGCTCTTCGGACTCGGCATCGGCATCTGGGGCGGGCGCAGCTACGCGGTGGAGTACTACGCGGGCTGGATCACCGAGTACAGCCTGTCCGTGGACAACCTGTTCGTGTTCCTGCTCATCATGGCCCGCTTCTTCGTACCGCGGCCGCTGCAGCAGACCGTGCTCATGTACGGGATCATCATGGCCCTGGTCCTGCGCGCCGTGTTCATCGCGGCCGGGGCCGCGGTCATCGCGAACTTCAGTTGGGTCTTCTACGTGTTCGGGGTCTTCCTCGTCTACACCGCCGTGAAGCTCGCGACCCACGGGCAGGACGACGACGAGGAGTACCAGGAGTCCGCGCTCGTGCGCCGCCTCGGGCGGGTGCTGCGTACGACCCAGGAGTACGACGGCACCCGGCTGCGCACCGTGCAGGACGGGGTCCGGGTGTGGACGCCGATGATCATGGTGCTGGTGGCGCTCGGCAGCACCGACCTGCTGTTCGCGCTCGACTCCATCCCCGCGATCTTCGGGCTGACGCAGTCCGGCTACATCGTGCTGGCCGCCAACGTGTTCGCCCTGCTCGGGCTGCGCCAGCTCTACTTCCTGCTCGGCGGGCTTCTCGAGCGCCTGGTGTACCTGTCGTTCGGCCTGGCAGTCGTGCTCGGGTTCATCGGGGTGAAGCTGGTCCTCGAGGCGCTGCACACGAACGAGCTGCCCTTCGTCAACGGCGGCGCGCCGGTCCCCGTACCGGTCCCGTCGACGATGCTGTCGCTCGGCATCATCGTGGGGGTGCTCGCGCTCACCGCCGTAGCGAGCCTGCTGGCCTCGCGCCGGCAGCGGGCATCCCTCGGCTGACGCAGCGGCGTGGAACGATGACCCGCCCAGTGGAACAGTGCTAGGCTCGCGTCCGGTTCGCCGCGGGGCGTTCCGGAGGCGAGGATGGACATGTCGGGGCTGCGGATCTCGTACGGCCCGTGGGGCGAGACGCTCGAGGAGATGGTGGCGGCCGGGCGGGCCGCGGAGGCGGCGGGCGCCGAGGTGCTCTGGCTGCCCGAACTGCACCGCAGCGCCACGATCCCGGCGGCGGCGCTGGCCGCCGCGACGCGTACCGCCCGGATCGGGACCGCGATCGCGCTCGCGTTCACCCGCAGCCCGATGGTCACCGCGCTGGAGGCGCTCGACCTCGACGAGCTCTCCGGCGGGCGGTTCGTGCTCGGCCTCGGCAGCGGGGTACAGCGGCTGAACGAGGACTGGCACAACGCCCGCTTCGGCAAGCCCGCCCCACACCTGCGCGAGACCGTGCGCAACCTGCGCGCCTTCTGGGAGCTCGCCGGCACCGGCGCCGCGATCGAGCTCGACGGCGAGTACGAGCCGATGCGCATCCGCGGGTACGAGCGGCCCTTCCCGCAGACCCGCCCGACCATCCCGGTGTACCTGGCGGCGATGGGCCCGATCATGACCCGGCTCGCTGGTGAGATCGGCGACGGCTGGATCTCCCACGAGCTGATCAGCCCGAAGTACCTCGAGGCGCACGTGCTGCCCGAGCTGCGGACCGGCCTGGAGCGCGGCGGGCGGGACCGGGCGGCGTTCGACGTCGTCGTGTCCGCGCTCTGCGCCATCGACAAGGACGGCGCCCGCGCCCGGCGGTGGGCCGCCGGCACCGTCGGTTTCTATGCCTCGGTGCGCACGTACGCCGACTTCTTCGCCTTCCACGACGTCGCCGCCGAGCAGCAGGTCGTCGTCGACGCGTTCCGGGCCGGGACCGGCGCCGACCACCTCGGCGACCTCGTACCCGACCATATGGTCGACGCGGTGACGCTCGCCGGTACGCCCGACGAGGTACGCGAGCGGCTGCGCGGGTACGAGGGTCTGGCCGACACCGTCAAGCTCACCCCGCCGACCCACGGGCTGCCGGCGGCCGACACCCGCCGCGCGCAGCACCAGATCATCGAGCTGATCGCGGCCCTGACCGGTGCCTGACCGCACGTCGCGTACGCGGGGGCGCGACGACCTGCTGGCCGACCCCGGCTGGGTGGCGGTGCCGCTCCCGGCGGCCGCACCGGAGGTGTCCCTGCTGCGCCTGCACCTGGACCGCGGTACCCGCGCGACGGTGAGCCTCGTACGCTTCCCCGCCGGCTGGGCGCGGCCGAGCACCGTGCACTGCACGGCGACCGAGGAGTTCGTCGTGATCGACGGGCTGCTGCGGGTGTCCGGCGCGACGTACCGCCCGGGCGGGGACGTCGTCGTGGTCCCGGCGGGCGCGCCGCGCTCCGCCAGCTCCGCACCGGACGGTGCCCTCGCCCTCGCCTGGTTCTCCGGTGTGCCGGAGTGGCACCTCCAGCCCGACGACTGCCTACCCCGCACCGCGCCGGCCGTGACCAGGCGGGTGGACCGGCTCGCGCCGGACCCGGCCCCGTACGACCGTGACGTGTGGTGGGTCCAGGGCGAGCAGTGGGCGTACGTCCCGGCGGGCGCCCCCGTACCCGACCATCCCGGCGCGGCCTTCGTGCGCCCCTGGCCGCCGCCGGCCGACCCCCACTGACCCGTGTCCCTGCTCGAATCGTCGTCAACTTCGCGAGTTGACGACGATTCGAGCAGGGACGCGCGGAGGTGGGGGAGCTCAGCCGCGGGAGAAGCCGACCTGTACGGGGGTGTCGGTGACGATGCGGGTGTCGAGGAACTCCCACCACTCGTCCTGCGAGACCCGCTCGGACTCCCAGTCGTCGTCGCTCTTCAAGGTCGCGAGCGCCGCGCGGTAGCGGCCCCACGCGGCCTCGTCGGCGAAGCCGGCCCAGTTCTCGATGACGTAGACGTCGCCGACGACGCTGTAGTACCACCGCACCGACTCGACCATGTCGAGCTGGTCGTAGAAGAACCGCTCCCGGTTCTCGAGCCACGCCCAGAACTCCTTCATGTTCTGACGGGCGCGCGCCGACAGCCGCATCCGGTAGACGAGGTAGATCACGGCTGTCCTCCTAGGAAGCGGCGAGCGTGCCGGAGTCGACGAGCTTGCGGAAGTACGTCCAGCTCGTCTCGTTGGGCTCGGACCAGGCGTCCGGGGCGTCGGCGTACTCCGGGTGGTGCGCAGCGATGTAGTCGCGGGTGCGCTGCGGCACCTCGTCGTACGAGCCGAGCTTGTAGCCGCGGCAGTGGAACACCAGACCGCCGGGACGGTCGGCCATGCGCATCCACGGCAGCCACGGGGACATCCGCATCCAGGACAGCTCGCACGCGGCGGACGTCACGGCGGGGTCGGCGATCTCCGCGGCATCACCGTAGAACTGGAACAGCTCGAGCGCCCGGTACAGGTCGTCGGCCGAGTTCTCCGGGAACTGCGCCATCGGGAGCGGGGAGGGGTAGGTGAGCGGGATGTCCATGTTGACGCACAGCCGGTCACCGAGCGGGGTCCACGGCAGCCGGAACGGGCCGCGCGGGCCGTTCTCCAACCAGCGCTGGTTCACCGGGTCGTTCCAGATGTGCACGACCTCCACGGTGTTCTCGGTACGCGGGTTGTCCCACCTCTCGAGAATCTCGCGGCTGGCCGGGTCCAGGTAGAAGGCGCACTCCCGCGCGAGCAGCTCGTAGCCACCCTCGACCGCCACGATGCGACCCACGTTGAGGCCCTCGAAGCCGAAGACCCGCGTGTTGCTCTCGCCCGGGCCCCAGGTGTAGACGTCTCCGGTCCACCACACCGTCGTCGGGGTGCCGTCGGTCGCGGCGCGCAGCCGGGCAAGGGCGTCCAGGTGCTGGCGCGGGCCCCAGCTCGCGGGATCGTTCACGTCTTCGTCCTCTCCGGCACCGGCACCGGTGCATCCGATGGGTCGTCGTACGCCTGCCTCCCGCCGGTCGCGCGCTGCGGGTCGGCGGGGGAGGACGCGTGCAGCGGCAGGGGTACGCCCGCCGCCGCGTGGGCCGCGGCCACCTCGGACGGCAGCCCGAGCTCGTCCGCCCGGTGGCAGGCGAGCATCCGGTCGCCCTGCAGCAACAGCTCCGGCACCGCCGTGCCGCAGATCGCCTCCGCGTACGCGCAGCGCGGGTGGTACGCGCACCCGGGTGGTGGTGCGATCGCGGACGCGACCTCGCCGAGCCCCTCCGGCAGCCGGCGGTGCTCCGGGTCGGCCACCGGCATGCTCGCGAGCAGCATCCGGGTGTACGGGTGGCGTGGCTCGTCGAAGACCTGCTCGCCGCTGCCCTGCTCGACGATCCGCCCCAGGTACATGACCGCGGACTTGTCGGCGAGCTTGCGGGCGATGTCCAGCTCGTGGGTGATGAGCACCATCGACAGGCCGAGCTCGGCGCGCAGGTCGAGCAGCAGGTTGACGACCGTCGCCTTGACGCTGACGTCCAGGCTCGCGGTCGGCTCGTCGAGCACGAGCACCTGCGGCGAGAGCAGCAGCGCCCGGGCGAGCACCGCGCGCGCCAGCTCGCCGCCGCTCACACCCGCGGGCAGCTGGCCGAGGTGGCGGTCGGTCAGCCCGACCCGCTCGACCATCTCGCCCACCAGCCGGGCGCGGTCGGCCTTGGTACGTCCGATCCCGTGCGCCAGCAGCGGCTGCTCGAGGGCGTGCCGCAGCGTGCGCCGGCGGTTCAACGCGGACCACGGGTTCTGCGACACCAGCTGGATGAGCCGGCGGTCGTCCTGCGTACGGTCCGGGCTGAGCATGCGCCCGGCGACCTCGACCGTGCCGGCGGTCGGGGCCACCAACCCCACCAGCATCTTGGCGATCGTCGACTTCCCACAGCCGGACTCGCCGACGATCGTGAGCGTCTCGCCCTTGTCGATCGCGAAGGACACGTCCTCGACGGCACGCACGACGACCGGGTCCTTGCCGACGTGCCCGGCCGCCAGCTCGAAGTGCTTGCGCAGCCCCGACACCTGCAACATGGTCGTGCCTCCGGTCCGCCCGCTCACGGTATTTCCGGTCCGCTCGCTGCGGGGCTCGCCGACTCGAGCCTCGCACGGGGGCGGCTCACTCCTCGCTCGCTCAGTGCCTCCGGTTCGCTCGCTGCGGCGCTCGCCGCCCCACTCGCCGACTCGAGCCTCGCACGGGGGCGGCTCTCTCCTCGCTCACTCACGGGCCAACCTCCGGGTTGTGGCACCGCACCATCGACCCGCCGATCTGCTCCGCCGCGGGCATGATCCGGTGGCAGACCTCGAGCGCGCGCGTGCACCGCGGCGCGAACGGGCACCCGGGCAGCCGGTTGGCTCCCGACGCGCTCCCGGGGATCGCGCGCAGCCGTTCCCCTCGCTGGCTGCGGGACGGCATGGCCGACATCAGCGCCTGGGTGTACGGGTGGCGCGGCGCCGTGAAAAGTTCCTGCACCGTGGCGACCTCGACGAGCCGGCCGCCGTACATGACACCCACCCGGTCGCAGACCTGCGCGATCACCGCCAGGTCGTGCGAGACGTACACGATCGACAGGTCGAGCCGCTCGCGCAGCTCGAGCAGCAGCCGCAGCACCTGCGCCTGGACGGTCGCGTCGAGCGTCGTCGTCGGTTCGTCGGCCAGCAGCAGCGACGGCTTGTGCGACAAGGACGCGATCGCGATGAGCAGCCGCTGCAGTTGGCCGCCGGAGAATCCCATCGGCAGGTTCGCCGAACGGTCCAGGACCGGGCGCAGGCCGATCGCCGCGAGCGTCTCGCGCACCTCGCGGTTCTCGAGCTGATCGCCGAGGTACCACTGCATCTGCCGCCCGATGGTGGACGTCGGCGACAGCGAGGTCATCGGCTGCTGCGGCACGAGCGCGACCCGCCGGCCGCGTACTCGTCGCATCGCCTTCTCCGGCAGGGCGACGAGGTTCTTTCCCTCGAACTGGACCGCACCGGTCAGCTGCGCCGAGCGGGGTAGCAGCCGGGCGAGTGCGCCGCAGACGCTGCTCTTGCCACTGCCCGACTCACCGACCAGTCCGAAGATCTCTCCCCGGGCGACCTCGAACGAGACATCGTTGACGGCCGTCGTGCGTCCGTAGCGCACGGACAGATCGGCGACCGTCAGCAGTGGGTCGTCGACGGCTGCGCCGGAGGCGCGGGCGGCGTGGGAGAGCTCAGCGGTCACAGCAGCCCGTCACCCGCTCGTCGCGAACTTCAGGTTCTGGAACTCGATCCGGCTCACCCGCAGCATCTGCTCGTCGACCGGCGTGATCTCGTTGCGGCGTGCCAGCGCCAGCCGGGGGTACGCGGGCGGGAAGATCACGGCGTCCTCGGCCAGGATCCGGTTCACCTTCTTGAGGGCGTCCTCCCGCTCCGCGTCGTCGAAGGTCTGCCACACCACGGCGATGAGCTTGTTGACCTCCTCGTTGTGGTAGCCGCACGACAGCACGTTCGTGGAGTCGGCCGGGGCGAGCGTCATGTAGTTCGCGGGCCCGGAGGTGAATCCGCTCTGGAACATGTTCATCAGCATGTCGTAGTCGCGGCCGAGCCACTTGTTCGACCACGGTCCGCCCGCGAGCTGCTCGATGGTGACCTTCAGCCCGATCTGCGACCACCCGGCCGCGAGGACCTGCGCGACGTCCTTGGAGGTCTGGTTGGCGCCGATCGTCATCACGAAGTCGCGGCGGGTGGTGCTCGCCTTGGCGAGCAACGACTTCGCCAGTTCGTAGTCCGGCGTCGCCGGGAACTCCTGCAGGCTCGGGTCCCAGCCCAGCTCGGCCGGTCCGATCGGGCCCTGGCCGGTGGTGGCCTCACCCCCGAACACCTTCTCGACGACGCCGGCGCGGTCCATCGACACGGCGACGGCGCGGCGGAAGTTGTCGTCGTTGAACGGTTCGCGGGTCATCAGCACGTAGGTGAGGATGTCGAGCGGCGACTCGGACACCTGCACGGTGAGCCCCGACTCGTTCTTCATCGCGTTCAGGTCGCGGTACGGCACGGACGTGATCAGGTCGATCTTGCCCTGCTTGAGGCTGATCTCCCGCGTGGAGCCGTCCTGGAACACGGTGAAGGTGATGCCGTTGAACGCCGGCTTGTCACCGTGGTACCCGTCGTACCGGGACGTGACGAACGACTGGCCCGGCACGAAGCTGTCCAGCTTGTACGGGCCGGTGCCCATGATCTGGTTCTTGCTGGCGACGTAGTCCTTGTGGACGATCGGCAGGTTCGTCAGGTGCGAGCGCATCAGGCCGTACGGCTTGGTGGTGACGATGGCGACGGTGTGCTCGTCGACCGCGTGGAACTTCTGCACGTAGCCGATGAAGTAGGTGACCCACTCGCTGCCGGCCGACAGGTCGGTGACGTGGGCCAGGGTGGCCACGACGTCGTCCGCGGTGAGCGGGTCGCCGTTCTGCCAGGTGATGTCCTGGCGCAGCCGGATGGTCCAGGTGAGCTTGTCCTTGGACAGCTCCGGCTCACCGTCGGCGAGCAACGGCACGGAGGCGAGCGAGTCGTCGTACGTGTAGAGCGACTCGACGACCGGTTCGCTGATCCAGCGGGTCACCTCCGAACCGGAGTCGAGCGGGTTGATGTTGCTCGGAGCCGAGGCGACCCCGACCTGC
Organism: Candidatus Nanopelagicales bacterium; assembly: GCA_017848795.1. Lineage (GTDB taxonomy): Bacteria > Actinomycetota > Actinomycetes > S36-B12 > CAIYMF01 > JAFIHG01. The sequence goes on along the minus strand of JAFIHG010000044.1, from coordinate 195,759 downwards.
AGGATGCCGTCCTTGTGGCGGCTGGCGACACGGCTGGCGACGTCCTCCGAGCTGCACGCGCTCAGCAGCGTCCCGCCGGCGGCGGCCGCGAGCACGGACAGTCCCAGGAACCGGCGGCGGGACAGCTGCGCCATGCCCGGGTGGGGGAGTGGATCGTACGAGGTCAACGGTCAGGCCCTCTCTGCTTCGCCTCGGGAGCCGAGGACGTTGTCGTTGAACGCGTCACCGACGAGGTTGAATCCCAGGATCCCGATCACCATGACCAGTCCGGGGAAGATGGCGTACCACCAGGCACCGCCGATGATCTGTGAGCCGGCCTCGGCGATCAGGTTGCCGAGGGTGGCCTGCGGCGGCGCGACGCCCAGCCCGAGGAAGCTGAGCCCGCCCTCGGCGAAGATCGCGATCGCGATCCCGAGGAAGCACTGCACCCACACCGAGGGCATGACGTTGACGTAGATCTCGCGCGTGAGGATGCGCCGCTGCTTGACGCCGATGACCTGCAGCCCGGCGACGTAGTCCTCCTGCATCTCGACGAGCGTCCCGGCGCGGGCGATGCGGGCGAAGAACGGCACGAAACCCAGCGCCAGGCAGACGGCGATGCGCGGTTCCATGCCGATCGTGAACGGTCCGATGTCGATCGGCTTGGACCCGACGAGCATGATGATGAACATCACGAAGATGAACATCGGCAGCGCCTGCATCGTCTCCAGGCCGCGCATGATGATGTCGTCGGTCCGCTTGCCGTGACGCCAGCCGGCCCACATGCCGAGCGGCACTGCGATCAGCACCGCGAGCAGGATGCACGACAGGCTGATCAGCAGCGAGGTCCAGGCGCCGGACGCCGTACGCGCGAACACGTCGCGGCCCAGGTTGTCGGTCCCGAACCAGTGGGCGAGCGAGGGTGCCTCGGCCCCGAGGGTGACGAGTGCCTCGGGGTCGCGCCCGATCCGTCCCACGGTCGCGATCAGCAGGAAGAAGGCCAGGCAGCCGACGCCCAGCCAGCTCGCGAAGCCCTGGATGGCCGCACGCCATTCCCGGACGCGGTGCCAGCGCTTGGGGGCGGGCGCCGCGAGCGGGCTCACGGGAGCGGGCTCGATGCTCGTCACAGTGGTCGTCATGCCATCGCCGGCCGGAGTCGTGCGGACTTGGACGTCTTCAGCTGCATCCGCACCCGCGGGTCGACGACGTAGTAGAGCGCGTCGATCACGAGGTTGAGCAGCAGGAAGATCACGGCGGTCGCGATGGAGGCGCCGAGCGCGAGCGGGTAGTCCTGGCGCAGGAACGCGGTGACCATCAGCTGCCCGAGGCCCGGGATCTGGAAGACGCTCTCCACGAGCACGGTCCCCGAGACGAGGCTGGCGAGCAGCACGCCCATGATGGTGAGCGTCGGGATCACCGCGTTGCGTACCGCGACCTTGCGCAGCAGGCGGCCCTGGCTCATCCCCATCCCGCGCGCGAACGCGACGTAGTCACTCCCCAGCACGTCCACCAGGGAGGCCCGCAGCGAGCGGGCGATGAGCGCGAAGGTCGACAGGCCGAGCACGATTGCGGGCAGGATCATGACCTGCAGGTTGGCCGCCGGATCCTCGGTGAACTTCACGAAGCCGCCCGCGTTCGGCAGCAGCTGCGGGAACTGCTGTCCCAGCAGCACCAGGCTGACGACCGCCAGCCAGTACGCGGGCACCGACAGCGTGAGCACGGTGAAGACCCGCGAGACGGAGTCGATCTTGTCGCCCTTGTGCACGGCGGTCCAGGCCCCCAGCAGGAACCCCGGCAGCATCGAGACGAGCGCCGCCAGCAGGCCGAGCTCGAGGGAGATCGGCAGGTGGTCGGCGATCTGGGCGGACACCGACGTGCCGTCGTAGATCGACGTGCCGAAGTCGAGCGTGACCACACCCTTGAGGTAGTTCAAGTACTGGATCACCAGCGGCTGGTCGAGGCCGTGTGCAGCGAGGTACGCCTGCACCGCCTCCGGGTCGGCGGCGACGGCGGGCGGCAGCGAGTTGACCGGGCTGCTCGGGGCGAGATGCAGCAGCACGAACATCCCGGTGAGCATCAGGAAGATGACCAGCACCATGCTGGCGAGGCGCCGCAGCAGGAACTGGAGCATCCGCCTGACTCCCTCCGTGTCGTGGACCGCCGGCGCGGCCCGCTGCGATTGTCGCCTGTGCTGACCCTAGGCAACTGACGGTCAAAATGGAACAGTGTTCCGCAGTTGTGTCGGGCGGTCAGCCCAGTGCTGAACCGAGCAACGTTCCAAGCAGGTAGGTCGTGCCCGCTGCCGCCACCCCGACGACGAGCTGCCGGACGACCGAGCGCAGCACCGGCCGGCCGTTGAGGTTGGCCATGACCACGCCCACCGCGACCATCGCCAGCAGCGCGAGGCTCACGCCGAGCACCAGCGCCGCGTTCCCGCCCAGGAACAGGTACGGGATCACGACGATGATCGCGCCCAGGGCGAAGGCGACGAAGCTCGATCCCGCAGCCTTCCAGGGGGAGCCGAGGTCGTCGGGGTCCAGGCCGAGCTCCTCGCGCACCATGGTGTCGAGGGCCACGTCCTTGTCGCTCATGACGCGGGTCGCGATGTCGTGCGCCTCGACCTCGTCCATGCCCTTGGCGCGGTAGATCAGCTCGAGCTCGCGCAGCTCGTCCTCGGGCAGGAACTCGATCTCGTCCCGCTCGATCGCGATCTCGCGCTCGTACGCCTCGCGCTGGTTGGCCATCGAGATGTACTCGCCGGCACCCATCGAGAACGCACCGGCCAGCAGCCCGGACAGCCCGGCGAGCAGCACCGTCTTGTTGTCGGTCGCGGCGCCGGCGAAGCCCATCACCAGCGCGGTGTTGCTGACCAGACCGTCGTTCACCCCGAAGATCGTGGCGCGCAGCGTTCCCGACTTGTCCGCCCGGTGCCACACCTCGCCGGACTCGTCGGCGTGGACGTCACGCAGCATGTCGCCGAGCAGCTCGGCGTGCGCCTCCTCCTCGAAGACGAAGTGCTCCGGGGCGTCGGGGTCGTCGAGGTACGCGTTCATCCCCTCGCGCTCGTCGCGCTCGATCACCGGCAGCACCAGGTCGGTGGAGTGGCGGCGGGCGGTGCGCAGCAGCTGCACGGTGCGCGGGCTGAGCCGGTGGTCCTCGGCGGCCGGTGCCGTGACACCGGCCTGGCGCAGCTGCTCGACCCAGAACGCGGCGTGCCGGTCCTCGATCTCCGCCAGCTCCTCGAACGCCTCGCGGCGCTTGCGGCCCGAGAGGGCGGCGAGACCGCGGTAGAGCGCAGCGGCTTCCCGCTCGCTGTTCACGTGCGTGAGGTAGCGCTCGATGTCCTTCTTGCCGATCGGCTTGCGGGCGGCCGGGCCAGGGTGCAGTTCCATCGGTCGTCTCCGATCAGGTAGGGGCGGCGGTCAGTCGGAGAGGACGACCGCCTGCTCCGGGCAGGCGTCGAAGGCCATGCGCGCGTCGGCCTCGAGCTCGGCGGGGATGTCGCCGTCGAACAGCGCCCGGCCGTAGCCGTCGTCGTCGAGCTCGAACACGCCGGGTGCGTACTTCGCGCAGTACCCGCGGGCTTCGCAGCGGCTGGCGTCGATCCGGGCCTTCATCGTGTGGTCTCCTCGGTACGGGTGTTCAGGATGGTTCAGGTTGTGGTGATCGTGCGGGTCGTGCAGCGTGCTGCGGGTCCGGCCGCGGCCGACGTCACGAGTCTCGCGAGGTGGCCGGGACGGCGAATCGAACTTTCGATGGTCAGGTGCTGCTCCCGGGGTCGGGTGCGACCTGGAACCGGGTGCGCTTGGCGGGCTGCTCGGGCACGCGGGAGGCGCACACCGCGCAGCGTCCCTCCAGGTGCGCGGTCACCTGCTCCGGGAAGTTCTCGAACAGGGTGCGGACGAGGTCGGAGACGGCGTCCGGGAGCGCGCAGTTGCCACGCCCGCGCATCATCGACACGCGCCGGGTCAGCTTGCTCAGCAGCTCGTCGTCGGCGGTGCCGTGCGCGATCGCGGTGAGCTGTTCGGCGACCACCCCGGTACCGACGACGCAGATCCCGCACTGTCCCGAGCTCTGCCCGGCGAGGTACGAGGCGATGTCGGTCACGACGGCCACCACGCAGTCACCGGGTTCGACCGCGATGATCGAGCCGCAGCCGAGCCCAGCGCCCAGCTCGCGCAACTGCGCCCGCTCGAGGGTCGCGCCGAGGATCGACGGCGGCCAGATGCCGCCGGCGAACCCGCCCATGACGACGGCTATCGGAGCGGGAGCCCCGGCCGGGCGGCGCGCCGCGAGCAGGTCGCCCACGGTGGCCGTCACGGGAACCTCGAGCAGGCTCGCGCCGGCGCCGTCGATGACCGTCGTGAGCAGGCTGCGTGCCGCCTGTGACCCCACGTCGGGATCGAGAGCGAGCGCGAGCCGGGCGAGCGACTCCACGTTGCTGACGGCGGTCGGCCGTCCGGCGACGCCCTTCTCGAAGGGCCGCGGCGGCTTGAGCGTCGGCTTGGGCTCGCCACCGTCGATGGCGCGGACCACGGAGGTCTCCTCGCCCGCGACGTAGGCGGCATCGACGCGGACCAGGCGGGGGAGCGAGCGCTCCCAGCCGGCGACACCTCCGAGCTCGTCGAGCGCGTCCTGCAGCGACGTCGCCGACAGCTCGTCGGACACGTAGAGGATCAAGGTGTCCGCGTCCACCGCGTGGGCGGCGATGCGCAGCCCGTCGAGGACCAGGTGCGGGCGGTGCCGCATCACCCACCGGTCCTTGACGCTGGCCGGCTCGCCCTCCTCGCCGTTGGCCACCACCACGCGCGGACCCTCACCCTCGGCGACGGCCCGCAGCTTGCGTGCCAGCGGGAAGCCGGCACCGCCCCGTCCATCGAGTCCGGCCGCCGCGGCCAGGTCGAGGATCGCCTCCGCGTCCGGCAGCGTCCGGTAGCCGCCGCCCGCGAGGTACTCGGCGAGGGTCTCCCGTCCACGCGGGACGACCCCGAGCAGGCGCCCGGGGTCGTCGCACGCAGGACGGACGTCGGTCACGAGCACCGGCGGCGAGCCGGTCGTGACCGATGCGGTCGCAGTGGTGGTGGTGATGTCAGTCCGCCTTGTTCTTGGCCTGCAGGGTCTTGGAGGCACGGCCGCAGTCGACGAGCACCTTGGTGTTGAGGCGGTACGCCACGAGGACCTCGTCGATCACCTCCTGCTGCTCCTCGTCGCTCCACGGAGCGGCGTCGAGAGCATCGCGGTAGTCGATCTTGAAGGCCTTGTAGTCGGGGATCTGCGGGAAGACGTAGAACTGCACGCCCTCGTTGTCCTTCAGGTCGAACGCGCGGATCGTCGCGGCGCGGATGATCTGACCGCCCGACAGGTCGCCCAGGTAGCGGGTGTAGTGGTGGGCCACGAAGGCACCCGGCGAGGTGTAGCAGACCTCCTTGAGGCGCGCGACGTACTCCTCGGTCCCGGCGTTCGGCTTGATCTTCTCGCGCCAGTCGGCGCCGAGCAGGTACTCGAGGTCGGCCTCCAGCGCCTCGAGGCGGTGCAGGCCCTCGTTGATGAACGGCCCGGCGACCGGGTCGTCCTTGAGCTGCTTGGCGGCGTCCTCGATGACCAGGTAGGCGTAGTAGTGCTGCGCCACCATGTCGGCGTACTCCTCCTTGGTCAGCTCGCCGCCGAGCAGCGCCTGCATGTAGCCGGTGTACTCGGCGTCGTCGTGGTCGACCCAGGTCTGACGCTTCATCTTCGCCGAGAAGGTCTCGTTCTCAGGGGCCGGTGCGACCTCGGTGGTCCGTGCGGTCATGTTCGCTCCATGGCTGGTCTGGCCCGCGGGCGCGGGCGGTGTGTCGATGGCCTGTACTGACGCGGGCCGAGGGCGCTCGGCACGGGCGTACCTCGAGGCGATGATGCTGCTCTTTACGACAGCTTGTCAAGATGTTCGTGACGTGTCGTCACGACAATCTGTCGCAACCAGCCGTTCGTGCCCTAGGGTGCCACCCACGCAGTCCGCACCGCCAGTCGGGAAGCCGCCGGAGCGACTGCCGCGGGCGGGGAACCTTCCGCGCGCGCGATGCATCCATCTCAGGAGTCGAGCCCTACAGGAGAAGCAGCAGATGACTCGTACACCACGGCGGCACCGCGCTGTCGGCATCCTCACCGCCCTGCTCCTTGCCGTGTCGGCCGGGCTCTGGATGGCCGCGCCCGCGCAGGCAGCGACGTCGATCGAAGTCAGCAAGACGACCGGCGTGAACCCGAAGGGTGACAAGCTCCACGTCACCGGCGCCGGCTTCAAGACCGACATCCAGGTCTTCGTGGCGTTCTGCGACCCGTCCAAGCCGGCCGGGGGCGCGTGCGACATGGGGAACTTCGGGATGGTCGACATCAAGCCGGACGGCACCTTCGAGACCGACCTGAAGGTCGTCGCCGAGTTCGGGAACACCGACTGCATGAAGGTCGGCTGCGCGGTCATGACCAGCCGGGTCGGCCAGGGCGCCGACCGCACGCAGGAGGCGTACGCCCCGGTGATGTTCAAGGGGCAGACGGTCGAGGCCCAGGTTCCGGACGCTCCGGTCGCGTCGCCGTCCGGCCCGACGAGCGAGACGCCGTCGGCCACAGCGACCGACCCGACCACGCCGGATGCGACAGGTACGCCCGGTGAGGTCGTGAACCCGGAGGCGACGGCGAGCGACGTCGCCGCGACGAGCGCTGACTCCGGCTCCGGAGTCAGCCCGGTGGTGTGGATCGTCATCGCGGTCGCGGTCGTGCTGGCGATCGGTGGCGGCGCCGCAGCGGCTCGCAAGCGCGGCTCTCGCAGCTGACTCGACCCGCGTCGTCGGTCGCGCACGGTCGCGACCCCTGCGCAAGTCGATCGGAGTGACTGTGGCAGGACTCCGCTCCTAACGGAGTCCTGCCACAGTTCTCGAGATCGCGTCGCGGGTCTCAGACGGTGCCGCTGGTGGGCATCGGCGGCGTGGTCTGCGCAGCGGTGAGGCGGGCCCGGATGCCGTCCGCCCCGACCGAGTTGAACTCGCGCCCCGACAGCGCGGCCCCGGTGATGTCGGCGCTGTCGTCGGAGGCGAGCCACACGGCCGCCGGCACGATGATGTCGGTGTCGGTCGTGCTGACCGGCAGCGCCTTGAGGTACTCCGGCATGCCGTTCGGCCCGAACAGCTGGGTGTCGACCATGCCGCCCGGCATGAGCGTGTTGACGCGTACGCCCTGCTCCGCCATCTCCCCGGAGGCGATCGCGACGAACACGTCGACCGTCGCCTTGGTGACCGCGTAGACGCCGGAGCCGGCGCGCGCCATCTTCCCGGTCTCCGACCCGATCGCGATGAAGGACCCGCCCTGCGCCATGCGGGGGAGTGCCGCCTTCATGCACAGCCACATCCCGATGGCGTTGACGCGGAACATCGTCTCGACGATGTCGAGGTCGTACGACGGCAGGTCCGTGTACCGCTTGTCGGTGAGCATCCCGTAGGAGGTCGCCGCATTGGCCACGAACACGTCCAGTCGGCCGAACCGGTCCACGGCGGTCTGGGCGAGGCGCTCGACGTCGTCCTCCACGGCCACGTCGGTGACGAGGACCTCCACGTCCGTGGCACCCGCCTCCCGGCACCGCTCGGCGACCCGATCCAGGTCCGCTGCCGTACGTGCACCGAGCACGACGGTGGCGCCCGCGCGGGCGAACCCGACGGCCATCGCCTCACCGAGGCCCCGGCTGGCGCCCGTGACGACGGCGACCTTGTCCTTCAGTTCCTGCATCGCCCGGCTCCTCCATGTCGATGTTCATGGGCACCCGACCAAGACGTGTCGGGTTGTTCCGTTGGGAGCGTACTCGTTCCATGAACGGGAACACGGGAGCGCCAGATACCATTCGACGCACACGGCGGCCCTGCTGCACTCCCGTGGCTTTTACGACTGGTCGTCGTATAGTTTGTTGACAGAGTGTCGTCATCCTGGTGTACTGCACCGCGTCTGACCGGCGACCGAGGCAGGGGAGGCCCGCACAGTGGCTGTACCGGGCGAGGCGAGCACGGCGACCGCCCCTGCCTACACCGCTCTCGCCCTGCAGGTGACGACGCACGCCGTCGCGCCGCTGGGTCCCGAGCAGGCGCGCGCGTCGATCAACGCGTCCATCTCGCGGATCGGCCGGCAGGTGCAGGCCGCGCTGCAGTGGCACGGTCCGCAGTGCCGGCTGGTGGTGCTCCCGGAGTACGTGCTCACCGGGTTCCCGATGGGCGGCACGATCCCGGAATGGGCCGGCAAGGCGGCGCTCGCCCCGGACGGCCCGGAGTACGAGCAGCTCGCCGCGATCGCGCAGCGCGCGGGCGTCTTCCTCGCCGTGAACGCGTACGAGACCGACACCCATTTCCCGGACACCTACTTCCAGGCGAGCGTCGTGCTGGGGCCGAATGGTGACGTGGTGCTGCGCTACCGCCGGCTGCACTCGCTGTTCTCGCCCAGCCCGTACGACTACTGGGACCGCTACCTCGACGCGTACGGCATCGACGCCGTGCTGCCGGTGGCGCGTACCGAACTCGGGGTACTAGCAGCCATCGCCAGCGAGGAGATCCTCTACCCCGAGCTCGCCCGCGCGCTGGCGCTGCGCGGTGCCGAAGTGTTCGTCCACTCCTCGAGCGAGGCCACCAGCCCCGAGCTCATGCCGAAGGCGGTCGCCCGACGGGCCCGCGCGATCGAGAACCTCGCCTACGTGGTGTCTGCCAACTCGGCCGGGATCCGCGGGACGGACCTGGCCGGCGACTCCACCGACGGTGGGTCCGAGCTCATCGACCACCTCGGGCGGGTGCTCGCCCGAGCGGGGGCGGGGGAGAGCGTCAACGCTGCCGCCGAGCTCGACCTGGGCACGATCCGGCGTGCGCGTACCCGTCCCGGCATGGGGAACCTGCTGGCGCGCACCAAGTCCGCGCTCTGGGCGCAGGAGTACGGACGGCACGACGTGGAGCGGCCCAACGCGCTCGCCGACTCCCAGCCGGACCGGGCCTTCTTCGCCGCCCGCCAGCGGAACGTCATCGACCGGTTGCAGCAGGCGGGAGTGCTGTCATGACCGCCGTGCACGATCCGCGCACCGGGGAGGTGGAGCGTTCGCTGACGCCGCCGGACCCTGCCGAGCTCGCGGTCACCGCGACGCGGCTGCGCGCCGCAGCCCCGGCCTGGCAGGACCTCGGCTTCGCCGGGCGCGGGGACGTGCTGCGGTCGTGGGCCGATCGCATCGAGGCACACGCAGACGAGCTCACCGCCGCCCTCGTCGCCGACACCGGACGGCGCACCGAGTCGGTCATGGAGGTCCAGCAGGTCGCCGGAATGGCGCGTCGCTGGGCGGCGAGCGCCGAGGAACTGCTCGCCCCGGCCACCGGCACGACGGCGGTGCCCGGGATCGACCTGCTCACGACCAGCCGGCCGTACGACCTCGTGGGAGTCATCAGCCCCTGGAACTTCCCGCTCCTGCTGGGGCTCATCGACGCCATCCCGGCGCTCGCCGCCGGCTGCGCCGTGCTCGCCAAGCCGAGCGAGGTGACGCCGCGATTCATCGCACCGCTGCGGCGCACCGTCGCGGAGGTTCCCGAGCTCTCCGGCGTTCTGGAGCTCGTCGAAGGAGCCGGGGAGACCGGCGCGGCGCTGATCGGGCTCGTCGACCTGGTCTGCTTCACCGGTTCGGTGCCGACCGGACGCCTCGTCGGCGCGGCCGCCGCTGCCGCCTTCATCCCGGCGTTCCTCGAGCTTGGTGGCAAGGATCCCGCGATCGTCCTGCCGGGCGCCGACCTGGACCGCGCGAGCTCGGCCCTGCTGTGGGGCGGGACCGCGAACGCCGGACAGTCCTGCCTGTCCATCGAACGCGTCTACGTCGACGCAGCACACCATGACGAGCTGGTCGACCTGCTCGTCACGAAGGCCGAGAAGGTGCGGCTGGCCTGGCCCGGACTCGCCGACGGCGAGCTCGGGCCGCTGATCGACCCGGCGCAGGCCCGGGTCGTCGAGTCACATCTCGCGGACGCTGTCGCGAAGGGCGCGACCGTCCGGACCGGCGGCAGCGTGGAGCGCCACGGCGGCGGCTGGTGGGTACGCCCGACCGTGCTCACCGGCGTCGACCACACCATGGCCGTGATGCGCGAGGAGACCTTCGGCCCCGTCCTTCCCGTCATGGCGTACCGCAGCGTCGAGGAGGCCGTCGCGCTCGCCAACGACTCGGAGTACGGGTTGTCGGGAGCGGTGTTCGGTCCCGAGCCCGATGCCGAAGCGGTCGCGGGGCGGCTCGCCGTCGGTGCCGTCAGCGTCAACGATGCGGGGCTGACCGCCTTCATCCACGACGGGGAGAAGAACTCCTTCGGCCTCAGCGGGCTTGGCGGCTCGCGCATGGGCGCCGCGTCCATCCGCCGGTTCGTGCGCAAGCAGACCGTCATGACCAACCACGCCACGGACCCGGATCCGTGGTGGTATCGCACCTGAGAACAGCACGCCCGCACCAGCGAAGGAAGTGAACCATGGGAATCCGCGAGGGTATGCCCCTGCTCGCCAAGCACGAGGGCGACTGGGAGGGCACCTACATCTACCTGGACCCGAACGGTCAGATCATCGACCAGCACGCCTCCCACCTGACCTGCTCCTTCCCGGAGGGCAAGGACTACGAGTACTACCAGGTCAATCGCTACACCTGGCCGGACGGGCGCAAGGAGGTCCACGAGTTCCCCGCCAAGTACGACGGTTTCGGCCGCATCCGGTTCGACACCGACCGGATCGACGGGTGGACCTGGGGCGTCGACGAGAACACCATCTACCTGTCGTGGATCTACAAGGAGAAGGGCACCGATCTGCGGCTCTACGAGCTGATCGTGCTCTCCGACGACGGGAACAACCGCTGCCGGACCTGGCAGTGGGTGCGCAACGGCGAGATCGAGATGCGCACCATCATCAACGAGAAGCGGATCACCACGGAGGAGCAGGCGTGAGCACCACGAATACGGAGAACCCGTTCTCGGAGCAGGTGATCGCGGCGGTACGCGATCACATGAACCTCGACCACACCGAGGACTCGCTGCTGATCGTCAAGTCGCTCGGCGGTCAGCCGGACGCGACGGAGGCGGAGATGAGCGGCATGGACGGTGCCGGGCTCGACTTCCTCGCCAAGATCGACGGCAAGGACACCACGGTCCGCGTGCCGTGGAGCGAGCCGCTCACCGAACGGGCACAGGTCCGGGTCGAGATCACCCGCATGTACTACGACGCCTGCGCGGCACTCGGCATCACCCCGCGCGAGGCGCAGGAGCACTGAGCGGCGCGGATCGCGTACTACAGCCGCACACCGCCGGGTAGGGTCGAAGGACGATGCCGAAGATCATTGGGAGTTCGCTCGAGGAGCACCGACGCAAGACCAGGGCGCGCATCTTCGCGGCCCTGGAGCAGCTCGTCGCCGAACAGGGGTACGACTCGATCACGCTTGCGGAGATCGCGGCCGCCGCCGGGGTCGGTCGTACGGTGATCTACAACTACTACCCGGACAAGGAAGAACTGCTGCTCGCGTGGGCGGAGCAGCAGAGCGAGGACTACCAGCGTCGGCTCTCCACGGCCTTGCGGCGCGCCGCGACGGCCGTGGAGGAGCTGCGCGTCTTCATCCGGATGCAGTTGCGCGAACTGTCGAGCCAGCACATGCAGATGAGCTCATTGCGTGCCGTGCTCAGCGAGAGCGGGCACCGGCGGATGGCCGAGCACGCGGCCCCGCTCATCGCGGCGCTCCGGGACATCCTGGAGCGGGCGGTGCAGGCGGGTGACCTGCCGGGCGACGACCTCGAGGTGATGCTGCCCCTCGTGGTGGCCTCGATCTCGGGGCGGTCCACCGTCGATCTGCGGGGTCGCGCCTTGGACCGGGCGATCGAGGCGACGACGACGTTCGTGCTCCGCGGCCTCGGTGCCCAGCTCGACGCCGACGGCCGTCCGGTACGCCCACCGGATGCGACAGTCGCCACCGCCTGACCCGCCTCGGCCCGTACCGGCCGGCGCAGGCCTCGACGGTCGGGCGACGATGAACGGGCCGATTGATCTTCCGTTCGACCCGCCATCGGTCTAGGGTGCCTCCCGCCGGACACGCCGGCAGGAGCGGGGTACCGAATCATGCGCGCCAGAATCGTCCTGACCACCGCGGCGCTCGTCTCGACGGCCGTGCTGCCGGTCGCAGCCGGTCCCGCCGGCGCAGCCGACAGTGCCACGCAGCTGCCAGACCATGCCGTACACCAGGCGGCGCAGCAGGCCAAGCCGCACTTCGTCGTGTCGGTCAACGCGAGCACGGCGGAGCTCGTACTCGGCAGCAAGGTCACGATCAAGGGTGAGGTCGGGCCCGCGAAGCGCGCGGCAGGTGTACGCGCCACGCTGCAGCAGCGCGCCGTCGGCAAGAAGGGCTGGCGCTCGCAGGCGACCGTCAAGGTCAAGCCGAACGGCAAGTACCGCTTCACCGACAAGCCCACGACCATGCATGCCCGGCACTACCGCGTCGTCGTCCCCGCGGTCGGCAAGGTGGGGCAGGGTGTCAGCAAAAAGGTCCTGGTCACGGTGTATCGGTGGCTGAACCTCGCCGAAGTCGAGAACCGCGACTTCAACGGCATCGTGCCGGACGAGACGGCCAAGATCGATACCGTGCGGTACGAGCACTCTCTCGTCGGGAGCCGATGGGGAACCACCGGGTTCATCGACTACAACCTGACCCGCCGCTGCCTCACGCTCAAGACCCGCATCGGGCTCGGTGACGACTCGGACGTCTCGGCGACCGCCCTCATCACCGTGGAGGCAGATCGCGAGGTTCTCTACTCGAAGTCGTTCGGCCTGACCCAGTCGGCGACCACGAGCCTGCCGCTGCGTGGCGTGTTCCGGCTGAGGTTCCAGGCCGTCACCACCAACCCCGACTCGAGCGATCAAAGGTACCCGGACGGAGCCGAGGCCGTGATCGCGAGCCCGCAGGTGCTCTGCAGCTTCTGACCGCGGCAGCTGCGGACCGCGGGGAAGGGTGCACCTGGCCCGGCCGGTCGGGCGGCGGCACATCTCCGTGGAAACACCGAGGGGCGGAGGCCGGTGCCTTCGCTAGCATCCCGTGAACGATCTTGGGGGGTCGAACGGGAGCGGCATGACACGGACGGGGCGCAACGGCGCACTCTGCACGGCGATCGCCGGGATTCTCGCGATGGGCGCCTCGTTGCTGCCGGCCGTCGCAGCGGGCGCTGCCGACGCGGCGGAACCGGCTCGGGCCGCTACGGATTCCACGACGATCCGGTTCACCACGTTGCCGGACGGAACCACGCTCACCGACCAGTTCGCGGCGCAGGGGATCCGCTTCGGCCGAGCCGCGGACCTCGGCGCGCCGCGCGCGCTCGCCGACGCGACCGACTGCGGTCCGCCCCGGGTCGTTGTCGACTTCGAGGACGCCGCCTGGCACTACGCCCTCACCGAGGGGTGCCGCGGTTCGTCCTCCGGAACAGTTGCTGCTTTCGCGTCACCCCGGCGCTCGGTGAGCGTCGCGATCTCCTACCTCGAGATGCCGAACGGGCGGCTGATCGCGTACGACCGCAGCGGTGCGCGTCTCGCGCAGGCCATGGCGTTCCCTGGAGAGTCGGCCTCGATCGAGCGGGCCGCCGCGGACATCGCCTTCCTCGCGATCCAGTCCGAGAATCCTGCTTCGGCGCGGATCGCATTCGACTCCGTCGCGTTCGACCGGTACGTCCCACAGGTCGTCGCGGTGCTTCCCACACCGGCCCCTGTCAAGGCGCTCGGCGTCGCCGTGCTCGACGCGCGCGGTTCGAGCGGTGCCAGCAGCTACCGGTGGGACCTCAACGGTGACGGCCGCGCCGATGTCACCTGCGGAGCGGGGGAACCGGTCCTGACGGTGCGTTCGACGTCGGTGGGACGGCGCACCGTACAGCTGACGGTCGTGAGCGCGTCGGGGGCGACAGCGACGACGAGCAAGCCGCTCGTGGTGGCGGGCGGGGCGCTGCCCGCGAAGACCAAGAAGAAGGCGACCGAGACCGCGGTCTGCACCAGCAAACCGCCCAAGATCCCGAACGTCGACAACGTGTCCGGCCCCGTCTACGTCGGCTGCGCCAAGAAGGTCGTCTTCGGCATCGTCGAGGCGCAGGGCTGCCTCGAGCAGGTCACCCGGCGCGAGGATGTGCCGGCGGCCGAGCGCCGTGTCGTGGACGAATACTTCGCCACCCAGGGTCTGTCCGCAGTCGAGAAGGCCTTGTGCGTGAAGAACCATCCGAAGTGCCCGGAGTTCGTGGCGAAGGCCAAAGCGCTCGAGCTGTGGGTCTCGGACAAGCCCGTCAAGATCAACGGACTGGAGTTCCGCCCGGTCGCGCACGGCTCGATCGTCGTGTACCCCATGCTGCAGCGGGTGGTTTCGGCCGCCGCGGTGGTACGGATCGGGAAGTACCCGATCAAGGTCCCCAGTGCGTTGGACCTGAACCTGAAGTCACAGACCCTCTCGATCGGCACGCCCAAGGGCCGCGCCGACCTGTTCAGCTACGACGCCAGCAAGACGATCAAGTCGATCGGCGGGTTCGCGCTCACCGGCACCGCCACCGTGTCGATGAGACGCTTCGACGCGGACCGGTTCACCGAACTCGGCGTACGGATCGCGCTGCCCGCGGCCTTCAAGGTGTACGGCGGGTCACCGCCCTCGGGTGCCACCTCCTTCCGCGTCAGCAACGACCGCAGTCTCTCGTTCGACCGGCTGAGCATCACCGTGCCGAAGGCCGAGCTCGGCGCCGTCAGCCTGTCGAACCTCACCTTCACCTACAACGCCGCCGGGGATGCCAGCGCGGGCTGCCCGAAGAACTGGTGGAAGGCGACGGCGAACGTCTACCTGGGATCGGTGAGCGGCAAGAGCGGGTTCATCCTGAGCCCGCCCCCGAGCCAGAACGGGATCGCGTTCTGCGCCGGCAAGTTCCGCAGCGCCGGGGGGAAGCTGGTGTTCGGTGGTCCGATCCCGCGTCCGCAGCTGTTCCCCGGAGTGTTCCTGGACGAGGTGAACTTCGCGGTCGGGCTCGACCCGACCCTGGTGCGCGGCGGCGGGCGGCTCAGTGTCGCCGACCTCACCGACGTGTCCGGCACCCTGCTGATGGTGTTCCCCTCGCCGTCGGTGCCATACCGGCTCACCGCCGAGGACGCGGGCGGTGACCTGGCGCCGCTTCGCGGACGCACGCTCGTGTCCACCACGGTCGCCCTCGGTGGCAGCGCCGGCGTCAAGGCCCCCGTGATCGGCCGGGTCCCACTCGGCAACGCGTACTTCATGTACTCGTACCCCGACTACGCAGCGTTCGGCGGCAAAGCACGGGTCGTCGTACCCGGCCTGGCGCTGGAAGGTGGCATCGACGGGGAACTGGCGGCGAGCAAACGCCTTTTCACCACCCACGGATACGCCAAGGCGTGCATCGCAGGCCTCGCCTGCGGGCTCGGTGTCGACGCATGGGTGACCAGCACCGGCGCCGTCGTCTGCGGCACCATCGGCACTCCGTTCGGCACCGTCCATCCCGGCGCCGGGTACCGGTGGGGCGACACCTGGCCCACCATCTGGCTCGTCGACGGGTGCAAGCCCAGCCGGTACTGGGTGAACGTCCGCGCGGGTTCCAACCTGCTGCGTAACGCGGCGGGCGCTCCGACCGTGAGCTTCACCGTCGCCAAGGGCGAAAGGGCGAAGAACGTACGGATCGACGGGGTCGGCGGTGCGCCGCACATCGAGGTGCGCGGCCCGCGCGGCGAGGTCGTGCGTACGAGCGGCGAGACCCTCACGAGCGGGTCGAGCATCCGGATCCTGCGCCAGCCCGAGGGCAAGGTGACCTGGGTGGGCGTGGAGAACGGGCCCGCCGGCCGCTACACGGTCACGACACTGCCCGGGTCACCGCAGCTCGGCGGCCTCGCGTCCACGCGCGACAACGCAGACCGGGTGACGGCCACGGTGCGGCGCAAGGGCGCGAAGCAGGCGCTGCGGTACCGCGGCGGTGGTGCAGCGGGCGAGCGGACTGTCCTGTTCGAGCGCGGAGCCGGCATCTACCGGCAGCTCGGCGTCGCCTCCAAGGCGCGCGGCACCATCCGGTTCCGGCCCGCCGCCGGTCCGGCGGGCAAGCGGGACATCCTCGCGCAGACCGTGATCGACGGAGTGCAGACGCCGCCGCGGGTCATCGGCACGTTCACCGCTCCAGCCCCGCAGCGCACCGGTCGGCCCGGCAAGGCGACAGCACGCCACAAGGGCAAAGTCGTGACCGCCTCCTGGAAGAAGGCGCCAGGTGCCGTCGGGTACGACGTGGTGCTGCGCACCAAGAGCGGCCTGCAGCGCCTCGCGCAGGTCCGCGGCACCAAGGTGACGATCCGCAAGGTGCCGCGCAGCCAGGGCGGCATTGTGATGGTGCGCGCCCGTGGAGTGTTCGGTGACCGCGGCGCTGTACGCAAGGCCAAGTTCAAGGCATTGGCACCTGAACCGACGCGGCTGAGGCCGTTCTCCCAGCTGGGCAAAGGCAAACGTCGCTAGATGCTCGTCCACCGTGGTCTGATCCGAAACGGCGGCGGCAAACCCACGTCGGTCGGGCGCGACACAACCGTAAGTCGGTCGAGCGCAGTCGAGACGTTCGTGTGACCGTGGTCTCGGCTCTGCTCGACCACCGAGGGGTCGGTCGATCTTTCAACGCCCCGACCGGCGCTCGACCGGGCCCGAGGTTGTCGACTGCCGCGAGCAGCGAAGGGGTCGGCCGGTCTTTCGGGTGACGCGAGTAGCCGACCTAGTCCACCGCGAAACCGTTGTCCGTCATGCCCGCCTTGGCGACCTCCATGTCGTCGGTGTAATGGCCGCCGCTGACCCCGATACCGCCGATCAGCTGCCCGTCCTCGAAGAGTGGGAAGCCACCACCGAACACCACCAGGCGCGGGGTGTGGACGATGCCCGTGTGCAGCGGCGCGTCGTCCTTGATGAAGTCGTACCAGCCGTCGGTCGCCAGGCCAAAGGACGCCGCCGTGTAGGCCTTGTCCTGCGAGATGCCTACCGAGAGCAGCGGCGCCCCGTCCATGCGCAGGAACGCCTTCAGGATGCCGGCGTGGTCGACGACGGCGATGCACATCGGCTTGCCGATCTCGCTCGCCTTCCGCGCGGCACTTGCGATCAACCGCTGAGCGCTCTCGCCGGAGACGGACGCGAGGGACACACTGTTCGTACCGGACGCCATTTGCAGCTCCCCTTCACCGAATGCGGCACGTCACCACCGCGATGGTGCGGTAGCGTCGAAGTGATCTCTCGACGATAGGGGATGCGATGAAGTTCGGTGTCTTCATCGGCCCGATCTTTCCCGGTGCGATGAGCGGTCCCGACACGTTCGACCTGGCGGTCCGCTTGGCGCGTACGGCACAGCAGAGCGGGTTCGATGGGGTGTTCGCCGCTCACCACTACGTGCTCGGCCCGTCCCACCAGATGCTGCATCCGCTGCTGCTGCTCGCGCGGCTCTCGGCGGAGGTGCCCGGCGCGTACCTCGGCACCTCGGTCTACCTGCTTCCCTTCACCCACCCGGTCGAGGCCGCCGAGTCGGCCGCATTGCTCGACGTGATGACCGGTGGACGACTGATCCTCGGTGTCGGGAAGGGATACCGCGCTGCGGAGTTCGAGAGCTTCGGTATCCCGCGCGCTGAACGGGGCCGGCGCCTGGCGGAGGCGGTCCACGCCGTACGGGCGCTCTGGGAGGGCGAGCCGGCGCGATTCACGGGTGACTACTACACGTTCCGGGACGTGACGATCCGCCCCAAGCCGGTACAGGTCCCCGGCCCGCCGATCTGGGTCGGCTCCGACACCGTCGACGGCGTTGCCGGGGTGCCTGACTACGGCGATGCATGGATCGCGAGTGGGCGTCACACCCGGACCTTCATCCGCGCCGCGCTGCCCGGCTACCGAGCCAGGCTGGAGGAGCTCGGGCGGCCGTACGGCGGCGTGCCGATGTTCCGCGAGATGCACGTCGCGGCGGACGCCCGCCGCGCCGAGGAGGGGATGCGCAGCGCGCTCGAGGCGCTCTATCAGTCGTACGCCCGCTGGGGGCAGCCCGGCGAGCGCTACGACCAGGACTTCGCCGAGCTGAAGCGGGAGCGCATCCTCGTCGGCTCACCGGAGCAGGTCGCGGAGGGCGTTGCGGCGTACCGGGACGAATTCGCGGTGCCGTTCATGTGGTTCCGGCTCTACTTCCCGGGCATGGACCCGGAGCTGGCGCTCGACACCATCCGGCTCTTCGGTGCCGAGGTGATCCCTCGCCTGCGCGGCTGATCCGACCCGAGCCCAGTACTTCGGGTGCTCGGCTGCTACCAACCGCGCGCCTTCCACTGCGCGAGTGCAGGGCGTTCGGCGCCGAGCGTGGTGTCGTTGCCGTGGCCCGGGTAGACCCAGGTCTCGTCGGGCAGCCGGTCGAAAAGCTTGTGCACGACGCCGTCGTACAGCGAGTCGAAGTCCTCCGGGCGGGTCGTGCGACCGACGCCCCCCGGGAACAGGCAGTCCCCGGTGAACAGATGGGGACGACCGTCGGGGTCGTCGTACAGCAGGGCGACCGAGCCCGGGGTATGTCCGACGAGGTGGATCGCCCGCAGCCGGACCTCGCCCACGGGCACCTCGTCACCCTCCTGCAACTCGACGTCGGTACGTGCCGGGATGTCGTCGGCGTCGTCGCGGTGGGCGTACGTGCGTGCGCCGGTCGCCTGCACCACGTCGCCGAGCGCCTGCCAATGGTCGGGGTGCGCGTGCGTGGTGACGACCTCCGACAGCCCACCGTCGCCGATCAGCGCGAGGAGCCGCTCCGGTTCGGCGGCCGCGTCGATCAGCACCTGCTCGCCCGAGGCGGTGCAGCGCAACAGATACGCGTTGTTGTTCAAGGGGCCGACCGCGAGCTTGCTGATGACGAGTCCAGGCAGGTCGCGTACGTCCGCGGGGCCGCCGACAGTGACGTCTCCGGTGTAGGTCATGCCGGCCATTGTGCTCGACGGCACCCGTCCGGGAAGCAGCGCACGCGGGAGGGGCCGTTCGACCCCTTGTCGCACCACCGGGGTCGCCCCTACCTTGCACGCACATCGTCGCGGACGCGCCGCGCGGAGGCAGGGGAGACGGATGAGAATCGCACGGAACGGCACGGCCCGGAGGATCGGACTCGGTTCGGCCGCAGTGGTCAGTGGCATCGCGCTCGTGGCAGGAGGCCTCGGCGCCGCCAACGCAGCACCTGGCCCGTCCACTCCTGCCATCAGTCCGGGGTCCGGCCCGGTCGGTACGACCATCAAGGTGACCGGTACCTGCGGCGAAAGTCCGGGTGGGGGCTGGACGAACGTGAAGATCTCGCTCTACTTCCCGGACGCATTCGTCAGCGCGCACGGCCCTTCAACTTTCGCCGACAGCAGTACGGCAGCAGCGGCCGACGACTCGTACTCCGGTTCGATCAAGGTGCCCGCCACGGCGACGTACGTGAAGGCGGGCAGCAGTCCTACGAACCCGGGTCCGGAGGTCACGAAGCCGGTTGGGGGAAAGATCTACGTCCAGGTCCAGTGCTGGCTCGGACTCGGTGCCGTAACAACCGAAGCAACACCGTTCACTGTCGGTGCGAGCAAGGCGATCTCCGTCAAGGCGAAGCCGGCGATCTCCGGTACGCCCAAGGTGGGCAAGAAGCTGAAGGCGTCCAAGGGCACCTGGAGCCCGAAGCCGACCTCGTACGCGTACCAGTGGCTGCGCGGCAGCAAGACGATCGCCGGCAAGAAGGGCACCAAGCGCGCGTACAAGGTCGTCACCGCGGACAAGGGCAAGAAGCTCCGGGTCAAGGTGACCGCGAAGCGCAGCGGCTACGCACCCGCGACCGTCACCTCCAAGGCGGTGAAGATCAAGAAGTAGCGGGCTCGCGTTGATCAAGGAGAAGGTGACGTTTTCGATCACAGAAACAAGATCAAAGACGTCACCTTCTCCTTGATCAACTACGGGGGTGGTCAGAGCGGCGGGGCGGGCGGTACGAGCGAGCCGTCCGACGTACGCAGCAGCCCGGGTGGGACCGTGCGGCCCATCAGCCACGCGGCCAGCCAGCACGCCGGCCCGCTGAGTGTCGGCAGGTCCTCCCGGGGCGGCATGGCCAGGACCCACACCGGGCCCTCGTCGGCCTCGAGCGTGCCGATCCCGGCGAGTCCGTCCGCGCCGCCGCGCATCCGTGACCGGGATCCGGCGAGCCGCTCGGCGTACTCGCGCGGCCAGTCGCCCGGCGTGTAGCCAAGGTCGAGGTCGGTGTGGTGCACCTCGACCTCGTTGCGCCGGTGCAACGGCAGCTTGTCGGCAGGGGTGGAACGCGACTCGGGGTTGACCACGCCGAGCACGACCTCGCGCGAGACCCGGTCGCGCTCGGTGAGCGAGCGCAGCCCGTCCTGCAAGCGTGCCGCGCTGTCGCGGACGTCCGCGACGAGAACGGCCGCGGGGCGCCCCGCTCCCGCGTCGATGTCCGCATCGCGTTCCTGCACCGACGGGTACATGGGCGTCGGCTCGCCGGTGCGTACCCAGGCGACGAGATTGAGCATCGCATCGGCGTTGCGCGCGATGTGGGTGAGCACATGCCCCCGGGTCCACCCGGGCAGCAGGCTGTCGGCCCGGGCCTGCTCGTCGGTCAGCCCGTCCAGCCCCGCCAGCAGCACGTTGGTACTGGCGGCGAGCCGGTCGAGGTCGTCCTGATAGCTCGACTGCGGTCGTACGGAGGTCGCCACGGCTCGACCGTACGCGCCGACGCACCCGTGCGCGATCCATCGCGCCGGGCGACGGTGGGGGAATAGCGGTGTCGGCGGCTCCGGTTAGCCTGGGGCGCGGCCGTACGCGCGCCCGGCTGGACCCGGGTGGGTGACGGCGACCGTCCCGATCCGACCCCCGAAGGACCACCTGTGGCCGACCGTCTCGTCGTGCGTGGCGCCCGCGAGCACAACCTCAAGGACATCTCGCTCGAGCTGCCGCGCGACGCGCTGATCGTGTTCACGGGCCTGTCCGGGTCCGGCAAGTCGAGCCTGGCGTTCGACACGATCTTCGCCGAGGGCCAGCGCCGTTACGTGGAGTCGTTGTCGGCGTACGCCCGCCAGTTCCTCGGGCAGATGGACAAGCCCGACGTCGACTTCATCGAGGGCCTCTCGCCCGCCGTCTCCATCGACCAGAAGTCGACGAACCGCAACCCGCGGTCCACGGTCGGCACGATCACCGAGGTCTACGACTACCTGCGGCTGCTCTACGCGCGCGCCGGGCGCCCGCACTGCCCCGAGTGCGGCCGGCCGATCAGCCGGCAGACCCCGCAGCAGATCGTCGACCGGGTGCTCGAACTCGACGAGGGCACCCGCTTCCAGGTCCTCGCACCGGTCGTGCGCGAGCGCAAGGGGGAGTACTCCGAGCTGTTCCGCCAACTGCAGACCCAGGGGTTCTCCCGCGCGCGGATCGACGGGGTGGTGCATCAGCTGTCCGAGCCGCCGCGGCTGAAGAAGCAGGAGAAGCACTCGATCGAGGTCGTCGTCGACCGGCTCACCGTGAAGCGCTCCGCCCGACGCCGGCTGACCGACTCCGTCGAGACCGCCCTGCGCCTCGGCGGGGGCCTTGTCACCCTCGACTTCGTCGACCTGCCCGAGGACGACCCCGGCCGCGAGCGGATGTTCTCCGAGCACCTCGCCTGCCTCTACGACGACCTGTCCTTCGAGGAGCTCGAGCCGCGCTCGTTCTCGTTCAACAGCCCGTTCGGTGCGTGCCCGGAGTGCACCGGTCTCGGGACCCGCATGGAGGTCGACCCCGAGCTGGTCGTGCCCGACGGTGGTCTGTCGCTGCGCGAGGGCGCCATCTCCCCCTGGGCGGGCGGGCAGAGCAGCGAGTACTTCCTGCGGTTGCTGGAGGCGCTCGGCGAGGACCTCGGGTTCGACGTCGACACCCCGTGGGACGGGCTGCCGGCCCGGGCCCGCAAGGCGATCCTGCGCGGCCACGAGCACCAGGTGCACGTCCGCTACCGGAACCGGTACGGCCGGCAACGCTCGTACCACACCGGGTTCGAGGGTGCGGTCCCGTTCGTGCTGCGCCGCTACGCGGAGGCCGACACCGACTCCGGGCGCGAACGGTACGAGGGCTACATGCGGGAGGTGCCCTGCCCCGCGTGCGCGGGCGCCCGGCTCAAGCCGGTCAGCCTCGCCGTCACGCTGGGCGGGCGCTCCATCGCCGACGTCGCGTCGCTGCCGATCGGGGAGTGTGCGCGGTTCCTGCACGACCTCGATCTCTCCGACCGGGAGCGCCAGATCGCCGAGCGGGTGCTCAAGGAGGTGGGGGAGCGGCTGCGCTTCCTCATCGACGTCGGCCTGCACTACCTGTCCCTCGACCGGCCGGCCGCGACCCTCGCGGGCGGTGAGGCGCAGCGGATCCGGCTCGCCACCCAGATCGGGTCGGGGCTGGTCGGCGTGCTCTACGTGCTGGACGAGCCCAGCATCGGGCTGCACCAGCGCGACAACCACCGGCTGATCGAGACGCTGGTACGGCTGCGCGACCTCGGCAACACGCTGATCGTCGTCGAGCACGACGAGGACACCATCCGTACCGCCGACTGGGTCGTCGACATCGGACCGGGCGCCGGCGAACACGGGGGGCAGGTCGTGGTGTCCGGCACCGTCGAGGACCTCGTCACCCACCCCGACTCCATCACCGGGGACTACCTGGCGCGGCGCCGGGAGATCGCCGTGCCGACGGTGCGCCGGCCCCGCACACCGGGCCGCGAGCTCGTCGTCGAGGGCGCCCGCGAGCACAACCTCAAGGACGTGTCGGTGGCGTTCCCGCTCGGCTGCTTCGTCGCCGTCACCGGCGTGAGCGGCAGCGGGAAGTCGACGCTGGTCAACGACATCCTCTACACCTCGCTGGCGCGCGAGCTCAACGGCGCGCGCCGGGTCCCGGGCCGCCACAAGCGGGTACGCGGCACCGCCGACCTGGACAAGGTGGTCCACGTCGACCAGAGCCCGATCGGGCGCACCCCGCGGTCCAACCCGGCGACGTACACCGGCGTGTTCGACCACATCCGGCGACTGTTCGCCCAGACCCCCGAGGCGAAGGTCCGCGGCTACCTGCCGGGCCGGTTCTCGTTCAACGTCAAGGGCGGGCGCTGCGAGGCGTGCTCCGGCGACGGCACCATCAAGATCGAGATGAACTTCCTGCCCGACGTCTACGTGCCCTGCGAGGTGTGCCACGGCGCGCGCTACAACCGGGAGACGCTGGAGGTCCACTACAAGGGCAAGACGATCTCGGAGGTCCTCAACCTGCCGATCGAGGCGGCGCTGGAGTTCTTCGAGGCGGTGCCTGCCATCTCCCGGCACCTGCGCACGCTCGTGGACGTCGGCCTCGGCTACGTACGCCTGGGGCAGCCGGCGCCGACGCTGTCCGGCGGCGAGGCGCAGCGGGTGAAGCTCGCGAGCGAGCTGCAGCGCCGCTCGACGGGCCGGACCGCGTACGTCCTCGACGAGCCCACGACCGGGCTGCACTTCGAGGACATCCGCAAGCTGCTCGGCGTCCTGCACTCGCTTGTCGACAAGGGCAACAGCGTCATCGTCATCGAGCACAACCTCGACGTGATCAAGACCGCCGACTGGATCGTCGACCTCGGTCCGGAGGGCGGCAGCGGCGGCGGCACCGTCGTCGCGCAGGGCACGCCCGAGCAGGTCGCGGCGGACCCGAGCAGTCACACCGGGACGTTCCTCGCCCCGATGCTCGGGGAACCCGCCCCGCGCCGTCGTTCGTCCCGTACCGGGCGCACCGCGAAGGCGGCGCCCACCCGCAAGACGACGAGATCACGCACGCGATCGGGAGCAGCCTGAGTGTCGGTACCAAGGGTGGGTCGGGACGGACCGCAGTCGCTCACGCGGCGGCGCGTGCTCGGATCGGCCGGGATCTGCGGGGCCGCCGCGGTGGGCACAGCCGGTTGCGGCTTCATCGGGGCCGGCAAGCAGCAGGAGCCCGTGACCGAGGGACCGCTGACCCTCGGTCCGGCCGCCGACGTGCCGGTCGGCGGCGGCCGGGTCTACCGCACCGAACGGGTCGTGGTGACCCAGCCGGCCGCCGGGACGTACGAGGGGTTCTCCGCGGTGTGCACCCACGCCGGCTGCCTGGTCGACGCGGTGGCCGACGGGCTGATCCACTGCGCGTGCCACGGCAGCGACTTCTCCGTCTCCGACGGCGCGGTCGTGCACGGGCCGGCCTCGACGCCCCTGCCGCGCGTAAAGGTGACGGTGCAGGGCGGCGACCTGATCGCCGGCTGACCGGCGCCGTCCCGACGTGCGGGCGGTTGCGTAGGTTGACGCCCGTGACCGCCCTCGACGTGACCCGGACGCGCCACGTGTGGCAGGCGACGCTGCGCGGTCCGGACCCCCACGCCGTCGACGAGCCGCTCCTCGCCGCGCTCACCGACCTGCTGGACGCGGCCGCCGCCGACGAGACCGTCCGCGTCGTCGTGCTCACCGGCAGCGGCGAGACCTTCTGTGTCGGACTGGACCTGGACCTGCTGGCGCGCGGTTTCGCCGACCACGCGTACCTGCTGGAGGTGCTGCGGCGCTTCCACGGCCTGCTCGCACGGATGGAGCAGCTGCCGGTCGTGTTCGTCGCCGCCGTCAACGGCACCACCCGCGCCGGCGGGCTCGAGCTGCTCCTCGCGTGCGACCTGGTGGTCGTCGCGGAGCAGGCCCGCATCGCCGACCACCACCTGCACTCCGGGATCCTGCCCGGCGGCGGGTCCTCGGCCCGGCTTCCCCGCCGGATCGGTGTGCAGCGGGCCCGGGAGCTGCTGCTCACCGCGCGCTGGCTGAGCGGCGCGGAGGCGGTGGCGTACGGGCTGGCGCTGCGCAGCGCCCCCCGCGACGCCCTGACCCGCGCCGTCGAGGAGACGGTCGCGCTCGTCGCGGACAAGCCCCGCCACGCCCTCGGCGCGCTCAAACGGCTGCTGGTCGAAGGTTCGGGCCGCAGCGTCGCGGACGCGTGCGACCTCGAGCTGCGGCACTTCGCCCGGTTCCTCGCCGCGCAGCCGCTGGCGGGCGAAGGGTTCCGGGCGTACGTGGAGGGGCGGGAACCGGCATGGCGCGCGGAGTGACGACCCCGTGGCACGAGCTCGCCCCGGATACGGTCGTGCGGTGCGGACCGGTCGAGATCACCGAGGAACTGCTGCAGACCCTGGTGGAGCGCGGCGGCTTCGTCCACCCGCTGTTCACCGACCCGGACTACGTACGCGACCACAGCCCGCTGCCCGAGCGGCCGTTGCCCGGCACCGCCCTGCTGCACCTGATGGGCGGGCTCGCCGAGCAGTCCGGCGTGCTCGACGGCACCGTGCTGGCGCTGCTCGGCTTCGGGCAGGTGGCGTTCGAGGCGCCCGCGCTCGTCGGTGACCGCGTCCGCCTCGACCTCGGGATCGGGACGCTCGCCCCGACCAGCAAGGCCGGCCGTGAGGTGCTCACGCTGCGCTGGCAGGCGGTGCGGGACGGCGACGACACCGTGCTCGCGCGGGCGGAGGCGCGGATGCTCGTGCGCCGCCCCAGCGGTTGAACGGGGCCGGCCCAGCGCATGCCTAGGGTGGTCGAGTGGCCGACCCTGCGAGCTATCGCCCGGAGCCTGGGACCGTCCCCGACCAGCCGGGCGTCTACCGGTTCCGGGACGCGCACGGCCGGGTGATCTACGTCGGCAAGGCCAAGAGCCTGCGCAGCCGGCTCGGGTCGTACTTCCAGGACCTCGCCGCGCTGCACGCCCGTACCCAGACGATGGTCACCTCCGCCGCGTCCGTCGACTGGGTGACCGTGGACAACGAGGTCGAGGCGCTGCAGCTGGAGTACTCCTGGATCAAGGAGTACGACCCGCGGTTCAACGTGAAGTACCGCGACGACAAGAGCTACCCGTACCTGGCCGTCACGCTGGGCGAGGAGTTCCCGCGCGTGACGGTGATGCGCGGCGCGAAGCGGCCGGGCGTGCGCTACTTCGGGCCGTACTCCCACGCCTGGGCGATCCGCGAGACCGTCGACCAGCTGATGCGGGTGTTCCCGATGCGCAGCTGCAGCGCCGGGGTGTTCCGCCGCCATGCGCAGATCGGCCGGCCCTGCCTGCTCGGCTACATCGGCAAGTGCTCGGCGCCCTGCGTGGGCCGGGTCTCCGCGGAGGAGCACCGGGAGATCGCGCTGGACTTCTGCGCCTTCATGAGCGGGCAGACCGCGGGGTTCCTCAAGCGCACCGAGCGGGCGATGCGCGAGGCGGCTGCGGAGCTCGACTTCGAGCAGGCCGCGCGGTTGCGTGACGACCTGCGGGCCCTGGAACGGGCGCTGGAGAAGAACGCGGTGGTGCTCGGCGACGGGACCGACGCGGACGTGTGGGCGGTGGCCGACGATCCGCGCGAGTCGGCGGTGCAGGTCTTCCACGTACGCGGCGGGCGCATCCGCGGTCAGCGTGGCTACGTCGTCGACAAGGTCGAGGACCTCGATCCCGGCGAGTTCGTCAGCCGGCTGCTCGTACGCCAGTACGGTGACGAGCGCGCCGAGGGCATCCCGCGCGAGGTGCTGGTGCCCACCCTGCCGGCCGACGCCGACACGCTCGGCGAATGGCTGTCGGGACTGCGCGGTTCGCAGGTACGGGTCCGGGTGCCCCGACGCGGGGACAAGCGTGACCTGATGGCGACCGTCGCGCGCAACGCCGCCCAGTCGCTCGCGCTGCACAAGACCCGCCGGGCCGGGGACCTCTCGGCACGCAGCCGGGCGCTGGAGGAGCTCGCCCAGTCGCTCGACCTGCCCGAGGCGCCGCTGCGGATCGAGTGCATCGACGTCTCGCACCTGCAGGGCACCGACGTCGTGGCGTCCCTCGTCGTGTTCGAGGACGGGTTGCCGCGCAAGAGCGAGTACCGCCGGTTCGCGCTGCGCGGCACCGCGAACGACGACGTCGCCTCCATCCACCAGGTCGTCACCCGGCGCTTCCGGCGCTACCTGGACGAGCGCGGCGACCCGGACGACCCGACGCCGGGCATCGACCCGACGACCGGGCGCCCCCGCAAGTTCGCCTACCCGCCGCAGCTGCTCGTCGTGGACGGCGGACGTCCCCAGGTGGAGGCCGCCGCCGCCGCGATGAGCGAGCTCGGCGTCGTCGACATCGCGGTCGCCGGGCTCGCCAAGCGCCTCGAGGAGGTGTGGCTGCCCGGCGAGCCGGACCCGGTCGTGCTGCCACGGACCAGCGAGGCGCTCTACCTGCTGCAGCGGCTGCGCGACGAGGCGCACCGGTTCGCGATCGCCTACCAGCGCACCAAGCGCTCGCACCGGCTCGTCGACAGCCTGCTCGACGACGTGCCCGGCCTCGGGCAGGCGCGCAAGAAGGCGCTGCTGCGCCGGTTCGGCTCGCTCACCCGGCTGCGCGCGGCCACCGTCGCAGAGCTCGCCGAGGTACCCGGCATGGGACCGGTCACCGCGCAGGCCGTCGCGGACGCGTTACGGACGGACGATGCGGAACCGGCTGTGAACACCGCGACCGGTGAGATCATCGACCGCACCGACGCCGGCAGCAGTCGCGTACCGGAGGAAGGGACACCCGCATGACGACCTCGCTCGACGACGTGGAGGTCGTCCTCGTCTCGGGCATGTCCGGCGCGGGGCGCTCGACCGCGGCACGTGCCCTGGAGGACATCGGCTGGTTCGTCGTCGACAACCTGCCGCCCCGGCTGCTTCCCGCGATCGTCGAGCATGTGGCCGAGCGCAGCGACATCCGCCGCGTCGCGGTCGTCGCGGACGTACGCGGCGGGGAGCTCTTCGCGCCGCTCGCCGACGCGCTCGACGAGCTGATGGCCCGCGGCGCGGATGTGCGGCTGCTGTTCCTGGAGGCCGGCGACAACGAGCTCGTGCGCCGGTTCGAGAGCAACCGCCGCCCGCACCCGCTGCAGGGGCAGGGACGCGTCGTCGACGGTCTCGCCAGGGAGCGGGCGATGCTCGGCGACCTGCGTGCCCGCGCCGACCTGGTGATCGACACGTCGGCGCTGAACGTGCACGACCTGCGCCGGCAGGTCGACGCCGCGTTCGACGACGACGAGCGGGTCCGGCTGCGCGCCACGGTGATGTCCTTCGGCTTCAAATACGGCATCCCGATCGACGCCGACTTCGTCGCCGACGTGCGCTTCCTGCCCAACCCGCACTGGGTCCCCGAGCTGCGCGCTCTCACCGGCCTCGACGCGCCGGTCAGCGACTACGTGACAGCCATCCCCGCGGCGCGCGAGTTCCTCGAGCGCTTCACCGGGCTGCTCGACATGGCGGCCGACGGGTACCTGACCGAGGGCAAGCGCTACGTCACCATCGCGATCGGCTGCACCGGCGGCAAGCACCGCAGCGTCGCGATCAGCGAGAACCTCGCGGTACGGCTGGTCAAGCACGGCGTCGAGACGCTCGTGGTGCACCGCGACCTCGGTCGCGAATGACCGGCGTCGCACGCGGACTGCGCGGCTCGGCGCCGGTCGCCGGGACCGGGCCGCGGGTCGTCGCGCTCGGCGGCGGCCACGGGCTTTCGGCGAGCCTGCAGGCGCTGCGCCGGGTCACCGACGACCTGACCGCCGTCGTCGGCGTCTCCGACGACGGCGGCTCCAGCGGCCGGCTGCGGCGCGAGTTCGGCGTCCCCCCGCCGGGGGACCTGCGGATGGCGCTCGCGGCGCTGTGCGGCGACGACGCGTGGGGCCGCACCTGGAGCCGGGTCGTGCAGCACCGCTTCCGCGGCACCGGTGACCTTGCCGGCCACGCCGTCGGCAACCTGTTGATCACCGCGCTGTGGGAGGAGACCGGCGACGTCGTCGCCGGGCTGGACTGGGTCGCCGCGCTGCTCGGCGCGCACGGGCGGGTGCTGCCGGTGGCGACGGCGGCATTGGAGGTCGTGGCGCAGGTGCGCGGGGCCGATCCCGCCCACCCTGACCAGGTCAGCGAGGTGCACGGCCAGGTCTCGGTCGCGACGTCCGCCGGGCAGGTGGTGGGCCTGCGGCTGCAGCCGGGCGACGTCGCCGCGTGCCGCCCCGCGCTCGATGCGATCCTCGGCGCGGACGTCGTCGTGCTCGGCCCCGGGTCCTGGTACACCAGCGTGCTCGCGCCGCTACTGGTGCCGGGCATGTCCAAGGCGCTGGCCGGGTCGCCGGCGCGCATGGTGGTGATCCTCAACGTCGGCCGCCAGGACCGGGAGACGACCGGCCTGCAGCCGTACGAGCACCTGCGGCTGCTGCAGGACTACGTGCCGGAGCTGCGCGTCGACGTGGTCCTGGGGGACCGGCGCGATCTCGCCGACCCGGCAGACCAGGTGCCGCTGCAGCGGTGGTGCGCGGACAACGAGGCATCACTGGTACTGGAGTCGGTCGCCAACCGGGACGGTGGTCCGACGCACGACGTCGACCTGCTCGCCTCGGCGCTCGGCCAGCTGCTCGCGCGGCAGCCGTGAGCCGGGCCGGCTGCGCAACGCGACGGTCGACCGGCGCGAACAACCCGTGGTGGTCGAACGGTTTGACGGCGGTGGCAGGATGCCCGTCATGGCGATGACGGCGGAGGTGAAGGACGAGCTGTCGCGACTGACCGTCACCAAACCGTGCTGCCGCAAGGCCGAGGTCTCGGCGGTGCTGCGCCTCGCCGGCGGGCTGCACCTGGTGGCCGGCAGGATCGTGGTGGAGGCGGAGCTCGACACCGGGGCGGCGGCGCGGCGCCTGCGGCGCGACATCGCGGAGGTCTTCGGGCACACCAGCGAACTGGCCGTGCTGCAGGGCGGAGGGCTGCGCAAGGGGAACCGGTACGTCGTCCGGGTGCACACGGAGGGCGAGCAGCTCGCCCGCCAGGCCGGCCTCGTCGACGGCGGCGGGCGTCCGATCCGCGGGTTGCCGCCCGCGCTCGTCGGCGGCCGGCTGTGCGACTGCGAGTCGACCTGGCGTGGCGCGTTCCTGGCGCACGGCTCGCTCACCGAGCCCGGGCGCTCCAGCGCGCTGGAGATCACCTGCCCCGGCCCCGAGGTCGCCCTCGCGCTCTGCGGCGCCGCCCGGCGCCTCGACATCGGCGCCAAGCCGCGGGAGGTCCGCAGCGTCGACCGGGTCGTCATCCGTGACGGCGATGCGATCGCGGCGATGCTGACCCGGCTCGGCGCCCACGAGTCGGTGCTCGCCTGGGAGGAGCGCCGGATGCGGCGCGAGGTCCGGGCGACGGCCAACCGGCTCGCGAACTTCGACGACGCGAACCTGCGACGCTCGGCGCGGGCCGCGGTCGCGGCCGGTGCGCGGGTGCAGCGCGCGATGGAGATCCTCGGTGAGGACACCCCCGAGCACCTGGCCGACGCGGGCCGGCTGCGGATCGCCCATCAGCAGGCCAGCCTCGAGGAGCTCGGTGCGCTCGCCGACCCGCCGATGACCAAGGACGCGATAGCGGGCCGGATCCGCCGGCTGCTCGCGATGGCCGACAAGCGTGCCGCCGAGCGCGGGATCCCGGACACCGAGTCCTCCCTGCCGCCCGAGGTCCTCGACGCGTGAGCTCTCCGGGCGCAGGGTCCGTCAGCCGACCGCGCCCGGTCTGCGGTCGCTGCAGTGGTCGCCCCAGTGGTCGCCTTCGTGGTTCGGCGGTTCGGTAGGCTGGGACGGCGTACCCCTTCGAAGACACCTCGTTCGAGACGCCCCTTCAAGACGACACACCCTGAGGACTGACTGACGTGACAGTACGGGTAGGGATCAACGGATTCGGCCGGATCGGCCGCAACTTCTACCGCGCGCTGCAGGTCGCGGGCGCCGACATCGAGGTCGTCGCGGTGAACGACCTCACCAGCACCAAGACCCTGGCGCACCTGCTGAAGTACGACAGCGTCCTCGGCCGCAACCCGGAGAGCGTGTCGAGCACCGAGGACTCGATGACGGTGGGAGCGAACACCTTCCGGGTCCTCGCCGAGCGCGACCCGGCGGCGCTGCCCTGGGGCGACCTCGGCGCCGACATCGTCGTCGAGTCGACCGGGTTTTTCACCGACGCCGAGAAGGCCGCCGGGCACCTGAAGGCCGGCGCCAAGAAGGTCATCATCTCCGCGCCCGCCAAGGGCGAGGACGTCACGGTGGTCATGGGCGTGAACCAGGACACGTACGACCCGGTCGCGCACTCGATCATCTCGAACGCGTCCTGCACGACGAACTGCCTCGCCCCGATGGCCAAGGTCCTCAACGACGAGTTCGGCATCGTCAAGGGCCTGATGACGACCATCCACGCGTACACCAACGACCAGGTGATCCTGGACTACCCGCACAAGGACCTGCGCCGGGCGCGCGCCGCGGCGACCAACATCATCCCGACCTCGACCGGCGCGGCGAAGGCGATCGGCCTGGCGCTGCCCGAGCTCAAGGGCAAGCTCGACGGCTTCGCGATGCGTGTACCGGTGCCGACCGGGTCCGCCACCGACCTGACCGCGCACCTCGCCCGCGAGGTCACCAAGGACGAGGTCAACGGCGCGCTCAAGGCTGCTGCCGACGGTCCGTTGGCCGGGATCCTCGAGTACACCGAGGACCCGATCGTCTCCAGCGACATCGTGACCAACCCGGCGTCGTGCATCTTCGACGCGTCGATGACCGCGGTGATCGGGGACCAGGTGAAGGTCCTCGGCTGGTACGACAACGAGTGGGGCTACTCCAACCGCCTGATCGACCTGGTCTCGTTCGTCGGCGCCTCGCTGTAGGCGCCCGCGTTGCAGACGATCGACGACCTGGACGTCGCCGGTCGCCGGGTCCTGGTGCGGGTGGACTTCAACGTCCCGCTCGAGCAGGCCGGTGACGGTACGCGCCGGATCACCGACGACGGCCGGATCCGGGCAGCGCTGCCGACCCTGCAGGCGCTGCTCGTGCGCGGCGCGCGGCTCGTGCTGGTCGCCCACCTCGGGCGGCCCAAGGGCGTCTTCGTCAGCGAGCTCTCGCTCGCTCCGGTCGCCGCCCGCCTCGGCGAGCTGCTCGACGCGCCGGTGCGCCTGGCCTCCGACGTGACCGGGGTGACCGCGCGCGAGTCCGCCGAGCGCCTCGGGGACGGCGAGCTGCTGCTGCTCGAGAACGTCCGCTTCGACGCGCGTGAGACGAGCAAGGACCCGGCCGAGCGCGGAGCTCTCGCTGCGGAACTCGCAGCGCTCGCCGACTGCTACGTCGCGGACGGGTTCGGGGTGCTGCACCGCGAGCAGGCCAGCGTGACCGACGTCGCCCGCCTGCTGCCGCACGCCGCGGGGCGCCTGGTGGGCCGCGAGACGGAGGTCTTCGGCAAGGTGCTCGCCGACCCGGACCGGCCGTACGCCGTCGTCCTCGGCGGTTCCAAGGTCAGCGACAAGCTCGGCGTCATCGAGAACCTGCTGCGCTCGGTCGACCGGCTGCTCGTCGGCGGAGGCATGTGCTTCACCTTTCTCGCCGCGCAGGGCCACGGCGTCGGGTCCTCGCTGCTCGAGGCCGACCAGGTCGAGACGGTGAAGGCGCTGCTCGCCACCGCCGCGGACCGTGGTGTCGAGGTGGTGCTGCCGGTCGACGTCGTCGTGGCGACCGCGTTCGCGGCGGACGCCGAGCACCAGGTCGTGCCCGCGGACGCCATCCCGGACGGCTGGATGGGCCTGGACATCGGCCCGGCCAGCGCGCAGCTGTTCGCCTCCCGTCTCGCCGACGCCCGTACCGTCGTGTGGAACGGGCCGATGGGCGTGTTCGAGCTCGCCCCGTACGCGGCAGGCACGCGCGCCGTGGCCACCGCGATCAGCCGGCTCGACGCGCTGACGGTCGTGGGCGGCGGCGACTCCGCCGCGGCCGTACGCCTGCTCGGCGTCGACGAGAGCGGCTTCACCCACATCTCCACCGGCGGCGGCGCCACCCTCGAGCTGCTCGAGGGACGTACGCTGCCCGGACTCGCGGTCCTGGAGGACTGACGTGACGACGACGCGCCAGCCGCTGATGGCCGGCAACTGGAAGATGAACCTCAACCACCTCGAGGCGATCGCGTGCGTGCAGAAGCTCGCGTTCTCGCTGACCGAGGCCGACCTGGAGGCCGTCGAGGTCGCGGTGCTGCCGCCGTTCACCGACATCCGGTCGGTGCAGACGCTCGTCGACGCCGACCGGCTCGACCTGCGCTACGGCGGGCAGGACCTGTCCACGGCGGACAAGGGCGCCTACACCGGCGAGATCAGCGGGGCGATGCTCGCCAAGCTCGGCTGCACGTACGTGATCGTCGGCCACAGTGAGCGGCGCGAGCTGCACGGCGAGACCGACGAGATCGTCAACGCGAAGGTGCACGCCGCGTACCGGCACGGCCTGGTCCCGATCCTCTGCGTGGGGGAGGGTCTGGCGGTACGGCAGGCGGGCGAGCACGTGGCCCATACGCTGCGCCAGCTGGACGGTGCGCTGGAGAAGGTGAGCGCCGAGCAGGCCGCCGACCTGGTCGTCGCGTACGAGCCGGTGTGGGCGATCGGCACCGGGGAGGTCGCGACCCCGCAGGACGCGCAGCAGGTGTGCGCGGCGATCCGTGGGCGGCTCGCCGAGCGTTACGACGAGGCGCTCGCCGCGGGGGTACGGGTGCTCTACGGCGGTTCGGTCAAGTCCAGCAACGTCGCCGCGATCATGGCCGAGGCGGACGTCGACGGCGCCCTCGTGGGCGGCGCGAGTCTGGACCCGGACGAGTTCGTGGCGATCTGCCGCTATCGGCTCCACCCGTCCGGCTGACCCCGGCCGGCCGACCCGCCCGGGATCCGGGGCACGGGTCGGGCCGTCGGCGTCGTATCCTGCTACCTGCCGCTGCCACCCCCCTCAGGAGGAGACCGCATGGTCGTCGCGCTGGAGATCGCCCTGGTGATCGTCAGCCTGTTGGTGCTGCTGCTGGTGTTGCTGCACAAGGGCAAGGGCGGCGGGCTCTCCGACATGTTCGGTGGGGGCATCTCGTCGGCGGTCGGCGGGTCGAGCGCCGCCGAACGCAACCTCGACCGGATCACGATCGCGCTCTCCCTGGTGTGGGCGGCGCTCGTGGTCGCCCTCGGGCTCCTGCTCAAGCCGTAAACCTGAACCCCCAGGAAGGAACCAGCAACCGTGGCCGGTGGTGGTAGCGCGATCCGTGGCAGTCGAGTCGGTTCGGGACCGATGGGGGAGGCCGAGCGGGGTGATGCGGCCCCCCGCGTCCGCGTCTCGTTCTGGTGCGCGAAGGGGCACGAGTCGCGTCCCAGCTTCGCGACCGATGCCGCGATCCCCGACTCCTGGGACTGTCCGCGCTGCGGCTGGCCCGCCGGTCGCGACGAGGCGGCACCGCCCTCACCGCCGAAGGTGGAGCCGTACAAGACCCACCTCGCGTACGTCAAGGAGCGCCGCTCCGACGCCGACGGTGAGGCGATCCTCGGCGAGGCGCTGGCGCGGCTGCGCGACAGGTAGGTCGCGCGCTCAGACCGGCGGTACGGGCAGCGAGCGCGGCAACTCGGCGGCGGCCCCCTCGTCGAGCAGGAACAGCGTGCGGTCGCTGCCGCGGGCGCCGGCCGCGGGCACCTGCAGCGGCCCCGCGGACTCGTCGAGTGCCATCCGTACCGCACGCGCCTTCGACGCGCCGGACGCGAGCACCCACACCTCGCGGGAGCGGCACAGTGCGGGCAGCGTGAGCGAGATCCGGGTCGGGGGCGGCTTCGGGGAGCCGTGCACGGCGACCACCGTCGCGTCCGCGTGCAGCGCGGGGTGGCCGGGGAACAGCGACGCCACGTGAGCATCCGGGCCGATGCCGAGCAGGCACACGTCGAACGCGGGGCTGGTCGCGTCGTCTCCCGCCGCGGC
The DNA here is from genome assembly GCA_017848795.1 of Candidatus Nanopelagicales bacterium. Taxonomy (GTDB): domain Bacteria; phylum Actinomycetota; class Actinomycetes; order S36-B12; family CAIYMF01; genus JAFIHG01. Next base: position 161,002 of record JAFIHG010000044.1, on the reverse strand, counting down.
AGCCAGCAGGTGCGCGTACGCCTCGGCGGCCGTCTCCGGGTCGGGGTGCGCTCCTGCCGCCGGCATCGGGTGTACGCGGGTCGGGTCGAGCGGTACGTGGTCCAGCAGCGCGGCCCGTGCGCCGGTCTCGTTGCGCTCCGCGTCGCCGGGCGGCAGATAACGCTCGTCCCCCCACCACACGGTGACGCGGTCCCAGTCGATGGCGGCGCACGCCGGGGAGGCCGCGAGCGCGGCGAGCAGCGCGGTGCCGATGCCGCCACCGGTCAGCGCCACCTGGGCGGCCCCTTGGTTCTGCTGCACCTCGACCAGGCGCGTCACGAACCGGGCGGCGGCGGCGTGGGCGAGCGCGGCCTCGTCGCGGTGGACGACGACCTCGGGCGCCGGGCTCACGTGCGCGTCCGGGTCGAGCGGGCAGAACCGGCAGCGCGGGCAGTGCCGGTAGCGCGCTTGGCGGCCGACTTCCTGCCGTTGCTGCCTGCCGAGCGGACCCGGCGGGCGGTGGTCAGGTCGGCGTCGGTCAGGTGGTGGAGCGCCTCGGCGTAGATCTCGTCCGGGTCGAGCCGGCGCAGCTCCTCGGCGATCAGCTGCTCGAGCGAACGGCGCAGCAGCGCGGCCTGGCGGTCCGGCATCCCCGGGCGCACGATCTTGGCCACCCGCCCGTCGGGGCGGTTGATGGAGATCTCCCCGTGCTTGGTCGTGATCCGCACCGCCGTCACTGCGGGTCCGCGCGAGGGAACCACCTCGACCGGCACGTCGAGCGCCTGGCGCAGCCAGGCGGCCAGCAGCGGCCCGGACGGGTTGGAACGCTGCACGTGCACGGACACCGAGCGGATCGGGTCGTACGGCAGGTCGAAGGCCGCGGCCAGCAGCGCGCGCCAGTTCGTCAGCCGGGTCCACGCCAGGTCGGTGTCGCCGGCGCGGTAACCGTCCTTGCGCACGGCCAGCGCGGCGAGCGGTCGGGTGTGCGCTGCGGCATCGGTGATGCGCCGCTGGGCGAGCCGGCCGACGGGGTCCTCGGAGGGGACGTCCGGCGCCTTGGAGGGCCACCAGGCGACGACCGGCGCGTCGGGGACGAGCAGCGGCAGCACGACCGACTGCGCGTGGCCCGCGAGCGGGCCGCGCAGCCGCAGCTCGACGACCTCGCCGAGACCGTCCGCGCCGCCGACGGTCACGCGCGCGTCGAGTTGCGGGTGGCCGCGGCCCGGGCGGGGGATGACCGCCAGGATGCGGCACGGGTGCTCCCGGGCCGCGCGTACCGCCGCGTGCACGGCGTCGGCCTGGGCGGACTCGTCGGTGAGGATGACGAGGGTGAGCACCCGCCCGACGGTGCTCGACCCCTGCGCGAAGCGCTCCGCGCTGATGGCGACCGACACCTGACCTGCGGTGGTGTTCTCCAGGACCACGCTCACGGCCGCCTCCACACCCGGCCGTCGCGGGCGATCATCTCGGCGGCGCAGGACGGGCCCCACCCGCCCGCCGAGTACTGCTCGGGACGCCCGTCCTCGGCCCACGCGGCCAGCACCGGGTCCAGCACCATCCAGGCCAGCTCGACCTCCTCGTGGCGCGGGAACAGTGGCGGGTCGCCGCGCAGCACGTCCAGCAGCAGCCGCTCGTACGCCTCCGGGCTCGACTCGGTGAACGCGTCGCCGTACGCGAAGTCCATGTTGACGTCGCGGACCTCCATCTCGGTGCCGGGGATCTTGGAACCGAATCGCATCGTGACGCCCTCGTCGGGCTGGATCCGTACGACGAGCGCGTTCTGTCCCAGCTCGGCGGTGTCGGTCGCCGCGAACGGCAGGTGCGGGGCCCGCTTGAACATCACCGCGAGCTCCGTGACGCGGCGCGCCAGCCGTTTGCCGGTGCGCAGGTAGAACGGCACGCCGGCCCACCGCCGGGTGTCGATCTCGAGCCGGACGGCGGCGAAGGTGTCGGTGGTGGAGTCCGGCGGGATGCCCTCCTCGTCGAGGTAGCCGCCCACGTACTCGCCGCCCTGCCACCCGGCGGCGTACTGGCCGTTGGCGGTGTGCCGGTGCAGGTCCTTGGGCAGGCAGATGCCGGCCAGCACCTTCTCCTTCTCGATTCGCACGTCGCGCGACTGGAAGGACAGCGGTTCCTCCATCGCGCACAGCGCCAGGAGCTGCATCAGGTGGTTCTGCATCACGTCGCGCGCCGCGCCGATGCCGTCGTAGTAGCCGGCGCGGCTGCCGATGCCGATGTCCTCGGCCATCGTGATCTGCACGTGGTCGACGTAGTTCGCGTTCCAGATCGGCTCGAACATGGTGTTGGCGAACCGCAGCGCGAGCAGGTTCTGGACCGTCTCCTTGCCGAGGTAGTGGTCGATGCGGAAGATGCTCGACGGCTCGAACACCTCGTCCAGCTGCCGGTTGAGCACCCGCGCCGAGGCCAGGTCGTGCCCGAACGGCTTCTCGACGACCACCCGCCGCCAGGAGCCCGAATCGGTGGCCGACAGGCCGGAGCGCTTGAGCTGCTGTACGACGTCACCGAAGAACCGCGGTGGGATGGACAGGTAGAACGCGTGGTTGCCGCGCGTGCCGCGCACCCGGTCCAGATCGGTGACGACCTGGGCCAGCCGGTCGAACGCGCTCGCGTCGCCGAAGTCCCCGGCCACGAAGCGGATGCCCTCGGAGAGGGTCTGCCACACCTCCTCGCGGAACTCGGTGCGGGCGTGCAGCTTCACCGCGTCGTGCACGATCTGCGCGAAGTCCTGGTCGGCCCAGTCCCGGCGCGCGAAGCCGACCAGCGCGAACCCGGGCGGCAGCAGCCCGCGGTTCGCCAGGTCGTAGACCGCCGGCATCAGCTTCTTGGTCGCCAGGTCGCCGGTGACGCCGAAGATCACCAGGCTGCAGGGGCCCGGGATGTCGGGCAGGCGGCGGTCCCGTACGTCCCGCAGCGGGTTCGGGTCGGTCAGCACCCGGTCGCCGGGGCGCGGGGGCAGTCCTCTCATGCGCTGCTCTTGCGTGACTCGGTCAGCGTCGCCTCCACCGTCGCCCGCAGCGCCTGCCAGGAGTCGCTGAACTTCGCCACGCCCTCGACCTCGAGCACGCGTACGACGTCGTCCATGTCGATGCCGGCGTCGGCGAGCTCGGCGAAGGTGGCACGCGCGTCGTCGTAGTTGGGTACGACGGTGTCGCCGGCGATGTTCCCGTGGTCGGCGACCGCGCGCATTGTCGCCTCCGGCATGGTGTTGACGACACCGGCGGTGACCAGCTCGTCGACGTACCGGGTGTCGCTGTAGGCCTTGTCCTTGGTGCCCGTCGAGGCCCACAGCGGGCGCTGCGTACGCGCTCCGGCCTTGGCGAGCGCGGCCCAGCGCCCACCGGCGGACATCTCCGCGTACGCCGCGTGGGCGAGGCGCGCGTTGGCGATCGCCGCCCGCCCGCGCAGCGGGGAGTCGGCAGGCAGCCGTTTGTCGACCTCGGTGTCGACCCGGCTGACGAAGAAGGACGCCACCGACTCGATCCCGGACAGGTCGTGACCGGCGGCCTGCGCCTGCTCGAGGCCGGTGAGCCAGGCGTCCATCACGCCCTTGTAGCGCTCGATGCCGAAGATCAGGGTGACGTTGACGCTGATCCCCTCGGCGAGCACCGCGGTGATGGCGGGCAGCCCCTCGAGGGTGGCCGGGATCTTCACGTACAGCTGGGGCCGGTCGACGAGGGCGGACAGCTCCTTGGCCTCGGCCACCGTCGCCGCGGTCTCGTTGGCCAGGCCCGGGTCCACCTCGATGCTCACTCGCCCGTCGGTGCCGCCGGTGCGGTCGTACACCGGGGCCATGACATCGCAAGCGGTACGCACGTCGTCGGTGGTGAGGGTGTGCACCACCTCCTCCACGCTCGCCCCGCGGGAGGCGAGCTCGGCGATCTGGGCGTCGTACCCGGACCCGCCGCTGATCGCCTTCTCGAAGATCGTGGGGTTCGTCGTCACCCCGACCACGTGGTCGTTGGCGACGAGTTCGGCAAGGTTCCCCGACACCAGCCGCTCCCGGGTCAGGTCATCGAGCCAGATGGAGACGCCGGCGGCGGACAGCTGCGCAAGTCGATCAGTCATGCTCCGAGCCTAGGCCCCGGCCTCGCGCGGCGCCGGGCAGAACCCGGCATACCCCGCGCGGACCTACGGTCACCCGGACGGCGCAGCGGGGGCGGGCTCGAGACGCCGATGGGGTGGTATGGCCCTCCTGCCGCCGGCCCCGGCACGCCCCCGCGCGCGACGGCGGATGCTGCCCGGCGTCGTCGCGACGACCGCGGCAGCCCTGCTCGTCGGCCTGTTCGCTCCCGGCCAGCCCGCCGCGGCCGACCAGCCGCGGACGATCGCGGAGGCCAAGGCCCGGCTCGCGGAGCTGAACCGGGAAGCGGCCGACGCGGTCGAGGTCCTCAACGGCATGAAGGTGCGGCTGCAGGACCTGACGGCGCACGTCGCGGACCGGCAGGCCAGGGTCGTCGCGGCCGAGGAGCACGCGGGGAATGCCGGCGCGCTCGTCGACGACATGGCGCGCCAGGCGTACACCGGCGGCGGGGTCAGCGGGTTCATGCAGGCGCTCGGCGCGCGCAGCCCGGAGGAGTTCCTCGACCGGGTCGCCGCGATCGGCGAGCTCGGCCGGGTCGCGAACAACGGTCTGGTCGCCGCGCGCTCGGCGCGGGACTCGCTGGAGAGTCAGCAGGTCGCCCTCGACCAGGACCAGGCGATCATGTCGGAGGCACTCGCCGCGACCGTCGCACAGCGCGCCAAGATCGACGCCACGGCGGCGGCGACCCGCACGCTGCTCGCCTCGCTGCGGGACGTCGAGCGCAAGCGGCTGGAGGCGGAGGCCGAGGCCAAGCGGCAGTCCGAGATGATCGCGGCGCGTGCCGCGGTGACCGGGCTGCCGTCGATGCCGGTCACCGCCGCGGATGGCCCGTACGCGGCGCGGGCGAAGATCGCCGTCGACTACGCGCTCTCGCAGGTCGGCGGCATCTACTCGATGAACGCCCGGCCGCCGGCGACGTGGGACTGCAGCAAGCTGACGGCGTACGCCTGGGGCCGGGCCGGGGTCAAGCTCGTCGCGTACTCGTACACCCAGTGGGAGCAGACCGACCGGGTCCCGCAGGACCAGTTGCAGCCCGGTGACCTGCTGTTCTACTTCAAGGGCAGCGCCCACCACGTCTCGATGTACATCGGCAACGGCATGGCGGTCAGCGCGTCGAACCCGGGCGTAGGCGTGGAGCTGCAGAAGGACCCGTTCGGCGGCTGGTACGGCGACCACTACAGCGGCGCCGGCCGCGTCCGCCTCTGAACCTTCAGGCAACGGGGTAGTTCGTCCAGCCGGAAGACTGCGCGTGAACTACCCCGTTGTGTGAGCGAGCGAGGCGCGGGCGGCGTCGGCGACCGCCTCGGCGGTGAAGCCGAACTCCCGGAACAGCGTCGCCCCATCGGCGGAGGCGCCGTAGTGCTCGAGGGAGACCGCCCGGCCGCGGCTGCCGAGGTACTTCCACCAGCCTTGCGCCACGCCGGCCTCGACCGATACCCGGGCCGTCACCGACGCGGGGAGCACCGACTCGCGGTACGCCGCGTCCTGCTCCTCGAACCACTCCAGGCAGGGCATCGACACCACGCGGGCGCCGACGCCGTCGGCGGCGAGCAGGTCGCGGGCGCCGAGCGCGAGCTGCACCTCCGAGCCAGTCGCGAGCAGCAGGACGTCGGGGGTGCCGGACGGGGCGTCGGCGAGCACGTACGCCCCCCGGGCGACCCCCTCGGCGGAGGCGTAGGTGTCGCGGTCGAACGTGGGCAGGTTCTGCCGGGTCAGGACCAGCCCGGCGGGCCGGCGGTGCTCCAGCACGGTTCGCCAGGCCACCGCGGTCTCGTTCGCGTCGGCGGGGCGTACGACCGACAGTCCGGGCATCGCCCGCAGCGCCCAGAGGTGCTCGACGGGCTGGTGGGTCGGGCCGTCCTCCCCGAGCCCGATCGAGTCGTGCGTCCACACGTACGTGACCCCGATCTGCATGAGCGCCGCGATCCGTACCGCGCCGCGCATGTAGTCGCTGAAGGTGAGGAACGTGCCGCCGTACGGGCGCAGCAGGCCGGACAGCGCCAGCCCGGACAGCGCCGCCCCCATGGCGTGCTCGCGGATGCCGAAGTGCAGGATCCGCCCGTACGGGGACTGCGTGCCGCCGAACGGGGAGTCGGGCTTCACCACGGTCCCGTGGGGCAGGAACGACGGGGCGCCCTCGATCGTGGTGTTGTTGCTCTCCGCCAGGTCCGCCGAGCCGCCGAGGAACTCCGGGACGCGGGCGGCGATCGCCTGGATCACCTCACCGGAGGCCTTGCGGGTCGCGATGTCCTTGCCGGCCGGGAACTGCGGCAGCTCGAACTCCGGCAGCCGGCCCTCGCGCAGCCGGTCCAGCAGCGCGGCGCGCTCGGGGTTCGCCCCCCGCCACTGCTCGTAGCGCTCGTCCCAGGCGGCCCGCAGCGCGGCGCCCCGCTCGCGCACCTGGCGCGCGTGGGCGAGCACGTCGTCCTCGACCACGAAGCTGCGCTCCGGGTCGAAGCCCAGGATCCGCTTGATGGCAGCGACCTCGTCGGCGCCCAGCGCCGCCCCGTGCGCCTTGCCGGTGTTCTGCAGGTTCGGTGCGGGCCAGCCGATGATGGTGCGCAGCCGGATGAACGACGGGCGGGCGGTCTCGGCCCGCGCCGCCTCCAGCGCCGCGGCGAGGGCGGGCAGGTCGACGCTGCCGTCCGGACCGAGGTCGACGGACTGCACGTGCCAGCCGTACGCGGCATAGCGCGCCACCGTGTCCTCGGAGAGCGCGACGGCGGTGTCGTCCTCGATCGAGATCCGGTTGTCGTCGTAGATCACGGTCAGGTTGCCCAGGCGCTGGGTGCCGGCGAGCGAGGAGGCCTCGCTCGTGACGCCCTCCTCGATGTCGCCGTCGGACGCGATCACGTAGACGTGGTGGTCGAACGGGCTCTCGCCGGGCGCCGCGTCCGGGTCGAGCAGGCCGCGCTCGTACCGCTGTCCCATCGCCATCCCGACCGCCGTCGACAGGCCCTGCCCGAGCGGTCCGGTGGTGGTCTCCACGCCGACGGTGTGCCCGTACTCCGGGTGTCCAGGGGTGAGCGAGCCCCATGTGCGGAACGCCTCGAGGTCGGAGAGCTCGAGGCCGTACCCGGACAGGTACAGCTGGATGTAGAGCGTCAGCGAGGAGTGCCCGCACGACAGCACGAACCGGTCGCGCCCGAGCCACTGCGGGTCGGCCGGGTCGTGGCGCAGGAAGCGCTGGAACAGCAGGTACGCCGCGGGCGCGAGGCTCATGGCGGTGCCGGGGTGGCCGTTGCCCGTCCGCTGCACCGCGTCGGCGGCCAGGACGCGGATGGTGTCGACCGCACGCGCGTCCAGCGCGCTCCAGTCGCTGGCAACGTCGAAGCGGGGGGGCGCAGTGCGTACGTCAGTCACAGTCGTCAAGCCTAGGCCGTGGGTGCCCCGCGCGCCGGGCCCAAGGTCGCAGCCGGCGGGTACAGTGGCTGGCGCCCACCGGTGACACCCGGCCCCTGCCCCCAGAGGTTCTGCTCGTGACCACGGTCGACCCCCGCCCGTCCGCGCACGCAGCCGACGGCCCGCGGGCCGAGCTGGCGCCGGCGCGCCGCGCCAGCCACTCGCGCCGCGACGTGGTCCGCGCGTACGTCGCGCTCACCAAGCCCCGGATCATCGAGCTGCTGCTCGTCACGACGGTGCCGGTGATGTTCCTGGCGGCCGACGGCGTACCGGACCTCCGGCTGTTGCTCGCGACGCTGGTCGGCGGCATGCTCGCCGCCGGTGGCGCCAACGCGCTCAACTGCTTCTACGACCGCGACATCGACCAGGTGATGGTGCGCACCGGTCACCGACCGCTGGTCACCGGGCAGGTCAGTCCCCGCGGTGCGCTCGTCTTCGGGCTGACGCTCTCGGTCGTCTCGGTGGCCTGGTTCGCGCTGACCACCAACCTGCTGTCGGCAGCGCTCGCCGCGGCGGCGATCCTCGCGTACGCCGTCGGCTACACCATCCTGCTCAAGCGCCGCACCCCGCAGAACATCGTCTGGGGCGGGGCCGCCGGCTGCATGCAGGTGCTGATCGGCTGGACCGCGGTCACCGGCTCGCTGTCCTGGCAGCCGTGGGTCCTGTTCGCCGTCCTGTTCTTCTGGACCCCGCCGCACTACTGGCCACTGTCGCTGAAGTTCCGGGAGGACTACGCCGCGGCCGGCGTGCCGATGCTCCCGGTCGTCGCGTCCCAGCGCCGGGTCTCCTTCGAGATCGTCGCCTACTCGTGGGCCATGGTCCTCGCCTCGCTCGCGCTCGTACCGGCGGCGGGCACCGGCCCGGTCTACCTGGTGGTCGCGGGCCTGCTCGGCGGCTGGTTCCTGTACGAGGCGCACCGCCTGCAGCGGCGTACCCGCAAGGGGCTGGAGGCCAAGCCGATGCGGCTGTTCCACCTCTCGATCACGTACGTCTCGCTGCTGTTCCTCGCCGTCGCCGCCGTTCCCTTCACCCGGTTCTGACCGGCCGTGGCCGCGGCCGGCCAGCAGCGCGCGCAGGAGGCGAGCCCGGCGACGCGGACTCGCTGGCACGCTCTCGCGGTCTGCCTGGTCGCCGGCTTCATGGTGCTGCTCGACATCTCGATCGTGAACGTCGCGCTGCCCTCGATCAGCGAGGGGCTCCCGGCCGGTCCCAGCGCCCTGCAGTGGATCGTGTCGGGGTACGCGTTCGCGGTGGGGCTGGTCCTGGTGCCTGCAGGGCGGCTGGGGGACATGAAGGGGCGCCGCACCCTGTTCGTCGCCGGGCTCGCGGTGTTCACGCTCGCGAGCGCGCTGTGCGGCGCCGCTCCCAACAGCGAGTGGCTCATCGCGGCCCGGCTGCTGCAGGGATTCGGGGGCGGCATGCTCTCGCCGCAGATCACCGCACTCATCCAGCAGTTGTTCGAGGGGCGCGAACGGGGCATCGCATTCGGCAGCTACGGCACCACGGTCGGGCTGTCCTCGGCGATCGGGCCGCTGCTGGGAGGTCTGCTGATCCAGGCGTTCGGGGAGTCCGAGGGCTGGCGCTTCGTCTTCTACCTCAACATTCCGATCGGCATCGTCGCGATCCCGTTCGCGTGGCGGGTACTCGCGGCCGCCGCCGCCGAGCAGGAACCGACGCGGCACGACCTGGACCCGCTCGGGGTGCTGCTGCTCGCGGGCGCGATCGGCGCCCTGCTGGTTCCGCTGATCGAGGCCGAGCAGTGGTCGGGCCCATGGCGCTGGTCGCTGTTCGGCGTCGCGGCGGTGCTCGGGGCGCTGTTCGTCGCCTGGGAGCGCCGCTACTCGGCAGGCGGCCGGGAGCCGGTGGTGGAGCTGGCGCTGTTCCGGCTGCGGTCGTTCTCGGCGGGTACCGCGCTGATCACCGCGTACTTCGCCGGGTTCACGCCGCTGCTGTTCGTCTACACGCTCTACCTGCAGGAAGGGCTGGGGTACAGCGCGCTCGTCGCCGGTCTGGCGTCCGCGCCGTTCGCGATCGGAGCCGGTACGTCCTCGATCCTCGGAGGCAGGGCCGTGGAGCGGCGCGGCCGGCCGCTGGTGGTGGCCGGCCTGATCCTGGTCCTCGCGGGGTTCGCCGCGACCGTCGTCGCGGTGCGCCTCGCCGCTCCCGAGCAGGCCGGCTGGATGACCGCCGTACCGCTGCTGGTGGCGGGCGTGGGCAGCGGGCTGGTCATCGCCCCCAACCAGACGTTGACCCTCGAGCGCGTCCCGGTCGTACGCGCGGGCACGGGAGGTGCGCTGATGCAGGCCGGACAGCGGGCCGGCGCCGCGATCGGGATCGCGGCCGCGGGGGCGATGTTCTTCGCCCACGTCCGCCCCGGTATGGGCTCAGCGGACTGGGCGCTCGCCTACCAGTGGGGGATCGCGGTGTGCGTCGGGTTCGTCCTGGTCGCCCTGGTCGGCGCGCTGATCGACGTGGGGATGCGCCACCACCCGGAGTCAGGCTGACGGCGCCGGAAGGCCGCGCGATCGGGTGGTCAGCAGCAGGTACGTCGTCGCGATCCAGACCAGGGCGGCGCCCAGCAGGTGCACGGCCACCACGACCCAGGGCAGCCCGGTGAAGAACTGCACGTAGCCGACCAGCCCCTGCGCCAGCGCGACAGCGAGCGCGAGCAGGGCCGCGAGCTGGGTACGCCGTGGGGCGTCGGTGACGCGCAGCGCGAGCAGCAGCGCCACCAGCACGCCGACGTACAGCATGACGGTGTCGGCGTGCAGCCAGCTCATCGTCCGTGGGTCGAGCCCCAGACGGTACGTGCTGGCGTCGCCGGAGTGCGGGCCCGAGCCGGTGACGACCGTGCCCAGCACGATGACCGCGCCGGCCAGCGCGACGGCCAACCATGCCGCCCACCGGATCTCCCGGCGGACCACGAGCGCGACGGGACGGTCACCGGGCTCGCCGCTGCGCACCAGCAGCACCAAGCAACCGCCGACGAGCAGCACGGAGACCAGGAAGTGCGGCGCGACGATCGACGGGTTCAGGCCGGTGAGCACGGTGATGCCGCCGATCACCGCCTGGGCGGCGGTACCGATCAGCGGCAGGAAGCTCAGCACCACGACGGGCCGCCGGGGTGCCCGGCCCGCGCGCCGACTGGCCCGTACGTGCGCCAGCCCCGCGACGATCGCCGCGAGCGCCAGAAAACCGAGCAGGAAGGTGACGGTCCGGTTGCCGAACTCGATGAACTTGTGGAACGCCTCCTCCTGGTGCGCGACGGGCGTGAACGATCCCGGGACGCACTGCGGCCAGGTCGGGCAGCCCAGCCCGGAGGCCGTGAGTCGTACGACCCCGCCCGTCACGATGATCAGCGTCTGGCCGAGCAGGTTGAGCAGGAACACCGTCCGGGCCCAACGCGGGAAGGCGAGCGGCACCCCAGTGGCGGCGGCACCGGTGGCGCCGGGGCGGCGCGGGGCGCCGGCACGCTCGGCGCGGCTCGCGTGCATCGTCACGGCACGAGGGTATGCGCTCGCCCGCTGCCGGCGGACCACCCGCTGCCCGGCCACCCGCTGCCCGCGGTCGGCAGGGTCACTCCCAGCGGAAGGTGCGCGCGGCGACCGCGACCGCCACGACCCCCCAGACGAGCAGGACCGCGAGCGGGCCGAGGACGTCGAACAGCCCACCGCCGGCGTGCAGCACGGTGCGCAGCCCCTCGCCGAGCGCGGCCGAGGGCAGCAGGCGTACGCCTCCGGCGAGCGCTGCGGGCAACTTGTCCAGCGGGACGACGGTCGCGCCGCCGACCAGCAGCAGCACGTAGATCGCGTTGGCCGCAGCGAGGGTGGCCTCCGCCCGCAGCACGCCCGCGATCAGCAGCCCGAGCGCGCTGAAGCACAGGGTGCCGAGCAGCAGCAGCAGGACCGCCGCCGGCCAGGAGCCGACAGGACGCCACCCGAGCGCGTACCCGACACCCACGATCAGGGCGACCTGGCCGACCTCGACGGCGAGGACCGCGAGCGACTTGGCGGCGATGAGCCCGAAACGCGACAGCGGGGTGGCCCCGAGCGCCTTCAGCACGCCGTACCGTCGCTCGAAGCCGGTCGCGATCGCCTGCGAGGTGAACGCGGTCGACAGGACGGCCAGGGCGAGCACCCCGGGAGCGACAAGGTCGATCGCCGGCCCCGAGCCGAGACTCACCAGGCTGGTACGGGACAACCCGGCGAGCAGCAGCAGCGGGATGACCAACGTGAGCAGCAACTGCTCGCCGTTGCGCAGCGTGCTGTAGACCTCGGCGGCGGTCTGGGCGAGCACCATCCGCGCCATGGGCGCCGCGCCGGGCCGGGGGGCGAAGGCGCCCGGTCCGAGCGCGGCTCCCTGCTCGCTGTCGGTGAGGCTCATCGCAACGCCCGTCCCGTCAGGTCGAGGAAGACGTCCTCGAGCGACCGCCGCCCGGTCGTGAGCGCGGTGGCGAGCACGCCATGCTCGGCGCACCAGGCCGCGACGGCGGCCAGCAGCGCGGGATCCACGGTGCCCTCGACCCGATAGCTGCCCGGCGGATCCTCGACCACCACGCAGCCGTCCGGCAGCGCCGCCTGCAGCAGCGCGGTGTCCAGCCCGGCGCTGGCGCGGAAGGTGAGCACCTCGTCGTACCGGCTCGTGAGCCCGGACGGCGACCCGGTCGCGACGACCCGGCCCCGGTCGACGATCACGACCTCGTCGGCGAGCTGCTCCGCCTCGTCCATCAGGTGCGTGGTGAGCACTACGCTCACGCCATCGTCGCGCAGCTGGCGGATCAGGTCCCAGACGGCCAGGCGCGCCTGCGGGTCCATGCCGGCCGTCGGCTCGTCGAGGAACACCAGCTCGGGGCGACCGATGATCGCGGCGGCGAGCTTGACCCGCTGCTTCTCCCCGCCGGACATGCGGCGGAAGGTCCGGCCGCCGAGGCGCGAGAGACCCAGCCGCTCCATCAGGGAGTCCACCGGCAGCGGGTCTCGGTAGAAGCGGGCCACCCGGTGCAGCGCGGGACCGGCGGCGAGTGCCGGCCAGACCCCGCCCTCCTGGAGCATGACCCCGACGCGGGGGCGCAGCTCGCGCGCGTCCGCAACCGGGTCGCGGCCCAGGACGCGGACGCGGCCACGGTGCGGGCGGCGATACCCCTCGCAGGTCTCGATCAAGGTCGTCTTGCCCGCGCCATTCGGGCCGAGGACCGCGCACACTCCGGCTGCGGGGAACTGCACGCTGACCCCGTCCACGGCACGGACCGTCCCGAACCGCACGTGCAGGTCCTCGACCTCGACCGCGAACCCCGACACGCCCGTGAGTGTAGGTGCCATAGCCAGTGTTCTCGGACCGCGTCGCCCGGGCCGCAGTCCGCTACGTGGGCCCCGGGGTCGACGCCGTCGGACCTATCGGCAACAATAAGGTTGTGAAAATCGACGGAAGGCCCGCGGCTGCTGCGCGCCGTGCGCGCGCGACTCCACCGGCAACGCCGGTGAAGGCGGCGACCGCGACCAAGGCCACCGTCGTCTCGGCCGCCCCGGGCGTGCCCGGACCTGCCGCCGGTCGGGTGGCCCGGGCGCTGCTCGACGGAGGTCCGCAGACGGCCGCCGCGCTCGCCGCACGCCTGGGGCTGACCGGCACCGCGGTGCGCCGCCACCTCGACGCGCTGCAGAGTGCCGGCCAGGTCCACGCGAGCGACCGCGCGCCGTACGGCCCGGACGCGACCGCCCCGCGACGCCGGGGCCGCCCGGCGCGCTACTACGCGCTCACCGACGCCGGACGGGAGACGTTCGGGCAGGCCTACGCCGATCTCGCGGTGCAGGCGCTGCGCTTCCTGGCCCGCTCCGGTGGGGAGGACGCCGTCGACGAGTTCGCCCGAGCGCACGCCGCCGACCTGGAGACCCGCCATCGCGACGTGACCCGCGCGGCCGATCCCACGGCCGCGCTCGCTGCCGCACTGCGCGACGACGGCTACGCCGCCACGGTCGTGCCGGGTGCACTCGGTGAGCAGCTCTGCCAGCACCACTGTCCGGTGAGCCACGTGGCCGCCGAGTTCCCGCAGCTCTGCGAGGCCGAGACCGAGGCGTTCTCGCGACTGCTCGGCACGCACGTCACCCGGCTGGCGACCCTCGCCGCGGGTGACGGGGTGTGCACCACCCTCGTTCCGCCGTCGAGCGGACCGCACCGTACGAACGTCCCGCGGAAGGACACCTGATGACGACGACCATCCATCCCGAGCTCGAGGACCTTGGCCGCTACCAGTTCGGCTGGGCGGACCCCGACGCGGCCGGCGCCGCCGCCAAGCGTGGTCTGTCCGAGGCCGTCGTGCGCGACATCAGCGCGAAGAAGAACGAGCCGGACTGGATGCTGCAGCGACGCCTGAAGGGCCTGCGACTCTTCGACAAGCGGCCGATGCCGACCTGGGGCGCCGACCTGTCCGGCATCGACTTCGACAACATCAAGTACTTCGTACGCTCGACCGAGAGCATGGCCCAGACCTGGGAGGACCTGCCGGAGGACATCCGCAACACCTACGACCGGCTGGGGATCCCGGAGGCCGAGAAGCAGCGCTACGTCGCCGGCGTGGCGGCGCAGTACGAAAGCGAAGTCGTCTATCACAAGATTCGGGAGGACCTCGCCGAGCAGGGTGTGATCTTCCTCGACACCGACACCGGCCTGCGCGAGCACGAGGACATCTTCAAGCAGTACTTCGGATCGGTGATCCCGGTGGGCGACAACAAGTTCGCCTCGCTCAACACCGCCGTCTGGTCCGGCGGCTCGTTCATCTACGTGCCGCCGGGCGTGCACGTCGAGATCCCACTGCAGGCCTACTTCCGGATCAACACCGAGAACATGGGCCAGTTCGAGCGGACGCTGATCATCGTCGACGAGGACGCCTACGTGCACTACGTCGAGGGCTGCACCGCGCCGGTCTACTCCTCGGACTCGCTGCACTCGGCGGTCGTCGAGATCATCGTGCGCAAGGGCGGGCGCTGCCGCTACACGACGATCCAGAACTGGTCGAACAACGTCTACAACCTGGTGACCAAGCGGGCCGTCGCCCACGAGGGCGCCACCATGGAGTGGATCGACGGCAACATCGGCTCCAAGGTGACCATGAAGTACCCGGCCGTGTGGCTCATGGGCGAGCACGCCAAGGGCGAGACGCTGTCCGTCGCGTTCTCGGGCGAGGGCCAGCACCAGGACGCCGGGTCGAAGATGGTGCACGCGGCGCCGAACACCTCGAGCACGATCATCTCCAAGTCGGTCTCCCGTGGCGGGGGGCGCAGCTCCTACCGCGGCCTGGTGCAGATCAACGAGGGCGCGCACGGCTCGAAGTCGACGGTGAAGTGCGACGCGCTGCTCGTCGACGACATCAGCCGCTCCGACACCTACCCCTACGTCGACGTGCGCGACGACGACGTGTCGATGGGTCACGAGGCGACCGTCAGCAAGGTCAACGAGAACCAGCTCTTCTACCTGATGAGCCGTGGCCTGGGCGAGGACGAGGCGATGGCGCTGATCGTGCGCGGCTTCGTCGAGCCGATCGCCCGCGAGCTGCCGATGGAGTACGCGCTGGAGCTCAACCGGCTGATCGAGCTGCAGATGGAAGGGGCCGTCGGCTGATGCCAGCGACCATCGACACCAGCCCCGGCGCCGGGATCGTCCCGGCGTCCACCAAGGGCGTGCGGGTGCGCTCGGCCGATCTCGCCGACCACCCGGTGCCCGGAGGGCGCGAGGAGGACTGGCGCTTCACCCCGTTGAAGGTGCTGCGTCCGCTGCTCGACGGCGCGGAGCCGTCCGGGGAGATCAAGCTCGACTGGCAGGCCTCCGGGGCCGAGGTCACGATGCTCACCGGCGACGCGCCCCAGCTCGGCCGCGTGCTCGTGCCGTACGACCGTACGAGTGCGGTGACCGCTGCGCGAGCGAGCGGCGGGCTGCACGTGCGCGTACCGCCCGAGACCACCGGAGCCGAGGTCTCGCTGGTCGTGCAGGGGGTGGGGGAGACGGCCTACCAGCGGATCCTGGTCGAGGTCGCGCACCACGCGAGCGCCGCCGTCGTGCTCGACTACCGGGGCACCGCCACTCTGGGGTCCAACGTGGAGTTCGACGTCGCGGACGGCGCCGAGCTGACCGTCCTCAGCATCCACGACTGGGACCTGGCGGCGGTGCACGCCGCCACCCACGGGATCCGGGTCGGGCGGGACGCCAGGGTCAAGCACATCGTGGTCAGCCTCGGCGGGATGCTCGTGCGCAGCAGCGTGGACGTGGCGTACGCCGGGCCGGGCGGGGAGATCGACCTGCTCGGCGTGTTCTTCGCCGACGCCGGCCAGCACCTCGAGCACCGGCTGTTCGTCGACCACGCCGTTCCGGAGTGCACCAGTCACGTCGAGTACCGCGGCGCGCTGCAGGGTGACCCGGGCGCCGGCGCTGCCGGCATCGCGCGTTCGGTGTGGATCGGTGACGTGCTGATCCGCGCCGAGGCGGTGGGCACCTCGACGTACGAGTTGAACCGCAACCTGGTGCTGACGGACGCGGCGCGCGCCGACTCGGTGCCCAACCTCGAGATCGAGACCGGCGAGATCCGCGGCGCGGGCCACGCGAGTGCCACCGGCCGTTTCGACGACGAGCAGCTGTTCTACCTGCAGGCGCGCGGAATCCCGCCGCAGGAGGCCCGCCGGCTCGTGGTGCGCGGGTTCTTCACCGACCTGGTCCGCCGGTTCGGGCTGCCCGAGATGGAGACCCGGGTGCTCGCCGCGCTCTCGGCGGAGTTGGGCCACAGCGACCCGCGGTTCGCCGCACTCGAGGACGAGGACTACGCGGAGGGGGAGGCATGAGTTTCGTCGAGGTGTGCAAGCTCGGTGACGTCGAGCCCGAGGGAGCCCTCGGGGTGAAGGTCGACGATCAGCCGGTCGCGGTCGTACGTACCGAGGACGACGAGGTCTTCGCGATCGAGGACGTCTGCTCCCACGGCCAGGTGGCGCTCTCCGAGGGGGAGGTCGACGGGTGCACCCTGGAATGCTGGCTGCACGGATCCCGTTTCGACCTAAGGGACGGCCGCCCGCTCTGCCCGCCCGCGACCGACCCGGTCCCCGTCTTCGCGGTCCGCGTCGACGGTGACGGCGACGAGGCCGCGGTGCTCGTCGACATCACCCGTAGCCCAGCAGGTTAGGAAACGAAGGAAGCTGATGACCACACTCGAGATTCGCGACCTGCACGTCGGCGTCGACGCGGGCGGCGAGCTGCACGAGATCCTGCGCGGTGTCGACCTCACGATCAACAGCAACGAGGTCCACGCCATCATGGGCCCGAACGGGTCGGGCAAGTCCACCCTGGCCTACGCGGTCGCCGGGCACCCGAAGTACACGGTGGTGTCCGGGAGCATCCGGCTCGACGGCGAGGACGTCCTCGCGATGACCGTCGACGAGCGTGCTCGCGCCGGGCTGTTCCTCGCGATGCAGTACCCGGTCGAGGTGCCGGGGGTGTCGGTGTCGAACTTCCTGCGCACGTCGGTGACGGCGGTGCGCGGCGAGGCGCCGAAGCTGCGCCACTGGGTCAAGGACATGAAGGGTGCGATGGACCGCCTGGCGATGGACCCCTCCTTCGCCGAGCGCAACGTGAACCAGGGCTTCTCGGGCGGGGAGAAGAAGCGCCACGAGATCCTGCAGATGGAACTGCTGCGCCCGAAGATCGCCGTCCTCGACGAGACGGACTCCGGCCTCGACGTCGATGCGCTGCGGGTCGTCAGCGACGGGGTGAACGCGGTCCGGGAGTCCAGCGACGTCGGCATCCTGCTCATCACGCACTACACGCGCATCCTGCGCTACATCAAGCCCGACTTCGTCCACGTGTTCGTCGAGGGCCGGATCGTCGAGGAGGGCGGTCCCGACCTGGCCGACCGGCTCGAGGCCGAGGGCTACGAGAAGTTCGTCGCGGCGGCTGCGAACGCATGACCTCCTCCACCGCCTCGTTGGCGCGCGGCAGCGGGGACCCGGCGCGGGTCCCGAGCGGCCGGCTGCTCGACGTCGCGCGCGTACGGGCGGACTTCCCGATCCTGTCCCGCACCGTGCGGGACGGACGGGCGCTGGTCTACCTCGACTCGGGCGCCACGAGCCAGAAGCCGGCGGCCGTCCTCGACGCCGAGCGCGTCTTCTACGAGCGGCACAACGCCGCGGTCCACCGCGGCGCCCACCAGCTCGCGGAGGAGGCGACCGATCTCTACGAGAGCGCGCGCAGCCGGATCGGCGCCCTCGTCGGGGCACCGGACAACGAGATCGTCTTCGCCAAGAATGCGACGGAGGCGCTGAACCTCGTCGCGTACGCGTACTCGAACACCACGGCCAAGGCCGCGCACGGGGCGGACCTGCCGCCCGGCGCCGAGCGGTTCCGGCTCGCACCCGGCGACGAGATCGTCGTCACGGAGATGGAGCACCACGCGAATCTCGTGCCGTGGCAGGAGGTTTGCGACAAGACCGGCGCCACGCTGCGCTGGATCCCGGTGACCGACGACGGCCGGCTCGACCTCGACCGGCTCGACGTCATCGGCCCCCGCACCAAGGTCGTCGCCCTCACCCACCAGAGCAACGTGCTGGGCACCATCACACCCGTCGCGGCGGTCGCGGCCGCCGCGCGCGCGGTGGGCGCCCTGGTCGTGCTCGACGCGTGCCAGTCGGTGCCGCACATGCCCGTCGACGTGCGCGAGCTCGACGTGGACTTCCTCGCGTTCAGCGGGCACAAGATGCTGGGGCCTACCGGCATCGGGGTGCTCTGGGGCCGCTACGAGCTGCTCGAGGCGATGCCGCCCTTCCTGACCGGTGGTTCCATGATCGAGCTCGTCCGCATGGAAGGCTCGACGTTCGCACCACCACCGCAGCGGTTCGAGGCGGGCGTACCGATGACCGCGCAGGTGGTCGGGCTGGGGGCCGCCGTCGACTACCTGCAGGGGCTGCGCAGCGCCGACGGCACGCTGTCCGGGATGGCCGCCGTGGCCGCCCACGAGCATGCGCTGACCGCGTACGCGCTCGAGCAGCTCGCCGGCGTACCGGGAGTGCGGGTGGTGGGCCCGCGCGACACCGCGTCCCGCGGCGGGGCGGTGTCGTTCGTCGTCGACGGCGTGCACGCGCACGACGTCGGGCAGGTGCTGGACGATCAGGGCGTCGAGGTGCGCGTCGGGCACCACTGCGCGTGGCCGCTGCACCGCCGCTACGGGATCGCCGCGACCGTGCGCGCCACCTTCTACGTGTACAACGGGCCGCAGGACGTGGACGCACTGGTGGCGGCGGTCCGCCACTGCCAGGAGTTCTTCGGGGTCGCCGCATGAACCTCGAGTCGATGTACCAGGAGATCATCCTGGATCACTACAAGCACCCGCAGGGCCGTGGACTGCGCGAGCCGTACGACGCCGAGGTGCATCACGTGAACCCCACCTGCGGCGACGAGCTGACACTGCGGATCCGGCTGGCCGGTGACACCACCGGCGACGGCCGTGCCGCCCTGGTGCAGGACGTGTCGTACGACGGCGAGGGCTGCTCGATCAGCCAGGCCAGCGCGTCGGTGCTGCACGAGCTGTCGGCGGGTCGGACGGTGGGCGATGTGCTCGCCGTGCAGGAGGAGTTCCTCGCCCTGATGCAGGGCCGAGGTCAGGTCGAGCCGGACGAGGACGTGCTCGGCGACGCGGTCGCCTTCGCGGGCGTCGCGAAATACCCGGCACGCGTCAAGTGCGCGCTGCTGGCATGGATGGCATGGAAGGACGCGGTGGCTACCGCGCTGACGACGAAGGTGGCGACATGACCGAGACGACGAGCACGCCGGCTCCGCTGGCGACCGGGGTCGCGGTGACCCCTGTCGACGACGTGATCGAGGCGCTGAAGGACGTGATCGACCCCGAGCTGGGCATCAACGTCGTGGACCTGGGACTGGTGTACGACGTCGCTGTCGACGACGCGAACGCGGCGACGATCGACATGACGCTCACGTCGGCGGCCTGCCCGCTGACCGACGTCATCGAGGACCAGGTCCGGGCCTCCCTGGACAACGTGGTGGCCGAACACCGCATCAACTGGGTCTGGATGCCGCCGTGGGGGCCGGACAAGATCACCGATGACGGCCGCGAGATGCTGCGCGCCCTCGGCTTCAACGTCTGACCCGTACGCCTCGAGTCCCTGCTCGAAACGTCGTTATCGCAGCTTGTTAGCGACATCTCGAGCAGGGACTCGGACCGGCAACGCAAGCCGGGGCGGGTGCGACGTCACCCGGACGGCTCATCCGGTCACGCGGTAGCGGGTCGATAGCAGCACAGGGCCGGTCAAGAACGGTCCTGGTCGCTCACACCCGCTCACCGCTCGGCGCTCTCGGCTCCGCGGCGGCGCACCGAGGGACGGTCCCTGCCATGGCCGATGACCAACCGCACCACGAAGCCGTCCCGTCGGCCGGTGGGTCCGCGGCGCCGCTGCGCCGCCGGGTGCTCGGCGCGCTGACGCTGACCGCTGCCGCGACCGGCGCGAGCCTGGTCCTCCCCGGCGCAGCTGTGGCGGCCACCCGCGCCGAGGTCCGCCGCGTCACCATCCTCGAAGCGGTCACCTGGACGTACGACCGGCGCACGAAGACCACCAAGGTCACCAAGGCGCGCAGGCGCAAGATCAAGGCGAAGTTCGTCGGTGCCAAGGTCTACCGGCGCGATGCCAAGGGCCGGTGGCGCCGGATCCCGTACCGCTGGGACCGCCGCAAGCGCGCCCTCGTCTATTCGCACGCGCTCGACCTGGCGCTCAACCCCAAGCGTGCCGCCAAACCGAAACCACCGCCCGCGAAGGTCGATCCGCGCGCTCCGTCGACCGGGCCGGTCGCGGCGAGCGCCCGCGCGGTGACGCCGTACGTCGGCACGAGCATGGCCTGGCACCTGGCGCGACGCGCCACGTACGGCCCGAGCCCGGCACTGCTCGCCAAGCTCGGCACCTCGCGAGCGTCCATGACCGCCTGGCTCGACGCGCAGTTGGCCCCGTCGCGGATCCCGGACGAACTGTGCGGCAGCGTGCTGCGCCGGCTCTCGCCGTACCTGAGCCGGCCCATCTACGACCTCAAGTACGCCATCGACACCAAGGTGAAGATCGACGACAAGGTCGTCACGGCGAACGACGTCCAGCTCGACGTCGCCCGTGCCCACCTCGCCCGCGCCCTGTGGTCCGAGCGCCAGCTGCTCACGGTCATGGAGGACTTCTGGGGCAACCATTTCAACGTCCCGCTGCCCCAGGACGCGTCCGCGTTGCACCGCGCCGACTACGCCAACGTGATCCGGGCGCGTGCGCTGGGCAGGTTCACCGACCTGCTGCGGGCGGTGGAGATGCACCCGGCGATGCTCAGCTCGCTCGGCAACCGCTTCAGCGACCAGGGCCACCCCAACGAGAACCAGGCGCGTGAGCTGCTCGAGCTGCACACCGTCGGGGTCGAGGCGGGGTACGGCGAGACCGGCGTGGTGAACTCGGCACGCATCCTCACCGGCCTGTCGGTCGATGCCGCGGACGAGACGTACGACTACCGCCCGGGGTGGCACTGGACCGGCAAGGTCAAGGTCCTCGGATTCACCGACGCGAACGCCTCGCGATCCGGTGGTGAGGCGGTGGCGTTGCGGTACTTCGACTATCTCGCCAAGCACCCCGCCACCGCCAAGCGCCTGGCCCGCAAGCTCGTCACCCATTTCGTGTCCGACGACCCGCCCGCCTCGCTCGTGGACCGGCTGGCGGGGGTCTACCTGCACACCGGGACGGCGATCGCCCCGGTGCTGCGCACGCTGTTCACCTCCGCCGAGTTCGCCGCGTCCGCCGGAGCGAAGCTGCACCGCCCGTTCGAGCAGCTCGCGGCGGGGGTGCGGGTGCTCTCGCTGCTGCCCGACAACCCCGACCCGAACGCGTCCGACCCGGTCCGGCGCGCCGGGGTCCAGAGCCTCGTCGACCTCTACGCCCGGGCGGCGAGCGCCGGCCATGCCCCGTTCGGCTGGCGGCCACCGGACGGCTACCCGGACGTGGCCGCACACTGGCTCACCACCGGAGCGACGCTCACCGCCTGGAACAACAAGCGGGACCTGTGCAGTCTGAGCACTCCCGGCACGCTCACCTGCGTCGGCCGGGACGGCAAGGTCACCGCAGCGAACGCGCAGCTCGGCACCAAGAACAATGTGCTTCTCGCGCTGGACATGCTGCTGCCGGCGACGCTCCCGGCGAGCAACGGGCAGGTCGTGTCGGCCGTGGGACGGCGGCTGTTCGGCATGACCTTGTCGGACCGGGAGATCACGGCGGTCTGCACCCTGCTCGGGGTCAAGCCGACCGACACGCCCGACGCCAAGCCGAACCCCTCGACGCGCGACCTGAACAAGCTCGTCACCGTCCTCATGGACTCGCCGTACGGGCTGGCGCGATGAACGGCCGTCCGGACCCGCTCCCCGGAGGTCCTGTCATGGAGCACGAGGCGGCGCCCGAGGGCTGCTGCGAGGACATGAAGCGCACGCTGCTGAGCCGACGCGGTCTGCTCAAGGGCCTGGCGGCCGGTGCGGTCGCGGCGCCTCTGGTCGGACTGGCCGACGCGCACGTCGCGTACGCCGCCGACCCGACGTGGCACGGCGACGTGCTCGTCGTGCTGAGCCTGCGAGGCGGCTTCGACGGCATCTCGGCGATCGTGCCGTGGGGTGACCCGTTCTACTACGAGCTGCGCCCGAACATCGCGGTGCCGGCGTCGCTGTGCATCACGCGACCGGACGACACCCTGTTCGGGCTGCATCCGGCGCTCGAGCTCCTTCGGGCCGACTACCTCGCTGGCACGTTCGGCGCGGTCGTCGCGGCCGGGCTGCCGGCGCCCAACCGTTCGCACTTCGAGGCGACGGAGGAGGTGGAGGAGGCGATCCCCGGGTCGAGCGCCCGGGCCGGCTGGCTCAACCGGCTGCTCGGCGAGCACGTGGGGGCGCTCAAACCGCTGTCGGCGGTGCAGCTCGGCTCCACCAGCATGCCGACCGCGTACGTGGGGCCGAACCCGGCGATCGGGATGTCCTCGCTCGGCGGCTTCCGGCTGAGCGGGGTCAGTGCCGGTGACCGCCCCAAGTGGCGTGCCGCGTTCGACGAGCTGTACGCGCGCGCCGCGCCGCCCGTCCGGGACGCGATGGTGACGACGATGAACTCGCTGGACGCCGTCGGCCAGGCGCAGGCAACGCCGGAGGGAAAGGACTACCCGCGATCCGGGCTCGGGAACGCACTGAAGGACGCCGCACGCCTCATCAAGAACAACGCCGCGCTCGGGCTCGGGGTCAAGCTGGTGACGCTCGACGTCGGGAACTGGGACATGCACGTCGGGCTCGGCCGCGCCACCGAGACGTACGGGTGGATGTACCGGCAGCTCGCCGACGTCGGCGCGTCACTGAAGGCGTTCGCCGACGACCTGCGCGCCGCCGACCTGCTCACCAGCACGACGCTCGTCACGCTCTCCGAGTTCGGGCGGCGGGTGCGGGAGAACGACTCCGGCGGGGTCGACCACGGCTGGGGGAACCAGATGCTCATGCTCGGCGGCAACCTCACCGGCGGCGTACAGGGCACCTGGGCCGGGCTCGACAAGCTGACCCAGGGCGACGTGACCGTCACGACCGACTACCGCTCGGTGCTGGCCGACATCATGAAGAACCGGATGAGCGCGACCTCGCTGGAGGTCGACCGGGTCTTCCCGCCCGCCGCCAACGACCTGCCGTACGCCGGCTCCCCGAGCGCCGCCGCAGCGCTCGCCACGCGCTTCACCTCCGGCCTGGCCCCGCAGTTCACCCGCCCCGACTGACCCCCACCTCCCGCGTCCCTGCTCGAAACGTCGTCAACTCGGCGCGATAACGACGTTTCGAGCAGGGACACGCGAAAGGGGGGAGGTAAGATCTCGGCTTCGTGACCATCCAGGCCTCCGACCTCGAGCTGCGCGCCGGAGCGCGACTGCTGGTCGCGGAGGCGTCCTTCCGGGTGGGGCCCGGCGACCGGGTCGGGCTGGTGGGACGCAACGGAGCGGGCAAGACGACGCTGACGCGCGTGCTCGCGGGGGAGGCCGAACCCGCGAGCGGCCGCGTCACGCGCAGCGGATCGATCGGCTACCTGCCGCAGGACCCGCGCGAGGTCGACCTGGCGGAGGTCGTACGCGACCGCATCCTCGGCGCCCGTGGGCTGGACGCCGCGGCGCGGCGGATGCGCACCATGGCCGAGCGCATGGCCCGTACCGAGGGCGAGGAACGCGACCGGGCGATGCGCCGGTACGCCCGCGCCGAGGCCGAGTACGTCGCCGGCGGCGGGTACGGCGCCGACGCCGAAGCGGCGTCCATCGCCTCCAGCCTGGGGCTGCCCGGCCGGGTGCTCGACCAGCCGCTCGGGACGCTGTCGGGTGGCCAGCGCCGGCGGGTGGAACTGGCGCGGATCCTGTTCGGGCAGGCCGACTCGCTGCTGCTCGACGAGCCGACCAACCACCTCGACGCGGACTCGATCACCTGGCTGCGCGGCTTCCTCGCGTCGTACGCCGGCGGGCTCGTCGTGATCAGCCACGACGTCGGGCTGCTGCAGGCAACGGTGAACAAGGTGTTCCACCTCGACGCGAACCGCGCCCGCCTCGACCTGTACAACGTCGGCTGGGCGGCGTACCTGCAGGCACGCGAGACCGACGAGCGGCGGCGGCGCCGCGAGCGCAGCAACGCCGAGAAGCAGGCGGCAGCGCTGCAGGCGCAGGCCGACCGGATGCGCGCCAAGGCGACAAAGGCGCGCGCCGCGCAGAACATGATCCGCCGCGCGGAACGGCTCGTCGGGGACCTCGAGGAGGTGCGCCGGGCCGACCGCGTCGCCCGGCTGCGCTTCCCCGAGCCGCAGCCCTGCGGGCGCACCCCGCTCACCGGTACGGGACTGTCGAAGTCGTACGGGTCGCTCGAGATCTTCACCGACGTCGACCTCGCGATCGACCGCGGCAGCCGCGTCGTCGTGCTCGGGCTCAACGGCGCCGGGAAGACGACGCTGCTACGGCTGCTGGCCGGAGCCGAGACTCCCGACACCGGGCAGGTCGTCGCGGGGCACGGGCTGCGGCTCGGCTACTACGCGCAGGAGCACGAGACGCTCGACCCGGATCGCACGGTGCTGCAGAACATGGTGTCGGCCGCACCCGACCTGCCCGAGCTCGAGTGCCGGCGCGTGCTCGGCTCGTTCCTGTTCTCCGGGGACACCGTCGACCAGCTAGCGGGGACCCTCTCGGGTGGGGAGAAGACGCGGCTCGCGCTCGCCACGCTCGTGGTCTCCGCCGCGAACGTGCTGTTGCTCGACGAGCCGACCAACAACCTGGATCCGGCGTCCCGCCAGGAAATCCTCAGCGCCCTGCAGGCATATGAGGGCGCCGTCGTCCTCGTCACCCACGACGACGGCGCGGTCTCGGCGCTGGAGCCCGAGCGGGTGCTGCTGCTCCCCGACGGGGTCGAGGACCTCTGGAACGCCGACTACCAGGAGCTCGTCGCGCTCGCCTGACCGGGTTCGGATCATCCGATTGCGAGCGGCCGGTGCCGGGGTAGCATCGATGATCAGCGGGGCGGTCACTGCCACAACGGTGGTCTGAGTACGGTCGAGCACTCTAGGAGGACATCGTGGCGGAGCTGGGCAAAGGTCGACGCGTCACTGGGACCGAGCGGGACAAGCTCGGTGCCGACCTCAAGAAGAAGTACGCGCAGGGCGCAAGTATTCGCGAGCTGGCCGCGTCGACCGGACGTTCCTACGGCTTCATCCACCGGGTGCTGTCCGAGTCGGGCGTCGCGCTGCGCGGCCGCGGCGGCGCGACCCGTACCAAGAAGGCGTGAACCGACCGGTCGCCGCAGCGGGCAACGCGGCGCCGGACCAGCCGAGCGCCCCGGACGACCTCGCCGCCGTCGCCGACCAGGCGGCCTCCGCGGGGGTACGCGTCGAGTGGGCCGGACCGGGCGGGGAACCAGTAGTCACGATCACGCTGGACCGCCCGGACGTCCGCAACGCCCAGACCCCCTCGATGTGGCGGGCGCTGGCCGCCGTGGGCCGGGTGCTGCCCGCCGGCTCCCGGATCGTGGTGCTGCGCGCCGCCGGCCCGGCGTTCAGCGCCGGCCTGGACCTGCGGATGTTCGGCGAGGGCGTCCCGGGCGAGGGCAGCCTCGCGGAGGTCGGGCGGCTGGACCACGCCGCCGCGGACTTCCTGATCGAGCAGTTCCAGGAGGCCTTCACCTGGTGGGCCGATGCGGACGTCGTCACGATCGCCGTGGTGCAGGGAGCGGCCGTCGGCGCGGGCTTCCAGCTCGCCCTCGCCTGCGACCTGCTGGTGTGCACCGAACAGGCCCGCTTCGCGATGCGCGAACCCACGCTCGGGCTCGTACCCGACCTCGGTGGCACCTACCCGCTCGTACGCGACGTCGGCTACCGGCGCGCCCTCGAGCTCTGCCTGACCGGACGCTGGGTCGACGCGCGCGAGGCGCAGTCCCTCGGGCTCGCGCTGCAGGTCGTACCGCCCGGCGAGGAGCAGGCCGCGCTCGACCGGCTGGTCGGCGCGCTCCTCGCCGCTCCTGACGCGTCGGTGCGCGCCACCCGACGGCTGCTGCGCGACGCGGGGGAGCGGACCGTCGCGGCCCAGCGCGCCGCGGAGCGCCACGAGCAGTACGAGCTGCTGCGAGGCCTGGTGGCCGGCGCCGGTTGAGACACTCGGAACACCGGTGACCCGCCGGACGTTGCAGCGCGCAATACGGCATGCTTGCTGGCTGCCTCTTGTCGAACGGCGGATCGTCCTTGTCCATGCACAGCAACAACTACCGGGTCATCGGCTCTTTCCGGCGTGACCGGGCCGTCACCGGTCACGCGCTCGCCGCGGGTACGACCCGCCGGGTGCTCGGCTACGCCGCCCGGTACCGCGCCGCCATCGTCGGGCTGCTCGTGACCATCGTCCTCGACGCCGGGCTCACCGTGGCGCAGCCGCTGCTGTTCGCCCGGATCATCGACGATGGCGTCGTCGTGGGCGACCGTGGCGTCGTGACCACCACCGCACTCATCATCGCGGCGCTCGCGATCGCCGACGCCGGGGTCGGGCTGGTCGGCCGGCTGTTCTCCTCGCGCATCGGCGAGGGCCTGATCTACGACCTGCGCACCCAGGTGTACGACCACGTGCAACGCATGCCGATCGCGTTCTTCACCCGCGCCCAGACCGGCGCGCTGGTGTCCCGGCTGAACAACGACGTGATCGGGGCGCAGCAGGCGTTCACGTCCACGCTGTCCAACGTCGTGGGCAACCTGGTGACGCTTGTCGCCGTCGTCATCGCGATGATCGCCCTGTCCTGGCAGATCACGGTGGCCTCCCTGGTGCTGCTGCCGCTGTTCCTGCTGCCGGCGCGCTGGATGGGGCGACGCCTGCAGCACCTGACACGCGAACAGATGACGCTGAACGCCGACATGAACAGCCAGATGACCGAACGGTTCAACGTCGCCGGCGCGCTGCTGGTCAAGCTCTTCGGCCGTCCCGCCGAGGAGTCGGGACTGTTCCGCAGCCGCTCCGGCCGGGTCCGCGACATCGGGATCCGCATCGCCATGACCAACCGGGTTTTCATCGTCGCGCTCACCCTGGTCGCCTCGCTCGCGACCGCGCTGGTCTACGGCTTCGGCGGCAACCTGGCGATCAGCGGCACGCTCACGATCGGCACGCTGCTGGCGCTGACGGCGCTGCTGGCGCGGATGTACGGTCCGCTCACCGCCCTGTCGAACGTCCGGGTGGACGTCATGACGGCCCTGGTGTCCTTCGAGCGCGTCTTCGAGGTCCTCGACCTGCCGCCCATCATCGACGACGCCCCCGGCGCCCGGGAACTGCCGGACGTGCCGTCCGCCGTCGAGTTCGACGACGTGTGGTTCCGGTACCCGAGCGCCGGCGAGGTCTCCCTCGCCTCGCTCGAGGCCATCGCGCGTCCCGAGAGCGCGGTCGTACGTGATGACGTGCTGCACGGCGTGAGCTTCCGTGCCGAGCCGGGTGAGCTGGTCGCGCTGGTCGGACCGTCGGGCGCCGGGAAGACGACGATCACCTCGCTGGTGGCCCGGCTCTACGACCCGACCGGCGGCGTGGTGCGGGTCGGTGGGGCCGATGTGCGGGAGGTGACGCAGGACTCGCTGCATCGGCTCGTCGGGGTGGTGACGCAGGACGCCCACATGTTCCACGACACGATCCGGGCCAACCTGCTCTACGCGGCGCCGGACGCGGACGATGCCGCGTTGCTCGACGCGTGCCAGGACGCGCAGATCCTGGACCTGGTGCACGCACTGCCCGACGGGCTCGACACGGTGGTCGGCGACCGCGGCTACCGGCTCTCGGGCGGTGAGAAGCAGCGCCTCGCACTGGCGCGGCTGCTGCTCAAGGCGCCCCGGGTGGTGGTGCTCGACGAGGCGACGGCGCACCTGGACAGTGAGTCGGAGGCCGCGGTGCAAAGGGCGCTGGCGACCGCGCTCGCCGGGCGTACCTCGCTCGTCATCGCGCACCGGCTCTCGACGATCCGCGAGGCCGACCAGATCCTCGTCGTCGTCGACGGGCGCGTCGCCGAGCGCGGCACCCACGAGACCCTGCTCGCCGCGGGCGGCACGTACGCGGAGCTGTACCGCACCCAGTTCGCGGCGCAGGAACGGACGTTGCGCAACGGCGAGGACGGCTCGCAACCGGAGGCGGCGCGGGAGCTGGGCGCGCGGGTGTGAGCGCGCCGCGGTCTCACCAGCCGCGCAGCTGACCCCCGTCGACGGGCAGCAGCACGCCGGTCAGGTAGGACGCGGCAGGGGAGAGCAGGAACGCCGCGGCCCGGCCGAACTCGGCCGGCTCGCCATAGCGGCCCAGCGGGATCGAGGCCTCCCAGCGCCGGCGGACCGCGTCAGGCGCACCGACCTGCGCGTCGAGGGTGAAGGTGCGGTCGGTGGCCAGCCGCCCCGGCAGCAGCGCGTTGACCCGTACGCCCCGCGGGGCGAGCTCGTCGGACATGTCCTTGGTGAATCCGGCGAGCGCCGGGCGCAGCGCGTTCGAGCTGGTCAGGCCGGGCACCGGCTGGCGGGCCGAGGTGGACAGCACGAAGGCGAGCGCGGGCCCGGCGCCCGGACGGTCCGCCGGGTCGGCGACCATCGCGGCCGCGCAGGCGCGCGCGACGCGCACCGGGCCGAGGAACACCGACTCGAAGGCCTCGCGCCAGGCCTGGTCGGTGGTGCCGGTCGGGGTGCCCCCGGGCGGTCCGCCGACGCTCAGCAGCGCGCCGTCCAGCCGTCCGAATCGGGCGACCGCGGCGGCGACGAGGCGTTCGGCGGCGGCCGGGTCCGCGAGGTCGGTCGGCAGCCCGACGGCGTGCTCGGTGCCACCCAGGGTCTCCACCGCCTCGCCGAGCTGCGACTCGTCGCGGGCCGCCAGGACGACCTTCGCGCCCTCCGCGGCCAGTGCCGATGCGGTCGCGAGGCCCAGCCCGCGCGATCCGCCGGTGACGATGAACACCCGCTCGTTCAGCCCAAGATCCATGCCGCCATCCTGGCACGCTCGACCGTGGCGCCAGCCCGTGCGCCGGAGTCCGGGCGCCGCCGCTGCGGGTCAGCTGCCCTCGCCGTCCGGCCGGTCCGTCCCGTCGGTCTCCTCCTCCGCCAGGCGGCGCGCCTCGCCGCGCAGGATCACCACGAACCCGCCGATGGCGATCCCGGCGAACGCCACCCACTGGATGGCGTACGAGAGGTGCGGGCCGTCGTCGAGCTCCGGTGCGGGGAGCGGGGCCAGCGCCGGCGTACCGGTCTCCGGCGGGTCGGAGGAGATCAGCTCGACGTAGGCGGGGAAGACCGGCCCGGCGGCGGGCACGGCACGTACGTCGAGGTCGGTCACCTGGCCGGGCGGCAGGTCCGCCGGGCGGGGCGGGGCGTCCTGGGTGAGCCGTACGCGGCCGGTGACGGTGACCGGGCCGGCGGGCGGCGGCGGTACGGGCGGACTGGTCGTGGCGTCGGCGCCAGCGCCGACCCAGCCGCGGTTCACCGCGAGCACCGAGCCGTCCGCGAGCACCAGCGGCGTCATCACCCACAGCCCGTTGCTGCCGTTCAGCGGCCGGCGCCGGACCAGTTGCTGCCCGTCGGCGTCGTACTGCCCGGTCGCCGTCACCTCGCGCCACTGCACCCCGTCCCCGAGGGCCGCCGGATCGGTACCGGCGCGCATCACGTCCTGCACCGGCACGGGTGCGCGCGCCTCCTGCGCGTAGAGCTCACTGTTCGCGGCTCGTCGCTCGTCGAGCCGGTCCAGCTGCCAGCGGGCCAGACCGAGGAAGGCCGGCACCACCAGCAGCACGACGAACCCGAGCGCCCAGACCCGGCGGTCGCGCATGGCGCGCCGCAGCGCGCCGCGACTGGCGCGGCTCGAGACGGGAGCGCTCACCGCAGCAGCCTAAGCACCCGCGATACGGGCCGGACGCCGCGCGTCCGCAACACCTATGGTGGGGGAGTGCTCATCGATGGGTTCGGACGGGTTGCGCGGGACCTGCGCGTCTCGCTGACGGACCGGTGCAACCTGCGGTGCACGTACTGCATGCCCGCCGAGGGCCTGGCCTGGATCCCCCGGCCGGACCTGCTCAGCGACGACGAGGTGGTCCGCGTCATCGCGGTCGCGGTGCGGCTCGGGGTGAACGAGGTGCGCTTCACCGGCGGTGAGCCGCTGCTGCGCCCGGGGCTGCCCGGGCTGGTGGCGCGTACCCGCGCGCTGCCCGACCCGCCCGAGGTGTCGGTGACGACCAACGGCATCGGGCTGGCCACCGTGGCGCCGGCGCTCGCCGAGGCGGGCCTGACGCGGGTGAACGTGTCGCTCGACACCCTGGACCGCGAGCGCTTCCGTGAGCTCACCCGCCGCGACCGGCTGGCCGACGTGCTGGCCGGGCTGCAGGCCGCCGACGACGCCGGCCTGCACCCGGTGAAGGTCAACACCGTGCTGATGCGCGGCGTCAACGACGACGAGGCGCCCGCGCTGCTGCGGTTCTGCCTCGAGCGCGGCTACCGGCTGCGGATCATCGAGCAGATGCCGCTCGACGCCCAGCACGGCTGGTCGCGTGAGGCGATGGTCACCGCCGACGAGGTGCTCCACGAGCTGCAACAGCACTTCGACCTCACGCCGGTCGACTCCCACTTCCGGGGGAGTGCGCCGGCGGAGGAGTGGGTCGTGGATGGCGGCGGGCCCGACGGGAACTGGACCGTCGGCATCATCGCCTCGGTCACCCGTCCGTTCTGTGCCGCCTGCGACCGCTTGCGGCTGACCGCCGACGGCCAGGTGCGCAACTGCCTGTTCTCCCGAACCGAGGCGGACCTGCGCGCGGTGCTGCGCTCCGGCGCGGCCCCCGACGACATGGACATGCAGCTCGCCGCCGTACTGACCGGCGAGGTGGCGCGCAAGCGCGCCGGTCACGGCATCGGCGAACCGGGCTTCAGCCAGCCCGACCGGCCGATGTCGGCGATCGGCGGCTGAGCGATCAGCCCGGGCGCTCGTCCTGCGCGGGCGCCGGCTCCTCACCGGGCGTCAGCCCCGCGCGTCGCGGGCGGACGAACACCGACAGCGGTGCACCGTTGCCCCGCTCCTGCCCGGCGTTGGCCATCACGACGGCGATGTACGGCAGCAGGAAGGCTCCGACGAACAGCACCCAGCGCCACGGATTGGGCGCGAGCACCGCGCCGACGAAGCAGAGGGTGCGGATGGTCATCGACACGAGGTAGCGCCGGGTGCGGCTGCGTTGCTCCTCGGTCAGGCCCGGATCGGCGGTGGTGATCCGGTAGACGTCCGGGTCGTGAGGTCCTGGGCCCTCGTGTGCGTGAACGCTCATCGCCGCCTCCTGACGGCCCCCGCCGCGGCCTCCCTCACTGCAACCGTACGCCGCACGGGTCGCTGCAGCAGCGTGGGCGACGGCACCCGCCGATGGTAGTGCCGGAGCGCCACGCCGACCCGGCCGCCCGTCAGCTGGCCTGGGAGACCGTGGAGAAGTTGAAGTCGGACACCAACAACGGCGGCATCGCGCACCGGTTGAAGTAGTCCCCCATCTCGCGGGCCAGGGTGGGCACCGTCGCTCCCGCGTCGACGATCCGCGACAACGCGGCGACCGGGGAGTCGTTGAACCGGAAGTTGCTCGCCGCGCCCACCACCTCCCCGCCGCGGACCACGTAGACGCCGTCGCGGGTCAACCCGGTGAGCAGCAGCGTCTGGGGGTCGACGACGCGGTTGTACCAGAGGCAGGTCACCAGAACGCCGTCCTCGGTCCGCCCGACGAGGTCGGCGAGCGTCCCGTTGCCCGCGGCGAGCGAGAGCTGCAGGTTGTCGACCGCCGGGCGCACCTGCAGGTCGTACTGGGCGGCCGTCGCGCGCGTGGTGATGAGCCCGGTCAGTACGCCGTCGCGCACCCAGTCCGTCGCCGCGAGCGGCAGCCCGTTGTCGAACACCGACGCCGCGGAGGAGGATGCCGAAGCCGTCACGAACGGCTCGCACTCGAGCCCGGTCATCACCGGATCGCTCTGCAGGCGTAAGCCGGCCGGGCCGAGCCGCTCGCCGAGCCGGGTCCCGCCGCCCGGTGCGGAGAACACGCTGCGTCCCTCCGCTGCCTCCTGACCGATGGCCGACCAGTACAGGTCGATCATCAGATCGGCGACCGCGCTGGGGGTGAGCAGGGCGGCGTGCCGGCCCGGCGCGAGAGGAACCGTCCGGGCCTGCCACCCGAGCTGCTCGCGCAGCAGCGCGTCCGTGGCAGGCACGTCGACGGTCGCGAGGTCTCGCGCGGCGCTGCCCGACCAGGCCGAACGGGTCCGCTCGTGGGACTTGGCGGTGACCTCGAAGCGTCCCTCCGGCTGCACGTGCCGCAGCCGCAGCCCGGTGGAGGTGGCCAGGTAGGTCGTCGTCATCGCGTGCTCGGTGTAGCCGAAATGCTCGATGCCGTCCGCGGCCCCGGCCCGGAACATCTCCCCGAGCGCGGGCGCGAGCGCCGCGAACGCCGCACCCGAGGTCCGGGCGGGCCCCTCGTCCCAACCCGTCGCCGACCCGCCGGAGGGGACCAGCGGCTGCGCGTCCCTGCTCGGTCCGGCCTCCTCGGCCGCCCGGCGCGCGGCTGCGACCAGCTCGGGCAGTGCGTCCAGATCGAGCCCGGAGCGGCTCGCCGCACCGGCGCCCTCCCCGACGATCGCGACGACGGTGACCGAGGTGTCGCTCGCCTCCCCGTTGGTGGTGAGGGTGCCACGCGCCCAGCGCAGATTGGCGGTGTCGCAGGCGCGTACCAGCACGAGGCACCCGTCCGCGGCGCAGGCGGCGAGCGCCCGTTCGGCGTAGTCCTGCGGCGACACGGTCCTCACTTGCCGGCCTCCTGGACGCTGTTGAGCACGTTGATCGACTCGAAGACGGCGGCCGGACACCCGTGGGACACCGCTGCGACCTGGCCGGGCTGGCCCTTGCCGCAGTTGAAGGCGCCGCCCAGCAGGTAGGTGTCGGCACCGCCGACCGCGACCATCGCCCCCCAGAAGTCCGTCGTCGTCGCCTGGTAGGCGACGTCCTTGACCTGCTCGGCGAGCCGCCCCGAACGGATCCGGTGGAAACGTTGACCGGTGAACTGGAAGTTGAACCGCTGCATGTCGATCGACCAGGAGTTGTCGCCCTCGACGTAGATGCCGTCCTCGACCCCGGCGATCAGCCCCGCGAGGTCCGGGCCGCCTGCCGCCGGCTGCAGTGAGACGTTGGGCATCCGCTGGATGGCGGTGTGCTCGGCGGAGTCGGCGTACGCGCAGCCGTTCGAGCGCGGCAGGCCGAACTCCGCCGCCATCGCCCGGTCGAGCTGGTAGCCGACGTGCACGCCGTCGCGGACCAGGTCCCACTCGCCGCTGGCGACCCCCTCGTCGTCCCAGGCGACGCTCGCGAGCCCGTGCACGGCGGTACGGTCCGCACGCACGTGCATCAGTTCGGAGCCGTAACGCAGCGTGCCCAGCCCGTCGGGCGTGGCGAACGAGGTGCCCGCGTAGTTCGCCTCGTACCCGAGCGCGCGGTCCAGCTCCGTGGCGTGTCCCACCGACTCGTGGATCGTGAGCCACAGGTTGGTCGGGTGGATCACGAGGGTGTAGCGGCCCGGTTCGATCGAGGGCGCCGCGAGCTTCTCGGCCAGCCGGTCGGGCAGCGCTCCCAGCTCCCCGTCCCAGTCCCAGCCGCGCGCCCCCCCGACGTCGGGCACCCGGCCGGTCACGTACTCCCAGCCGCGCCCGGTCGGGGGAGCGGTCGTACGCATCGACTCGAACCCACCCTGCGCCCCCACGGCGATCGCGTCGTAGTCGCACTCCACCCGTACCCGCTGCTGGGTCGTGCGGGTCCCGGCGAGGTCGGCGTAGAAGACCTGCTCCTTGACCGCGAGCAGGCGTGCCTCGGTGTGCGAGACCGCGGGATGTGCGAGCAGTGCGGCACTGCGCTCGGCGAGCACCGCGACCCGCTCCTGCTCGGAGACGTCGAACGGGTCGACCTCGTATGAGGAGACCCATCGCCCGGTGTGCACGGGCTCGGGTGCGAGCTCGACGCGCAGCGTGGCGAGCGGGCGGCTCACCTGGGCCAGCGCGACCGCGCGCGCGGCGAGGGTGGCCGCCTGCTCGGGGGACACCAGGTCGGCGGCGGCGAAACCCCAGCAGCCGTCGTGCACGACCCGTACCGCGAGGCCGCGCGACACGGACTCCACGGCTCCCTCGCGGCGCGCGTCGCGTACCGAGACGTACGAGGTGCGGGTGGTCACGACGCGCACGTCGGCGTGGGCGGCGCCGAGCTCGGTGGCGCGGGCCAGCGCGGCGTCCGCGCACGCGTCGAGCGGCAGGGACAGGAAGTCGGGATCGACGTCGCGGGACCCGGTCGTCACGAGGGGCACCGGACATGGTGGAGGGGCAGCACGTGATCACACTACGTGCCCCGGACCCCGCGTACCGGCCGGTAACGGCTAGCGTCGGGCGTCGACGGGGCGTGAGCGTGAGGAGCGTGGCGTGGGACGGCTCGTGCTGGTCACCGGCGGCAACCGTGGCATCGGCCACGCGATCGCGCTGGCGTTCGCGCAGGCGGGGGACACCGTGGCCGTCGCCTGCCGCAGCGGTGAGGCTCCCGCGGACCTGGCCGGGCTCGGCGCGTTCGGCGTGCGCTGCGACGTCACCGACAGCGCGAGCGTCGACGCGGCCTTTGACGCCGCCGAGCAGCAGGCGGGCGAGGCGGTGGACGTCGCCGTGGCGAACGCGGGCGTCACCCGGGACACGCTGCTGCTGCGGATGAGCGACGCGGACATCGACGCGGTCATCGACACCAACCTGGTCGGGGCGCTGCGGGTGACGCGGCGGGCCGCCAAGTCGATGCTGCGGCGCCGGCGCGGTCGGATCGTGCTCGTGTCGAGCGTGGTCGGGCTGCTCGGGTCGGCGGGGCAGGCGAACTACGCGGCCAGCAAGTCCGGGCTGGTGGGGCTGGCGCGCTCGACGGCGCGCGAGCTCGGCAGCCGCGGCATCACGGTCAACGTCGTCGCGCCGGGGTTCGTCGACACCGAGATGACCCAGGTGCTCTCGGAGGAGCAGCGCAAGGCGATCGTGGCGCAGGTCCCGCTCGGCCGGTACGCCGACGTGGCCGAGGTTGCCGGGGTGGTGCGCTTCCTCGCCTCCGACGAGGCCGCGTACATCACGGGCGCCGTCATCCCGGTGGACGGCGGCCTGGGCATGGGTCATTGAGGGTGAATGTGGCAAGAGTTCGTTCTGAACG
Source organism: Candidatus Nanopelagicales bacterium (assembly GCA_017848795.1). GTDB lineage: Bacteria > Actinomycetota > Actinomycetes > S36-B12 > CAIYMF01 > JAFIHG01. The sequence goes on along the minus strand of JAFIHG010000044.1, from coordinate 125,778 downwards.
GACTTTTGCCACATTCACCCCGAACAAGGAGTAGGGACATGGGGATTCTCGACGGCAAGCGGGTGCTGGTCACCGGCGTGCTTACCGACCAGTCGATCGCGTTCAGCGTCGCGCGGATCGCGCAGGAGCAGGGCGCGACGGTGGTGCTTTCCTCGTTCGGCCGCGCCATGTCGATCACCAAGCGGATCGCCGGGCGGTTGCCGCAGGGCGCGCCGGTGGTCGAGCTGGACGTCACGGACGAGGCGCACCTCGCCGGGCTGCCGGACGCGCTGCGCGAGCACGTCGACGGCCTGGACGGGGTCGTGCACGCCATCGGGTTCGCGCCCGAGTCGGCGCTCGGCGGCAACTTCCTCAACACCCCGTGGCCGGACGTGGCGACGGCGGTGCACGTGTCGGCGTACTCGCTGAAGGCGCTCACCGTCGCCTGCCTGCCGCTGCTCGCCGGGGAGGGCCGGCAGGGCGCCGTCGTCGGGCTGGACTTCGACGCGACGGTGGCCTGGCCCAAGTACGACTGGATGGGCGTCGCCAAGGCCGCGTTCGAGTCGACCGCGCGCTACCTGGCACGCGACCTCGGACCGCAGGGCGTACGGGTCAACCTCGTCTCGGCCGGACCGCTGCGCACCATGGCGGCGAAGAGCATCCCGGGCTTCGACGAGCTCGCCGACGTCTGGTCGACCCGGGCCAGCATCGGCTGGGACCTCGACGACCCGGAACCGACGGCGCGCGCGGTCGTCGCGCTGCTCTCGGACTGGTTCCCCGCCACGACCGGCGAGATCGTCCACGTCGACGGCGGCGTGCACGTGCTCGGAGCCTGATGACCCGCCTGGTCGTGATGCGGCACGCGAAGTCGGCCTACCCACCGGGGGTCGCCGACCACGACCGCCCGCTGTCCGCCCGCGGGGTCGCGGACGCGCGAGTGGCGGGGGAGTGGCTCCGCGCGCACCTCGGGCCACCCGACCACGTCGTGGTCTCGACGGCGCGGCGGGCCCGCGGCACCTGGACCGTCGTGGCCGGCCCGCTCGGCTACATCGGCGCCGCCGGGTACGAGGCCGACTCGCCGGGTCCGCTCACCGTCGATCCACGCATCTACGAAGCGCCGGCGGGCCGGCTGCTCGAGGTCGTACGCGAGCTGCCCGACCGGGTACGCACCGCCGTCCTCGTCGGGCACCTCCCAGGAGTCGCGCAGCTGGTCGCGCTGCTCGCGTCGTCGGCCGAGCCAGCCGCGGCCGAGGCGATCGCACGCAAGTACGCCACCCTCGGCACGGCGGTGCTGCGCTTCGAGGGCCCGTTCCATGCCCTCGATCCCGGCGCCGCCCACCTCGCCCAGTTCGTGGCGCCGCGCGCCGCCGAGGACCCCTGATGCCCGAGGGCCACACCCTGCACGCGCTCGCGCGTGACCTGTACGCCGCGTTCGCCGGGTCCGCCGTGTCGGTGAGCAGCCCGCAAGGACGCTTCGCCGACGGTGCGGCCCTGTTGGACGGTCGGCGGCTGTGCGCCGCGTCCGCCTGGGGCAAGCACCTGTTCCTGGAGTTCGAGGCCGACGCCTGGCTGCACGTCCACCTCGGCCTGATCGGCAAGTTCTCGTTGCAGCAGCTGGAACCGGGCGCTCCGGCGCCCGCGCCCGTCGGCGCGGTGCGCCTCCGGCTCGCGAACGCCCGGAACGTCGCGGAGCTGCGCGGCCCCAACCTGTGCGCGGTCGTCACGCCCGAGCACGTGACAGCGGTGCAGGCGCGGCTCGGACCCGACCCGTTGCGTCCCGGCGCGGACCCCGACCTGGCCTGGCAGCGGATCAGCCGCAGCGGGCGGACCATCGCCGAGCTGCTGATGGACCAGGCGGTGCTCGCCGGGGTCGGCAACCTCTACCGGTGCGAGCTGCTCTTCCGCCACCGCGTCGATCCCTTCCGTCCCGGCAGGGAGCTCCGGCAGTCGACCTGGACCGCGCTGTGGGAGGACCTCGTACGCCTCATGCCGCTCGGCGTCGCCACCGGGCAGATCCTCACCATGGCCGACCAGGTGGAAGATGCGGCCGCCACGCTCGCCGACTCCGACCGGGCCGGGCCGTACGAGCGCCGCTTCTATGTCTACCAACGCACCGGCGAGCCCTGCCGGGTGTGCGGCTCGAAGATCCGTACCCAGGTGGTGGCCGGGCGCAACCTGTTCTGGTGCGGCCGCTGCCAGCGCCGACGCTGACCGGGTCCTCGACCTGGTCATTCAGGCACCGCTGCGGTGAGCCGCCAGCGGATCCAGGACGTGAAGGTCGAGGATTCGGGCGAACCGCTTCACCGCCGCGTCATGTGACACGAGGACGTCGGAGCCGACCGCGAGCGCAGATGCCAGGTGGATCGCGTCCAGCGTCCGTACGTGCCCGCTAATCGCCTCGGCCGACATCAGCACGGCTTCGGTCACCGGCGTCATCGCCACTTTCTCGAGCACCAGGTCGCGTTCTGCCACGGGCCGCCGTTCCCGTCGCAGCACCCGCGTGAGTTCGGTCTGCAGGATGCGCGAGGACACGATCAGGTGGTCCGGTGCGCTGTTCACCTCGTCGAACCAGTGCCGTGCGTCCGCGGTTCCCAGCAGTGCGTGTACAGCGGCGGAAGAATCGTGGGCTGGTGTCTGATCACGACAAGGTGTCGTTATCGTTGGCCCGTGCCGAACCTCCGCTCCGCCGCGGTGGCGCGGCCGGCCGGGCCGGCGCAGTGGTTCCCGATGATCTTCATCGGGCTCGCGATCTCGCTGGTGATCATGGACGCGACGATCGTGAACGTCAGCCTGCCGGCGATCATCACCGATCTGCACGTCTCGTCGATCGACGCCGAGTGGATCAACGCCATCTACTCGCTCGTCTTCGCCACCTTCCTGATCATGTTCGGCCGCCTCGGGGACCGCTTCGGGCGGCGGCGACTGATGGTGATCGGGGTGTCCGTCTTCGCGCTCGCCAGCGCCGTCGCCGGGCTGAGCGGCTCCGGGGCAGCGCTGATCACCGCTCGCGCGGTGCAAGGCATCGGCGGGGCGATGATCGCGCCGACGACGCTCTCGCTGGTCAACGCGATGTACGCCGGCCGAGCGCGGACCGTCGCGTTCGCCATCTACGGGTCGATCATCGGCGGCATGGCGGCGCTCGGTCCGCTGCTCGGCGGTTTCTTCACCGAGTACCACTCCTGGCGCTGGGTGTTCTACGTCAACCTCCCGATCGCCTTGGTCGTCGTGGTCGGGGGGCTGCGGCTGGTGCCCGAGAGCCGGGAGACACGCTTCGACCCGGGAACGGACGTGTGGGGGATCCCGCTCTCCGCGCTGGGGATCGGCGCCTTGGTGTTCGCCCTGATCGAGGGCCGGAACTACGGGTGGTGGACCGCCACCGGCGACATCCAGTTCCTGTTTCGCACCTGGCCGGCCGGCGGGGTCTCACCCGTCCTGCTCGCCCTCGTCGTCTCCGGGGCCGGTCTGGCGCTGTTCCTGGTGAACGAGCGCCGCCGCGCTGCCGCTGGACGTAGCGTCCTGCTGGACCTGCGCCTGTTCCGGATCGCGACCTTCTCCATCGGCAGCCTCGCCGCCCTCATCGTCAGCCTGGGCGAGCTCGGACTGCTGTTCTCCCTGCCGCTGTTCCTGCAGAACGTCCAGGGGTACGGCGCGATGGGCGCGGGAGCGCTGCTCGCCACGCTCGCCGCCGGCGCGTTCGTCTCGGCACCGGCGGCGGCCGCCCTCGCCGAGGCGCGCAGCCCGCGGTTCGTCGCCCGGCTCGGCATGGCCGTCGAAGTGGTGGCGATCGCCGGCCTCGGCCTGACCCTGGCAGTGGACACCGGTGCCTGGGTCTTCGTCGGGTGGCTGTTCCTGTACGGCATGGGCGTCGGCCTCGCGACCGCGCAGCTCACCGGCCTGATCCTCGCCGACGTCCCGGTCGGCCAGAGCGGGCAGGCGTCCGGCACGCAGAGCACCGCCCGGCAGATCGGCTCCGCGCTCGGTACAGCAGTGCTCGGCACCGTGCTGTTCGTCACCCTCGGCACCCAGACCGCGCAGCACGCAGCGACGATCGAAGGCGTCTCAACGACCCAGGCGCAACAGGTCGCCGACACCGTTCAGCAGAGCGCAGGAACGGCGATCCCGAGCCTCGCCGCACAGCCCTCCGGCACCGCGCTCGTCGCAGCCGCCAGCGAGGCGTTCACGGACGCGCTGCGCAGCACCGCCTTCACGGCGGCAGGGTTCGTGTTGCTCGGTCTGCTCGCGACGATGTTCCTGCCGGCCGTCCGCGCCGAGCCGGTGCAGGCGGACCGAGCACCGGATCCTGCAGATCGGCATGCTCCACTTCCTCCCGGGTGATCCCGAGCAGGTACAGGACGGTGTCGAGGTACGGCACGTTGACCCCCGTGTGCGCCTGCGCGCGTACCACCGGCTTGGCGTTGAACGCGACGCCGAGACCCGCCAGGGCGAGCATGTCGAGGTCGTTGGCACCGTCCCCGATCGCGACCGTGCGCGCGAGCGGGATGCCCTCCTGTTCGGCGAACTCGCGCAGTGCCGCCGCTTTCCCGGCCCGGTCGACGACCGGCCCGGCGACCCGGCCGGTGAGCCGCCCGTCGACGACCTCGAGCAGGTTCGCGCGGGTGTGGTGCACGCCGAGCTCGGCGCCGAGCGGTGCCACGACCTGCGAGAACCCGCCTGATACCAACGCGATCCGGTACCCGAGGCGGGTGAGGGTACGGCAGAGGGTACGGGCGCCCGGGGTCAGACGTACCTGGGCTCGCACGTCGCCGAGCACCGACTCCGGCAGCCCGGCCAGCAGCGCCACCCGGGCACGCAGCGACTCGGCGAAGTCCAGCTCGCCGCGCATCGCCGCCTGGGTCACCTCCCGCACCTGCGCCTCGCAGCCCGCGTGCGCTGCGACGAGCTCGATCACCTCGTCCTGGATCAACGTGGAGTCCACGTCCATGACCACCAGGTGGCTCCCGCGCCCGCGCAGGTCGGCGCGCTGCACGGCGACGTCGACGCCTTCCCGGGCGGCGACCGCTCCGAGTGCGGTGCGCAGCGGCAACTGGTGCGCACCGCTGACCGTCAGCTCGATCGCGGTGACCGGGTACGCCGCGGTGCGCACGATCCGGTCGATGTTGCCGCCCTCGGCCGCGATGGTGGCCGCGACCGACGCCACCTGGGCCGGTCGCAGCGGCATGCCGAGCAGCGTCACCGCCAGCCGGGTCCGCCGTCCGCGGGCGCTGCGCTCCGGAGCCCCGGAGGTCAGCTCGACGTGCAGCCCGAGCCCGTCCCCCAGGGCGGCGAGCCGCGACCGGGCGGCGTCGAGCGCGAGCACCTCCCCGTACGGCTGCGCGGTCGGGACCAGCAGGATGCCGAGGGTCAACCGGCCCCGGATCACCACCTGTTCCAGGTCCGCCACCTCGACGCCCACCCCGGCCAGCCCGTCCATCAGACGCGCGGTGAGCCCCGGCCGGTCGACGCCGGTGAACGTCGCCAGCAGCGTGCGGGGCAGATCCTCGAGGTCGGCTTCGGTCGCCATGGCGGCTCGACCCTAGCCAGTGCGGGCCGGTGGACCGCCGGGTGACCTGGCAGTGCGTGAACACGGGATCGCGCGGCCCACACCGGCGAGGTCACCCGTTGCGGAGCTCGGGCGGTGCGGAGTACGCCGCGACGAGTGCCTGACGTGCGGCCGCAGCGACCGGGCGCAGCGCCGCAGCCCTCGCTGCTGCCTCCGCTGCGCTCACGGCGGCCCCTTCACCGCGCAGCGCGTGATCGAGCACGGCGAGCAGACGCAGCCCGGTCGCCAGCAGCTCGGCGGCGCGGGGCGGCGGGTACGCGGGAGGACGGTCGCCGAGCAGGCGCTCGGCGTCGGCGACGACGGCGCTCGTCCCGGGCTGGTGGCGCGCGACCGCGAGCTGCTCAAGCGAGCGGGTGGAGCCACGCAGCGCGGCGTTCAGCTCACGGGCCGCCTCGGTGGGCGTGGGCGGATGGGGCGGCGGGTTCGCCCGGCTCACCGCCCACGTGACCCCGTCCTCGGTCGGGTGCGGCAACAGCGCGTACGTGCACTCGGTGCCGACCGCGAGCACGGCCGCACCGGCGGCGAGCGCCCGGGCGTTGAGCTCGACCGGCCCCGCCAGCCCGAGCGGGTCGCCCGGCGCCGGCAGCGCGAGCTGCAGGTGCGTCGTCCCGGCGGCTCGCAAGCGGCCGAGTCCCACCGGCCAGCTCACCGGATCGGGTTCCTGCGGCGCGCCGTCCAGCAGATGCGCCGCGTCGTCGACGGTGATCCGAGCCGCGGCGTCGTCCGGACTCGCCAGCCCCTGGAGCCAGGCGTTGCCCCAGCTGACCGCGGCGCCGGCTCGCACGGTCGCGACCAGCGTGAGGTCCATGCCGGCCATGATCGCGGCGACGGGCGCCGGCGGCACCTCGGCGCCCGCACCTGCCGGCCCGCCGTGCCCAGTAGGGTCGCGCGCGTGAGCGATGTGCTGCGGTTCGTCGGGGTGACCGTCGTCCGCGGCGGCGTACCGATCCTGGACTCGGTCGACTGGGACGTCGCCGAGGGCGAGCGGTGGGCGGTGCTCGGGCCGAACGGGGCCGGCAAGACCACGCTGCTCAAGGTGGCCGCGACCCTGGAGCACCCGACGCGCGGCACCGCGGAGATCCTCGACGAGCTGCTCGGACGTACCGATGTGTTCGAGCTGCGACCGCGGATCGGGCTGGCCTCCAGCGCGCTCGCCGCGCGGATCCCCGACGAGGAACGGGTCCACGACGTCACCGTGACGGCGTCGTACGCGGTGACCGGACGGTGGCGCGAGCGGTACGACCAGCCCGACCACAGCCGGGCCGACCGGCTGCTGGCCGCCCTCGGGGTCGACCACCTCGCGACCCGTACCTTCGGCACGCTCTCCTCCGGCGAGCGCAAACGGGTGCAGGTGGCCCGGGCGCTGATGCCCGACCCGGAGCTGCTGCTGCTCGACGAGCCCGCCGCCGGTCTCGACCTCGGTGCGCGCGAGGACCTCGTCGAGCGGCTCGGGCGGATCGCCGCCGACGCGTACGCCCCCACGACGGTCCTGGTCACCCATCACGTGGAGGAGATCCCGGTCGGCTTCAGCCATGCGCTGCTGCTGCGTGCCGGACGCGTCGTCGCGGGCGGCCCCATCGCGGAGGTCCTCACCGACGAGCTGGCGAGCCGGACCTACGGCATCCCGCTGCGCATCGGGCAGGACGCCGGCCGGTGGTTCGCACGGCTGGTGCGCTGACCGGCGTCCCGGCCCGCCTAGGATCAACGGTGTGGACGCATGGGTGTGGTGGCTGATCCTCGCCCTGCTCTTCGGGGTCGCGGAGGTCAGCACGACGACGCTCCTGTTCGGCATGCTCACCGGCGGCGCACTGGCGGCGATGGTGTCCGGGGTGGTGGGCGCCGACGTCCCCATCCAGTTGCTGGTGTTCGCCGCTGCGTCCGCGCTGCTGCTGCTCGTCGTACGCCCGGTGGCGCGTCGCCACCTGCACATGCCGCTGCCGACCCGCAGCGGCGTCGCCGCGCTCGTCGGCACGGAGGCCGTCGTCCTCGAGCAGGTGGACGGTAACGACGGCAGGATCAAGCTCGCCGGCGAGGTGTGGTCGGCACGCAGCTACGACGGCGAGGCGCTGCTGCCGGCCGGTACGCCGGTGTACGTCGTCGCCATCGAGGGTGCGACCGCTCTGGTCGCGGAACGGTAAAGGGGAATCCATGTCCGAGGGCCAGGTGGGCACTCTCGTCGTCGCGGTGATCGTGGTCCTGTTCGTGCTGATCACGCTCGCCAAGGCGGTGCGTATCGTTCCGCAGGCGAACGCCGGGCTGGTGGAGCGCCTCGGCCGCTACCACCGGACCCTGAACGCCGGGCTGTCGCTGCTCGTGCCGTACGTCGACCGGCTGCGCCCGCTGGTCGACCTGCGTGAGCAGGTCGTCTCGTTCCCGCCGCAGCCGGTGATCACCGAGGACAACCTGGTGGTCAGCATCGACTCGGTCATCTACTTCCAGGTCACCGACCCGAAGGCCGCGACGTACGAGATCGCGAACTTCATCTCCGGCATCGAGCAGCTCACCGTCACCACGCTGCGCAACGTCATCGGCTCCATGGACCTGGAGAAGACGCTCACCTCACGCGAAGAGATCAACAATGTGCTGCGGGGCGTCCTCGACGAGGCGACAGGCAAGTGGGGCGTACGGGTCAACCGGGTCGAGCTCAAGGCGATCGACCCGCCCGCGAGCGTGCAGGACGCGATGGAGAAGCAGATGCGCGCCGAGCGCGACAAGCGCGCCGCGATCCTGACCGCCGAGGGGTTCAAGCAGTCGCAGATCCTCACCGCCGAGGGGGAGAAGCAGTCCGAGATCCTCCGGGCGCAGGGTGAGGCACAGGCGCAGGTGCTGCGCGCCGAGGGCGAGGCCAAGGCGATCCAGCAGGTCGTCGACGCCATCCATGCCGCCGACCCGGACTCGAAAGTCCTTGCCTACCAGTACCTCCAGTCGCTCCCCGAGCTCGCACGGGGCGACGCGAACAAGGTGTGGATCATTCCGGCCGAGCTGTCCCGGGCGATGGAGGGGCTCTCGAGCGCGTTCCTCCCGCGCCCTGAGCCCGAGCAGGTGCGGCGGGTCACCGGGCCCGAGCAGTAGGACGCGCCTGCTCGCATCGTGGAGCTGTGGATGCTCGCCCTCGCCGGGGTCGGCGCGGGCGCTATCAACTCGGTCGTCGGCAGCGGCACGCTGCTGACCTACCCGCTGCTGCTCGCGTACGGCCTGCCGCCGGTCGTGGCCAACGGCAGCAACTCGCTCGGGATGGCGCCCGGCGGCCTGGCCGCGGCCTGGGGTTACCGCCGCGAGCTGCGGGGGCGCTGGGGCCAGCTCGTGCCGTACGTCTCGGTCATGGTGGTCGGGGCGACGGTCGGTGCGGTCCTCGTCGTCGCGCTGCCCGCGGTCGTCTTCGCCCGCCTGGTGCCGTGGCTGATCCTGATTGCCTGCGTGCTCGTGATCGTGCAACCGGCGCTGTCGCGCCGGCTCGCCGCGCGCGGGGTGACCGCGGGCGAGGTCCGCCGCGACGTGCTGCTCCCGGCGCTGTTCGTGACCGGCATGTACTGCGGCTACTTCGGTGCCGCAACCGGCATCGTGCTGATGGCCGTGCTCGCGCTGCTCTACGACCCGGACCTGCAACAGTCCAACGCCGTCAAGAACCTCGTGACCGGGGCGGCGAATCTGGTGGCTGCGGTCGTCTTCGCCTCCAGCGGTCGGGTCGACCTGCTCGCAGCCGTGGCCGTCGCTGTCGGGGCGGCCGTCGGTGGTCTGCTCGGTGCACCCTTCGCGCGCCGGTTGCCGGACTCCTGGCTGCGGGCCCTGCTCGTCATCACCGGTCTGGTCGCCGCCGGCGTCTCGATCGCCCGGGCGTACGCGTGACGGGCTGAACCCATGCGCATCGTGCGCCTGAGCGACGCCAGCGACCCGCGGCTAGGTGACTACCTGTCGCTGACGGACGTGAACCTGCGCCGGGTGTTCGAGCCGGAGCACGGGCTGTTCATGGCGGAGAGCGCCAAGGTCGTGGCACGCGCCCTGGACGCCGGCTACCGGCCGCGCAGCGCGTTGATGTCCGAGCGCTGGCTCGCCCAGTCGACCCCGCTGCTGGAGCCGTACGCCGTCGACGTCTATGTCGTGCCGGACGCCGTGCTCGCCGAGGTGACCGGGTTCGCCGTACACCGCGGCATGCTCGCCGCGATGGCCCGCCGCCCGCTGCCGCCCATCACAGACCTCGTGGCCGGTGCGCATCTGGTGGCCGTGCTCGAGGATCTGGTCGACCACACGAATGTCGGGGCCGTATTCCGCAGCGCCGCGGCATTGGGCGTGGACGCGGTGCTGGTCAGCCCGCGCTGCGCGGACCCGCTCTACCGGCGCAGCGTACGGGTGTCGATGGGGACGGTGTTCCAGGTCCCCTGGACCCGTGCCGACCCGTGGCCCGGCACGCTGGACCTGCTGCGCGAGAACGGCTTCCAGGTGTACGCGTTGGACCCCGACCCGGCCGGGGCGGAGTTGCGCGACCTCGACGCGACCCGGGCGACCGCCCTGGTGATCGGGAGCGAGGGGCACGGGCTCTCCGCACAAGCGCGCCAGTGCTGCGATGGGTCTGTACGGATCCCGATGCGTGAGGGCGTCGACAGCCTGAACGCGGCGGCCGCCAGCGCCGTAGCCTTCTACGCGCTCTCTGCTCACCCGTGATCCGGCCGGTCGAGCGCAGTCCAGAGCGCTCGCCACGTGGTCCGAGTCGAAAACGGCCGGGCCGTACGTTGGGTGGCCGCGACCGCAGCCGGATTTTCCACCGTCCAGGGCGGCCCGAAGGGCCCGGGGTGCTGCTTCGAAAGAGCTGACGCAACCATCCGTCGGTCGAGCGTAGTCGAGACCATGAGCACCAACGTGGTCTGCTCCGAAAGAGCTGACGCAACCATCCGTCGGTCGAGCGTAGTCGAGACCATGATCACCGGCGTGGTCTGAGTCGAAAATGGCGGGGCCGTACCGTGGGTGCCCGCGACCGCGGCCAGTTTCTCCGCCGTCCAGGGCGGCCCGAAGGGCCCGGGGTGCTGCTCCGAAAGAGCTGACGCAACGAGCCGTCGGTCGAGCGTAGTCGAGACCAAGAGCACCGACGTGGTCTCGACTGCGCTCGACCACCGAGTACTCGCCCGGTCTTTCATGCGTCGACGGGCGCGCGCCACCAGGCGCAACGTGACTCGACTGCGCTCGACCACCGAGTGCTCGCCCGGTCTTTACGCGCCGACCGGCGCGCCACCAGGCTCAAAGTGACTCGACTGCGCTCAACCACCGGGCGGCGTGGATCTCCCGCGGGCCGGTCGCCCGCGTTGCAACATACGGACGACTGCAGGAGAGGGCTCTCACAGTCCCATTCCGATGAGGCTGGAAAACTGCCTGCGGCACATCAAGTATCTCCGTCCGGGGGAGCCGGTCTACATCAGCGATATCCCGCTCGGTCAGGGCTTACGAATAGCGCGCGGAGCGGTCGGTCGGCGCCGCCGCTCCGCGTACCTGCGCCGCCGACTCCTGCAACGCTGCCGCGATCTCGTCGAGTACCCGCGCGTGAGCGGGCGACACCATGACGTGCAGGCTCGGCGGGCAGCCCCCGTAGTCGGTGAGCCGGTTGACGTACCACCCGCGCTCGACCATCGCGTCCCCGAGCGCGTAGACGTCGAGGGCGGGATCGGTCGAGCGCCACGACAGGATCGTCCCCACGGGGTCACCGTTGACGGCGAGCCCGCCGACCGACTCCACGGCCTCACGGAACCGGTCGGTCGTCGCGAGCAACTCGGCGACCAATTCCTGGTAACCCTCGAATCCCAGGTACGACATGAGTGCCCACGCCGCCAGCACGGGCGCCGCGGTCCGCGCACCGGCAACGCCGGGTGCGCCGTACAGCCCGCCGGGCCAGCGGTCGTAGACGAACCATTGCCGCTGCGCCCAGTCCGCATCCCGGTGCAGGACCACCGAGACGCCCTTGGGGACGTAGCCGTACTTGTGCAGGTCCACCGACATGCTCGTGACGCCCGGAACGTCGAACGTCCAGAGGGCTAGCGAACGTACCCCGGCCCGCGCGGCGAACGGCAGCACCATCCCACCGACGCAGGCATCGACGTGCGCGCCGGCGCCGCGGTCCTGGGCGAGCGCGGCGAGGGCGCTGACATCGTCGAGAACACCGTGCGGGTACGAGTACGCCGACGCGACGACGAGCGCGGTCCGGTCGTCGACGAGTACGTTCGCGGCGGTGAGGTCCGCGCGCAGCGTGACCGGGTCGACCGGCACCTGGAGGAGCTCGAGGCCGAAGTAGTGGGCGCCCTTGGCGTACGCCGGGTGCGCCGTCACCGGTGCGACGAGGGTGGGCCGCTCGATGCCACGCTCCCGCGCCCGCTCGCGGTGCACGAGCACCGCCATGAGGATCGACTCCGTGCCGCCGGACGTGGTGCTGCCGCCACCGCCCTCCGGCAGGCCGACCAGCTCTCCGGTCCAGGTGACGACCTGCTCCATGAGCCGGGCCTGCTCCGGGTAACGAAACGGGTTGAGGGCGTTGGAGAACAGCGTGCGACGGTAGACCTGCATCGCCAGTTCCTCGAGGTCGTCCCGCCCGCTCGGGTACGTCAGACCGAACAGGTGCCCGCCGTGCGGGTCCGGTTCGCCGCTGCGTGCCCGGTCGAGCTCGTCGAGCACCTCTCCGATCTCCCGGCCGTGTTGCTGCATGACTGGCAGGCTAGGCGATCGTGGCAGGCGGTGCGGCTCGGGCGACGGGGCAGGTGGTGCTGCTGCGCCACGGCGAGACCGAGTGGAGCCGGACCGGGCGGCACACGGGGCTGACCGACGTCCCGCTGACCGCCGCGGGGGAGACCCGGGCTGCGCAGGCCGGGGCGTTGCTCCCGGCCCGAGTGGCGTTGTGCCTGGCGAGCCCGCTGCAACGCGCCTGGCGTACCGCCGAGCTGGCCGGGCTCGACGCCGCGCCGGATCGCGCGCTGGAAGAACGGCACTACGGCAACGTCGAGGGCCTCTCGACCCGGCGCGTCCGTGAGCTCACCGGCGACCCGGGCTGGGACGTGTGGGACGACCGGCTGCAGGGCACCCCGGACGTCGAACCTCCGCCGGACGCGTACCGCGGACCTGGGGAGAGCCTCGAACAGGTCGCGGCGAGGGTCGACCCGATCGTGTCGCGGTGCCGCGACGTCACCCGGGAGGGGGGCGATGTCGTGCTGGTGGCGCACTCGCACCTGCTGCGCGTCCTCGCCGCCCGTTGGCTGGGCTTGCCTCCGGCCGCCGGCAGGCACCTGGTACTGGACGCCGGGCGCGTCGCCGTCCTCGGCTACGAGCGCAGCACCCCGGCGCTGCTCGGCTGGAACCTCGGCTCCCGTTGAGTCGGGCAACAGTGGCGGGTGAGCGGGGGCTATACCGCGCGTACGCCCGCCACCGGTGACCGGCGGGCAACAGTGGCGGGTGAGCGGGGGCTATACCGCGCGTACGCCCGCCACCGGTAACCGGCGGCAACAGTGGCGGGTGAGCGAGGGCTATACCCCGCGTACGCCCGCCACCGGTGAGCGGCCGGGCGAGTGGCGGGTGAGCGGGGGCTATACCGCGCGTACGCCCGCCACCGGGACCGGCCGCGCCAGTGGCGGGTGAGCGGGGGCTATACCGCGCGTACGCCCGCCACCGGTGAGCTGCTGGGCGGATGGCGGGTGAGCGGGGGCTTTACCGCGCGTACGCCCGCCACCGGGACCGGCCGCGCCAGTGGCGGGTGAGCGGCGGCTATACCCCACGTACGCCCGCCACCGGCGAGCAGACGCGCGAGTGGCGGGTGAGCGGGGGCTATACCGTGCGTACGCCCGCCACCGGTGAGCTGCTGGGCGGATGGCGGGTGAGCGGCGGCTATACCCCACGTACGCCCGCCACGCGCCTCAACGACCCCGGTACTTGAAGTAGAAGCCGTTCAGGAAGCCGCCGACGAAAGCACCGACCCCCGGACCCCAGGCACCCACGAACGGCGTCAGCATGAAGATCACGAAGACGATGACACCGGTGATCGCGCCGCCGATCAGACCGGCGCGCACCGCCGCGGCGAACCGTCCGCCGTGCTCCTCACCGGAGCGGCGTGCGACCGCGTCCTGCTGGCGCCGACTCACCTCACGCCCCTGCGGCGCCGGTGCACCGGACGTGGTCGCCTCAACCTCGCGCAGCAGTCGTTCGATGTCGTCGTCGGCCATGTCTCCAGCATGCCCCGGGCTGCCGACCGTGTCGAAACCCGGCCGGCACGCCCGCGACGGTTAGGTTGGGCGCTCGTGAGCGACTTCCCCCACGACTGGTCGGGGACGACCGCGACGGTGACCGGCTGGCTGTCCCCGCAGGAGCTGCACGATGCCCGGGAACGGCTGCCCCTCGTCTACGTCGACGCCGTACCGGTGCGCACCTCGCCGAGCGGTGAGGTGGTGTCGGTGGGGTTGCTGCTGCGCGCGATGCCGGACGGCAGCATCAGCCGGGCCTGCATCTCCGGTCGGGTCCTGTACGGCGAGCGGATCCGTGCGGCCCTGCTCCGGCACCTCGAGAAGGACCTCGGCCCGGTCGCCCTGCCGCGCATCCCGTCCTGCCCGGCACCGTTCACCGTCGTGGAGTACTTCCCCGACCCGACCGTGAGCGGCTTCCACGACCCGCGCCAGCACGCCGTCAGCCTCGCCTTCGTGGTGCCGGTCGACGGCGACTGCTCACCGTCGGCGTCGGCGCTGGACCTGGTCTGGATGACTCCCGAGGAAGCAGCCAGCGACGCGGTCGCGGCGGAGATGACCGGCGGCCAGGACCGCCTGGTCCGGCTCGCTCTCGCCCACGTCGGCGCGCTGCCCTGAGGGGCAGCAATCTCAGCGGTGCCAGACGCGTACGCCGTTGAGGTCCGCGCTCCAGCCGAGGTAGCGGTGACCCCAGCTGCGCAGCAGCTTGCGCAGGCTGACGGTGCCCACGTGCCCGGTCCGCGGCCAGTCCGTCGAGCGCACCTTGCCGCCGCCGACGGACAGCGCGATGTGCCCGGGCGCCGTACGCCCTGCGCTGTACACCGGCACGCCCGCGGGGATGTCCCGGTACGCCGTACGGTGCCGGCGCTTGGCCGCGGCCCACGCCACCCGCGGCGTGCTGTAGCGCGGTCCCACGCGCAGGGCGGACCGTACGAAGACCATGCAGGTGCGCGCCGGCCAACGGGACTTGTGCAGTGCCCAGCGCACCGCCGAACGACCCCGCTTGGTGGTGGCCACCGAGCGTTGTGACCGGTCCTCGACGGCCGCGCGGGCCGCGGTCGCGACGTCGGTGCCGAGTATGGCGCTGCCGCGCGGCACCGCCGCGGCATCCGCGCCGGGAGCGACGAGCACCGGCGAGGCGACGAGCGCCCCGACCAGCAGCAGGCGTGCGGGCAGGACGTGGTGCGGTGTGCGCATCGTGCTCCAGTCGTACGAGCGCCACGCGCGCACCAGGGGTCCGCGCCGGCTCGGTCGGTCCGGCCGCGGGAGCGGGGGAAGGGCCGGGTCGGGCTGCGCCCGGCACGATAGCGGGCGAAGGCGTCGTTTGGGAACGATCTACCCCGTCCGGGTCTGCCGGAGCACCGCGGCCCGCGCGACGGCAGGGCCCTTGGGCCCTTCCAGGACGCGCGCCCGGTCGTGAGACTGCGGTATGGCCATGGACGAGGTGCAACGACTCAACGAGAGCGCGTGCTGGGCGCTGCTGCGCCGTACCGAGGTCGGGCGGCTCGCCGTGTGCACGGCGGAGGGACCCGACATCTTCCCGGTGAACTACGCCGTCGACCGCGGCTCGCTGGTGTTCCGCACAGCGGCCGGCGCCAAGCTCGCCGCCCTCGAGGCCGAGCCGGCGCTGGCCTTCGAGGTGGACGGCTACGACGAGCCCAGCGAGGAGGCGTGGAGCGTCGTGGTGCACGGCAGGGGACAGGAGATCCGTACGGGGGACGAGGCGCTCGAGAGCGCCGAGCTGCCGCTGCTGCCATGGCACGCCGGACCCAAGAACGTCTTCCTGCGGATCGTGCCGCACCGGCTGACCGGCCGGCGCTTCCGGGTGGTCGATGCCGCGGCCTGGCGCACGGTTCTCGCCGGGCGCCGCCCGGCCGCGCCCGAGTAGCGCGCGCCCGGTGTCAGTGCTTGGGCCGGTTCTTCACGATGATCCCGGTCCGCGCGTCGATCTCGAGCGACCTGCGGTCGCCGGACGCGTTGCGCACGTCCGCCTCCCAGACAGTGCGGCCGTGCTCCGTGTCGAGCTCCAGCTCCGAGACGACCGCGGCGGGCACGGCGGAAAGGATCGCGTCGACGGCGGTGCGCTGATCCACCTTGGCCGCCTTGATCCGGTCGAGGTACTTCGCCTTCTTGCCCTTGCGCTGCGGACCGCTCACCACCTTCTTCCCGTTGGTCGACACGTGCAGCTCGTACCGCGTGCCGTCGCTGGTGACGACGTCGACCTCCCAGCTCGTGCCTTCACGGTCGATGGCGTACAGCCGCGATCCGCCCACGGCACCGACCGCCGTGTCCGCCGCGACCAGCAGGGCTTGCGTCTGTGCGGGCGTCCGCTCCGGCGCCGGGGTGGACTGGGTCGGTGACGGGCTGCTCGGCGAGGTCGTCGGTTCCGGGGCCGATGACGCCGGCCCCGGCTCGGAAGCGGTCGGCGCCGGTGGGGACACCGGAGCGCCCTCGGAGTCCCCGCCGGAAGCGCACCCCCCGAGCAGCAGCACGGCAGCGCACCCACCAGCCAGCAAGGTGCCTCGGCCCAGTCGGACGAACGACACGAGAACTCCATCCCCGCATGCGACGACGGCGTCGCGCGAACAGCACGTGTCGATCCAGTCAACCAGGATCGCGGAGAACTTCCACTCGGCCGGGGCGCGGCCTGATCACCTACGGCAGGAGGCTTCGGGCGGCGGCCGGGAGCGGAAGGAGAGGAGTAACGGTGTCCGAGGGGGGACTTGAACCCCCATGCCCTTGCGGGCACTAGCACCTCAAGCTAGCGCGTCTGCCAATTCCGCCACCCGGACGTGGAACGCGGGAACTATACCCCGGCCGCCGAAGGCTCGGAAACCGCGCCGGGAGGGCATCATGGCGGGCATGACGGTGACCAGCGCAGCGACGATCGAGCCCCTGCCCGCCGCCGAGAACGAGGTCGTGGAACTGTGCCGCGACCTGATCCGGTTCGACACCACGAACTTCGGAGACGGCGAGGGACCGGGCACCTCCGAGGCGGCCGAGTACGCCATGGCCACCTTGCAGGAGGTCGGGCTCGAGCCCGAGCGGATCGTCTGCGGGGGACCGCGCCAGGAAGCGGTCGTCGTACGGATCCCGGGCCGCGACCGTGACCGCGGTGCGCTGCTGCTGCACGGCCACCTGGACGTCGTCCCTGCCCAGGCGAGCGACTGGACGCTGCCGCCGTTCGCCGCCGAGGTGGCGGAGGACGACGGCGTACCGATGATCTGGGGGCGCGGTGCCATCGACATGAAGCACCTCGTCGCGATGGCGCTGGCGAACGTGCGGGCGTGGACCCGCGCCGGCGTACAGCCCGAGCGCGACATCGTGCTGCTGCTGCTGCCCGACGAGGAGGCCGGCGGCTGGCTCGGCTCGCACTGGCTCGTCAAGCACCGCAAGGACCTCTTCGACGGGGTCACCGAAGCCGTCGGGGAGGTGGGCGGGTTCTCCCTGACGGTCCAGGACGACCTGCGCCTCTACGTCATCCAGACAGCGGAGAAGGGCATCGGCTGGCTGCGCCTCACCGCCGCAGGGACGGCGGGGCACGGCTCGATGCTCAACGACGACAACGCGGTCAGCCGGCTGTGCGCCGCCGTCGCCCGGGTGGGGGCGCACGAGTTCCCCGTCCACGTGACACCGACCGTACGGTCGTTCCTCTCCGCGCTCGCCGAGCTGACCGGTATAGACCTCGACCCCGATGACATGCCGACCACGCTCGCCCGGTTGGGCCCGCTCGCCCGGATGGTGGGGGCGACACTGGCCAACACCGCCGCACCGACGATGCTCGACGCGGGCTACAAGGTGAACGTCATCCCCGGGACCGCGCAGGCGCATCTCGACACCCGTTTCCTGCCCGGGTACGAGGACGAGCTGTTCTCGACGCTCGACCAGCTGCTCGGCCCCGGCATCACGCGCGAGTTCGTGAACCACGACATCGCGCTCGAGACCACCTTCGACGGCCCGTCCGTGGAGGCGATGGCAGCGGCGCTGCGCGCCGAGGATCCCGGTGCGCACGCGGTGCCGTACATGCTCTCGGGCGGCACCGACGCGAAGGCGTTCTCCACCCTCGGCATCCGATGCTTCGGCTTCGCGCCGCTGCGGCTGCCCCCGACGTTGGCGTTCAGCGGGCTCTTCCACGGGATCGACGAGCGGGTGCCGATCGACGGGCTGCGGTTCGGCACGCGGGTGCTCGACCGGTTCCTGCGGGTCTGCTGAGGTTCACGCGGTCCGGACCGCGCGCACGATACGGCGGCGCAGCCACACCGTACGCCGCCCGTCGGGGTGCAGCCGCAGCCGCGCGAGCTCCCACCGGCCGAGCTCGGCAGCCTCGACCAGCACCGCCTTGGCGGCGTCGCGTCCGGTGCCGCGCGGCAGCGACAGTTGGCGGTACTCCCAGGTGCTGCGGCTCGGCCTGCCCGCGATCGTGTCCGTTCCGAGCATCGCCCCATTGTGCCCGCCCCGTACGACGTCACTGTCCTGGTGGCGGGAAACCCGGGTTCCGGGGCCGGATAACCCGCCACCTGGACAGTGACGTCGGGACAGCAGTGACGTCGGGAAAGCAGTGACGTCGCGGCAGGGGAGGGGCTACTGAGCCGCGGCGTCGGGGTAGCCGACCTCCGGAGCGGACACGTCGTCGAGCGCCGCCCGGATCTCGTCGGGCAGCTCGAGCTCCTCGACCGAGAGCACGCCGCGCAGCTGCGTCGCCGTGCGGGCGCCGACGATCGGCGCGACGACGCCCGGCCGGTCGCGCACCCACGCCAGGGCGACTTCCAGCGGCGCCACCCCCAGCCCCTCCGCGGCGGTGCACACGGCGTCGACGACCCCGGTCGCCCGACCCTCCAGGTACGGCGCGACGAACCCGGCCAGGTGGGCCGAGCCGCCACGCGAGTCGGGCGGGGTGCCGTGCCGGTACTTGCCGGTGAGCACGCCACGCCCCAGCGGCGACCACGGCAGCACTCCCAGTCCGAGCGCCGCTGCCGCGGGCAGCACCTCGCGCTCGGGTCCGCGCTGCAGCAGCGAGTACTCGACCTGCGCGGAGATCAGCGGCAGCCCGCTGCGGGCGAGCGTGGTGGCCGCGGCGGCCGTCTGCCAGCCCGAGTAGTTCGAGATGCCGGCGTACCGTGCGCGACCGCTGCGCACCGCCGCCTCCACCGCCGCGAGAGTCTCCTCGAGCGGGGTCGCCGGGTCCCAGCGGTGCAACTGCCAGAGATCGACATGGTCGGTGCCCAGCCGCGCGAGGGACGCATCGAGCGCGGCGAGCAGGTGCCGGCGGCTGGCGTCGAAGCGCCGTCCGGTACGTCGCCCGACGGCCTTGGTCGCCACGACGACGTCGTCACGACCCACCTCGGCGAGCAGCCGGCCGACGATGCGTTCGGACGCGCCATCGGCGTAGACGTCGGCGGTGTCGACGAGCGTGCCCCCAGCGGCGAGGTACTCGGCGAGCTGATCGCGGGCCTCGTGCTCGTCGGTGTCACGACCCCAGGTCATCGTGCCGAGTCCCAGGCGCGACACCTGCAACCCGCTGCGACCGAGATGGCGCTGCTCCATGGCCCGACCCTAATGATCGCGGCCCGCGCCCGCCGTACCGCGATCCGTCGTCACCGCCACCCCGCGCGTCGGCTAGCGTTCGGGCGCACGGCTCGGGGAAGGGATCCGGATGAGGCTCGGGCTCAACATGGGCTACTGGGGCGCGGGCGAGGACGCCGACAACCTGGCCCTCGCCGTCGAGGCGGACCGGCTCGGCTACGCGGTCGTCTGGGCGGCGGAGGCGTACGGGTCGGATGCCGTCACCGTGCTGACGTGGATCGCCGCGCGTACCGAACGCATCGACGTCGGCTCCGCGATCCTGCAGATCCCGGGCCGTACCCCGGCGAACACCGCGATGACGGCGGCGACGCTGGACAGCCTCTCCGGCGGCCGTTTCCGGCTCGGGCTCGGGGTGTCCGGGCCGCAGGTCTCCGAGGGCTGGCACGGCGTACGGTTCGACCGGCCGCTGGCCCGCACCCGGGAGTACGTCGCCGTGGTCCGCAAGGCGCTGTCCCGCGAACGGCTGCGGTACGAGGGCGAGTTCTTCACCCTGCCGCTGCCCGACGGGCCCGGCAAGGCGCTCACCCTGACGGTGCATCCGGTGCGCGAGCGGATCCCGGTCTACCTCGCCGCGATCGGACCCAAGAACCTCGAGCTGACCGGGGAGATCGCCGACGGCTGGCTGGCCATCTTCTACGCGCCGGAGCACGCCGCCGAGCAGCTCGCGCACGTCGCGGCCGGGCGGGCACGCCACGGGAACACCATGGAGGGCTTCGACGTCGTCCCGACCGTGCCTGTGGTCATCGGTGACGACGTGGAGCGGTGCGCCGACGCGCTGCGCGCCTACACCGCGCTCTACGTCGGCGGGATGGGCAGCCGCGAGCAGAACTTCTACAACCGCCTCGCGGTGCGGATGGGCTACGAGCAGGCCGCCGCCGAGGTGCAGGAGCGCTACCTCGCCCGCGACTACACCGGGGCGGCTGCGGCCGTACCGCTGGAGTTCATCGACCGGACCACGCTCATCGGCCCCCGCGAGCGGATCCGCGACCGGCTCGCGGCGTACGCCGAGTCCGGCGTCACCACCCTGTCGGTCGCCGTGCACGGCGGTGGCCGTGAGCAGCGGCTCCACACGGTACGGACGCTGGCCGAGGTGCTCGACGAGTCCGGGCTCGCCTCCGCCGGCACCGGCTCGTGACCTGGCTGGAAGCCGTCGTCCTCGGCGTCGTACAGGGACTGACCGAGTTCCTGCCGATCTCCTCCTCCGGCCACCTGCGGATCGTGCCGGCACTGCTCGGCTGGCCGGACCCGGGCGCCGCCTTCACCGCGGTGGTGCAGCTGGGCACCATGGTGGCGGTCGTCGTGTACTTCGCCCGCGACCTGTGGCAGATCGCCTGGAGCTGGGTCCGCTCGCTCTTCCGCCCGCAGCTGCGCGGCACGCTCGAGACCCGGCTCGGCTGGTACATCATCCTCGGCAGCGTGCCGATCGCCGTCTTCGGCGTGCTGTTCGCCGACCAGATCGAGACCGGCGCCCGCGACCTGCGGATCGTCGGCTGGCTGCTCGTGCTGTTCGGTCTGGTGCTCTACGCCGTCGACCGCGTGACGCCGCAGCGCAAGGACGTCCGCGACCTGACGCTGCGCGACGGTCTGCTGTACGGCCTGGCGCAGGCGCTCGCGCTCGTCCCCGGCGTGTCGCGTTCCGGTGCGACGATCACCGCCGGCCGGCTGCTGCAGTACGACCGGGCCGCGGCGGCCCGCTTCTCGTTCCTGCTCTCGGTCCCCGCCGTGGTCGGCTCGGGTCTCTACGAGATGCGGCACGTCGGCGACGCGGGCGGTCCGCAGTGGGCGCCCACTCTCGTCGCGACCGTGGCGGCCTTCGTCGTGGGGTACGCGTCGATCGCATGGCTGCTGCGTTATTTGGTGCGCCACGGAATGCTCGTGTTCGCGGTGTATCGGGTGCTGCTCGGCGCGCTGGTCCTCGCGCTCGTCTACTCCGGGGTCGTCGCCGCGACCTGAGGGGGACCCTTCGCCTCGTGACGCGGCGACGCGTACCGCCGCGACGATCTCCGTGCGGCGTGCTCGGCTACGCTCGGGCGCCCCACCGGCGAGAGCAGAGGAATGTCCGTGGAGTTCCTGCAGGAGTGGGTCCTGACGTTCGCCGGCTCCGCCTGGATCTTCGCGCTGGTCTACCTGCTCTGCGTCATCGACGGCTTCTTTCCGCCGATCCCGAGCGAGACCGTCGTGATCGCGCTCGCCGCCACGTGGGCCGCGGCAGGCGTCCCGAACGTGTGGCTGCTCTGGCTGGTGGCCGCCTTCGGCGCGTTCACCGGTGACCAGGTCGCGTACCTGATCGGGCTGAACGTGAACGTCCGCGCACTGCGGCCCTTCCGCGGCGCGCGCGGGCGCGCCGCGCTGGACTGGGCAGGTCGCGCGTTGGGCAGCCGCGGCGCCTCTTTCATCGTCACGGCGCGCTTCGTACCGGTCGGGCGGGTCGCGGTGAACATGACCGCGGGCGCCGTGCGTTACCCCCGGCACCGGTTCATGCCGCTCGTGCTGCTCGCGGGGCTGATCTGGGCCGCGTACGGCATCGCGCTCGGGGTGCTCGCCGGCCGGTGGTTCGAGGACAACCCGTTGCTCGCCGTAGCCGCCGGCGTCGCGTCAGGCCTGGTGGTCGGATACC
Source organism: Candidatus Nanopelagicales bacterium (assembly GCA_017848795.1). Classification (GTDB taxonomy): domain Bacteria; phylum Actinomycetota; class Actinomycetes; order S36-B12; family CAIYMF01; genus JAFIHG01. The sequence continues at coordinate 103,838 of JAFIHG010000044.1, read as the reverse complement.
TGATCGACCTGCTGCTGCGCCGGCTGTCCGGGCGGAGCACGCCCGCAGGTACGGCGGCGCCCGGGAAACGAGACGGCGGCTGAGCGTCCGGTGCGGCCCGGACGGCCGGCACACCGCCAGTGGCTAGGGTCGGGCCCGTGACCACGGTCCTGCTGGTGCGGCACGGACGCACCTTCGCGAACGCCGACGGCGTACTCGCCGGCTGGTCGCCGGGCGTGCACCTCGACGACGTGGGCCGCCAGCAGGCCTCCGCCACCGCCGCCCGGCTGGCCGCGGTCCCGCTCGCGGCCGTCGTGACGAGCCCGCTCGAGCGCACCCGCGAGACGGCCGACGCACTGCTCGCCGGGCGGGAGCCGAGCCCGCCGCTGGAGATCGACGAACGGGTCGGGGAGTGCCGGTACGGCGACTGGACCGGCCAGGACCTCAAGGTGCTGGTGAAGGACCCGCTGTGGAAGGTCGTGCAGGCACACCCCAGCGCAGCGACGTTCCCCGGTCCCGAGGGCGAGTCGATGGCGCAGATGTCCGCCCGCGCCGTCGGAGCGGTACGCGACTGGAACGCCCGGCTCGGCGCCGATGCGACGTACGCGATCGTCTCGCACGGCGACGTCATCAAGGCGGTCCTCGCCGACGCGCTCGGTATGCACCTGGACACCTTCCAGCGGTTGCAGGTCGACCCGGGCTCGGTGAGCGTCGTCCGGTACACCGACGTACGCCCCTTCGTGCTGCGCAGCAACGACGTCGGCGGTGATGTCGCGGGGCTGATCCCCCCCAAGCGGCGCCGCCGTCGCAAGGCGTCCTCGGACGCGGTCGTCGGGGGCGGTGCGGGCTGAGGAGCGCTCCGGGGGGAGCGGATAGGCTCGAAAGGTGCCCCGCCAGCTCCATCTGTTCGACCAGCCCGAGCGTTTCGTCGCGGGCACCGTCGGCGAGCCCGGCGAGCGGGTCTTCTACCTGCAGGCCCGGTCCGGTGACCGCGTCGTGTCGGTGGCGCTCGAGAAGCAGCAGGTCCAACTGCTCGCCGAACGCATCGACGCCCTGCTCGACGAGGTCGTGCGCCGTTCCGCCGGCACCGCAGCGGTCCCTGCCGCGGCCCCGGTCGAAGGGGAGGACGCCGCTCCGCTCGACGTCCCGGTCAGCGAGGAGTTCCGCGTCGGCACCATGGCGCTCGGGTGGAACGGCGAGTCCGAGCAGTTGATCGTCGAGGCGCATGCGGTGCAGGACGACGAGCAGGAGGTGCCGGACCTCGAGGATGACGGCGACGAGGGCCCGGACTGCCTGCGGGTGCGGATGTCGGGAACCATGGGAAGGGCGTTCGTGAAGCGCGCGCTGCTGGTCGTCTCGGCCGGGCGCCCACCCTGTCCGTTCTGCAACCTGCCGCTCGATCCTGCCGGTCACATCTGCCCGCGCGCCAATGGATACCGGCGCTGAGGGCGTTCTCCGGGCGACGCCAGTGACCGTCGACCTCGACACCGTTCTCGAGGTCCTCGCCAAAGGCGACCTCGAGATCACCGGCCGGCTCGTCGACGCGAGCAACGCCACCCTCGTCGGCACCGCGTGCCTCGACGGCGTCGAGGTGGTCTGCGTGCACAAGCCGACGCGTGGGGAGCGCCCGTTGTGGGACTTCCCGGCACGTGACCTGTCCCAGCGGGAGGTCGCGACCTACCTGCTCGATCGCGCTGCCGGGTGGGATCTCGTGCCGCCCACGGTCTGGCGCGAGGAAGGCCCGTACGGCCCCGGCATGGCACAGGCCTGGGTGGAGCCCGGTCCCGGCGTCGCCGCAGAACCCGGAGCGGGGCTCGTCGACGTGAGCGCCCCTGGCCGGTTGCCGGCGGGGTGGCATGCCGTGCTGCACGCCGAGGACGCCCGCGGGCGCCCGGTCGTCCTGGCCCACGCCGACGACCCGGACCTCGCGCGCATGGCGCTGCTCGACGTCGTCGTGAACAACGCCGACCGCAAGGGGGGCCACGTGCTGCGCGGGCGTACGCCCGTCGACACCGCGGACAAGGTGTACGGCGTCGACCACGGGCTCACGTTCCACGAGGAGGACAAGCTGCGGACCGTGCTGTGGGGCTTCGCCGGGACACCGCTGCCCGCGGCCTCGGTCGAGGACCTGCTGCGCCTCGACGGCGCCCTCGACGGCGAGTTGGGCGGGCGGCTCGCGGACCTGCTGCCACCCGAGGCGGTGCTCGTGACGCGCGACCGGCTGCGCGCGCTGCTGCGCCGGGCCACCTACCCGCACCCGGGGCCGGGCTGGCCGTCGCTGCCCTGGCCGGCGTTCTAGGATCGCGCGCATGCAGTCCTGGCGCGCACCCTCGGTCCCGGCGCTGCCGGGTCGTGGCCTTCCGGTCAGCATGCACGACACCGCGACGGGGGAGCTGCGTGCCACCGCGCCCGGGCCGACCGCCCGGTTGTACGTGTGTGGGATCACCCCGTACGACGCGACCCACATGGGTCACGCCGCGACGTACGTCGCGTTCGACCTGCTGGTCCGGGCGTGGCGCGATGCCGGCCACGACGTGCACTACGTACAGAACGTCACGGACGTGGACGACCCGCTGCTGGTCCGCGCGGCCGAGACCGGTCAGGACTGGCAGGCGGTCGCGGACCGGGAGACCGAGCTGTTCCGCGCCGACATGGCAGCGCTGCGCGTGCTGCCGCCCCGCGACTACATCGGCGCGGTGGAGGCGATCCCGCTGATCGTGCAGTACGTCGAGCGGCTGCGCGCCGCCGGCGCCGTGTACGACGTGGACGGGGACCTGTACTTCGCGGTGCGCAGCGACCCGCGTTTCGGCGCGGTGTCGGGACTGCCCGAGGCCGACATGGTCGCGCTGTTCGGCGAGCGCGGTGGCGACCCGCAGCGCACGGGCAAGAAGGATCCGCTCGACTGCGTGCTCTGGCAGGCCGAGCGTCCCGGGGAGCCGGCCTGGACGACGCCGCTCGGCCGCGGTCGCCCGGGCTGGCACATCGAGTGCACAGCGATCGCGCTGTCCTACCTCGGCATGACGATCGACGTGCAGGGCGGTGGCAGCGACCTGGTCTTCCCGCACCACGAGATGGGTGCATCGGAGGCGCACGTGGCGACCGGGGAGTGGCCTTACGCCCGGACCTACGTGCACGCCGGCATGGTCGGATACCAGGGCGAGAAGATGAGCAAGTCCAAGGGCAATCTGGTGTTCGTCTCGGCCCTCAGGGACGGCGGCACCGATCCCATGGCGCTGCGGTTGGCGCTGCTCGGCAACCACTACCGCACGGACTGGGAGTGGACCGACGCCGAGCTCGGCGAGGCAGAGCAACGGCTGACCCGCTGGCGGGCGGCGTGCGTCGCGCCGGCAGGACCGCCTGCCGCTCCGGTGCTCGCCGACATCCGCCGCCACCTCGCCGACGACCTCGACGCGCCGCGCGCGCTCGCTGCTGTCGACGCGTGGGCGGAGCGGGTCCGGCTCACTGGAGGAAGCGCAGGGCACGACGATCCGGCTGCACCGGCGCTGGTCCGGGATGCCGTCGACGCACTGCTCGGCGTACGGCTCTGATCGAGCCCACCCGCGGCGTTCTGAGCCGTTCGACGTTGACCGACCCTCGGTGATCGAGCGTCGTCGAGACCACGTCAGTGATCATGGTCTCGAGCACGCTCGACCAACGCCGGCGCGCAGTCAGGATTCTGCGGACTTCTCCACGTGGCCGCCGAACTGGTTACGCATCGCCGAGAGCACCTTGTCGGCGAAGTCCGCGTTGCCGCGCGAGCTGAAGCGGGCGAAGAGGGCGGAGGTGAGCACCGGCGCCGGTACGCCCTCCTCGATCGCGGCGATCGTGGTCCAGCGGCCCTCGCCGGAGTCGGAGACGCGGCCGGCGTACTCGGACAGCTGCGGAGACTGCGCGAGCGCAGCGGCCGTCAGGTCCAGGAGCCAGGAGGCGATCACCGATCCGCGGCGCCACACCTCTGTGACGGCGGTCAGGTCGAGGTCATAGGAGTAGAACTGCGGGTCGGACAGCGGCGCGGTCTCGGCGTCCTGCGTACGCGAGCGCAGCCCCTCGTCGGCGTTCGCCAGGATGTTCAGGCCCTCGGCGTAGGCCGCCATGACGCCGTACTCGATGCCGTTGTGCACCATCTTCACGAAATGGCCGGCCCCAGCCGGTCCGCAGTGCAGCCAGCCCTCTTCGCCCGCCGCGGGTGCGCCGCTCTTGCCCGGCGTGCGCGGCGCGGCCGCGATGCCGGGCGCGATCGAGCGCCAGATCGGTTCGAGCCGCTGCACCGGCTCAGGCTCGCCACCGATCATCAGCGAGAAGCCGCGTTCGAGGCCGAACACGCCGCCGGAGGTGCCGCAGTCGACGAAGTGCACCCCCTTGTCCGTCAGCGTCTTTGCGTGCCGGATGTCGTCGCGGTAGTAGGAGTTCCCGCCGTCGATGAGGATGTCTCCCGGTTCGAGCAGTCCGGAGAGCTCGGTGATCGCACGTTCGGTGATCTCGCCGGCGGGGACCATCACCCAAACCGCGCGTGGTGCGTCGAGCGCCGCGACGAGGTCCTGGTAGGAGTGTGCGCCGCGTGCACCGTGCGACTCGATCGCCGCGACCGCGTCCGCGTTCACGTCGTAGCCGACGCAGTCGTGACCGTCGCGCTGCAGCCGCTGCACGAGACCGGAGCCCATGCGGCCGAGCCCCACCATTCCGAGCTGCATCAGCATCACCGGTCCCGTCTCGTCGTTACCCTCGATCCCGACCCTAGGGGAGAGGACGGCCGCCGTGACACCGAACCAACCCGTGAGCTGGCCGGGGGGCCCGGCGTCCGCCGCCGACGCCTGGCACGCCCTGCTGCAGCACCGTGACGCGGGGGAGGGGATGACACTGCGGGACCGGTTCGCCGCCGACCCCGGGCGTGCCGAGCGGTTCACCCTACGGGCGTGTGGGATCCACGCGGACTTCTCCAAGCAGCGCATCGACGCGGAGACCGTACGCCTGCTCGTGGAGCTGGCCGAGGAGCGCGGGCTGCCGGCGCGGACCGCTGCGATGTTCACGGGTCAGCACATCAACCGCACCGAGGACCGCGCCGTGCTGCACGTCGCGCTGCGACTGCCTCGCGACGCGACGCTGGTCGTCGATGGCGTCGACGTCGTGGCGGAGGTCCACGGAGTGCTCGACCGGATGGCCGACTTCGCCGACCGGGTCCGTGATGGTCGGTGGCGCGGTACGACGGGCGAACGCATCCGGGCCGTGGTGAACATCGGGATCGGCGGTTCGGACCTGGGTCCGGTGATGGCCTACCACGCATTGCGCTTCTACAGCGACCGCGACCTCACCTTCCGCTTCGTGTCCAACGTGGACGGTGCCGACATCGCGGAGACGACCCGCGACCTCGACCCGGCGACGACACTGTTCATCGTCTCCAGCAAGACGTTCACGACGCAGGAGACGATGACCAACGCGGCGACTGCGCGCGCCTGGCTGATGCAACGGCTCGGGGACGCAGCCGATGTGGCCAAGCACTTCGTGGCGGTGTCGACGAACGCCGAAGGCGTAGCGGATTTCGGTATCGACACCGCGAACATGTTCGGCTTCTGGGAGTGGGTCGGCGGCCGGTACTCGATGGACAGCGCGATCGGCCTGTCGACGATGGTCGCCATCGGACCGGAGCGCTTCGCCGAGATGCTCGCCGGGTTCCACGCCATGGACGAGCACTTCCGCACCGCCCCGCTGGAACGCAACCTGCCCGCGCTCATGGGACTGCTGCAGGTGTGGAACCGCAACTTCCTCGGGCTGCCGACGCAGGCGGTGCTGCCGTACGACAACTACCTGGTGCGGTTCCCCGCGTACCTGCAGCAATTGACGATGGAGAGCAACGGCAAGTCGGTGACCTCCGACGGTGCGCCGGTCGCCGTCGACACCGGCGCGATCTGGTGGGGCGAGCCGGGGACCAACGGGCAGCACTCGTTCTACCAGCTGCTGCACCAGGGCACTGCGACCGTGCCTGCCGATTTCATCCTGTTCGCCGACCCGGCAGAGCAGGTCGGTGACCACCAGGCCAAGCTCGCCGCGAACGTGTTCGCCCAGACGCACGTGCTCGCCTTCGGCCGCACGGCGCAGGAGGTGGCCGCCGAGGGCGTACCCGAAGAGCTGGTGCCGCACAAGGTCATGCCGGGGAACCGCCCTTCCACCACGCTGCTGCTCGAGCGGCTCACCCCGTACGCGCTCGGCACCTTGGTGGCGCTCTACGAGCACGCCACCTTCACCGCGGGGACCGTCTGGGGCATCGACTCGTTCGACCAGTGGGGCGTCGAGCTCGGCAAGGTGATGGCCGGGCGGCTGCTGCCCGCCGTGTCGGGCAGCGCAGCGGTACCGGACGGTTTCGACGCGAGCACCGTCTCCCTGCTCGCCGCCTACCGCTCCCTCGCCACGCCGCTTCCCTGACGCGCGGTCATTCGGTACTGCGGCGGCGCAGGAAACGCTCGAACTCGCGCGCGATGGCCTCACCGGACGCCTCCGGCAGGTCGGTCGTAGCGCGCGCGTCCTCGAGCGCCCGCACGTACGCCGCGACCTCCTCGTCGTCGGCGGCCAGCTGCTCCACCCCGTCCTGCCACGCGCGGGCCTCCTCGGGCAGGTCACCGAGCGGTACCGGCAGGTCGAGCACGTCCTCGACCCCGCGCAGCAGCGCGACGGTCGCCTTCGGGCAGGGAGGTGCCGCCGCGTAGTGGGGGACCGCCGCCCACAGCGAGACGGCGGCGACGCCGGCGCCGGCACACGCGTCCTGCAGCACGCCGACGATGCCCGTCGGGCCCTCGTACCGCGACGGCTCGTACCCCATGGTCTCGGCCAGCGCCGGATCGGTGGACGTCCCGGTCACCGGGACCGGACGGGTGTGGGGGGTGTCGGCCAGCAGCGCCCCGAGCGTGAGGACCAGCTCCACCCCGAACTCGCGCGCGAGGTCGAGCAGCTCACCGACGTACGAGCGCCAACGCAGCGAGGGCTCGATGCCGTGGACCAGGACGAGATCTCGGCCGCCCTCCGGTGCCCGGACCACCGAGAGCCGGGTCGTGGGCCACTCGACGTGGCGCACCCCGTCCCCGTCGACGGTGACCTCGGGCCGGTTGACCTGGAAGTCGTAGTAGTCCTCCGGGTCCATCGCGCCCAGAGCGCGGGCCTGCCACACCTGCGCGAGGTGGGCGACCGCTTCGCTCGCTGCGTCGCCGGCGTCGTTCCATCCTTCGAAGGCCGCCACCATCACCGGCGCCACGAGGCCCGGCCGGCTCCCCGGCTCGGTGAACTCGATCATGTTCCGCTCCAGGACCGTGCCATGACCGGCACGCTACCGCCGTCGTAAGGCCGTCCGGTGCGACGGCTAAGGTGGGGCATCATGGCTGACAGCGCAGCGTCCGGTCCGGATGCGCTGCGCCGAGCGCTCGCGACCCGCGTCGTCGTCGCCGACGGCGCGATGGGCACGATGCTGCAGGCGCACGCGCTCACCCTCGACGACTTCGACGGTCACGAGGGTTGCAACGAGATTCTGAACGTCACCCGCCCCGAGGTCGTACGCGAGATCCACGACGCCTACCTCGCGGTCGGCGTCGACGCGATCGAGACGAACACCTTCGGGGCCAACCTCGCCAACCTGGGCGAGTACGGCATCGCCGACCGGATCGGCGAGCTCGCCGAGGCCGGCGCGCGGATCGCCCGGGAGGCGGCCGACGCGTGGAGCGGAGCCGAGGCGTCGCGGTGGGTGCTCGGCTCGGTCGGGCCCGGCACCAAGCTGCCCACCTTCGGGCACGTCCCGTACGCCACGCTGCGCGACGCGTACCGCACCCAGGTCGAGGGAATGATCGCCGGCGGCATCGACGCCGTCCTCGTGGAGACCTGCCAGGACCTGTTGCAGGCCAAGGCCGCGATCGTCGGGGCGAAGCGCGCCCTCGCCGCCGCCGGGGCCGACCTGCCGGTGATGGTCCAGGTCACCGTGGAGACGACCGGCACCATGCTGGTGGGTTCGGAGATCGGCGCCGCGCTGACCGCGCTCGAGCCGCTCGGGATCGACCTGATCGGGCTGAACTGCGCGACCGGCCCCGCCGAGATGAGCGAGCACCTGCGCCATCTTGCCCGCCACGCGCGAGTCGGGTTGTCCTGCATGCCGAACGCCGGCCTGCCAGAGCTGCGCAGCGGAGGCGCCTGGTACCCGCTCACGCCGGAGGAACTCGCCGACGCACACGACCGGTTCACCCGCGACTACGGGCTCGCGCTCGTCGGCGGGTGCTGCGGCACCACCCCGGAGCACCTACGCCAGGTCGTCGAGCGGGTACGCGGGCGCGACCTGTCCCCGCGCGACCCGCAGCCGGAAGCGGGGGCGGCCAGCCTGTACCAGGCGGTCCCGTTCCGGCAGGACACGTCTTACCTCTCGATCGGCGAGCGTACGAACGCCAACGGCTCCCGCGCGTTCCGCGAGGCGATGCTCGCCGGCCGCTGGGACGACTGCGTCCGGATCGCCAAGGACCAGACCCGCGACGGGGCACACCTGCTCGACGTGAACGTGGACTACGTCGGCCGCGACGGCGTCGCCGACATGCGCGAGCTCGTCGGCCGGCTGGCCACCGCCTCGACGCTTCCCCTCGTGCTGGACTCGACCGAGGCCGACGTGGTGGAGGCGGGGCTCGAGCTGCTCGGCGGCCGCGCCGTCGTGAACTCGGTGAACTACGAGGACGGGACCGGGCCGGACTCGCGCATGCAGCGGATGATGCGCGTCGTCAAGGAGCACGGGGCCGCCGTCGTCGCCCTCACGATCGACGAGGAGGGCCAGGCGCGGACCGCGGAGTGGAAGGTGCGGGTCGCGGAGCGCCTGATCGGCGATCTCGTCGACAACTGGGGCATGCGCGTCGAGGACATCGTCGTCGACCCGCTCACCTTCCCGATCGCGACGGGCCAGGAGGAGACCCGCCGCGACGGGATCGAGACCATCGAGGCGATCCGCCGCATCAAGGAGAAGTACCCGGCGGTGCAGACCGTACTCGGGCTGTCCAACGTGTCGTTCGGGTTGAATCCGGCCGCCCGCGTCGTGCTCAACTCGGTGTTCCTGCACGAGTGTGTCGCTGCCGGGCTGGACTCCGCGATCGTCCACGCCAGCAAGATCCTGCCGATGGCGCGCATCCCCGACGACCAGCGCGAGGCCGCGCTCGACCTCGTGCACGACCGGCGCCGGTACGACGAGGCCGGTGTCCTGGTGCACGACCCGCTCACGCACTACCTGTCGCTGTTCGAGGGCGTCGATGCCGGAGCGCTGGCCAAGGAGCGCGCGGACGAGCTCGCGGCGCTGCCGCTGTTCGAGCGCCTGGAGCGACGCATCGTCGACGGCGAGCGCGAGGGCCTGGAGGCCGACCTCGACGAGGCACTGCAGACCCGACCCGCGCTCGAGATCATCAACGACACGCTGCTCTCCGGCATGCAGACCGTCGGGGAGCTGTTCGGACGCGGCGAGATGCAGCTGCCGTTCGTGCTGCAGAGCGCCGAGGTCATGAAGACCGCGGTCGCTCACCTCGAACCGCACATGGAGAAGACCGACACCACCGGCAAGGGCACGATCGTGCTCGCCACCGTCAAGGGCGACGTCCACGACATCGGGAAGAACCTCGTCGACATCATCTTGTCCAACAACGGGTATTCGGTCGTGAACCTGGGCATCAAGGTACCGGTGGCCGACATCCTCGCTCAGGCCGACGAGCGTCATGCCGACGCGATCGGTATGAGCGGGCTGCTGGTGAAGAGCACCGTGGTGATGCGGGAGAACCTCGAGGAGATCAACGAGCGGGGCACCGCGCAGCGTTACCCGGTGCTGCTCGGTGGCGCCGCGCTCACGCGGGCGTACGTCGAGCAGGACCTGGCGGAGATCTATCGGGGCGAGGTCCGCTACGCGCGCGATGCCTTCGAGGGGCTGCGGCTCATGGACACGGTCATGGCCGTCAAGCGCGGCGAGCCGGGGGCCGCACTGCCCGCCCCGCGCAAGCGCCGCGTGACAGCCGTGACGGCGGCGCTCGACCTGACGCCGCTGGACCAGATGCCCGCCCGCTCCGACGTGCGGGTCGACGTGCCGGTGCCGCAGCCCCCGTTCTGGGGCACCCGGGTGGTGAAGGGCATCGCGCTCGCCGACTTCGCCGAGTACCTCGACGAGCGGGCCACGTTCCTCGGCCAGTGGGGCCTGAAGCCCGGCCGGGGCGCGAACAAGCTGACGTACGAGGACCTCGTGGAGTCCGAGGGCCGGCCGCGGCTGCGGATGTGGCTGGAGCGCATCCACACCGAAGGGCTGATGAAGCCGGCGGTCGTGTACGGCTACTTCCCCTGCGTCGCCGAGGGCGACGACCTGGTGGTGCTGCACCATGACGGTCCGGAGGCCGGGACGGAACGGACCCGCTTCCACTTCCCGCGCCAGCGACGCGACCGGCACCTGTGCCTGTCGGACTTCTTCCGGCCGCGGGATAGCGGGGAGACCGACGTCGTCGCGTTCACGGTCGTCACGATGGGGTCGCACGTCTCCCAGGTCACCGCGAAGCTGTTCGCCGAGGACAGCTACCGGGAGTACCTCGAGCTGCACGGATTGTCGGTCCAGCTGACCGAAGCGCTCGCCGAGATGTGGCACGCACGGGTGCGCAGCGAGCTCGGCTTCGCCGCGGAGGACGACGCGGACATGGCCCACCTGATCGCCAAGCAGGGTTACCGGGGATCGCGGTACTCGTTCGGCTACCCGGCCTGCCCGGACATCGAGGACCAGACCAAGCTGGTCGGGCTCCTGAACCCCTCACGGATCGGCGTGGAGCTCTCCGAAGGCTTCCAGCTGCACCCCGAGCAGTCCACGTCGGCGTTGATCGTCCACCACCCGGAGGCGAAGTACTTCAACGCGGTGTAGCCGGTCCCACCGGCGAGATCCCTGCGCCAGCGGCTCCGGACGCGGGCGCCCCGACGGAGGTCCAGGTGCCTGCAGCAGGCGATGTCGACAGTTCGACTCGGGCGGCACTGCCCGCGGCCGTCCTGTTCGACATGGACGGGCTGCTCGTCGACACCGAGTCGACCTGGCACGAGGCGGAGCGGACCGTCGTCGCCGAGCTCGGCGGCTCGTGGGGTGCCCGCGACGCCGAGCTCATGGTCGGCGGGCCGCTCGAGCGGGCCGTGGCGTACATGATCGAGATCTCCGGTGGTCATCACGACCCGGCGGCCGTGATGGACCGGTTGCTCACCCTCATGGAGACGCTGTTGCGCGCGGAGCCCATCCACTGGCGTCCGGGAGCACGGGAGCTGCTCGCCGCGCTGCGCGCGCGGCAGGTGCCGTGCGCGCTGGTGTCGGCCTCGTGGCGGACACTCGTCGACGCCGTCCTCGAAGCGATCCTGCACGACGCGTGCGACCTCCGGTTCGACACGACCGTGGCGGGGGACGAGCTGGAGCGGACCAAGCCGCACCCCGACCCCTACCTGGAGGCTGCCCGGCGGCTCGGGGCCGACCCGCTGGCGTGCGTGGTCCTGGAGGACTCACCCACCGGCGTCGCCGCCGGCGCGGCCGCCGGCGCGTTGGTCGTGGCCGTGCCGACCGCGGTGGAGATCGAGGAGCGAGCCGGGGTACGGGTGCTCGACTCGCTCACGCTCCTCACGCCCGCGCTGCTCGGGCAGTGGTCGTACGACTGGCAGCGGGCGGCGACCGGTCCGGGCGCCCGGCCCTGACGCGGGCTCGCCGAGTCCGGCTGCGTCGCAGGGCGGGCCGGACGGCGGGACGTCCTCATTCGGTGGCGATCGCGCGCAGCAGGTTCATCCGCGCCGCCGTCATCGCCGGCCAGAGTGCCGCGAGCAGCCCACCGGCCGCGGAGACGGCGACGAACCAGCCCAGCTGCGCCACCGGCACCGACAGCGTCGAGACCCCCTGCGCGGCCAGGACCCGTTGCAGCAGCGCGCCGTACAACACCCCGAGCAGGATCCCGACGACGCCGCCGAGGACCGCGACCAGCACCGACTCCAGCACGACCATGACGCGCAGCTGGTGGCGGCTGGTGCCGACCGCGCGCAGCAGGCCGATCTCACGGCGGCGTTCGTGCACCGAGAGCGCGAGGGTGTTGACGATGCCGAGGAACGCGACGATCACGGCGAGCGCCAGCAGCGCGTACACGAAGCCGAACACCCGGTCGAACTGCGCGTCGATCTGCTCCTTGAGCTCGGTGCGGTCGAGGACCTGGAACGCCCCCACCGGAGCCAGCCGCTGCTCGAGGGCGGTACGCACCGTCGCGGCGTCGGCTCCGGGTGCCAGACGGACGTAGATCGCCGTGTCGCGCTCCAGGGAGCCGGCCGCCGCCAGCGTGGGCAACGTGACGACGAAACCCTGTGCGGCACCGGAGGCCTGGTAGATCCCGTCGATCCGCAACCGCCCTGGTCCGTTCAGGAACTCCACGTGCGCGGTCTGTCCGAGCTGCAGGTGCGCCTCGCGCGCGGTCGTCTCGTCGACGACGGCGCCGCCGAAGGCGAGATCCGCGAAACTGCCCTGCGCCATGGTGATCTTGAAGACCTTCGCGAACTGCTCCGGCTCGACGCCGATCACCGGGTGCTGGGTCCCGTCCAGGGTGAGCGCCACGGCGCGGCTGAAGGTCACGACCGAGGTCCCCGGTGTCCCGGCGAGGGCCTCGTACGCGCGCGGTGTGAAGGGTCGCAGGTTCGCGCTCGCCACGATGAAGTCGGCGCCGACGGTGTCGTCGACGACCTCGGCGACCGAGGACTTGGTCGAGGCCGCGATCACCGCGACCGCGCTCATCACGGCCAACCCGATCGCCAGCGCCGCCGCCGTCGCAGCCGTGCGCCGGGGGTTGCGCCGGGCGTTCTCACGGGCGAGCCGGCCGACCGGCCACCGGGTGAGCGGGGCGCCCAGCACCCGCAGCGCGCCCCGCCCCACGAGCGGCGCTCCTGCCAAGAGCGCCACGAGCGCGCAGACGGCCGAGCCACCGAGGTAGGCGGCAGCCCGCTCGACGTCGTCGACGAGCTGCAGCCCGGTGCGCGCGAGGACCACTGCGGCCACCACCAGCAGCAGCGCGAGCAGCGTCCGGCCGCGCAGCGAGCGGGCCGGCAGCTCGAGCTCCTCACGCATCGCGGCGACGGGCGGGACGAGTGCCGCCCGGCGGGCGGGCAGGTAGGCGGAGGCGACCGTGGTGACGACGCCCACGACCAGGGCGACCGCGATGGTGCGCGGCTCCACCACCAGCGGACCGCCCGGCAAGTCGACGCCGAACGCCTCGAAGAGCCTGCGCAGCAACCCCGACACGCCGATCCCCGCCACCAGGCCGAGTCCGGCGGCGACCGTCCCGACCGCTGCGGCCTCGACGAGGACGGCGCGGCGGACCTGACCGCGGCTGGCGCCGACCGCGCGCAGCAACGCCAGCTCCCGCGTACGCGCCGCGACGAGCATGGTGAACGTGTTGTAGATGAGGAATCCGGCGACGAGCAGCGCGATGCCCGCGAATGCCAGCAGGAAGGTGCTGAGGAAGGTGAACGCGTCCTGCAGCCGCGCGGCGAGGTCGGCGCTGCGGGAGCGGCCGGTCTCGGCGCGCGCGTCCGGCGGCAGCACGTCGGTGATGCGGTCGGCGAGACGCTGCTGGTCGATCCCGGGGGCGGCCGCGACGACAACGGAGGTGACCTGGGCACGGCCCTCCAGCAGCAGGCGGCGGGCCGTCGGCAGGTCGAAGACCACGAGCGTGCCGCCGTCCGTACCGGCGATCGGCCGCTCGACCAGCCCGACGACGGTCGGCTCGATCACCCCGCCCGGGGTGTCCACGCGCACCGTGCCACCCACCGTGACACCGGCGCGGGCGGCCGTCGAGGCGAGCAGCGCCACTTCGCCGCGGCCGATCGGCGCTCGCCCGGAGACCAGGTCGTACCCGCGCAGCCGCGGGTTGGGCACCCAGGAGGTCCCGGTCGTGCGCTGTCCCAAGCGGGCGAGCGGTTCACCTCCCGCCGTCATCACGGTCGCCGAACCGTCGGTCACGACGCCGTACGCAGCGGCGACGCCGGGCACCTTCGCGATGCGGTCGACGAGCGCGGCCGGCAGGGTCCGCTCGGCACCGCCGGCGGCGCCCCCGGTGGCCGCCTGCCCCGGCAGCTGCCGGCTCACCGTGACGTCGGGCTGGCGGAGGTCGAAGAGCCGGTCGAACGCGCGCTGCAGCGAGTCGGTGAACAGGTACGTGCCGGTGACGAAGCCGACCCCGGCGACGACCGCGACGACGGTGAGCGCGAGCCGGAGCCGGTGCTGGGCCAGCGAGCGCAGCGACGTACGGAGCATCGGCGCAGGGGCTCTCAGACGGAGGCCGGGTCGGTGGCCGCGAGCCGCTCGCGTACGCGCTCGGGAGTCGGCTCGCGCAGCTCGCCCACGACCTGGCCGTCGGCGAGGAACAGCACCCGGTCGGCGTACGCCGCGGCGACCGGATCGTGCGTCACCATCACGATGGTCTGGCCGAACTCCGCGACGCTGCGCCGCAGGAAGCCGAGCACCTCGGCGCTCGAGCGCGAGTCCAGGTTCCCCGTGGGCTCGTCGGCGAACACGATCTGCGGGCGGCTGGCGAGCGCGCGGGCGCACGCGACGCGCTGCTGCTGGCCCCCGGACAACTCGCTCGGTCGGTGCCGGAGCCGGTCCCGCAGCCCGACCGTGTCGATGACCACGTCCAGCCACGCGGGGTCCGGGCGCCGCCCGGCGATATCGATCGGGAGGGTGATGTTCTCGAGCGCGGTGAGCGTCGGGAGCAGGTTGAACGACTGGAAGACGAAGCCCACCGCGTCGCGGCGCAGCCGGGTGAGCTCGCGGTCGGCGAGCCGGCTGAGCTCGACCTCGCCGAGCCAGACATCTCCCGACGTCACGGAGTCCAGCCCCGCCAGGCAGTGCATCAACGTGCTCTTGCCCGAGCCGGAGGGCCCCATCACCGCGGTGTAGCGTCCCCGCTCGACGTCCACGTCCACGGCGTCGAGCGCCCGTACCTGTGCCGCTCCCGCGCCATAGACCTTGGTGAGCGCGCGCGCCCGCGCCGCGGTCGGGGTCTGCTCCACCGCGCCACGGTAACCGCGCCCGCAAGGCGGTGGTTCACCCAGTCTCCAGGCCTGGCGAACCCCCCGGTTGCGTCAGTGGTGGCGGCTCGCCGCCCCAGGCCGGGCAGAGCGCGCGGTGGCTGCACCAGTCGCAGAGCCGCGACGGGCTCGGCCGCCAGTCGCCGGTCTCGGTGGCACGGGAGATCGCCGCCCAGAGCGCCGTCACCTTGCGCTCGGTCGCGCGCAGGTCGCGCTCGTCGGGCTGGTAGCGCAGCACCTCGCCGCTGCCGAGGTAGAGCAGCTGCAACACGCTCGGCAGCACGCCCGTCGAGCGCCAGAGCACGAGGGCGTAGAAGCGCATCTGGAACAGCGCCCGCTGCTCGAACTCCGGACGCGGCGCGCGGCCGGTCTTGTAGTCGACGACGCGGGTCTGCCCGGCCGAGTTGGTGTCGAGGCGGTCGACGAACCCGCGCAGCACCAGCCCGTCCGGCATCGTCGCCTCGACCCGCAGTTCGCGGGCGGTCGGTGCCAGGCGCTGCGGGTCCTCCAGCTCGAAGTACGTGCGCAGCAGCTGGTCGGCCCCCTTGATCCACTCGGCGAGATCGGCAGCGGACTCGAACAGCCCGCTCGCCTCGGGTTCCGCGGCGGTGAGCGCCTCCCAGGCCGCGGGGACCAGGCCGATCGCCCGGTCGAGCGTGCGGTCGTGCGCCGGCAGCGCGAACAGGTCCTCCAGGACGCGGTGCACCAGCGTGCCGCGCAGGGCGGGCCGGCTCGGCGGCTCCGGGAGCCGGTCCAGCACGCGGAAGCGGTAGAGCAGCGGGCACGTCATGAAGTCGCTCGCCCGGGAGGGCGAGAGCGAGGGCGGCGCGGGCACGGTCGGCGACGACGCGTCGGACGCGCCCCCCGACCGGTCGGGCGGCGCGATCGTCTCGGCACTCATGCGACGAGGGTAGGCGGGGGGCCTGACACGGTCGGCCAGGCACGCCGCGCCCGTACCATCACGCCATGGCCGCCACGGAGCGCTCCCTGCTGCTGCGCGGCGGCGTCAGCTTCCGCCTCGGCTCGCTGCCGGTCACGATGCCCTGGAGCGGGGTCCTCGGGGTCCTGCTCATCGCCTACCTGTGGTCGCCGACGTTCGCGCAGCGCGGCGAGGGGCGCGGGGCCGAAGTGATCGTCGCACTGGTGTTCGCGGTGCTGTTCTACGCCTCGGTGCTCGGCCACGAGCTGGCGCACGCGCTCGCGGCCCGGGCCTGCCGCTACCCGGTGCACGGGATCGTGCTCTGGGTGCTCGGGGGGTACACCTCCTACGAGCGGCCGGACGACTCCTCATGGCGGGAGGCGCTGATCGCGGCCGCCGGCCCGGCGGGATCGCTCCTGCTCGGCGGGCTGTGGGCGGTGCTGGGCGGCAGCGGCCTGCTCGGCGACGACCCGCGCCTCCTCGCGGTGCTCGGGGCGCTCGCCTGGTCCAACGTGCTGCTCGGGCTCTACAACGCGTTGCCCGGGTTGCCCCTGGACGGGGGCGCCGTCCTGAAGGGCATCGTGTGGGCGCTGACCGGCAGCGAGAGCCGCGGCACGACGGTCGCCGGCTGGACCGGCCGCGTCGTCGCGGTCGTCGCCTTCGTCCTGCCGGTGCTGCCGTACCTGCTCGCGGGGCGCCAACCGCCGCTGCTGCCGGTGCTGCTCGGGCTGATGATCGCGGGCTACCTGATGGTGGGGGCCAACCAAGCGCTGCGGCGGGCCCGGGTCGAGCGACGCCTGCCGACCCTCGAACTGGACCGGCTGGTACGGCCGGTGGTGCCGGTGGCGCGCGACCTGCCGCTGTCCGAGGCGCTGCGCGCGGTCGGCGACGCGCACGCGGGCGGGTTCGTCATCGTCGACGGCGCGGGCGTCCCCACCGCAGTCGGTCACGAGGAGGCGGTCCAGGCGGTGCCGCTGCAGCGACGGCCCTGGGTGCCGGCGGCCAGCGTCGCGCGGGGACTGCCGCCCGGCTCGGTGCTGCGCAGCGGGCTCGCCGGACGCGCGCTGCTGAGCGCGATGCAGGCGCACCCCGCCGCGGAGTACGTCGTCGTCGACGGCGCCGGCCGCCTGTCGGGCGTGCTCGTCACCGCCGACGTGGAACGCGCCCTGACGAGCGGTTGACCGCAGGCCGGGCCGGGCCGGCCGCGCCCGTAGGATCACGCGCGATGAGCACCCTGCCCGCCCCCGGTGCCCCCGGCGGACCACCCGCCGGCGCGCGGGGGCGACGCGGACCGTTCCAGGAGAACGACCGGGTGCAGCTGACCGGCCCGAAGGGCCGGGTGCACACCATCACCCTCTCGCCGGGGGCGCGTTTCCACACGAGCAAGGGCGCGGTCGAGCACGACGACCTGCTCGGCCGCCCGGAGGGCATCGTGGTCCGCACCGCAGGTGGCACGCCGTACCTGGCGCTGCGTCCGCTGCTGGCCGACTACGTGCTCGGCATGCCGCGCGGCGCGACGATCGTGTACCCGAAGGACTCCGCCGCAATCGTCGGGCTCGCCGACGTGTTCCCCGGAGCGCGGGTCGTCGAGGCGGGAGCCGGTTCCGGGGCGCTGTCCTGCGCCCTGCTGCGGGCCGTGGGCGATGCCGGGCGGCTCTGGTCGTACGAGCGCCGGGAGGACTTCGCGGCGGTCGCGCGCAGCAACGTCGAGGTGTTCTTCGGCGGCCCGCATCCCGCCTGGACGCTGAGCGTGGGCGACCTGGCCACGCTGCTGCCGCAGTCGGATCTGCAGGGGACGGTCGACCGGGCGGTGCTCGACCTGCTCGCGCCGTGGGACTGCGTCCCCGCGGTCGCCGACGCGCTCGTGCCCGGTGGGGTGCTGGTCTGCTACGTGGCGACGACCACACAGCTCTCGCGCACCGTGGAGACGCTGCGCACCGACGGCCGGTGGACCGAGCCGCTGGCCCAGGAGACCCTCGTGCGCGGGTGGCACCTGGAGGGCCTCGCGGTCCGGCCCGAGCACCGCATGATCGGGCACACCGGGTTCCTCGTCGCGACCCGGCGGCTCGCCCCCGGAACCGTGCTGCCACCGCGGCGGACCCGGCCGAGCAAGGGCGCCTACGGCCCGGATTACAGCGGCCCGTAGCCGGATCCCGCCCGAGAGATCACAGTACGGTCTCGACTCGGACTCTGATCCGAGCTCCGGTCTCACATCGCGCACTTTCCCGGCCGACGTGGGTAGGGTCGAATCGGACCTGCCGACGGAGGTGTCCGCGATGGCGTACGACCCGCAGCGCGATCCGGAGCGGCTGCGCGCACTGGAACACCGGCTCGCCTTGGGCCGGGCCGAGCTCGCCGCGCTGACGGCGCAGAACAAGCAACTGGCCGGAACCTTGCGCGAGGCGCGCGACCAGATCGTGACGCTCAAGGCCGAGGTGGACCGGCTCGCCGAGCCGCCGAGCGCGTACGGCACGTTCCTCGAACGCTTCGAGGACGGCACCGTCGACGTGTTCACCTCCGGGCGCAAGATGCGGGTGGTGTGCAGCCCGGACGTGGACGTCGAGGAGCTGCTCCCGGGCCGCGAGGTGATGCTCAACGAGGCGCTCAACGTCGTGGCCGTGTGCTCCTGGGAGCGCCACGGCGAGATCGTCATGCTCAAGGAGCTGCTCGAGGGTGGCGACCGGGCGCTCGTGATCGGCCGCGCCGACGAGGAGCGCGTGGTGCGCCTCGCCGCGCCGCTGGTCGGCGGGCCGCTGCACCCCGGGGACTCGTTGCTGATGGAGCCGCGCTCGATGTACGTCTACGAGCGCATCCCCAAGTCCGAGGTCGAGGAGCTGGTGCTCGAGGAGGTCCCGGACATCGGCTACGACGACATCGGTGGTCTGACCACGCAGATCGACCAGATCCGCGACGCTGTCGAGCTGCCGTACCTGCACGCCGACCTGTTCCGCGAGCACCAGCTCGCAGCGCCGAAGGGGATCCTGCTGTACGGCCCACCCGGGTGCGGCAAGACCCTCATCGCCAAGGCGGTCGCGAACTCGCTGGCCAAGAAGGTCGCGCAGCGCGAAGGGAAGTCCCAGGCCAAGTCGTACTTCCTGAACATCAAGGGCCCGGAGCTGCTCAACAAGTACGTCGGGGAGACCGAGCGCCACATCCGGCTGGTGTTCCAGCGGGCCCGGGAGAAGGCCGACGAGGGCATGCCGGTCATCGTGTTCTTCGACGAGATGGACTCGCTGTTCCGGACCCGTGGTTCTGGTGTCTCGAGCGACGTCGAGAACACCATCGTGCCGCAGCTGCTCAGCGAGATAGACGGCGTCGAGGGGCTCGAGAACGTCATCGTGATCGGGGCCTCGAACCGTCCCGACATGATCGACCCGGCGATCCTGCGACCCGGTCGGCTCGACGTGAAGATAAAGATCGAGCGGCCCGACGCGCAGTCCGCCGGTGACATCTTCAGCAAGTACCTGACGCCCGAGCTGCCACTGCACGCCGACGACCTCGCCGAGCACGGCGGTTCGCCCGAGGCGACCTGCGCCGGGATGATCCAGCGCACCGTCGAGCGGATGTACGCCGAGAGCGAGGAGAACCGGTTCCTGGAGGTCACCTACGCCAACGGCGACAAGGAGATCCTCTACTTCAAGGACTTCAACTCCGGCGCCATGATCGAGAACATCGTGGCGCGCGCCAAGAAGATGGCGATCAAGGAGCTGCTGGACACCGGGCAGCGCGGCATCCGGGTGCAGCACCTGATGAACGCCTGCGTCGACGAGTTCAAGGAGAACGAGGACCTGCCCAACACCACGAACCCGGACGACTGGGCCACCATCTCTGGCAAGAAGGGCGAGCGGATCGTGTTCATCCGCACCCTCGTGCAGGGCAAGCAGGGCACCGAGGCGGGCCGCTCCATCGACACCGTCGCGGGCACCGGGCAGTACCTCTGATGCATTCCCGAGCCGTGAAGGGGCGCGATGGCAAGGGCGACGATCCGGATCAAGCGGGTCTACGAGGAACCGGCGCGCAGTGACGGCTACCGGGTACTCGTCGACCGGGTGTGGCCGCGCGGGGTGAGCAAGGAGCACGCCCACGTCGACGAGTGGGTCAAGGCGGCCGGTCCCTCCGATGCGCTGCGCAAATGGTTCGGGCACGACCCGGAACGGTTCACCGAGTTCGCCGAGCGCTACCGCTCCGAGCTCGCCGACAACCCGGCCGCCGATCATCTGCGCGAGCTCACCGGCGCGCACCGGACGATCACCCTCGTCTACTCTGCCAAGGACGAGCAGCACAACCAGGCGGTGGTGCTGCGCGACCTGCTGGCTGGAGGCAACTGATGGCGAACAAGCTCTCGCTGACCGCGACCGCGCGCGAGCAGCTCCGACGGGCCAAGGAGGCGCCCGCCGGGCGAAGTGCCGAGAGCGTGGTGTCCGGCCACTCCAACTCGTTGCGTCAGACGGTGGTGGCGCTCGCCGCCGGGCGTGAGCTCACCGAGCACGAGAGCCCGGGCGAGGCGACCTTGCAGGTGCTCAGCGGGCGGGTGCGCCTGGACGCCGGCGCGGACTCGTGGGAAGGCAGCGCCGGGGACCTGCTGGTCATCCCGGCGCAGCGGCACTCGGTCCACGCCTTCGAGGACAGCGCCGTCCTGCTCACCGTCGCCAAGGTGTAGCCGCCACGCCGGGACCGGACGGCGCCGCGCCGCGCGGCGGCGTACGGCACGTACCCTCGTGGGGTGAGCGTGCACCGGGTGATGGGGATCGAGACGGAGTACGGCGTCTCCGTACCGGGACACCCGCACGTCAACGCGATGCTCACCAGCAGCCAGGTCGTCAGTGCGTACGCGCATGCAGTGGCGCAGGGCCGGCAGACCGCGATGCGCTGGGACTACGACGAGGAGACCCCGCTGCGCGATGCCCGCGGGTTCGACCTGACGCGGGCCGAGGCCGACCCGAGCATGCTGACGGACGACGACCTGGGCCTGGCGAACCTGATCCTGACCAACGGCGCGCGGCTCTACGTCGACCACGCGCACCCCGAGTACTCCAGTCCCGAGGTCACGAACCCGTGGGACGGGATGCTCTGGGACAAGGCCGGCGAGCGGGTGATGGCGCGGGCCGCCGAGTCGGTGCCGCACCTGCCGGGCGGGCGCGAGGTGCGCCTCTACAAGAACAACACCGACAACAAGGGCGCCTCGTACGGCACGCACGAGAACTACCTGATGCAGCGTTCGACCCCGTTCGCGGCGATCGTCCGTCACCTGACGCCGTTCTTCGTCACCCGGCAGGTGATCACCGGTGCGGGACGGGTCGGCATCGGCCAGGACGGGCGCGGCAGCGGGTTCCAGATCTCGCAACGGGCGGACTACTTCGAGGTCGAGGTCGGGCTGGAGACGACGCTGAAGCGTCCGATCATCAACACCCGCGACGAACCGCACGCCGACCCCGACAAGTACCGCCGGCTGCACGTGATCGTCGGTGACGCGAACCTCTCGGAGCTCTCGACCTACCTCAAGCTCGGCACCACCTCGCTGGTGCTCGCCATGATCGAGGACGGCTTCCTCGACCTGGACCTGACACTCACGCACCCGGTCCGGGAGATGCACGACGTCTCCCACGACTGGTCGCTCGGTCACGAGCTGACGACCGTGTCGGGCCGCACCCTGACGGCGGTGCAGTTGCAGATCGAGCTCTGCGAGCAGGCCCGCAAGTACGTCGAGGACCGCTACGGCGTGGACGTGGACAGCCAGACCGCCGACGTCCTCGACCGGTGGGAGACGGTGCTCGACCGGCTGCTCGCGGACCCGATGTCGCTGTCCGGGGAGCTGGACTGGGTGACGAAGCTGTCGGTCCTGCAGGGATATCGCGACCGGGACGGCACCGACTGGGACGACCCGCGGCTGGCGCTCGTCGACCTGCAGTACGCCGACGTCGAGCCGACGCGCGGGATCGCGCAGCGGCTGCAGGCGCGCGGCCGGCTCACCCGGCTGACGACCGAGGAGCAGGTCGCGCACGCGGTGTCCTCGCCGCCCGAGGACACCCGTGCGTACTTCCGCGGCGAGTGCGTGCGCCGGTACGGCGCCGAGATCGCCGCCGCGTCCTGGGACTCGGTGATCTTCGACATCCCGGGTCGGGATGCCCTGCAGCGCGTACCGACGATGGAGCCGCTGCGCGGCACCCGGGCGCACGTGGGCGAGCTGCTCGCGTCGAGCCCCAACGCGGCCGACCTGCTCGCGGCGCTCGGGGCGTGAGCCACGGCGCATGACCCGGGCCGCGGTCGGCTGCGTCGCATAGGGTCGAACGTGAGCGGGCCGGACCGGCCCGGGTGACCCGGAGGTGCGCCATGGCAACGCGAGACAGCGGCGACCAGCAGAAGGTCAGCCGCACCCAGGAAGAGGCCGAGGTCGAAGAGGCTCCCCAGGCGAGCAGCGACCTCGCCGAGCGCAAGGCCGCGCTCGACGACGACATCGACGCGATCCTCGCCGACATCGACGACGTCCTCGAGACGAACGCCGAGGAATTCGTACGGGCGTTCGTCCAAAAGGGCGGTGAGTAGATGGCCACACGGGGGGAGGAAGACATAGCACGAACCGGGCGCCGCTGCGGAGGCTGCAAGGTCCGCAAACCGCTCACTGACTTCACGGGTGACCGGTCGAAGAAGGACGGTCTGTCCGTGTACTGCAAAGCCTGCATGTCCGAACACAATCGGCGCGCTGCAGAGCGACGCGCGGCACGAGATGGTCGGACGATCAAGCACCGGGCGACGGTGACGGCGCCGGACGGCATGAAGTACTGCCCTGACTGTGAGGTGGTGCTGCCGCTCGACCTGTTCGTGAAGAACCGCTCGACCCGAACAGGCTATGGCAGCTACTGCCGACCGTGTCAGAACAAGCGCGCGACAGCCTCTCGCGAGAAGAATGGCGGTAACCGTCGGTACCACATGCGCCGACGCTACGCGATCGACGTGGATCAATTCGACGAGTTGTTCGCACAGCAGCGAGGGCTATGCGCGATCTGCCACATCGAAGCCGCCGAACACGTGGACCACGACCACGGGACGGGGGCGGTGCGCGGCTTGTTGTGCTTCACCTGCAATGTTGGCCTCGGCAACTTCAAGGACGATCCTCGTCGATTGTTGAGCGCGGTGGACTATCTGGAGGGCTACATGTACTTCGGCGGTGTCGGCGGGACGGGAGCAGCGTGAGCGGGAGCTGGAACGGGTCGGGCCTGCCACCGGCGTACCTCGCGGGGGGCAGCAGCTCGTTCACCGAGTTCCTCGCCTCGCACGACCCGTCACTGCTTCCCGGACGGCGCGCCACGACGGCGGGTCCGGGCGCGCTCGAGGCCCCCCACGGGACGACGGTGGTCGCGGTGACCTATCCGGGCGGAGTGGTGATGGCCGGCGACCGGCGCGCCACGATGGGCAACATCATCGCGCAGCGCGACATCGAGAAGGTGTTCCCCGCCGACGAGTGGTCCTGCGTCGGCATCGCGGGTACGGCAGGCATCGCCGTGGAGATGGTCCGGCTCTTCCAGGTGGAACTCGAGCACTACGAGAAGATCGAGGGCGTCATCCTCTCGCTGGAGGGCAAGGCGAACCGGCTCTCGCTGATGCTGCGCGGCAACCTGGGCATGGCCATGCAGGGCCTGGCGGTCGTGCCGCTGTTCGCCGGATTCGATCTCGAACGCGGGAGCGGGCGGATCTTCAGCTACGACGTCACCGGCGGGCGCTACGAGGAGCACCGCCACCACGGGGTCGGCTCCGGCTCGCTCTTCGCGCGCGGGTCGCTCAAGAAGCTCTGGCGCGAGGACCTGTCCGAGCAGGACGCGATCAGCGTCGCCATGGAGGCCCTGTACGACGCGGCCGACGACGACTCGGCGACCGGCGGGCCGGATCTCACCCGGCGCATCTACCCGGTCGTCGCGCAGGTCGGCGCCGACGGCTACCGCCGCGTCCCCGACGAGGAGCTCGACCCGCTCGCCCGCGCGATCGTGGCGCGCCGGACAGCGACCGCTGACGGGCCCGTGGCACCGGTCACCGAAGTCGGCCCCGCAACCGGCGGAACGGAGACACCATGAGCGTCCCGTTCTACGTCTCCCCGGAGCAGATCACCAAGGACAAGGCGGACTTCGCCCGCAAGGGCATCGCGCGCGGGCGCAGCGTCGTCGTGCTGCAGTACGCCGACGGGATCCTGTTCGTCGCCGAGAACCCGAGCCGGGCGCTGCACAAGGTCAGCGAGATCTATGACCGGATCGCGTTCGCGGCGGTCGGCCGCTACAACGAGTTCGAGAACCTGCGGGTGGCCGGCGTACGGCTCGCCGACATGCGCGGCTACTCCTACGACCGGCGCGACGTCAGCAGCCGCTCGCTCGCGAACGCCTACGCGCAGACCCTCGGCGCGATCTTCACCGAGACCACCAAGCCGTACGAGGTGGAGATCACGATCGCGGAGGTGGGCCTCATCGCGGCGGACGACCAGCTGTACCGGCTGACCTTCGACGGCTCGGTCGCGGACGAGCACGGCTTCGTCGCGATGGGCGGGTCCGCGGACGCGATCACCGCCGAGCTGCGCGAGCACTGGTCCGAGTCGATGGACCTCGCCGGCGCGCTGCGGGTGGCGGTCGACGCCCTGGCCCGCCACGGCGCGCCCGGTGGCGGGGACGGCGAGCCGCGGGCGCTGACCCCCGCGCAGCTCGAGGTGGCGGTGCTCGAGCGCAGCCGGCCCCGGCGCACCTTCCGGCGGCTCGCCAGCGCGCGCCTCGCCGAGCTGCTCGGGGTGGAGGACACCGAGGAGCAGGCGCCCGCCGAACTCCAGTAGCGCGCCCCGTGCGGCGAGAGCCGTCTAGGTTGGAGGCGTGGACAGGCGCATTTTCGGGATCGAGACGGAGTACGGCGTCACGTGCACGTTCCGTGGGCAGCGGCGACTCTCACCGGACGAGGTGGCGCGGTACCTGTTCCGCCGGGTCGTGTCCTGGGGACGCAGCAGCAACGTCTTCCTGCGCAACGGCGCCCGGCTCTACCTCGACGTCGGCAGCCACCCCGAGTACGCGACTCCCGAGTGCGACGACATCATCGAGCTCGTCACCCATGACAAGGCCGGCGAGCGGATGCTCGAGGGCTTGCTGGCGGACGCGGAGAAGCGGCTGCGCGAGGAGGGCATCGCGGGCGACGTCTACCTCTTCAAGAACAACACCGACTCGGCGGGCAACTCGTACGGCTGCCACGAGAACTATCTGGTCAGCAGGCGCGGGGAGTTCTCCCGGCTCGCCGACGCGCTGATCCCGTTCCTGGTCTCCCGGCAGATCATCGTCGGCGCGGGCAAGGTGCTGCAGACCCCGCGCGGCGCGGTGTTCAGCGTGAGCCAGCGCGCCGAGCACATCTGGGAGGGCATCAGCAGCGCCACGACGCGCTCCCGGCCGATCATCAACACCCGCGACGAGCCGCACGCGGACGCCGAGCGCTACCGGCGGCTGCACGTGATCGTCGGGGACTCGAACATGAGCGAGACCACGACGATGCTCAAGGTCGGGGCGACCGACCTGGTGCTGCGGATGCTCGAGCACGGCAGCGTGCTGCGGGACCTGACGCTGGAGAACCCGATCCGTGCGATCCGGGAGATCAGCCACGACCCGACCGGCCAGCGCACGGTACGGCTGGCGAACGGGCGCGAGCTGTCCGCGCTCGCGATCCAGGGGGAGTACTACGAACGTGCGCTCGACTTCGCGCAACGCCGCGGGATCGACACCGAGCCGCTCCCGGCGCGGGTGCTCGACCTGTGGGGTCGCACCCTCGAGGCGGTCCGCCGCCAGGACCTCTCCTCGATCGAGCGGGAGATCGACTGGGTCATCAAGCTGCGGCTGCTCGAGCGTTACATGGCCAAGCACTCGCTGCCGCTGTCGAGCGCGCGGATCGCGCAGCTGGACCTCGCCTATCACGACATCAGCCGGGGACGCGGCCTGTACTACCTGCTCGCCGCGCAGGGCGCGGTCGCCCGGGCGACGACCGACCTGGCCACGTTCGAGGCCAAGAACGTCCCGCCGCAGACCACCCGGGCGCGGCTGCGCGGTGAGTTCATCCGCCGGGCGCAGGAGCGGCGGCGCGACTTCACCGTCGACTGGGTGCACCTCAAGCTCAACGACCAGGCGCAGCGCACCGTGCTGTGCAAGGACCCGTTCCGCAGCGTCGACGAACGCGTCGAGAAGCTGATCGCGAGCATGTGAGCCCGCAGCGGGCAGGCCCGGTCGGGCGAGGTCCGAGCGCGGCGGACCGGCTGGGTGCGACAACTCGACTGCGGGCGCTCCTGCCGGGCCTCGCCGCCGCGGTCCTCATCGCCGCCGCCGCGACGGCCGTCGGGCGTACGGTGCCGATCCTCGGGGCGGCCGTACCCGCCCTGCTGATCGGTGCCGTTCTCGCCCCGCTGCTGCGGCGCAGCAGCGCTGCGGCGCCCGGCGTACGGTTCGCGAGCCGCACCGTGCTGCAGGTCTCCGTGGTGCTGCTCGGCACCCAGCTGTCCCTCGCCGACATCGGCACGATCGGAGCCGGTTCCCTGCCGATCATGCTGATCACGCTCGGCGTGTGCCTGAGCGGGGCGCTGCTGCTCGGGTGGTGGCTGGGGGTGCGCGGCAACGTCCAGACGCTGATCGGGGTGGGCACCGGCATCTGCGGTGCGTCGGCGATCGCTGCCGTGGCGCCCGTCGTCGGTGCGGCCGGCGCGGAGATCACCTACGCGGTGAGCACGATCTTCCTGTTCAACATCGCAGCAGTGGTCACCTTCCCGTGGATCGGGCACCTGCTCGGGATGGACCAGCACGCGTTCGGGCTGTTCGCCGGGACCGCGGTCAACGACACCTCGTCGGTGGTCGCCGCCGCCGCGGTGTACGGCACGGCCGCCCTCGGGTTCGCCGTCGTCGTCAAGCTCGTACGCACGTTGATGATCGTCCCGATCGTCGTCGGGCTGAGCGTCCACCGTGTCCGCCAGCAGGCACCGACCGCGGGGGCGGCGGGCGCGCGCGGGCTCACCCCGCGCCGGATCCTCGCCCTGGTCCCGTGGTTCATCTGGGGGTTCCTGGCGATGTCCGGGCTGCGCAGCACCGGCGCCCTGCCGACGTCGTGGTTGCCGGCGCTGGCGGTGGTGAGCGCCTTCCTCATCACGGTCGCGATGGCCGGGATCGGCCTGTCCACCGACCTGGCGAGCTTCCGCCGGGCCGGCCTGCGTCCGCTGCTGCTCGGCGGGCTGCTCTGGGTGCTGCTGTCGGTCACCTCGCTGCTCGTCATCAGCGTCCTCGGCGCGTGACCGGGACCGCTCACCCGCCGTCCCACACCACCCCGTCCGGCGTGAGCCGGGCGCCCTCCGCGACCGGGTGGGCGGTGAGGCGCCCGTCCGGCATCAGGTGCTGGACGTCGACGCCGTGGCGCAACACCGCCACGTCGGCGATCAGCCGGCGGTGGCAGCGCCACCACACCGACTCGCTGCACATGACCGCCGTCGGACCCTGCTCCGCGGCGGCGAGCAGCTCCTGCAACGCCGCGCGGAAGTCGTCCTGGCGGGACCATGCGGCGTACGAGCGGAACGAGTCGTGCCGCCACCAGGTGTCCGGGCTCGGGCCGTCCGGGCTGCGGCGGCGGCCGCCCAGGCGCTCCTCCCACCGGTAGGCGATCCCGTACGCCGGCAACCAGCGCGCCAGCGCGTCGGTGGCGACCGCGGGGTTGCGCCGGCTGGCGGGGTAGCGGCGCACGTCGACGAGCGCCTGGATCCCGGCGCCGGTCAGCAGTCCACCGAGCTCCTCCTCGTCCGAGGTCCCGTGCCCGACCGTGAACAGCTGCACCACGGGCCCAGCCTGTCGTAGCCGTCCACAGCCGGCAGCGTGGCACTCGGCGCCCTACCGGCGACGCGGCCTAGGATCGCGCCGGGCGCCGATCGCGGCGAACCACCCGACGCGACGAGGAGCCGCCGAGATGGCCCTGCAGAAACCCGAGATCGACTTCATCGACGGTCCGGCACCGGACGACCTGGTGAGCACCGACCTGGTCGTCGGCGACGGGGCCGAGGCGACCGAGGGCGCCCGGGTGCTCGTGCACTACGTCGGTGTGGACTTCGAGTCCGGGGAGGAGTTCGACGCGTCCTGGAACCGCGGCGAGCCCATCGAGTTCCCGCTGCGCGGTCTGATCCAGGGCTGGCAGGACGGCATCCCGGGCATGCGCGTCGGCGGGCGTCGGCAGCTGGTCATCCCGCCGCGGCTGGCGTACGGCGAGTCGGGCAGCCACCGCCTGGCCGGGCGCACCCTCGTCTTCGTGATCGACCTGGTCGACGTACAGGGCTGAGATGACCACCGGGTCGGGCGAGCCGGACCTCCCGGAGCGCGTGGCTGCGCCACCACGGCCGGGGGAGCGCACCGAGCGGCTGCTCGGTCTGCTGTTCCTGCTCATGGCCTCCCGCCACCCGGTGACCAAGGCCACGATCCGCCAGGCCCTGCCGGACTACGCCGCGAGCCCCAGCGAGGGCGCGTTCGAGCGGATGTTCGAGCGCGACAAAGAAGAGCTGCGCTCGATGGGCATCCCGATCCAGACCGTCGAGGGCACGCAGGGGGCCGGCGGGATCGACGGGTACCGGGTGCTCGACCAGGAGTACGCGCTGCCGGAGGTGAGCTTCACGAGCGCCGAGCTGACGGTCCTCGGGCTGGCCGCGCAGGTGTGGGAGCAGGCCAGTCTCGGACCGGCGGCGCGCAATGCGCTGCGCAAGCTCGAGGCGGCCGGCGGGACCGCCCGGGAGGACTCGGTCGGCGTCATCGCCCGGCTGACGACGCCCGAGCCCTCGTTCGGGGCGTTCCTCGCGGCCAGCCAGGCACGCCGGCCGGTGCGCTTCGACTACCGGCGGCCGGACGAGGCCGTACCGACGCAGCGGCACCTGGAGCCGTGGGGTGTCGTCTCCCGCCGCCGCCACTGGTACGTCGTCGGGCGCGACCGTGACCGGCAGGCGGTCCGGGTGTTCCGGCTGTCCCGGGTCAGCGGCAAGGTGATGCCCGACGGGCCGGAAGGCAGCTATCAGACGCCGGACGCCCCCGATCTCGGCGCGCTCGTCGCCCAGGCCGACAGCGACAGCCAGCACCGCGCCCGGATCCGGGTCCGCAGCGGCGAGGCGGCCTCGCTGCGGCGGGCAGCGGCCGCGGTCCGCCCGGACGACCCCGGATGGGACCTGCTCGAGCTCGACTACGGCGACGACGAGTCGTTCGCCGACCGGCTCGTCGGGCACGGCCCTGCCGTGCAGGTCCTTGCCCCGCAGGCGCTGCAGGCCGCCGTGGTGCGCCGGCTGCGCGCCGCACTCGCCGCGGCGCGGGGGGCGTCGTGAGCAGCCCCGCGGGCGCCGGGGCCCGGCTCTCGCGCCTGCTGGCGCTGGTCCCGTGGTTGCTGTCCCGCCCGGGGATCACGCTCACGGAGGCCGCGGACCACTTCGGGGTCACGACCGATGCGCTTGTCGCCGACCTGGACCTGCTGATCTGCAGCGGACCGGGCCAGCAGCACGGCGAGCTCGTCGACATCTGGTACTGGGACGACGGCACGGTCAAGGTCCTCGACCCGCAGTCCCTGGGGCGCCCGCTGCGGCTCACCGCGGAGGAGGCCGCCGCGCTGCTCGTCGCGCTGCGCGTGCTCGCGCAGGTGCCGGGCGGTCACGACCGCGCCCTGATCGATTCGGTGACCGCGAAGCTCGAGGACGCGGCGGGTGCCGCGGCGGCGGGGCGTGCCGCGGTCTCGGTCACCGTCGAGGAGCGCGTCGATCCTGCGGTCGCCGAGTGTGTCCGGCGGGCCCTGGACGAGCAGCGCGCGCTGCACATCCGGTACGCCGGGGCGGCGCGGGACCAGGTGAGCGAGCGGGTGGTGGACCCGGTGGCGTTGCTCTCCGTCGACGGGCGCCCGTACCTCTCGGCGTGGTGCCGCAGCGCGGGTGCCTCGCGCACCTTCCGCCTGGACCGCATCCTGGCCTGCGACCTGCGGGACGAGCCGGCCGCCGTACCGGCCGAGGCCGCACCTCCCGAGCTCGGCCGCGACGGGCTGCGACCGGCCGGAGCCGCCGTCACCCTCGACCTGCTCGCCGGGGCCCGCTGGGTCGCCGAGGAGTACCCGGTGGACCAGGTGCAGCCGCGCGCCGGTGGGGCCGTGCGGGTGACGCTGCCGGTCGCCGACGAGCGCTGGATCGTACGGCTGCTGCTGCGCCTCGGCGCCGACGCGCGCGTCGTCTCACCGCCGCAGCTGGCCGACCGGGTCGCCGCCGCGGCCCGCGAGGCGCTGGCCGCCTACCCGACGCCCTCGGACAGCGAGGTGTGAGCCGGGCTCAACTCGATGCAGGGCCGTGCCGATCACCTCGGCGAGACCTTCCCGAGGGGATCCGAGGGAGGAGCGCCCACACGGTCGAGGAGGTACCGGCGATGGCGACCATCAAGGCGACCTGCCCCGTGTGCGGGGACGTCGACCTCACCCCGCGTCAGGTGGCGGTACGGGTCGTCGAGGCGATCGACGACACGCAGGCCCAGCGCTCGTACTCGTTCGTGTGCCCGACCTGTCACGACACGGTGCGCAAGCCCGCCGACGCGGAGGTGGTACGCCTGCTCGCGTCCGCCGGCGTCGCGATCGGGCGCGTCGAGGTGCCCGTCGAGGCCCGTGAGGCGCACACCGGCGCCCCGCTCGGGTACGACGACCTGCTGGACTTCGCCCTCTGGCTCGGCACGCACGACGCGCTGGCCGCACTGCTGGAGCCGGTGCGGCGCGGCTGAGCGCCGGTTCCCGGGTTACGCTGGTGCCCTACCTGTCACGTGCGGCAGGTAGGTGAGCAACGCCACCACCGGATGGGATATCGATCATGGGCGGAGTATTCGAGCGACCAGGGTTCTGGATCGTCCTGATCGTGCTGATCCTGCTGCTGTTCGGGGCCAAGCGGCTGCCGGACCTGTCGCGGTCCGTCGGCCGCTCGCTGCGGATCTTCAAGGCCGAGACCGAAGGCATGCGTGGCGAGCGCGACGAGGAGGGCGCGACGCCTCCGCCGCCGCCTGCGCCACCGGCGCTGGCGAACCGTCCGGCGCCCGGCCCAGACGAGCCGCGCTACCTGGTCGATCCGGTGACGGGGGAGCGGGTGCTCGCGCAGCCGGTGCAGCAGCCGCCGCAGTCGCAGGGCTGACGTGCCCCGTCGCACGCGCCGCCCGTAGCGTTCCCGCACCATGACCGCCACCGCCGACCGCCCGGCGGGACGTCGGCTGCGTCGCCGCAGACGTAGCAACCCCGAGGGCGCGATGACCCTCTACGAGCACCTGCGCGAGCTGCAGGTGCGGCTGTTCCGTTCGGCGATCGCGATCGCTGTCGCAGCGGTCCTCGGGTGGATCTACTACAAGCAGTTGTTCGACATCATCACCGCGCCGATCCAGCCCGCGGTCGACGCGGCCCGGGCCGAGGGTCGCGAGGTCATCCTCGCGATCGGTGGGGTCGCCGAGGCGCTCACCCTCAAGCTGCAGGTCGCCGGCGTCACCGGACTGGTGCTCGCCGCCCCGGTGTGGCTGTACCAGCTGTGGCGCTACATCGCGCCGGGACTGCGGGGCAACGAGCGCAAGTGGGCGTACCTGTTCGTGGCGACCGCGACCCCGCTGTTCCTGGGCGGCGTCGCGTTCGGCTACGCGGTCATGCCCAACATGCTCCAAGCGCTGCTGGGACTGACGCCCGACTCGATCCAGAACATCGTGCAGGTCGACTCGTACCTGTCGTTCATCCTGCAGGTGCTGGTGTTCTTCGGCATCGGGTTCCTCGTACCGCTGATCTTCCTGATGCTCAACCTGTCCGGCATCCTCTCCGCGCGGCGCTTCTTCGGCTGGTGGCGTGGGCTGGTGCTGGGCTCGTTCGTCTTCGGCGCGGTCGCCACACCGACCGGTGACCCGTTCTGGATGACGATGTCGGCGCTGCCGCTGCTCGGGCTGCTGATGCTCTCCGGCGGGCTGATGGCGATCGTCGACGCGCGCCGGGCCCGCAAGGCGCGCAACGCGGAGTACGCGCAGTGGGCCGACGACGAGGCCTCCCCGCTGCCGCCCGACGACGACCTCGAGGGCGGCCCGTCCGACCAATAGGCTCGCCCACCGTGGGGTCCGCCAAGCGCGTCGTGCTGCTCGTCAACCCGGCCGCGGGCAGAGGCCGCGGCGCACGGTTCGCGCCGGAGGCGATGCGCCGGCTGCAGGAGCGCGGGCTGGCGGTCGAGACGCTGCAGGCCACGAGCGCCACGGATCTGCGCCGGCTGCTGCCCGAGGTCCTTGCGGTACCGCCCGCAGCCCTGGTCGTGTGCGGCGGTGACGGGACCGTCGCGCTCGCTCTGGACGAGCTCGTCGCGACCCGCGTGCCGCTCGGCATCGTGCCGGCCGGCACCGGCAACGACACGGCGCGCACCCTGGGCCTGCCGGGCGGGGCGCGCGCGGCCGCCGACGTGGTCGCCGACGGGCTGCACGATCCGGCGCGCGGCATGCGGGTCGTCGACACCGGGGAGCTGACCTGCGCCGGGGGCGAGCGGCGCCGGTTCCTGTCGGTCGTGTGCACCGGGTTCGACGCGCTGGTCAACGAACGGGCCAACCGGGTCGGGTGGCCCACCGGTCGGGCCCGGTACCTGCGCGCCGTCGCCGAGGAGCTGCGGCTGCTGCGCGCCGTGCCGTACCGGGTCGTCTACGATGCGGGCCTGGCGACCGAGCACCGGGTCGAGCGCACCGGTCTGATGGTCTCGGTCGGCAACGGACCGTCGTACGGCGGCGGCATGCTGATCTGCCCGGGGGCGCGCCTCGACGACGGGCGGCTGAGCACCACGTTCGTCAGCGAGCTGCCGCGGCTGGTGTTCCTGCGGGTGCTGCCGGGGGTGTTCCGCGGCACCCACGTACGGCGGGAGGAGATCCTCACCGACAGTGCAGCAACCGTGCGGGTCGAGGCGCCGGGACGGCTCGCGTACGCCGACGGTGAGCGGGCCGGACGGCTGCCGGTCACGGTCCGGGTCGACCCGGCGTCGCTGCGCGTGCTCGCGCCGATCCTCGCGCCGCCTACATTGGAGCGGTGAGCACCCCCGCCGAGAGCTACGCGGCGTTCCGTGCCCGGCAGGCCGAGGCCGGCCCGGCGCTCTCCGACTTCCGGCTGCTGTACGACTTCGCGCTCGACGAGTTCCAGCTCGACGCGTGCCGCGCGCTGGAGCAGGGCGCCGGCGTCCTCGTCGCCGCTCCGACCGGTGCGGGCAAGACGGTCGTCGGGGAGTTCGCCGTGCACCTGGCGCTCGAGACGGGCCGCAAGTGCTTCTACACCACGCCGATCAAGGCGCTGTCGAACCAGAAGTACCACGACCTTGTCGCGCGGTACGGCGCCGCGCGCGTCGGGCTGCTCACCGGGGACAACTCGATCAACGGCGAGGCCCCCGTCGTCGTGATGACGACCGAGGTGCTGCGCAACATGCTGTACGCCGGCAGCCTGACGCTCGACCGGCTCGGCTACGTGGTGATGGACGAGGTGCACTACCTCGCCGACCGGTTCCGCGGACCGGTCTGGGAGGAGGTCATCATCTCGCTGCCGGAGTCGGTCGCGGTCGTCGCGCTGTCCGCGACCGTGAGCAACGCCGAGGAGTTCGGCGAGTGGCTGCGGACCGTACGCGGCGAGACCCACGTGGTGGTCGAGGAGCACCGCCCGGTCCCGCTGTGGCAGCAGGTGATGGCGGGCGAGCGGCTCCACGACCTGTTCGTCGACGACCGGCAGCAGAAGGTGAACCCGACGCTGCTGCGCCTCGCCCGTGAGGACGACCGGATCCTGCGGCTGCGCCGCGACTACCGCCGCGGTCCGGTGGCGGCCCGGCCCGGCCGGGGCGGCAGCCGCGCGCAGCCGACCCGGGTCCCGCGCCGTCCGGAGGTCGTCTCCCGCCTGGAACGCGACCGCTTGCTCCCTGCCATCTACTTCATCTTCAGCCGCAATGGGTGTGCGGCCGCGGTGGAGCAGTGCCTGGCGGCCGGACTGCGTCTGACCAGCGGCGAGGAGCGCGCCCGCATCCAGCAGGTCGTCGAGCGCCGTACCGCCGAGCTCGACCCGGCGGACCTGCTGGTCCTCGGGTACGCCGACTGGGTGGACGGCCTGCGCCGCGGGTTCGCCGCGCACCACGCCGGGATGCTGCCGACCTTCAAGGAGACCGTCGAGGAGCTGTTCCAGCAGGGCCTGCTCAAGTGCGTGTTCGCGACCGAGACGCTCGCGCTCGGGATCAACATGCCGGCCCGCAGCGTGGTGCTGGAAAAGCTCTCGAAATGGAACGGCGAGAGCCACGCCGCCATCACGGCGGGGGAGTACACCCAGCTCACCGGCCGGGCCGGCCGGCGCGGCATCGACGTCGAGGGCGACGCCGTGGTGGTGTGGCATCAGGGCTTCGACCCGATCGCGCTGGCCGGGCTCGCCTCGACCCGTACGTACCCGCTGCGCTCGTCGTTCCACCCCTCGTACAACATGGCGGTGAACCTGGTCGGCTCGATCGGCTGGCAGGCCGCCCGCGAGCTGCTCGAGACGTCGTTCGCGCAGTTCCAGGCCGACCGCGCGGTCGTCGGCATGGCGCGCGAGCTCAGCCGGGGGCAGGAGGCCCTCGCCGGGTACCAGGAGGCGATGAGCTGCCACCTCGGCGACTTCGCCCAGTACGCGGCGCTGCGCCGCGAGCTCACCGAACGCGAGCGCCGGCTGACCCGGGAGGGCGGGGCGCGCCGGCGCGCGGAAAGCGTCGCTGCGCTGGAGGAGCTGCGACCCGGGGACGTCGTCGTCGTACCGTCCGGGCGCCGCGCTGGGCCCGCGGTGGTCATCGACCCGGGCGTCTCGGACCGTGAGGAGCCGCGCCCGACCGTCCTCACGCTCGACCGGCAGGTACGCCGGCTGTCCGTCGAGGACTTCCCGGTGCCCGTGCAGCCGCTGCTGCGGGTACGGATCCCGCGCAGCTTCTCGGCGCGCTCGGCGAACTCGCGGCGGGACCTCGCGACCGTGCTGCGCGACCGCACCGCCGACCTGCCGTGGCAGCGGCACCGTCGCGAGCGGGGCAGCGTGCCGCAGGACGAGCACGTCAAGGACCTGCGCGCCCGGATCCGGGCGCACCCATGTCACGGCTGCGCCGATCGCGAGGAGCACGCCCGGTGGGCCGAGCGCGCCCAACGGCTCGCCGGCCAGCTCGCGCGGCTGCAGCAGCGCGTGGACGGGCGTACCAGCTCCATCGCGCGGCAGTACGACCGGGTGTGCACCATCCTCGCCGAGCTCGGGTACCTCACCCGCGCATCGGGCGAGGGCGTCGCGGTCACGGCACCCGGCCGGATGCTGCAGCGGTTGTACGCCGAGCTCGACCTGCTGGCGGCCCAGTGCCTGCGCGACGGCACCTGGGAAGGCCTGGACCCGGCCGAGCTCGCCGCGACCGCGTCCCTGCTCGTGTACGAGGCGCGCGGCAGCGACGCCGAGCACACGCAGGCCCGGCTGCCCGCGGGCGTGGCGGGGGAGGCGATCCACCGCACGCTGCGCCAGTACGACGAGCTCGCCCAGCTCGAACGCGCCCACCGGCTCGCCTTCCTGCGGCCGCCGGACCCGGGGTTCGCGTGGGCGGCGTACCGGTGGGCACGCGGCCACCAGCTCGAGGCCGTGCTGCACGACGCCGAGCTCACGGCCGGCGACTTCGTACGGTGGTGCAAGCAGCTGGCCGATCTGCTCGGTCAGGTCGGCGACGCCGCCGCCGCGCTCGGCACTCCGGCGGGGACCCAGCTCGCGCGTACCGCCCGCAGCGCGGTCGACGCCGTCAAGCGCGGCGTCGTCGCCCTCTCCACCCTCTGACGACCCGTACCGCTCGACCCCGTTGGCGGCTGTGGTGCCGGTATAGGCGCACCACACCCGCCAACGAAGCGGTTCCCAGATCGTGGCGGGTGTGGTTACGGTATAGGCGCACCACACCCGCCAACGAAGCCCGGGCGTGCAGCTTGTCCACAGGCCGGGCGCCTGTCGCGCTGTCCACAGCCTCGCCGGCGCCGGTCGCGCAGCGTGCGACCGGCCAGCACGGTGGCGGCGTGACCGGCCGTTCCCACGTGCTCGACTCCGTACCCGGCCTGCGCGAGCTGGCCCGCCGGCAGGCGTTCCTGGTACGGCGCGAGCAACTCGCTGTCCTGGGCGTCAGCGCCCACCACGTGACGAGGCAGGTCGCCGCGCGCCGCTGGCGGGAGGCGGCGCCAGCGGTGATCGCCCTCACGACCGGTTGGTACGCACCCGAGCAGCGGCTCTGGTTGGCGATCCTCAACGCGCCGTCAGCAGCCTGGTTGACCGGCCTCACCGGTCTCGCGCGGTACGGCCTGACCGGGTGGCACCGCGACGAGGTCATGGTGCTGATCCGCAAAGGATCCCACCCGCCGCGGTTGCCGGGGGTCCGCTACCGGGAGACCCGCCGGCCACCCGAGCCCCCACCCGACCTTGCCGCGGGGCTGCCCTGCGCGCCGGTCGCGCGCTGCGCGATCGAGGCGGCCGGCACCGAGCCCAGCGGGCGTACGGCGCAGGGCCTGGTGATCGCCGTCGTGCAACAGCGACTCACGACTGCGCACGAGCTGCGGTCGGTGCTGGCCGACACGCACCGCATCCGCCACCGGCGCGCGATCGTCAGAGCCCTCGATGACGCCGCCAAGGGCCACGAGTCGTTGGCCGAGGCGGACGTCGCTCGGCTCGCCGCCGCCGCGGGACTGGGCCTCCTCCGCTCCCAGGTCACGGGCACCGACGGCGACGGTCACCGCCGGCGCCGGGACTTCGAGGTCGACCTCGCCGACGGCACCGTCCTCGTGCTGCAGGTGGACGGCACGCTGCACCTTGACGTCTTCGCGATCTGGGACGACCAGGCCAACGACGCGGGCGCTGCG
The DNA here is from genome assembly GCA_017848795.1 of Candidatus Nanopelagicales bacterium. Classification (GTDB taxonomy): domain Bacteria; phylum Actinomycetota; class Actinomycetes; order S36-B12; family CAIYMF01; genus JAFIHG01. The sequence goes on along the minus strand of JAFIHG010000044.1, from coordinate 66,998 downwards.
GCAGAAGGCAAGCTTGTCGTACGCATTCCTGCATTGTTGGCGCGCGAGGACCCGGAGCGGGTCGTCGCCCATCTGACACGCATCCGGCTCGCGGCCGAACACCGCGCTGCCTGACCCTGTGGCGGGTGTCGTGCCGGTATACGCGCACGACAGCCGCCACCGGAGCCGGGCCCGGGCCGTTGGCGGGTGAGGTGTCGGTAGAGGCGCACCACACCCGCCAACGGGTTCAGGTGGCGCGCTGCAGCGCGTTGAGCACCCGGTTGACTGCGTTGCCGACGTTCCAGCGGTCGGCGAGCTCCACGAGCGCCTCCGGGTCGGCGGGTGCGCTCGGCAGCCGAGGGTCGTACGGGGGCAGCGGGCAGTCGGTCGCGACCCGTACGACCTCGGGGGCGACCGCGAGGTAGTCGAGCGCGCCACGAATCTTGTCCCGCAACCCGCTGCGCAGGCCCGGGTCGCCGTCGAGCGCGGCCTTGATCACGCCGGGCAGGGAGCCGTACGCGCGGATCAGCCCGGCCGCCGTCTTGTCGCCCACGCCCTTCACCCCGGGCAGCCCGTCGGACGGGTCGCCGCGAAGCACCGCGAAGTCGGCGTACGCCTGACCCGGGATGCCGTACTTGTCGGTGACGACCTGCTCGGTCACGACCTCGGCGTTCCCGACGCCCCTGGCCGCGGTGTAGAGCACGCGTACGCCGCGGGTGTCGTCGACCACCTGGAACAGGTCCCGGTCGCCGGTCACGACGAGGACCGCGCCGCGCGCCGCAGCCGCGAGCGTGCCGATCACGTCGTCCGCCTCGTACCCCGGCGAGCCCACGCGGGCGATCCCGAGCGCCGCCAGCAGGTCCGCGATGACCGGCACCTGCGGGCTGAGGGTGTCCGGTACGTCCTCGACGTCGGGCCCCGCCTCGTCGGGGACGTCGACCGCGACCCGGTGCGCCTTGTACGACGGGATCGCGGCGACCCGGAACGCCGGGCGCCAGTCGTCGTCCCAGCACGCCACCAGGTGGGTGGGGCGGTGATCGGTCACGAGCCGGGCGATGAAGTCGAGGAAGCCGCGCACCGCATTGACCGGTGTCCCGTCTGGCGCGACCGTTGACTCCGGCACCCCGTAGTACGCGCGGAAGTACAACGACGCCGAGTCCAGCAGCATCAGTCGCTCGTCGCCCACGCGCACAGCATGCCCGACAGCGCCGACCCCGCCGACCCCGCCGCCGGGCGCACCGAGCGATCACGCCGCTGCGGACCCATGCTCGGACGGGTGCGTACGAGCGGCGCGCGCTGGGCGGCCTTCGTCCGGCTTAGGGTCGGGGGATGCCTGCCGCTGCCGCGATCCCACCGCATCCGCCGCTCGCCGACCTTGCCGACCGACTGGCGCGTGCCCGCGCCGCCGCCGGCGAACTCGGCATCGACGCGCTGGTCGTGACGCCCGGCCCGGACCTGCGCTACCTGACCGGGTACGACGCGGTGCCGCTCGAACGGCTGACCGCGCTCGTGATCCCCGTCGACGGCGAGGCCCGGATCGTCGTGCCCGGGCTCGAGCGGGCGGCCGCCGCGGCGAGCCCGATCGGCGGGCTCGACCTGGAGGTCCTCACCTGGGAGGAGACCGACGACCCGTACGCGCTCGTCGCCTCGCTGGTCGCCCGGGAGGGCGTGGTCGGCGTCGACAACCACATGTGGGCGGAGAAGGTGCTGCGGCTGCGCGAGGCGATGCCGGGCGCCCGACAGGTGCTCGCCGGAGCCGTGCTGCGCGAGCTGCGGGTGCGCAAGAGCCCGGCCGAGGTCGCGGCGCTGCGCCGCGCGGGTTCGGCGATCGACCAAGTGCACGAACAGGTTCCCGGCTGGCTGCGTGCGGGGCGTACCGAGCGCGAGGTCGGCGCGGACATCGCCGACGCGATCCTGCAGGTCGGCCACGTCAGCGTGGACTTCGTCATAGTCGGCAGCGGCCCGAACGGCGCGAGCCCGCACCACGCGCTCTCCGAGCGGGTGATCGAGCCCGGCGATCCGGTCGTCGTCGACATCGGGGGCACGATGCCGGACGGGTACTGCTCGGACTGCACGCGCACCTACAGCGTGGGGGAACCGCCCGCCGACTTCCTCGCGTACTACGCGGTCCTGGCCCGCGCCCAGGACGCGGCGTGCGCGCACGTGCGCCCCGGCGTCAGCGCCGAAAGCGTCGACGCCGCAGCCCGGGACGTCATCGCGGAGGCGGGCTACGGCGCGCAGTTCATCCACCGCACCGGACACGGCATCGGCCTGCAGACCCACGAAGACCCCTACCTCGTGAGCGGGAACACCGAGACGCTGGAACCAGGAATGGCCTTCAGCGTCGAACCCGGGATCTACCTGCCCGGCCGGCACGGGGCCCGGATCGAGGACATCGTGGTCTGCGGTTCCGAGGCGGGCGAACGCCTGAACCACACGACACGTGACCTGGTGGTGTGCTGATGGCGAGCAGCGTGGAGCGGCTGCTGCCGAGCGAGGAGGCGCGCGAGCTGCTGGGGCTGACCCGCGAGATCGCCGACGCCGAGCTCGCGCCGGCGGCCGCCGCTGCGGAGCACGAGGGGGTCTTCCCCCGGGAGGCGCTGCGCAAGCTGGGCCGCGCCGGCCTGCTGTCGTTGCCGTACGACCCGGCGTACGGCGGCGGTGGCCAGCCCTACGAGGTCTATCTGCAGGTGCTCGAGGAACTCTCGTACGCCTGGCTGACGATCGGGATCAGCGTGTCGGTGCACTCCCTGGCCTGCTTCCCGCTCGCCGAGTACGGGACCGACGCCCAGCGGCAGCGCTGGCTCGCGGACCTGCTCGGCGGGGAGCAGCTCGGCGCGTACTGCCTGTCCGAGCCGCAGTCCGGCTCCGACGCCGCCGGCCTGCAGACCCGCGCGGTCCGCGACGGCGAGGACTACGTCGTGACGGGCACCAAGGCCTGGATCACCCATGGCGGGGTTGCGGACTTCTACAACCTGCTGGTGCGGACCTCGGGCGACGGTCCACGCGGCATCTCCTGCCTGCTCGCGCCCGGGCAGCTCGCGGGCATGTCGTTCGGCGAGCCGGAGCGCAAGATGGGCGCGAAGGGATCCCGTACGGCACAGGTGATCCTCGACGGTGTCCGGGTCCCCGCAGAGCGACGACTCGGGCAGGAGGGGCAAGGGTTTTCGATCGCGCTGGCGGCGCTCGACGCCGGCCGGCTCGGGATCGCAGCGTGCGCGGTCGGGCTGGCGCAGTCCGCGCTCGACTTCGCCGCCTCGTACGCGACGCAACGCGAGCAGTTCGGCCGGCCGATCGGGTCCTTCCAGGGCATCCAGTTCCTGCTCGCGGACATGGCGACCGCGGTGTCCGCGGCCCGCGCGCTCTACCTCGAGGCGGCCCGACGCAAGGACGCCGGACTGCCGTTCTCGGTGGAGGCGGCCAAGGCCAAGCTGTTCGCCACCGACGCCGCGATGCGCGTGACGACCGACGCCGTGCAGGTGCTCGGCGGGTACGGGTACGTCGAGGACTTCCCGGTGGAGCGTTACCTGCGCGAGGCCAAGGTGCTGCAGATCGTCGAGGGCACCAACCAGATCCAGCGGATGGTGATCGGTCGCGCGTTGACCGGCTGACATGCCCCGGTCGCGGGCGGGGGAGCGTTCAGTACCGTTCGCCCGACGGCAGGAAGGTGGGCGCGTGGAAGACCTCGACCGGCAGATCGTCCGGCTGCTGCAGCGCGACGGGCGGATGTCGTACACCGACCTGGGCAAGGCGACCGGGCTTTCGACCTCCGCCGTCCATCAGCGGGTACGCCGCCTCGAGCAGCGCGGCGTGATCACCGGGTACCGCGCCGTCGTCGACACTGCGGTGCTCGGACTGCCGCTCTGCGCGTTCATCGCGATCAAGCCGATCGATCCCGCCGCCCCCGACAATGCGCCGACGCTGCTCGAGGACGTCGCCGCGATCGAGGGCTGCTACTCGGTCGCAGGCGACGAGTCGTACCTGTTGCAGGTGCGCGTCGCCTCGCCGACCGACCTGGAGGGCCTGCTCGCCGAGATCCGCGCGAAGGCGAACGTGTCCACTCGCACCACGGTGGTCCTGTCCATCCCGTACGAGCAGCGCCCGGTCACGACCCCCGACACTTGATCCCCCAACACTTGATCAAGGAGAAGGTGACGTTTTCGATCATCGAACCAAGATCGAACCGGGCACCTTCTCCTTGATCAACGGGGAGCTCACGTCGGGTCGGCGTGCGTGCGCCACCACTGCCGGCCCGACTCGGGCAGAGTGTGGACCGGGTCGTAGTACTCGTACTGCCGGGTCAGCGCTTCCGGGTCCTCGTGCTCGATACCCGTCCGATAGTTCTTCGTCCAGTAGGTGATTCCGCGTTCGCGGTCGTAGTCGTGCACCTGGTGGACCCAGCGCTTGCCGACGTACGGCACGTCGCAGACGATGCGCGGCGTGGCGAAGCCGGGCAGGTAGCCCATCAGCCCGTGCTGCAGCTCCTGGGCCTCCCAGACCGCGAGCCGCCAGTGCTCGGAGGCCGGGATCATGTCGCACATGTAGAAGTAGTAGGGCATGATCCCCGCGCCGTCGAGGAGCGTGAACGACAGGTCCAGCAGCTGCGGGACCGTCGCGTTCACCCCGCGCATCAGCACGCCCTGGTTGCGTACGTCGCGCACGCCGGCGTCGAGCATCGCCCGGGTCGCCTCGGCCACGAGCGGCGTGACCGACTGCGCCGCGTTGACGTGGGTGTGGATCGCCAGCCCCACCCCGCGCGCCCGTGCGGTGCTCGCCAGCCGCCCCATGCCCGCGCGTACGTCGTCCTGGAGCCAGTGCTGAGGCAGCCCCATCAACGCCTTGCTCGCCAACCGGATGTCGCGCACGTTGTCGATGTCCAGCAAGGCCGCCACGAACGCCTCGAGCCGCGGCCAGGGCAGGTTCGCCACGTCGCCGCCGGAGACGACCACGTCGCGTACGCCTGGGGTGCGCCGCAGGTAGTCGAGCATGTCGGCGAGCCGCGTGTCCGGCTTGCCCACGAACCGCAGCTTGTCCACGGTCGGGGTGGAGTTGCCGACCAGGTCCATGCGGGTGCAGTGCCCGCAGTACTGCGGGCAGGTCGAGAGCAGCTCGGCCAGCACCTTCGTCGGGTACCGGTGGGTGAGCCCCTCGACGGCCCACATCTCCTGCTCGTGCAACGAGTCCCGGGAAGCGTACGGGTGACTCGTCCAGTCCGTCCGGCGGTCGCTCGCGACGGGCAGCATGTAGCGGCGCACCGGGTCGGCGTACATCGGTTCGGTGAGCGAGCCGGCCCCGCTCGGCTCCGTGCCGCTGGTCATGGTGTTGAGCATCTGGGGCGGCAGCAGCATCGACATCGTCGCCTGCCCCCCGACGTCCGCGGCGAGGTCCTCGTAGAAGGCGGCGCCCACCAGGTCACCGAGCACCGCCTGCAGCTGTCCCACGTTCTTCACGCAGTGCGCCCGCTGCCACTGCGCGGATCGCCACTCCTCCCCGCTCACCTGCGCCCAGCCGGGGAACCGGCGCCAGTCCGGCTCGTGGAGCGCGCTGCGGCGGTAGGAGTAGGGCTGGGGAGCGGGTGGGGCACCGACGACGGTCTCGGTCATGCTGACTCCTGACACGACTTGGATCCTCATGGCACGGTAGTGGACGACTTGCGGCCTTTCGGCCATTCTGGCCCAGACCTTGCGTGCCAGACGCGGGTTCGCGCGCAAGATTGCACGAGAGGGCTCGTCGAGGCCCATGAGACAGGACGGGAGCGGCTGTGACGCGGACCGCGGACTCGCCGGTCGGCCTGCACCGGGTGCTGGAGCCGGTCGGGGTGCTGCCGCAGGCGGCCTGGCGGCTCGACCCGGACCCGCAGCTCAGCGCCTCGGAGGTCCGGATCCGCGTCCAGCGGCTCAACCTGGACGCCGCCAGCTTCCGCCAGCTGTCCCAGAAGCACGCCGGGAACGGCGATGCGGTACGGGCCGAGGTACTCGACATCGTCCGCACGCGCGGCAAGATGCAGAACCCGGTCACCGGTTCCGGTGGCATGCTCGTCGGGGTCGTGGAGGCGGTGGGCGCCGAGAGCCCGCTCGGCCTCGCGGTCGGCGACCCCGTCACGACGCTGGTGTCGCTGTCGCTGACCCCGCTGCGGATCGAGGACGACCTCACCGCCTGGGACGGGGCCAGCGAGCAGGTGCCCTGCGACGGCACCGCGATCCTGTTCGCCCGCTCCATCGTCGCCAAGGTGCCTGGCGACCTGCCGGCCGAGCTGGTGATGGCCGTGATGGACGTCGCGGGTGCACCCGCCCTCGTCCAGCGGGTCGTGCAGCGCTACGTCGCAGAGGGCCGTACGCCCGCCGTCGCGGTGCTCGGCGGCGCGGGAAAGAGCGGCTCGCTGGCGCTGTGTGCCGCGCGGCGCGCCGGCGCCGGCGACACCGTCGGCGTGGTCCCCGTCGAAGCCGAAGCGAGCGCCTTGCGCGCCGCCCGACTGGCGTCGCACGTGGTCATCGCCGACGCGCGCGACCCGGTGGCGCTGTCCGCCGCGGTGAGCGGCGCCCTGGGTGGACCGGCCGACATCACGGTCGTCTGCGTCGACGTACCGGGCTGCGAGCACGGCGCGATCCTGTCGACCGCGGACGGGGGCACCGTGCTGTTCTTCTCGATGGCGACGTCGTTCTCCGCAGCGGCGCTCGGCGCGGAAGGCCTGGCCGCTGACGTGACGATGCTGGTGGGCAACGGCTACACCCCCGGTCACGCCGAGCTGGCGCTCGACCTGCTGCGAGAGGATGCCGGCGTACGGGGACTGTTCGAGACCAGGATCGCCAAGGAGGCCGCCCGATGAGCCGCATCCCGACAGCGGCGCAGCAGCTCGCGCTCGACCCCGCGACGGTGCGGCGGGCCCGCGCGCTTGCGCGCAAGGTCGGCGGCCCGGTGGTCCGGATCGCGAAGGCCCACACGACGGTCTCGGTGGAGCGGGCGACGCTGCGCCTCGCGGGGCTCGCCGGAGCCGACGTGGAAGGCATCCCCTGGGCCAACCGGCTCGTGGACGTCGTACGGGACCAGGTCGGGCTCGAGCACGGCGTGGCCCTGCCGGTCTGGGACGCGATGGCGCGCAGCGGCGACGACCTCACCGTCCTCGCCCAGAAGGCGGCGGCCGGGTCGGTCACCTTCCGAGTGCCGGACGCCGGCGCCGCGCGGACCGCGGCACGGCGGGCGAGATCCGCTGTGGCGCAAGGATTCCGGCGCATCGACCGCAACCGCCGTACGCGGGAGAAGCTGATCGGACGGTACGGCGACCCGCCGACGCCGTGGGTCTACCTGATCGTCGCGACCGGCGACATCTACGAGGACATCCCGCAGGCCCAGGCCGCCGCACGCGAGGGCGCCGACGTCATCGCGGTGATCCGCTCCACCGGCCAGTCGCTGCTCGACTACGTGCCGGAGGGCGCGACCCGGGAGGGCTACGCCGGGACGTACGCCACCCAGGAGAACTTCCGGCTGATGCGCGCCGCGCTCGACGACACGAGCAAGGAGCTGCGCCGCTACGTACGGCTGACGAACTACGCGTCCGGGCTCTGCATGCCCGAGATCGCCACGCTCGCCGGGCTGGAGCGGCTCGACATGATGCTCAACGACTCCATGTACGGGATCCTCTTTCGCGACATCAACCCGATCCGCACCTTCGTCGACCAGCGCTTCAGCCGGGCGGTGCACGCCCGCGCCGGGATCATCATCAACACCGGCGAGGACAACTACCTGACGACCGCCGACGCGGTCGAGGCCGCCCACACCGTCACGGTCAGCCAGCTGCTCAACGAGTACTTCGCCAAGGAGGCCGGCCTCGCGGACTGGCAGCTCGGACTCGGGCACGCCTTCGAGGTCGACCCGGAGCTGCCGGACTCGTTCCGGCTCGAGCTCGCCCACGCGCTGCTCGCCCGCGCGCTGTTCCCCGATGCGCCGCTGAAGTGGATGCCACCGACCAAGCACATGACCGGGGACGTGTTCCGCGGCTACCTGCTCGACGCCTTCTTCAACCTGGCCGGCGAGCTGACCGGCCAGGGCATCCTGCTCGTCGGCATGATGACGGAGGCGGTCGTCACGCCGTGGCTGTCGGACCGCGACCTGGCGTTGCAGAACGTCCGGTACGTGCGCAACGCGGCGGGCAACCTGCGCGAGGACTTCCGTCCGGCGCCGGACGGCTTCATCGCCACCCGCGCGCGGGCGGTGCTGGGGGAGGCCGTCGAGCTGCTCGAGCGGATCGCCGCCGACCGCGGCAACGCGCCGCTGCTCACCGCGATCGGCGACGGCACGTTCGGGCTGATGAAGCGGCCCGCCGATGCCGGACGCGGTCTGGACGGGGTGGTCCGCAAGGCCCCCGGCTACCTCAACCCCGCGCTCGACCTGCTCGCCGAGGGAGCCACGCGATGAGCGACGTGGTCCGCCCGTACGGCGACACGACCGGCGACGGCATGGTGCAGTTGTCGTTCACGCTGCCGATCCCGCACGACAAGCGGGCCGAGGGCGCCGCCGCCCAGCTGGCGCGGAAGATGGGGCTGGACCCCGCGATGGTGGTCCATGCCAAGGCGATGGGGCCGGACTTCACGTTCTTCGTCGTCTACGGCGCCGTGAGCCACCTGGTCGACCTGCGGGAGGTCGAGGTGGTGGAGCGCGACTACCCGCTGCTCGGCCCCAAGGAGGTCAACGCCGCGATCAAGACCCGGCTGCGCCGCCCGCTCGTCGTGGTCGGCGGCTGCATCGGGACCGACGCCCACACCGTCGGCATCGACGCGATCCTGAACATCAAGGGATTCGCGGGGGAGAAGGGCCTCGAGTACTACGCGGAGATCGAGGTGCACAACCTCGGCGCGCAGGTGTCGATCCCCGACCTGGTCGAGCGCAGCCGACAGACCCGGGCCGACGCGGTGCTCGTATCGCAGGTCGTCACCCAGAAGGACGCGCACCTGCACAACACCCGCGAGCTGTCGGCCGCTTTCCGCGAGGCGTTCCCCGCGTCCCGGCGCCCGCTGCTGGTCGTCGGCGGGCCACGCTTCGACGAGCACCAGGCGACCGCGCTGGGCGTGGACCGGATCTTCGGCAAGGGCACGACGCCGGGGGAGGTCGCCTCCTACCTGGTGCACCGCATCGCGCCGGCGACCCCGCCGGCATCCCCAGAGCACCGGAGGGCCTCGTGAGCGGGACCGACGCACGGGTCGGCATGACGGTGACCCAGCGGCGCTATGTGCCGTACGCGCATGCGCACTACGGCGGCAACCTCGTCGACGGCGCGTACGTGCTCGCCATGTTCGGCGACGTGGCGACCGAGCTGTGCATCCGTACCGACGGGGACGAGGGACTGTTCGCCGGCTACTCCGACGTCGCGTTCCACGCCCCCGTACGGGCCGGCGACGTGCTCGAGGCGACCGCGACGGTCACCCGGGTCGGCAACCGCTCCCGCACCGTCGACTTCGAGGCGGTCGTGGTGTGCCGTGCCACCCCCGAGGTGGCCGCGTCCGCCGCCCAGGTGCTGCCCGAACCGCTGGTGGTGACGACCGCGAGCGGCACGGTGGTCATCCCCGGCTGACCGGAACGACGCGGTGCTCCACCGAGTCTCTAGACCTGGTGACTTGTCCCGTTGGTCGAGAATGGTGCCGTGAGCAGTCGGTCGTACCCCGGATGGGTGCGCGTCGTTGTCGCAGTCCTCGGTGGGCTGCTGCTCGTCGCGTCGTTCCCGCCGTACGACCTGGTCTGGCTGGCGCCGGTCGGGCTCGCCCTGCTGACCCTCGCCTGGCACGGGGCCCGGGTACGCGCCGGGCTCGGACTCGGGTTCCTGGCCGGGCTCGCCTTCTTCCTGGTGCACGTGCAGTGGATCCGGGTCGTCGGTGACGACGCCTGGGTGATCCTCGCGGCGTACTGCGCGCTCTGGATCGCCCTGGTCGGCGCGGGTGTCGCGCTGACCAGCCGGCTGCGCTGGTGGCCGCTCGTGGTGCCGCTGCTGTGGGTGGCCGAGGAGGCGCTGCGGGACCGCGTACCGCTCGGCGGCTTCCCGTGGGGGCGCCTCGCCTACGGGCAGACCGACACCATCCTCACGCCGTACGCCGCAGTGGCCGGCGCCCCCGCCGTGACCTTCGCCGTCGCGCTCATCGGCGCCCTGCTCGCCTGGGCGGTGCTCTGCGTACGCGACCGGCGGCCCCGACCGGTGGTGCTCGCGCTCGTCGCCACCGCCGTCACGGCGACGGCCGGTGGGCTCGTACCGCTGCCGGTCCAGGGCGAGACGACCGACGGCCCGGCCGACGTCACGGCCGCGGTCGTGCAGGGCGGCGTCGAACACATCGGCATGGGCACCGGCGACACGCCGGGGGCGGTCCTCGCCGGGCACGTACGGGCGACCGAGCAGCTGGTCGCCGACGTCGCGGCAGGTCGCTCGCCGCAGCCGGACCTGGTCGTCTGGCCGGAGAGCTCGACCGATCTGGACCCGTTCGCCGACCCGCGCGCGTACGCCTCGATCCAGCAGGCGGTCGACGCCATCGGTGTCCCGGTGCTGGTCGGCGCCACTGTCGACGACCCGGCGAACCCGGCCGAGGTGCGCAACGTCGGGATCGTCTGGGGCCCGACCGACAGCGTCGACCCCGGACCGGGGGAGTACTACGTGAAGCAGCACCCGGTCCCCTTCGGCGAGTGGGTGCCGTGGCGCAGTGTGCTCGACCGCTTCATCAGCCGCTTCGCGTTGATACCCAAGGACTTCGCAGCCGGCGACGCGACAGGCGTGATGCAGGTCGGCCCGGCCGTCGTGGGCGACGTGATCTGCTTCGAGGTCGCGTACGACGACCTGATGCGGGATGCGACGACGGGTGCGGGCGTGCGCGGCGAGCTGGCCGGCCAGGGCGGGCGGCTGCTGACCGTGCAGACGAACAACGCGACCTATGCGCTGACCGGCCAACCCGAGCAGCAGGTCGCGATGTCGCAGCTGCGCGCCGTCGAGCACGGGCGCACCGTCCTCGTCGCCGCGACCAGCGGCATCAGCGCCATCGTGGCCCCGGACGGGACGATCGTGGGGTCGCTGCCCGAACTGCGCCCGGGCGTGCTCGTCGCCACGGTGCCGCTGCGCGACACCCTCACGCTCGCCGACCGGCTCGGGGCTGCGCCGGAGTGGGCCGCGACCGCGCTCGCCGTGTTCGCCCTCGGCGTTGCCGCGGCCGCAGGATTTCGGCGCCGCGATGCTGTGCCCGTACGCTCGGACCAGAACCTCGTCCCCCAGGAGCCGGTGCCGTGAGCCTGCCATACGCCGATCTCGGCCGGGTCCTCGTGATCATCCCCACGTACAACGAGCGGCACAACGTCGCCGACATCGTGCACCGGCTGCGCGCGGCCGTGCCGCAGGCGGACGTGCTCGTCGCCGACGACAACAGCCCGGACGGCACGGGGGAGCTGGCCGACGAGCTCGCACGGCAGGACGCGCAGGTGCACGTCATGCACCGTCCGGGCAAGGGCGGCCTCGGCGCTGCGTACCTGGCCGCCTTCGCCTGGGCGATGGAGCACGGCTACGACGTCGTGGTCGAGATGGACGCCGACGGCTCGCACCAGCCCGAGCAGCTGCCGCGGCTGCTCGACGCGCTGCACGAGGCGGACCTGGTGCTCGGGTCACGCTGGGTGCCCGGCGGCTCGGTCGTGAACTGGCCGCGCTACCGCGAGGCGATCTCCAGGGGCGGCAGCCTCTACAGCCGGATCGCGCTGCGGCTACCCGTGCGCGACGTGACGGGCGGCTACCGGGCCTTTCGTACCACGGCGCTCGTCAAGCTCGACCTGCCCACCGTGCAGAGCCAGGGGTACTGCTTCCAGGTGGACCTGGCCCGCCGCGCGGTGCAGCGCGGGCTCACGGTGCGCGAGGTGCCCATCGAGTTCGTCGAGCGGGTGCGCGGGGAGTCGAAGATGAGTCAGCGGATCGTCGCCGAGGCGCTGTGGCGGGTCACCGTCTGGGGCGTGCAGGACCGCGCCGGGCGGGCCCGGCGGCTGCTGGCGGGCCGACCCGGCGCGCAGCGGAGCACGCCGTGAGCGCCGTCGCCCTGCTCGTCGCCGGCCTCTACGCCCTGCTCGAACTCGCCCTGGCGTCGCTGCTGGCGGCCTGGGTCGGCTGGGGATGGGTCATCGTCGCGATGGCCGCGCTCGCCGTGCTCGGCATCGCCGTGATGCGTCGCGCGGGGCTCTCCGCCGCGCGCACCCTGCAGCAGGGCACCGCGGGCGGCACCGCCGTTCCGTCGACCGGGACCAGGGCGGCGATCGGTGACGCCTCGCTGCGTTTCGTCGCGGGTGCCCTCATCGCGGTACCGGGTTTCGCGACGAGCATCCTCGGGCTGCTGATGCTGGTACGCCCGCTGCGGCGGGTGCTCGGCGCCGCCACGGTCGGGTGGGTGGTCGGCCGGTTGCGTCGGCGCGGTGTGAGCGTGGTCACCCGGCGCGGCGACGTCGTCGAGGGCGAGGTCGTCCCCGACGACCCGCCCGGCCGGCCGGACCACCGGGCGCTCGGCGGCTGACACGCCCGCACCGGACAGACGAATCGGCGGCGGAACCCGGGAGGGTTCCGCCGCCGATGCGTAGGGGAAGGTCAGGCGCTCTTCTTCTCCGGCACCCGGTGCGCCCGCAACAGGTCCAGCCGCTCCTCGAACAGCACTTCCAGGTCCTCGAGAGAACGGCGTTCCAGAAGCATGTCCCAGTGGGTACGTACGTGCTTCCCGGGCTTGGGTTCGGGCAGCACCCCGTCACGCAGCACCGCGGTCGCCCCGCAGCGGCATTCCCACACCGGGGGGATCTCCGCCTCGACGGAGAAGGGCATCTCGATCGTGTGACCGTTCGGGCAGTCGTAGTAGGTGGTCTGCCGGGGCGCGAACTCGACGTGGTCGTCAGTCTCGTAGCTCCGCGCACCGAGCCGGCTGCCGCGCAGTGCCTCGCTCATGTTCTCGCCTTTCGTCGTCGTCACTCCTAGAACGCACGCGACGGCGCTGCTGTTCCCTCGCGCGGCCTGGCCGTCGGATACCCGACGTGCCATTGGTTGATCCGACGCCGGCCGCAGAGGTGGAGTTCCCGCGGGCCACGGGCGATTCACGTCCGATTCTCGTCCACGCAGCCGGTGCCCGCACTTCGGGCGGCGAGCCGGCTCGCCCGCTCGATAGCCTACGGACGGCGTACGGCGCGACAGCCGCACTCGTTCGGGAGGTGACCGGTGGCCGAATCCGATCCGCCGGTCCCGCACCGCTGGATCGAGTCGGACCGCTTCGTACCGCGGCTGGTGGTGCGTCCGCTGCAGCGCTTCCTCGACACCTCCGCCTCGAGCGCCCTGCTGATGCTGTCGGCGGCGGTGGTGGCGCTGGTGTGGGCCAACTCGGTCGTCGCCGACTCGTACTTCGCGTTCTGGGGCACACCCGTACGATTCGCCGTCGGTCCGTGGGACGCGCTGTCCGGGCTCACGCTGGGGGAGTGGGTCACCGACGGCGCCATGACGCTCTTCTTCTTCGTCGTCGCGCTCGAGATCAAGCGTGAGCTGGTGTCGGGGGAGCTCAACGACCCGCGTACCGCGGCGCTGCCGGTCATCGCCGCGGCCGGCGGCATGATCGTCCCGGCCGGCATCTACCTGGCGTTCAACCTCGGGGGCGCGGGACAGCACGGCTGGGGCATCCCGATGGCGACCGACATCGCGTTCGCGGTCGCGGTCGTCGCGGCGCTGGGGGACCGGATCCCGTCCGGGGCGCGGCTGTTCCTGCTCAGCCTGGCGATCGTCGACGACCTGGGCGCGATCCTGGTGATCGCCGCCTTCTACACCGCCGATCTCTCGTACGCCTGGCTCGGCGCGGCGCTGCTCACCATCGCGGTGGCGCTGTTCCTGCAGCGGGCACGGGTACGGGCGTTGACGCCGTACGTCTGCATGGGCATCGCCTGCTGGTACGCGCTCCACGAGGCGGGGGTGCACCCGACCCTCGCGGGCGTCGCGTTCGGGCTGGTCACCCCGGTCTGGTCGCTGTACGACCCGCGGCGCTTCCCCCGACGGCTGCGGCGCATCGCGGACACCGTCGAGCGTTCGTACGACGACCAGGAGCTGTCGGCCGCCGAGTATGACGCGCTCGCGACCTCGCTGCGCGACGCGCGCCGGCTGGCCATCGACACCGGCTCGCCCCTGGAACGCCTGGAGCACGCGCTCGCCCCCTGGTCCGCCTACGTCGTGGTGCCGCTGTTCGCGATGGCCAACGCCGGGCTGGTCCTGCCGGCGGACGCGCTGACCGCCTGGACGGGGGACCGGGTGGCGCTCGGCATCGTCGTGGGGCTGCTCGTCGGCAAGACCGTGGGGATCTTCGGCGCCACGTGGCTGGCCACGCGGTTCTCCCGTGCCGCGCTGCCGGCCCAGGTCACGTGGCGCCACCTGTTCGGTCTGGCCGTCTGCGGCGGCATCGGTTTCACCGTCGCGCTGTTCATCACCGAGCTCGCGTTCACCGACCCGGCCCTGAAGGACACCGCCAAGCTCGGCATCTTCATCGCGAGCGTGCTCGCCGCCGTCGCCGGCTACCTGGTGCTGCGCGTCGCGACCCGTCCGGTCCAGCGCGCCGCCGATGCGCCACCGCGCCGGCCCGGCATGGCAGCATCGTCCTGATGAGCACCAGGTCGGCCAGCGATGCGCGGCTGCGCGACCTCGCGCTGCTGCGCCGGGTCCGCGACCGGATCGACCGCGACTACGCCCAGCCGTTGGACGTGGAGGCGCTCGCGCGGGCGGTCAACCTCTCCGGCGGACACCTGAGCCGCCAGTTCCGCGCCGCCTTCGGCGAGTCGCCGTACTCGTACCTGATGACACGCCGGATCGAACGCGCCATGGCGCTGCTGCGGCGCGGCGATCTCAGCGTCACCGAGGTCTGCTTCGCGGTCGGCTGCTCCTCGCTGGGGACCTTCAGCACCCGCTTCACCGAGCTGGTCGGGATCCCGCCGAGCGTCTACCGCAGGGAGCACGCGCAGGCGACGGTCGGGATGGCCCCCTGCGTGGCCAAAGCGGTGACGAGACCGATCAGGAATCGAGAAGCGGCCCGATCCGCCGCGCCCGTAGCCTGAGCGCCATGGACATCACCATTCGCGAGACCTTCCTCCCGCACACCGACCACGAGGCGTCGCTCACCTTCTACCGCGACATCCTCGGCTTCGAGGTCAGGAACGACGTCGGCTATCAAGGGATGCACTGGATCACGGTCGGGCCGCCGGACCAGCCGGGCACCTCGATCGTGCTCTACCCGCCGCAGGCGACGCCCGGGCTGACCGACGACGAGCGCACCACTGTCGCCGAGATGATGGCGAAGGGCACGTTCGCCAGCCTCAACCTCGCGGCCCAGGACCTCGACGACGTCTTCGCCCGGCTGCAGGCGGCCGACGCCGAGGTCGTGCAGGAGCCGACCGACCAGCCGTACGGCCTGCGCGACTGCGCCTTCCGCGATCCGGCCGGAAACCTGTTGCGGATCCAGCAATCACGTTGAGGACGGACATGCCGCGCGCGTCACACATCGCCGACAGCCACGACCTGATCCGGGTGCACGGCGCCCGCGAGAACAACCTCAAGGACGTCAGCGTCGAGATCCCCAAGCGCCGACTGACGGTGTTCACCGGCGTCTCCGGGTCCGGCAAGAGCTCGCTGGTGTTCAGCACGATCGCCGCCGAGTCGCAACGGCTCATCAACGAGACCTACAGCGCGTTCGTGCAGGGCTTCATGCCCAACCTGGGCCGTCCGGACGTCGACGTCCTCGAGGGCCTGACGACGGCGATCATCGTCGACCAGGAACGGATGGGCTCCAACCCGCGCTCCACGGTCGGCACCGCCACCGACGCGAACGCGATGCTACGAATCGTGTTCAGCCGGCTCGGAAAACCGTACATCGGCTCCTCGCAGGCCTTCTCGTTCAACGTCGCCTCGATCAGCGGCGCCGGTGCGGTGACGGTCGAGCGGGGCGGCAAGACTGTCAAGGAGCGCCGCAGCTTCTCCATCACCGGCGGCATGTGCCCGCGCTGCGAGGGCATGGGCTCGGTCACCGACTTCGACCTCACCGCCCTCTATGACGCGAGCAAGTCGCTGAACGAGGGCGCGCTCACCATCCCCGGCTACAGCATGGACGGCTGGTACGGGCGCATCTACCGCGGCTGCGGCTTCTTCGACCCCGACAAGCCGATCGGGAAGTTCACCGCGAAAGAGCGCGACGCGCTGCTGCACAAACCACCGACCAGGATCAAGGTCGACGGGATCAACGTCACGTACGAGGGGCTGATCCCCAAGATCCAGAAGTCGTTCCTGTCCAAGGATCTCGACGCCATGCAGCCGCACGTACGCGCGTTCGTCGAACGCGCAATCACCTTCACGACCTGCCCGGAGTGCGACGGCACCCGGCTCAGCGCACTCGCGCGGTCCTCGAAGATCAAGGACATCAGCATCGCGGACGCCTGCGCGATGCAGATCAGCGACCTCGCGGCATGGGTGCGGGACCTCGACGAGCCGTCGGTCGCGCCGCTGCTGACCAAGTTGCAGCACACGCTGGACTCGTTCGTCCAGATCGGCCTGGGCTACCTCAGCCTCGACCGGCCCGCCGGGACGCTCTCGGGCGGGGAGGCACAGCGCACCAAGATGATCCGTCACCTCGGGTCCTCGCTCACCGACGTCACGTACGTGTTCGACGAACCGACGATCGGCCTGCACCCGCACGACATCGCGCGTATGAACGCCCTGCTCGGGCAGCTGCGCGACACCGGCAACACCGTCCTGGTCGTCGAGCACAAGCCCGAGGTCATCACCATCGCCGACCACGTCGTCGACCTCGGTCCGGGCGCCGGCGCGGCCGGGGGACAGGTGACGTACGAGGGGACCGTCGCCGGGCTGCGCACGAGCGGGACGCTCACCGGGCAGCACCTGGACGACCGCGCCGCGCTGAAGGCGTCGGTGCGCGAGCCGTCGGGGACGCTGCAGGTGCGCGGTGCGCGCACCCACAACCTGCAGGACGTCGACGTCGACATTCCGCTCGGTGTGCTCGTCGCCGTCACCGGGGTCGCCGGGTCCGGCAAGAGCTCGCTGATCGGGGGCTCCGTCTCGGGCCTGGACGGCGTGGTGACCGTGGACCAGGGCGCGATCAAGGGCTCGCGGCGGAGCAACCCGGCGACGTACACCGGGCTGCTCGAGCCGATCCGCAAGGCGTTCGCCAAGGCGAACGGGGTGAAACCGGCGCTGTTCAGCGCCAACTCCGAGGGCGCGTGCCCGACCTGCAACGGCGCGGGGGTCGTCTACACCGACCTGGCGATGATCGCGGGCGTCGCGACCACCTGCGAGCAGTGCGAGGGCAGACGATTCGACGCGTCGGTCCTCGAGTACCGCTTCGCAGGCCGCGACATCAGCGAGGTGCTCGCCATGCCGGTGAGCGAGGCCGAGCAGTTCTTCGGCGCGGGCGACGCCCGGACACCCGCCGCCCACAAGATCCTCGAGCGGTTGTCGGACGTCGGGCTCGGCTACCTGACCATCGGGCAGCCGCTCACCACGCTCTCCGGCGGCGAGCGGCAGCGGCTCAAGCTGGCGATGCACCTCGGCGACAAGGGCGGGATCCTGGTGCTCGACGAGCCCACGACCGGCCTGCACCTCGCCGACGTCACGCAGTTGCTGGGGCTGCTCGACCGGATCATCGACTCGGGTAAGTCGATCATCGTGATCGAACATCACCAGGCCGTCATGGCCCACGCGGACTGGATCATCGATCTCGGTCCCGGTGCCGGACACGACGGCGGGCGCGTCGTGTTCGAAGGAACGCCGGCGGACCTCGTCGCGGCGCGGTCGACCCTCACCGGCGAGCACCTGGCGGCGTACGTCGGCGCCGGTACATGAGCGCCTGGTGAACGCGAGCGACGCCGCGCCGCTGCCTCACTAGGCCGCCGATAAGAGACATTATGTTAAGTAACCTGCTGGCCCACCGACCCGGCCACGCACGCGATCCCTGCTATCGATCGGCGAGCGCCTGCTCTGCCATGGCCAACCGAGCAGCGCAGCGCGCCGGCATCGATCGCCAGTAGTACGGGAACGTCATGAGCGCGATGGCGACCGCCCAACCCCGCGCGCGCGTCCACGTCGCCTCGTCCGGCCCCACGAGATCGCGGAAGACGCGGCGATCCGCGAGGCTGAGGACGTCCCATGCGATGACCAGGTCCACGCTCGGGTCACCGACTGCGAGGCCGCCGAAGTCGAGCACCGCGGCGAGCCGCCCCTGGCGCAGCAACAGGTTCTCGCCCAGCAGGTCGGTATGAACCCACTGGGCGCTCGTGGCGCGCGCCGTGGCGCGGAGAGCTTCGTCCCATACCTCGACACAGGCATCGAGGTCGAGTGGCAGGTCTGTCAGTGTCCGGCACTCCCCCAGGTATCCGCGGAAGTCGTCGTCGAACGCCGTCACCGGTCCCGCGCGGTACGAGCGCAACGCCATGTCCGCAACTGCGGCGGGCGGCACCGCAATGGCGTGAAGTTCCAAGACGAAGTTCGCCAGGGCGTACCCGAGTCCGGAGGCTCGCCGATCGGATGCTTCCCGGGGGCGCGGACGGTGGCCGGCGAGCCACCGCGTGACCGACCATCGTTCGGGATAGCCGAACCCGGGTTCGCCGAGCGCCACGATCTCGGGAACGCGAACCGGCAATTCCCGCGCCAGGGTCGGTAGCCACCGGGCTTCGAGGTCGATAGACGTCGAACCGCCTGGCTGCCGCGGCAGGCGGACCAGGTGATCCTGGCCGAGGCGGAACAGGACGTTGGTCGAGCCGGTAGACCCCAGGCGTCGGAGCGGATAACCCCTCAGCTCGGGTACGTCGCGGGCGACCAGACGACGTACGAGCTCAGGAGTGATCGCGAGTTCGTCCGCATGGATCGCCACCGGAGCACGCTAACCCGCTGCGCGCCGGAGTATCCAAGACGTTCCTCAATGCCAGCTCCATGAATCGTCGCCCATGCGTGGCGGCCCGTGACCGAAACGTCGATGGTCGAGCGCAGTCCAGACTGTGATCTCCGCGTGGTCTCTACCAAGAACGGCGGCCACAACGACACGTCGGTCGACCGCAGTCGAGTCACTTTTGGCCAGGTGGCGCGCCCGTCGACCCGTGAAAGACCGGGCCAGTACCCGGTGGTCGAGCGTAGTCGAGACCACGTCGGTGATCATGGTCTCGACTACGCTCGACCATCGACGTTTCGTTTCGGTCAGGGCCGCCGCTCGACGTCGACTGCTGCGTGGTGGGGTGACCTGGGAGGTGGGAACCGTAAGAACATCAACGGTTTCGGTGGGTGGCGCGCGGGCCCTTCTTCAGGGCCGGGTTCGTCGCGGCGGGGCGATGAACTGCCAGTAGTCGGCGGCCAGGGGGCTGACCCCGGGCCGGGCGACGATCTTCCACTGGCCGTCGTGAACCATCCGATGGTGACGCGCGCACAGGAGGATCAGGTTGTCAGGATTGGTCTCTCCGCCCAACCACCACTCCAGGACGTGGTGGGGGTGGCAGCGGGAGACGTCGGCGTAGCAGCCCAGGCGGGCGATCGTGGAGACCGGCACGACCGCTGGTTCGCCACCCGGGACGTCGAGGGTGCCGGTGCCGCGGCCGGCGAGCAGGTCGGCCAGCTCCACGGTCAAGACGAGGTGGGGGCGTACCCCGTGGCTGGTGCCGGCCTTGCCGTCGTCGAGGAACTGGCGGGCCAGCTCCACCAACGCCAACGCCCGCAAATGGTCGGCTTTGCCCCGCTGCACCCCACCGGTCCCACCAGCGCGAGCGGCTTCGATCGCGGCGTCAGTGGCCTGCTGGTCGATCTCACCCGTGACTGAGTCCAGGACCGGCTGCGGCCCGAGTGTCCCATCGCGGTACCAGCGGTCCACGATCCGATCCAGCGCGGTACTCAGCAGCGCGTCGGACTCGGCCGAGAGCATGCCGCGCACGTCGGTCTCATTGCCGACGCGGGTGAGGCGCAGGTGCTGGGCGTGGTAGGCCTCCTGCTCATCGGCGCTGGCCCCATCGGGGAACACCGTGGCCAGGATCCGGGCGGCGGCGGCGCGGACGTGGTCGGCGTTCTCGCTCTGTGCGATGTCGAGCAGCACCTGCTGGCACTCCCCGAACACCAGCGCCGTCAGTTCCGGGTCGGTGCGGGTCTTCTTCTCACAGGCCACCAGCCCCAGGGCGAGCTCCCGCACCCCCGCCCCCACGACGCGCCCGGCGAGCCACGCCGACCGGGTCGCCGCGAGCTCGGGACGCTGCAGATCCCGCGACCGCGCCAGCAGCCGGGCGGCGTCCCGGTCCCCACACCGCGTGGTGGCCTTGAGCCAGGCTTTGGTGGAGACGAACCCGCGCCCCCGCAACACCCCACAGTCGTGCGTACGACCGAGCACCGCCGTAGCCGCGGCTTGCGCGGCGTCGGAGACGGCGAGCAGGCCTGCGGTCAGTTCCGGCAGCGCCTCGTCCGCGGTATCGATCAGCACCCCGTCGGCGATCGCACCGTTGACCAACGCGGCGTCCGCGCGCATCTGCGCGAGTGCGGCGTGCACGTCCTGCGGACCGGCTGCCGGCGTCTGCAACATACGTACAACTGTAGGAGGGGGGTCCGACAACACCCTCCGGCAAGACCGAACCAGCTGTCGCACGGATCTGCAGACCAGTGGGCGCTGAAAGACCGGCCTCCGGTGATCGACAGGCATCTTTCCCAATCAGATGCCGGCGACGCTCGACCACCGAGCGGCCGAAGGACCGCATGAACACGAAGTGGTCTGAGTCGAAAATAGCCGGGGCCGTACGTGGGTGCCCGCGACCGCAACCGGATGTTCCACCGTCCAGGGCGGCCCGAAGGGCCCGGGGTGCTGCTCCGAAAGAGGTGACGCAACCATCCGTTGGTCGAGCGCAGTCGAGACCATGATCACCGACGTGGTCTCGACTACGCTCGACCACCGAGTACTCGCCCGGTCTTTCACGCGCAGACAGGCGCACCACCAGCGTCAAAGTGACTCGACTGCGCTCGAGCAACGTGTGGTTGCGGCCTCCGTTCAAGGGCAGACCACCGGCACCAAGGTCTCGACTGCGCTCGACCGCCGAATGCGGCGACGCTCGACCACCGAATGCGGCGACGCTCGACCAACGAATGCGGCGACGCTCGACCACCGAATGCGGCGACGCTCGACCAACGAATGCGGCGACGCTCGACCAACGAATGCCGGAGACGCGATCAACGAATGGCGGCGATGCTCGAGCACCGAATGGTCGAGCGGCAGCTTCGCCGCTATGTCCCGAGAGGTTGTCCGGCCTTCGCGGCCGCCTTCTGTTCCCGCTTGTACGACTTGACCTTGGCGAGCGACTCCGCGTCGACGACATCCGCGGCCGACCGGTATCCCTTCTCCGAGTAAGGCGCTGCCGCCTTCGCCCACCCGCGTGGCTTGATCCCGAGCTGCTTGCCGACGAGCGCCGCGAAGATCCGCGCCTTCTGGGCGCCGAACCCCGGCAAATCCTCCAGCCGGGCGACGAGATCGGTGCCCGAGGCGGCGTCGCGCCAGATCGCAGCTGCGTCGCCGCCGTACCGGTCGCGCACGATCGCGCAGAGCTCCTGCGCGCGGCGCGCGTTGGCGGCCGGGAAGCGATGCAGCGCAGGCGGTTCGCGGAACAGCGCCTCGAGCTTGTCCGGGTCGTACGCCGCGATCGTGTCGGCGTCGAGGTCGCCGCCGAGGCGCTCGCGCAGCACATGCGGCGAGGTGAACGCCTTCTCCATGGGGATCTGCTGGTCGAGCATCATGCCGATGAGCAACGCCAGCGGGTCCCGTTCGAGCAGCTCGTTGGCCGCATCCGTCGATGCCAGGTGCATGGTGGCATTCCATCACGTCGACCGGCCGCCGAGCAGCCCGCCGGCGTCAGTCGCCGAGCAGTTCCTGCAGCAGATCCGCCTGAGCCCAGGCGCGGTTCGCCTCGACCGGGCGGCCGGCCCCGGCGAGATCATCAGCCGCGCGACGGTGCTCGGCCATCTCGGCGCTCACGATCGCTCGCTCCTCCTCCGCGGTGAGCGCACGCCGGCCCACCTCGGCGGCGTACGGACCGACAGCCGCTTTCGCGACGTGCTCACTACCCGTCGCGCTGAGATCCACCGCCTGCGGTACGGCGGCCGCGTTGTCGAGCGCGGCGAGCGCGCTCCGGTAGACGCTCGTCGCCACCCGGTCGCGTTCCTTCATGGCGGTACGCAAGGCGTTGCGCAGTCGCTCACGGAGCATCGTCGGCGAGGTCACGGCGCGACGCTACCGGTGCCTGGCGACCCGGGTTCCGCGGGCACGACGTCGGGTGCCGATCGGGCGAGGAGTTCCAGCAGCCCATCGGTGTGCGGGAGCGCAGCGAGCTGCGACTCGCTCACCCATGCGGCGTCGGCGGCGTCGTCCCCCGCCCTGACCGCACCACCGAGGACGGTCGCCTCGAACACGTGGATCTCGTACGTCGCCGTGGGCGCCTGGACCGGCACCACCGCACGCTGCGTCCCGGCAGTGATGACCAGCCCGGTCTCCTCGCGCACCTCGCGCACCACCGTCTGCGCGGGGGTCTCCCCCGGCTCGGACTTCCCACCCGGCAAGGACCACCGGCCGGTGTTCGGTCCCCGGCCGCGCAACACGACCAGGACGCGGCCGGCCTCGTCGCGGATCAGGGCGCTAGCGGCGACACGGACCGTCATGCGCCCATCATGCGCCGGGCCCGGCCGGTGCTCGCGCTGACTTCGGCTGACACCATGGCGACATGTCGGACTCGTCGTCGTTGCCGCGCTGCGCGATCTTCGACATCGACGGCGTGCTCGCGGACGTCCGCCACCGCCTGCACCACCTCGAGCAGCGACCCAAGGACTGGCACGGGTTCTTCTCGGCGATGGACGAGGACCCGCTGTTGGCGCGTGGTCACGACCTGGTGCGCGAGCAGCAGGCGCTCGGTCACCGGGTCGTGTACGTCACCGGCCGCAGCGAGACCTATCGGCAGCCGACGCTGGACTGGTTCGCCCGACACGAGGTGCCGCCCGGCGACCTGCACATGCGGAAGCGGCACGATCGCCGCCCGGCTCGCATCGTCAAGCGTGAGATCCTCGCCCGGCTGGCACGCAAGCTCGACATCGTCCTGGTGGTGGACGACGACGAGGCGGTCGTGGAGACGCTGCGCGAGGCCGGTTACGAAGTCCTGCACGCGACCTGGATGTTCGGCGACGCGGCCGAACAGGCCGTCCTGTTCGATGCGCAGGAACGGCGCGGCCGCACCTGACAGCAGCGGCCGGACCGCCTCGCTGTCCCGCGGTCACGCGCTTTCGAACGCACTGGGGTCCGGGCAGGAGCACATCAGGTTCCGGTCGCCGTACGCGCCGTCGATCCGGCGCACCGGTGGCCAGTACTTGTCCTCGCGCACGCCGGGCACCGGGTAGGCGGCGAGCTCCCGGGAGTACGGCTTGTCCCAGTCCCCGAGCAGGCACGCCGCGGTGTGCGGGGCGCCGCGCAGCGGGGAGTCGGCGAGCGGCCACTCCCCCGACGCGACGCGCGCGATCTCCTGACGGATGGCGATCATCGCCTCGCAGAAGCGATCCACCTCACGCAGGTCCTCGCTCTCCGTCGGCTCGATCATCAACGTCCCGGCGATCGGGAACGACATCGTCGGGGCGTGGAACCCATAGTCCACCAGCCGTTTCGCGACGTCGTCGACGGTCACGCCGGTCTCCTTGGTGAGCGGCCGCAGGTCGACGATGCACTCGTGGGCGACCAGCCCGCCGTTCCCGGTGTAGAGGACCGGGTAATGCTCGCGCAGCCGAGCGGCGACGTAGTTGGCCGAGAGCACCGCCACCTTCGTCGCGTGCGTCAACCCGTCACCTCCCATCAGGCGCAGGTACGCCCACGGGATGGTGAGGATGCCGGCACTCCCCCACGGCGCCGCGGTGACCGCTCCCCCGGATCCCGGCAGCGCGTCGCCGTGCACCGGATGGCCGGGCAGGTAGGGCACCAGGTGGGAGCGCACCCCGATCGGCCCGACCCCCGGCCCCCCACCGCCGTGCGGGATGCAGAACGTCTTGTGCAGGTTCAGGTGCGACACGTCGCCGCCGAAGCGGCCCGGTTCGGCAAGGCCCACGAGGGCGTTCAGGTTCGCACCGTCGATGTACACCTGCCCGCCGGCGTCGTGCACCCGCGCACACACCTGCGCGACGCTCGGCTCGTACACGCCGAAGGTCGACGGGTATGTCAGCATGATCGCGGCGATCCGGTCCCGGTTCGCCGCGATCTTCGCGTCGAGGTCGTCGAGGTCGATGTCGCCGGAGTCGGTGCAGGCGACGACCGCGACGCGCATGCCGGCCATGACGGCGCTCGCCGCGTTCGTGCCGTGTGCGCTGCTGGGGATCAGGCACACGTCACGGTGCTCGTCTCCGGCGTCGCGGTGGTAGGCGCGGATGGCGAGCAGCCCGGCGAGCTCCCCTTGGCTGCCGGCGTTGGGGGCGAGGCTGACGGCGTCGTAGCCGGTGATGGCGGCGAGGTAGTCCTCGAGCTCGGCGAAGAGCTGGCGGTAGCCGGCGGCCTGGTCGAGCGGCGCGAACGGATGCAGCTGCGCCCAGCGCGGATCGCTGATCGGTTCCATCTCGACGGCGGCGTTGAGCTTCATGGTGCATGAGCCCAGCGGGATCATGGCGCGGTCGAGCGCGATGTCGCGGTCCGCCAGCCGGCGCAGCCGGCGCATCATCGCGGTCTCGTTGCGGTAGGCGTGGAAACTCGGATGCGTGAGGTACGCGGACGTCCGGCGCAGCCCGTCGGGAATCGCTGCGGCCACAGGACCGGTACGCAGCGTGGCGAGCGTCGGAGCGGGACGTGAGAGCACGTCGGCCACGGCTTCCAGGACCGCGTCCACCGTGCGGTCGTCGGTCGTCTCGTCGAGGCTGACCGCCACGGTGTCGGCATCGACCTGCCAGAGGTTGATGCCGCGTGCGAGCGCCGCCCGCAGCACCCCGGCCGCCGATCCGGGGATGCGGAACCGCAGCGTGTCGAAGAACTCGTGGTGCAGCAAGGAAACCTCGAGCGCCTGCAGGCCGGCGGCGAGCAGCGTCGTGCGCTCGTGTGCCGCGGCGGCGATCGCGCGCAGTCCCTCCGGACCGTGGTACTCGGCGTAGAACGAGGCGATGACTGCGAGCAGCACCTGCGCCGTGCAGATGTTGCTCGTCGCCCGTTCCCGGCGGATGTGCTGCTCGCGGGTCTGCAGCGCCAGCCGGTAGGCGGGCGCGCCGTCGGCGTCGATGCTGACGCCGACCAGCCGTCCGGGCAGCGAGCGCGTGAGGTCGGTGCGCACCGACATGAAGCCGGCATGCGGGCCGCCGAAGCCCACCGGCACCCCGAACCGCTGGGCCGAACCGACCGCGACGTCGGCGCCCCACTCCCCCGGCGGGGTGAGCAGGGTGAGTGCGAGCAGGTCTGTGGTGACGGCCACCAGGCCACCCGCCGCGTGCACCTGCTCGGCGACCGCCCGCAACTCGCGTACGGCGCCGGAGGACGCCGGGTAGCTGAGCAGGATCCCGAAGCCCAGGTCGCTGGGCAGCGGACCGTCGACGTCGACGGGCACCAGCTCGATCCCGACGGGCTCGGCGCGGGTGGCGAGCACGGCGAGCGTCTGCGGATGGGTGTCCGCGTCGACGAGGAACCGGGAGGACTCGACCTTGCTCACCCGACGTGCCAGCGCCATGGCCTCCGCGGCGGCGCTGGCCTCGTCGAGCAGGCTGGCACCTGCGACCGGCAGCCCGGTGAGGTCCGCGACGACGGTCTGGAAGCCCAGCAGTGCCTCGAGACGGCCCTGGCTGATCTCCGGCTGGTACGGGGTGTACGCGGTGTACCAGCCGGCGTCCTCGAGGACGCCGCGGCGGATCACCGCCGGCGTGTGGGTGCCGTAGTAGCCGAGACCGATGAGCGAGGTGCGCAGCTCGTTGCGTGCCGCCCGTGCGGCGAGCGCCGCCGCGACCTCCGCCTCGGACGAGGCCGGCGGCAGCGCGAGGGGCTGCGTGGAGCGGATCGTGTCGGGGACCGCGCGGTCGACCAGCTCGTCCAGGCTCGCGAGCCCGACGACCTCGAGCATCCGGCGGATGTCGTCGGCGTCCGGGCCGACGTGGCGGTCGACGAAGCGTGCGCTCGCAGGCTCGGGTACGGGGTGTACGGCAGGAACAGTCACGGTGCGCTGCTTTCGGGCGGAGAAGGGCCGGTGGGCCCCCTCTGTACCCACGCGTCACCCGCGTGCCTGAGAGCTTCACGCCCGGCGTATCCGAGCGCTTGCACCGTCGGCGGGGTCGGTGTGCGACCCGCTATCCAGAGTGGTCTGAGCCGTGCGGTCCTGGGACCTGAGAGGTTGGCGGGGCGTTGCTCCTTCGGCGCCCGCCGCTGGCGGCGACGGGACTCTCCCGCACGGTGTCGTCGACCGCGTCCGAGCCTACACGCCGGGACGGTTCAGCCGGTGCGCCGCGCGGCGCGGCGCGCCGCCAGCTCATCGCCCGCCACCCCGGTGGGCGTACCGCTCGTCTCGCGGGGCAGCTCGGCGAGCGTGCCCTCGACCTCACGCCAGACCCGCCCGATCGCGATGCCGAAGACGCCCTGGCCGCCCTTGAGCAGGTCGATCACGTCGTCCTCGCTGCGGCACTCGTAGACGCTCGCGCCGTCGCTCATCAGCGTCAGCTCCGCGAGGTCGTCGACGCCGCGCTCGCGCAGCGCGTCGACCGCGATCCTGATGTTGGGCAGTGAGACGCCCGCGTCGAGCAGCCGCTTGACGATCCGCAGCACGAGGATGTCGCGGAACCCGTACAGCCGCTGGCTGCCCGAGCCGTGCGCACCGCGCACGGTGGGTTCGACCAAGCCAGTGCGCGCCCAGTAGTCGAGCTGGCGGTAGGTGATGCCGGCCGCCCGCGCGGCGATGGTGCCGCGGAACCCGGTGTCCTCGGGAAGCGCCTGGACGTCCTCGCCGAACAGCACCCCCTGTGCCCCGACGCCCGCGGGTGTCGCCGTCTGCTGCTCGCTCGCCGTGCCGGTCACCGCGACCTCCCTGTTCCTCGCCGGGTCCCTTGCCGGTCGGCCGGCCCGACGTCGCGGTGCCCCTTGGCGTCCGGTGCCCCCGGCCGAACCACAGCCGGGGAGTTACACGGTCGTGCGCCGCGTCCCCGGCGACGGTAGGACCGCGGTGGCGCGGAGTCAACGCATCGTCGCGCGACACGCCGAGGCGACCGTTGACTCTCTACCTCTAGTAGAGAGTCAGGGCCTCAACTGGAAGGCGGTTCGTCACCGAAGTCGTCGGCGGAGATCTGGTCGAGGAACTCCCGGAACTTCTCCACCTCGTCCTCCTGCTCGTCGGGCACCTCGATGCCGGCCTCGCCGAGCACGGCCTCCTCCGCGTAGATCGTGGTGCCGGTGCGCAGCGCCAGCGCGATGGCATCGGAGGGCCGGGCACTGACCTGTGCTCCGCTCGCGAACACCAGCACGGCGTAGAAGACCCCGTCGGAGAGCTCGGTGATGCGGACCTCGCTCACCGTCTGGTCCAGCGCAGCGATCACGTCGCGGAGCAGGTCGTGGGTGAGCGGCCGTGCCGGCACGACGCCCTGCTGGGCGAAGGCGATCGCCGTCGCTTCCACGGCCCCGATCCAGATCGGCAGATAGCGCTCCCCGTCCACCTCCCGCAGCAGCACGATCGGCTGATTGGACGGCATCTCCACCCGGACGCCTACGACATCGAGTTGGCGCATGCCCTTCAGCCTAATCGGGCCGGCGCGCCGCAGCACTGCGCTCGGCCGGTGGCGCGAGCGACGCTCAGCGGCCGAGCGCCTCCGCCAGGCCGGCCCGCACGAGCGCCGCGTGCAACCGCACCGAGAGCGCGGAGAGTTGGCGCATGGCCTCGTCGGCGCGCTGCTGCGCCTCCCGGTCGCGGCCGTGGGCCAGCGGCGTGACGACCTGCGCAACCAGGCCGACCTCCCGGTCAGCGGCGACCTTGAACTGGCGCAGGTGGCGCGCTTCGATGCCGAACTCCGCCATCCGCGCGACCGCCCCGGCCACGTCGAGCGCCGCTGCCCCGTAGTGCTTGGTGCTTCCGCCGTGGCGCAACGGGCTGACGATGCCGAAGGACTCCAGCTGCTCGAGCACCTTCTCCGACAAGCCGGACTCGGCGAGCAGCTCGGCGCGGCTCAGGCGCAGGTCGTTGTGTGCCGGCCGGAACGCTTCCGGGGAGGGCAGCGACTCCTCGTCCGCGAGCCCGCGGGGCACGCGCGGTGTGCCGCCGGCTCCGGTGGCCGGCGGCTCGAGGCCCCGGTCGATCGCCGCCAGGTTGTCGCGGATCACCTTGAGCGGCAGGTAGTGGTCGCGTTGGCAGGTGAGGACGTAGCGCAGCCGGTCCACGTCCGCGCTCGAGAACTTGCGGTAGCCGCTCGAGGTGCGCTGCGGCTGCAGCAGCCCCTCGCTCTCGAGGAAGCGGATCTTGGAGATGGTGATGTCCGGGAACTCCGGACGCAGCGCGGTGAGCACGTCCCCGATCCCCATGAGCGCCCGCGCGGCCGCCGCGGCGCTCAATCCTCGTCCTCCGCCGACCGGGCCGCGAGGAAGGCGAAGCGGTACTTGCCGATCTGGACCTCGTCTCCCCCGGCGAGCCGGTGCGTCTCGATGCGGCGACGGTTCACGTACGAGCCGTTCAGGCTGCCGACGTCGGTGAGGGTCCAGCCGCCGCCCTCGGGGCGGAACTCGGCGTGCCGGCGACTGACGGTCACGTCGTCGAGGAACAGCACCGCCTCGGGCGAGCGTCCGACCGTCACGACCCCGTCGGCCGGGTCCAGCTGCACGCGGGTCCCCTCGCTCGGGCCACGCAGGGCGAGCAGCACGGCCGCCCCTTCGGGCAGCCCGCTCACCGACTCCTCGTCAACCGTCGCGAGAGGGGCCGAGTCGCCCTCGCTGGCACTGCGCACCCCGAGGATCCCGGTCAGCTCGGCGACGCCCCCGGCATCGTCCGGGGACACGCTGGCGCCGATGCCGACCGGGGCGCCGCAGTTGGGGCAGAAGCGGGCGCTGTCGTCGGTGACCTGGCCGCACTGGGCGCAGCGCAGGCTCATGGTGCGACCTCCCGCCGCGGCGGGCGGGCGGGCGGCTGGCACATGGCGTCCTCCCCGGCTCGGCGCTCGCTGTCGATTCCGACGGTGTCCATCTCGACCACAGGTCGAGGGTAAGCGCCGTCACACCCTAGGCAGCGCACGGAACGCCGGTCAACCGGTCACCGGGAACCCTTCGCGGGCGCGCGCGGTGTCAGGCGCCGAGCCCGGCCTGGTAACCCGCCGCGTCCAGCAGGCCGCCCACCGCGGCCGGGTCGTCGAGCTCGACCTCCGCGATCCAGCCCGCGCCGTACGGGTCGGTGTTGAGCGTCTCCGGGCTGGTCTCGACGGCGTCGTTGCGTGCGGTGACGGTCCCGGTGACAGGCGCGTAGATGTCGCTCACGCTCTTCGTGGACTCCACCTCGCCGCAGGGCTGGCCCGCCGTGATCCGATCGCCGACCGCCGGCAGGGTGACGAACACGATGTCGCCCAGCGAGTCCTGCGCGTAGTGGGTGATCCCGAACCGGACCGTCCCGGCCTCCGTCTCACGGACCCACTCGTGCTCGGCGGTGTAGCGCAGGTCTTCCGGGTAGTTCTCGCTCAAGGCAGGCCCCTTTGTCTGGTGGACGGGTCGGCTCGTCGCGGTCACGGGCTCGGCGCGGGTCGGACCGGCGCAGCGTACTGAGGCGTACGAAGCGGCCGCAACGCGCTCACGGTCAGCTCGTCCCGCGCGGTGATCGTCATCGTGCCGCCATCGGTGCGTACGGTGTCGGCCACCCCGCCCGGGATCAGCATGGCGGTCTCCATCGTCTTGGGATCCCCCACGACCCGGAACACGTACGGCGGACGGACCACCACGCCGGACACCTCGACGGTGCCGGGTGCCTGCCCGTCGACGAACCAGGTGTCGACGACCACGCGCTGGTCGCCGATGGACATCGCGACGGCTCCCGCGTCCCGCAGCTCCTGTACGGCGTTGAGCAGCGTCGCGGCGAGGACCCGTCGCTCGGGGTCGCCGATCGTCATGAGGATCCCCGCGCCGGTCGCGGGGGCGGTACCGGCCAGGACCGCGAGTGCGTCCGCGCGGCGGCGCGCCTCGGCGATCCGTTCCTGCTCGTCGGTCGAGGTCAGGCGCGCCTCGGCGGACAGCAGTTCCTGGCGCTGCGCCTCGAGGCGCTGCTGGCGCTGGTCCAGGTCGTCGAGCAGCCAGACCAGGTCGGACTCGCGTGCGGTCGCGAGGACCGCGTCGTCCGGGGCGGGACGGGTGGCCGCGACGATGCCGAACCCGAGCAGCGCGGCCAGCAGCCCGGCGAGCAGCTGCGTCCAGCGTCGCCTCCCCTCGCGGCGCGATGCGCCGGGACCGGCCCCGGCCGGCTCGTTCATGCCCGGAACACCCGCCGCCGGATCGCCGCGACGTTCGCGAAGATCCGCATCGCGAGGACGACGACGACGCCGGTGGAGATCTGGCCGCCGACGCCGAGCTTGTCGCCGAGGAACACGAGCAGTGCCGCGACGACGACGTTCGAGAGGAACGACACGACGAAGACGCGGTCGTCGAACACCCCGTCCAGGAACGCGCGTGCCGCGCCGAACACGGCGTCGAGGGCGGCGACGACGGCGATCGGCAGGTACGGCTGCAGCCACAGCGGCACGGTCGGGCCCAGCACCACGCCGAGCACGATGCCGACGAGCAGTCCGATCGCTGCGATCATCGGTCCCTCCGTCGGATCGTCACGGTGCCTGCTCGCCGGCGGGGAGCTCGAGGCGTTCGGCTGCGTCGAGGTGCCACCGCAGCCCGTACTCCTTGCCCAGGCTACGCAACTGCGCCCCGCCGTCCGACTGCTCGAACCCTTCCTGCAAGTGCGCGGGATCACCGATGGCCTGCACGGTGTAGGGCGGCAGCAGCGGTCGCAGGTGCACGAGGATCGCATCTCCGGCGCTGCGGATCGCGCTGGTGGCCGTCAGCCGGTGCCCGTTGATCGCGATCGCCTCCGCTCCTGCTTCCCACAGCGCGTTCGTGACCAGCTGCAGGTCCTGGTCGAGCACCCGTCCGCCGTCCGGGATGCGTCCGCTCACCGGGTCCGGCTCCGCGTCGTCCACCACCAGCGCGACGCCGGGTCCGGCGACCGGGCTCAGCCCTGCCGCAGCCGCGAGGCGCGCCGCACGGTCGGCGAGGACGCCACCGCTCACCGACTGCGCGAGCGTGCGGCGCTCGGTCTGCGCGATCCGCTGCTGGGCGGCGGTGACGTCGGCCTGCAGCGCGGCCAGCCGGTCGGTCTGCGCCTCGACCCGGGCCTGCAGCGCGCTGCGCTCGAGGTCGTCGGAGGCCGCGTCACGGCGATGCTGCACGACTCCGAGGGCGACCACCAACCCGACGGCGACGGCGGTGAGCAGCAGCACCGCACGGCGCAGCGTACGCGGCGCCGCCGCCCGGTCACGATCGGCCGGGTAGTCGAGCTCCACGCCCTGCAGCACCGTGCGCAGCAGCGCCATGGAGGACCCGGGGTCTCGTCCGGAGGCGGTCGGCCGAGCGGCGTCACGCGTCGTCCCGGTCACGATGCTCTCGCGGGATCCTGGCCGATCAGGCGTGCGGCCTGCTCGGCGTACAGCAGCCCGGCCCAGACGTAGAGCGCGGTCCCCCACAGCACGAATGCCCAGCCGAGGACGCGGGCGACCTCGGCGGCCCCACCGTGCAGTGCCGTACCGGCGCCGAGGAGCAGCAGCGGGAAGGCGATCAGCAGGTTGAAGGTCGCGGCCTTGCCCAGGAAATGGACGGGCAGTCCCACGATGCCGCGGCGGCGGAGCACGGCGAGGAACGCGGTGAGCAGGACGTCACGGCCGAGCAGCACGACCAGCACCCAGAGCGGCACGATCCCGCGTAGCCACAGCGCGACGAGCGTCGCGGCCATGTAGAGACGGTCGGCGACCGGGTCCAACAGCTGACCGAGGCGGGTGATCTGCCCGGTGCGACGGGCGAGGTAGCCGTCCAGCCAGTCGGTGAGGCCGGCGAGCGCCAGCACCGCGACCGCCCATCCATCCTCGTGCGGACCGAGGACCAGCCACAGGAACAGCGGTACGCCCGCCAGGCGCAGCGCCGAGAGCGCGTTGGGAACGGTGACGATCCGGTCGGAGGAGACCTCGGTCTGCTGCACCTTCATGGCACGGTGCCCGTGGCGGCGTCCTGGTGCGGCGCGCTAGGTGTCGCGGGCATCGCCCGTGCTCGATCCCGGCGTGCGCGAACCCGGCTCGATCCGCGGCAGGACCTCGGTCGGGTCGGCCGTGCCGTCCTCGGGGATGGCAGGTGGGGTCGGGATGGCGGCCGGCGGTGGCACGACCGGATGGGCGCCGCCCGCGCCGTCGCCACGGGGCAGGATGCTCGCGGCCAGCGCCTCGCCCGGTGCCGGCTGGCCGCGTTCCGGCATGCCGGCGCGCGCGCGGCGACCGGCGACGCGTGAGCGCCAGGCGAGCACGATCGCGATCACCACGGCGAGCGCACCGCCCACGAGCAGGCCCAGCGCCGTACGCCACGCCCAGCCGACCGTGAGCGTCACCCGCACGTCCGCGACGACGCCGTCGCTGGGCGTGGCGTTCATGATGACGAGGCTGGTGCCGGGGTCGAGGTCGGCGGACAGCGACACCGTCCCGCCCGGCGTACCGGTCTGCTGCGCCGTCCAGAAGGCCAGCTGCTGCGGTGGCGGCGGGAGCTTGGTCCCCGGCACCTGACGCAGCTCTGCCTGCCCGCCCGACTCGAGCGACGTGACGACGTCGTACGGCACCCCGGTGAGGTACCCGTCGAGCGGCGCCTGCTGTGCGGTGCCGACGAACAGCGCACGGGGACCGACCGGACTGACCTCGATCCGGAAGGTGCCGACCCCGTCGGGCACCGGGATGTTGCTCGCCTCGACGCTGATCTGCTCGGCCACCACGGCCGCGCCCTTCCCGTCGATCTTGGTACGCGCGGACTGCAGTTCGCCGTTCGGACCGAACGTGAGGGCGAGCAGCGCGCCCGCGACGACCGCGAGGACGCCCAGCACGAGCAGTACGCCGCTCAGCACTGCGTACGTGGTGCGCCGTCTCATGCGGTCACAGTAACTGCCGCGCCGCCGCGATCCGGCTCACGACGGTCCGTGGCGCCCCGGCTCGCCGCCGACCCTGCGTGCCAGGATGGCGCCGTGCCGGGGCGGGAGGCGATCGACGAGCACTTCCTGACGCGCGTGAGGCGGCTCGCCCCGCCCACGACCGGCGTGGCCGCAGCCGCCGCGGCGGGTCCCGGCCCTACGGCGGACGAGCTGGCGGCGCTGTTCGAGGCGCAGGCGCACAGTCGTCACCTCGACCTCGTCGCGCGAGTGCTGCGCGAGCAGGGGGACGGCTTCTACACGATCGCGTCGGCCGGTCACGAGTCGAACGCCGCTGTCGCGATGGCGTTGCGGGTCGACGATCCGGCGCTGCTGCACTACCGCTCCGGCGCGTTCTACCTGGCGCGGGCCGCCAAGCGGCCCGGACACGACGGGGTGCTCGACATCGCCCGCGGGCTCACCGGGGCGCGGACCGAGCCGATCGCCGGCGGCCGGCACAAGGTGTTCGGCCATCCGGAGCTGGCGGTGATCCCGCAGACCTCGACGGTCGCCTCGCACCTGCCGCGCGCCGTCGGCGTCGCGTTCGCGATCGAGCGTGCGCGCAAGCTGGGGCTCCCCTCCCCCTGGCCCCCGGACGCCGTCACGGTCGTCAGCTTCGGAGACGCGTCACTGAACCACTCGACGGCGCAAGGCGCACTCGGTACGGCGGCCTGGATGGCGCACCAGGGCCTGCCGTTGCCACTGCTGCTGCTCTGCGAGGACAACGGGCTCGGCATCAGTGTCCGCTCCCCTGCCGGCTGGGTGGCCGAGGCGCTGCAGGCCCGGCGGCAGCTGGCGTACTTCAGCGCGCGTGGTGAGGACCCGGTGCAGGTGTGGCGGGCGAGCCAGGCGGCCGTGACGTTCGTACGCGAGCGCCGCCGTCCCGCGGTGCTGCACCTGCGCACCGTACGGTTCCTGGGGCACGCGGGCAGCGACGCGGAGATCGCGTACCGCTCCCCCGCCGAGATCGCCGCCGACCAGGAACGCGACCCGCTGCTCGCGACTGCGCGCGTGCTGGTAGAGACGGGCGCGCTGCGACCGGCGCAGGTCCTCGACCGGTACGAGCGGGCCCGGCGCACGGTGCTCTCAGCCGCGGCGCAGGCCCGCGGGGAGCCGCGGCTGGCCGACCGCGCCACGGTCATGGAACCAATCGCGCCGCGCCGCAGCATGCAGGTCGCCCAGGAGGTCGCCCAGGAGGTCGCGCAGCCGGCGCCGCCCGCCGGGCGCGAGCAGGCGTTCGGGGGACGCTTGCCCGAGGACGAGGGCCCGCTCACCCTCGCCCAGAGCATCAACCGGACGCTCGCCGACCTGCTGGTCAGCCGCCCGGAAACACTGGTGTTCGGGGAGGACGTCGCGGTCAAGGGCGGCGTCTACGGCGTGACTCGCGGGTTGGCGCGCACCTTCGGATCGGCCCGGGTGTTCGACACGCTGCTCGACGAGCAGGCGATCCTCGGGCTGGCGCTCGGCACCGGGCTGTCCGGATTCCTGCCGATCCCGGAGATCCAGTACCTGGCCTACCTGCACAACGCCGAGGACCAGTTGCGCGGTGAGGCGGCGACGCTGCCGTTCTTCGCCCAGGGCCGCTACCGCAACCCGATGGTGGTGCGCGTCGCGGCGTACGGCTACCAGAAGGGCTTCGGCGGCCATTTCCACAACGACGACGCCGTCGCGGTGCTTCGCGACATCCCCGGAATCGTCGTCGCCTCGCCCGCGCGGCCCGAGGACGCGGCGGCCATGCTGCGGACCTGCGCGCAGGCCGCCGCGGTCGACGGCACCGTGTCGGTGTTCCTCGAGCCCATCGCGCTCTACCACACCCGCGACCTGCACCAATCCGGCGACGACGGGTGGCGCGCGCCCTATGCGGCGCCGCACCGGTGGGCGCAGCAGCACGTGCCGATCGGCCGGGCGCGTACCCACGGCGACGGTAGGGACCTGACGATCGTGACGTTCGGCAACGGGTTGCGCCTCAGCCTGCGGGCCGCACGTCGGCTCGGCGAGCAGGACGTGGCGGTGCGTGTGCTCGACCTGCGGTGGCTGGTGCCGCTTCCGGTTGCGGACCTGTTGCGGGCGGCGCAGGCCACCGGCCGGGTGCTCGTCGCCGACGAGACGCGCCGCAGCGGCGGGGTCTCCGAAGCCGTCGTCACCGCGCTCGTCGACGCGGGCTTCGACGGCCGCCTCGCCCGCGTGACGAGCGCGGACAGTTTCGTCCCGCTCGGCGACGCCGCGGAACTGGTGCTGCTGTCCCAGGAGGAGATCGAGCAGGCGGCCCTCGCGCTGCTGCGGCGCTGAGCGGCGGGCGGGTCAGCCGGCGCGGATGGCCTCGCGCAGCCGCACCCGGCTACCGCTGCGGATCACGGCGTTCCGGTACATCCGGGCGGTGATCGCGACGAGCAGCGGGATCGTCACCACGGCCAGGACGAGCGCGGTCGCGATCTGCCACACCGGCACCTCGCCCATCGCGAGCCGGATCGGCATCAGCGTCGGCGAGAACACCGGCAGCAGGGAGAGCACCGCCACCAGCTGGTTCTCCGGGTCCGACGGCAGGACGCTCACCCCGATGACGTACCCGATCACCAGCAGCGCGGTCGCCGGCGTGACGACCCCGCCCACCTCCTCCTGGCGGGACACCAGTGCACCGAGACCGGCGAACACGAGCGCGTACATGGTGAATCCGAGGACGAACCACAGCACGAGCCAGCCGAGCGCGCCTCCGACCACGGCCCACGGGATCGTAAGCACCCCGGTGAGCTGGCCGGCCACCAGACCCGCGACGCCGACGAGCACGACCTGCAGCAGGCCGACCAGCCCGATGCCGACGACCTTGCCGGCGAGCAGCTGCCAGGGCCGGATCGTCGAGAGCAGCAGTTCGACGACGCGGCTCGACTTCTCCTCCACGACTCCCTGCGCGATCAGCTGGCCGGTCAGCATGAGTGCCAGATACACGAGGATCCCTGCGATGAACCCGACAGCGAGGCGTTGCGGGTCGAAGGCGGGAGCAGGTTCGAGACTGTTCACCTCGATGCCCGCCGCGGCGACGCGGGCGTGTACCGCCTCGGGGTCCCCGCCCAGCGTGCGGATCTGGTCGTTGAGCACGCTCTGCGAGGCGGTCGCGACGAGCACGACGCGCAGCTTGGGGTCCAGGGTCTGCGTGACGAGGACGCCGAGCGTGGTCCCGCGCATTGCGACGACGACGGCGTCGAGCGTTCCGGCGTCCAGCTCGCGGCGGGCCTCGTCCGGCCCGGTCACCCGCACCACGTCCAGCTCCTCGCCGAGGGCGACGCCGGCTGCCTGCAGCGAGCGGGCGACGGGCGCGGCGTCGGGCAGCACCCCGACCTTCAGGACGCTGTGACTACCGGACACCAGCTTGGCCACCAGCACCAGCGCGACGACGATCACCACCAGCACCGCGGTGATGATGAGGTACGCCTTCGAGCGCAGCCGGGTACGCAGCTCACGCCCGGCGACCAGCCGGACCGCAGCGACGCTGCCGAGCCCGGTCGGTGTTCCGGTCGACTCGTTCACGATGCCGCCCCTCTCCCATCCGTTGCCCGCGCAGGCGGTTCTGGTTCTCCGCTTTCCGCTGTAGACCCCGGCGGGGCGGCGCTGACGACGTGCCGGTAGAGCTCGACCAGCGATGGGCGCCGCGGCCGGAACTCGTGCACCGGCCCACCGGCGAGGGCGGCGCGCAGCACCTCCTGGTCGTCGGCCTCGTCCGCGAGCTCGACGACGAGCTGGTCGCCGTCCTGCGCGACGAGCCGGCATCCCGGGATCTGGGCTACCCGGTCCGCCGTCCCGCCCGGACGTACGACGAGCTGGCGCGGGCCCGCGCCCCGCAGTTCATCGACCGCGCCGAGCGCGACGAGCCGTCCGGAGCTGACGACGCCGACGCGGTCGCACAGCCGTTCGACGAGGTCGAGCTGATGGCTGGAGAACAGCACCGGCACACCCGTGGCGGCCTGCTCACGCAGCACGGCGCTCATGACGTCGACTGCGATCGGGTCCAGCCCGGAGAACGGCTCGTCGAGCACCAGCACCGCCGGGTCGTGCACGAGCGCCGCCGCGAGCTGCACCCGCTGTTGGTTTCCCAGGCTGAGCTTCTGCACCTCGTCACCCACGCGTTCGGCGATGCCGAGCCGCTCGGTCCAGCGCGTCACGGCGGCCCGCGCGTCGCGTTCGGGCAGCCCGTGCAGGCGCGCGAGGTACGCGAGCTGCTCCCCGACGCGCATCTTCGGGTAGAGACCGCGCTCCTCGGGCATGTAGCCGATGCGGCGGCGGGTCTCGAAGGTGATGGGGTCACCGCCCCAGCAGACCCGTCCGCTGTCCGGCTCGAGGACACCGAGGGCGATCCGCATGGCGGTCGTCTTGCCGGCGCCGTTGCTGCCGACGAAGCCGAACACCTCTCCGGGGCGCACCTCGAAGCTGAGGTCGGTGAGCGCGACGGTGGGGCCGTACGACTTCACCAGGCCCTCGAACGCGAGGTTGGCGGCCACCGGGGCGGTCCGTCCGTGTGATGTCATCGGGCCACGCTAGAGCGGGAGGTGATCTTCCGCAGGTCGGCGCCGGCCGACCTCCGACTTGTCTGGACACATTCCAGAAAAGGTGGTGGGGTGGGTCCAGCACGTATCGAGCATCGAATCGGAGGCGGCGATGGCAGACGAGACCGGATCGACAACCGGCGCGGGGGCACCGGCGGCGAGTGACCGCAACACCCTGAGCGTGGGCAGCAACGGCCCGTTGCTGCTGCACGACGTGCATTTCCTGGAGCAGATGGCGCACTTCAACCGCGAACGCGTCCCGGAGCGCAGCCCGCACGCGAAGGGGTCCGGAGCTTTCGGCAAGCTCGAGGTCACCGAGGACGTCAGCCGCTTCACCAAGGCCGCGCTGTTCCAGCCCGGGGCGTCCACCGACCTGCTGCTGCGGTTCTCGACGGTCGCCGGCGAGCAGGGCAGTCCGGACACCTGGCGTGACGTGCGCGGGTTCGCCATCAAGTTCTATACGAGCGAGGGCAACTACGACCTCGTCGGCAACAACACCCCCATCTTCTTCCTGCGCGACCCGATCAAGTTCCCGCACTTCATCCGCAGCCAGAAGCGGCTGCCCGACTCCGGGTTGCGCTCCTCGCAGATGCAATGGGACTTCTGGACGCTCAATCCGGAGTCGGCGCACCAGGTCACCTACCTCATGGGCGTACGCGGGCTGCCGCGCAGCTGGCGCCACATGAACGGTTACGGCTCCCACACCTTCATGTGGATCAACGCGAGTGGTGAGAAGTTCTGGGTCAAGTACCACTTCCACACCAACCAGGGGATGGCCTACCTCAGCAACGCCGAGGCAGCGCGCATCACCGGCGAGGATGCGGACTTCCACCGCCGCGATCTGTTCGACGCGATCCGGCGCGAGGAGTTCCCGAGCTGGAAGGTGTCGGTGCAGGTGATGCCGTACGCCGAAGCGAAGACCTACCGGTACAACCCGTTCGACCTCACCAAGACCTGGCCGCACGGTGACTACCCGTTGATCCCGGTCGGCACGATGACCCTGGACCGCAACCCCGAGAACTTCTTCGCCGAGATCGAACAAGCCGCGTTCTCCCCGGGCAACCTGGTCCCGGGGATCGGTCTGTCGCCGGACAAGATGCTGCTGGGTCGGGCGTTCGCGTACAACGACGCGCAGCGCAACCGCATCGGTACGAACTTCCACCAGGTGCCGGTGAACAAGCCGAAGGTGCCGCTCAACACCTACCTCTTCGATGGCCAGATGACGATCGAGCACAGCGGTGCGGCGCCCGTGTACGCGCCGAACAGCGCGGGCCGCAGCTGGGCCGACGAGACAGGTCCGGCCGAGGACGGCTGGGAGACCGACACCGAGATGGTGCGCAGTGCGTACGAGCTGCATGCGGACGACGACGACTTCGGGCAAGCGGGCATCCTGGTGCGGGACGTGTTCGACGACGCCCAGCGCGACGCCTTCGTCGACCAGGTCGCCGGCGCGCTGGCCTCCGGTCTGTCGGAGGACGTGCTCGAGCGGGCGCTGCAGTACTGGCGCAACGTCGACGGCGAGACCGGCGAACGCATCGCCAAGCAGGTGCGCGAGGGCAAGACCCCCGAGCCCGCAGAAGGAATGGGCGAGGCCGGCTGATCCGGAACCCTTCAGGCCGCGGCGGGGTCACCCGATCGGGTGACCCCGCCGCAGCGCGTCCGCAGCCGGCACAGGATCCTGCGCATCGCCGTTGTGGTCTCCAACACCCTTGTGTCGCAGCGTCATCTCACCGCGGGCAGGTTGAGCCCGACATGGGCTACGGTCCTGTGCCCATGCATGGGAACGGGGATCACGCGCCGCTGACCCGGCGCGAGCGCACCGACCGCACGCTGCTTCGGCGGGTCGTCCTCCCGCTTGCCGCGCTCGTCACGCTCACCATGGCCGCGAGCGCCTTGACGGTCGCGGTCGGCGCGCCGGACGCGCAAGCCGCCAAGCCCGCCGGTGCGACGATCGCCGGCAAGGTGCGTGCCGCTGGTTCACCGGTGCGGAACGTCGACGTCCTGCCGTACCGCTGGGATACGTCGGCGGGCAAGTGGATCCGGCTCTACACCTCCGAGGCGACGACCGATGCCACGGGCAAGTACCAGCTTCGGGGGCTGCCCGCCGGGCGCTACCACCTGCTGGTGCTGCCGAGCGAGCGCCAGCCGTACGCGCCGGTGTGGTACGGCGCCGCGGTCGACTGGAACCACGACCCGCGGCTCGGCTTCGACCCGGACGACGTGGCGGACGGCCGCATCCGTGGCACGGAGATCCGCGTCGCCGCAGGCAAGAAGCTGACCGGACACCACGTGGCGCTCACGCCGATCGGGCGGATCGGATCCGCGTCGACGAGCAAGGATCCGCTCGGCGATCACCCGGTCATCGACCTGCGCTACCACGCGCGCAACGACGCGAACGCCACCGGTGCCCCGACCACGTTGACGTGGCAGCGGCCCGGCCAGTTGCGCGTGCCGCTGCTCGAGACAGGCACGCACACCTTCTTCTCACGCACGTCCGCGGGCCCCGGGCAGCCGGAGGAGGACTGGATCGAGACGGTCGTCGACGTCCCGGCCAGCGCCGACATCGCCGCGCAGTTCCCCGGCCAGGCGGCGCTGCACGCCCGCACGCTCGTGATGGACTACACGCACGTACCGGGGACACCGTTGGTCGGCACCGTCGCGCGGACCACGGCTGCGAACCTGGTGAACTGGACCTACCCGAGCGGCAAGCTCACGACCGGGCTGCGCTGGCTGCGGGACGGCGTACCGATCCCCGGCGCGACCGGCGCCACCTACACGATCACCGCCGCCGACGTTGGAAAGCTCCTGCAATCCGAAGCGACCGCGACGCGGGCCGGGTACACGACGGGCGTGGTCCGCTCGGAGGCGCGCCTGGTTCGTGAGACGCCGCGCACCGCGATCAACATGACGCTGAACCGCTCCAAGGTCCGCTACGGGCAGACCGACAAGGTGACCGTGGACGTCACGGTGACCCTGGACAACGGCGAGGATCCGCAGGGCTACGGCGTGCTGATCCACCAGGGCTGCTCGGAAGAGCACCCGTACCAGGACGAGTGCTTCGGCTGGGGCGAGTACGCCACGCAGCTCACCCCGACGACGTGGCGGTTGCAGCTGCCGGCCCGGATTCCGATCCAGGACCGGATCTACGCGGAGTTCCTCCCCAAGGCGCACTACGCGTGGGCCGAGACCAGCCTGCCGCTGCGGATCAAGCCGCAGCCCTCCAAGGTCAAGCTGACGCTCGCCAAGAAGCAGGTGAGGCGCGGCGCGTCGGCCACCGCGAAGGTCGCGATCACGGCACCGCACAACCGCCGCACCGACATCCGCGGCACGCTCGTCGTGAAGGCGGGCAGCAGCACGATCGGGAAGACGAAGCTGCGCCCCATGGGCGGCAAGAAGGGTGAGCGGGTCGCTGCACGCAAGGCCGTGCTGCGTCTTGACCCGGTCTACCGCACCGGAAAGATCAAGCTGCGCGCCATCTTCAAGCCCGAGAAGGTCAAGCGCAGCCTGCCGAGCAACAATGCGAAGGTGCTGCGCGGGGACAGCGGCGCGAAACGCGGGGTAAGCAAGAAGGTGACGCTGCGGGTCCGTTGAGTTCGGTCGGGCGATTCACACCTGGGCGACGAGGTCGCCGAACTCGACGACCTCGTCGCACCAGTGCTGCGCGAGAGCCGTGTCGTGGGTGATCAGCACCAGCCCGAGCCCGTCCTCGGTCGCGGTGTCGGCGAGAGTGCGCAGCAGCCCCGCCTGGGTCGACACGTCGAACATCGCGGTCGGCTCGTCGGCGACCAGGTAGCGCGGCCGGCACGCGAGCGCGCGCGCGATGCAGGCACGTTGCAGCTGGCCGGCCGACACCTCGTGCGGGAAGCGGTCGAGCAGCTCCGGCGACAGCCCGACGCGCGGCGCGAGGTCTGCGAGCACCGCTGCAGGGTCCTCGCGAGCGATGCGTGCCGGCTCGGTCACCAGCTCCCGGATCCGCATCCGCGGATCAGCCGCCGCCACGGGTGACTGCCACAGCAGCTGGACCCGGCGGCGGAGCGCAGCGGGCGCGCGTACCCCGAAGCGGGTCACGGGCTGTCCGTCGACGCTGACCTGTCCTTCGTCCGGCGCGACCAGGAGCGCGAGCATCGCCGCCAGCGTCGACTTCCCGCAACCGCTCGGCCCCAGCAGCCCGAGCCGCACCCCGGGCCGTACGGCGATCGTCGCACCGGGTACGGCGACCGTGCCGGTGGCGAAGCGTTTCACCAGACCCTCACCGCGCAGCATGGCACCACACCCGGCCGTCGGGCAGCGTCGTCGCTGCGGGCACCTGCTCGCCGCACTCGGGGCGGACCCGTTCGCAGCGCGGCGCGAACGGGCAGCCAGGCGGCGGGTCGGTCAGCTCGGGCGGCTGGCCGGGGATCGGGTGCAGCCCCCGCGCGGGCATCGCGGCGAGCAGCGCCGCCGTGTACGGATGGGCGGGCCGGGTGAACAGCGCCGCGGTGGGGCGCTCCTCGACCAGCCGTCCGCCGTAGAGCACCGCGGTGCGCCCGCCGAGAGCGGCGGCAAGGTCGAGGTCGTGCGTGATGACCAGAACGCTCGCGCCCTCGTCGGCAAGGCGCAACAGCTCGTTGCCGGTGGCGGTGACCCGGTCACGATCCAGCCCGGTCGTGGGCTCGTCCGCGACGACCAGGTCCGGTTTCCCGAGCAATGCCAAGGCATTGACGACACGCTGCTGCATCCCGCCGGACAGCTGGTGCGGGTAGCGCCGCGCGACGCTGCCGTAGTCCAGGCCGACGGCGGCACCCACCGCGGGCAGCCGCTCCCCCAGGTCGGCGCGTCGGACGCCCTTGACCCGGGCCGCTTCCGCCATGAGCGAGGCAGTGCGCCGGACCGGGTTGAGCGAGGTCGCGGGGCTCTGCGGGACGTACGCGAGATGCTGCGCCCGCAGCTGTCGCATCCGCTCCGGCGCCACCCCCAGCAGGTCCTCCCCCTCCAGGCGCACGGAACCGGAGACCTCGACGTTCCGTGGCAACAACCCCAACAGGCTGTGGGCGAGCACGCTCTTGCCGCTGCCCGACTCGCCGACCACGACCTGCACCTGTCCCGGCGCGACCTGCAGGTCGATGTCCCGCAGCGCCGCCACGGTGCCGCGGCGGGTCCGGAACGACACGCCGAGCCCGCGGACCTCCAGGACGGGCGTTCCCTCGCCGGTCACAGCTCGAGCTCCGAACGCCAGCGGGGCTGGCTGCGCGCCCGCCACCAGTCCCCGAGCGCGCCGACGCACATCGAGGCGATCACGATCACGAGCCCTGGGAAGAGCACCAGCCACCAGCCACCCTTGAGCAGCGCCTGCTGACCCGCCGCGACGAGGGTCCCGAGGGACGGGTTGTCGGGCGGAAGCCCGAGGCCGAGGAAGGACAGCGCGGCCTCGTGGAAGATCGCGTGCGGAGCGAGCAGGACGAATCCGAGAGCGGCCGAG
The DNA here is from genome assembly GCA_017848795.1 of Candidatus Nanopelagicales bacterium. GTDB lineage: Bacteria > Actinomycetota > Actinomycetes > S36-B12 > CAIYMF01 > JAFIHG01. Next base: position 23,849 of record JAFIHG010000044.1, on the reverse strand, counting down.
GGCGCCAGGTGCGGCAGCAGGTGGCGGCGTACGAGGTGGACCCGGCCGGCACCGACGCCGATCGCAGCGTGGAAGAACGGCCGTTCGCGCAAGGTGAGCACCTCGGAGCGCAGGATCCGCGCCATAGAGGTCCAGTGCGTCAGCCCGACGGCAAGCATGACGGCGCCGGCACCACCGGCAACAGGAAAGGCGAGGACCGCGATCAGGAGGCTGAACAGCAAGTGGTTCTGCGACATCAGGAAGTCGACCACCCGCATGATCACAGCGTCGACGGCGCCTCCGACCACACCGGCGACAATGCCGATGGCGCCGCCCAGCAGCACGGCGAGCAGCGCCGCGAGCGCCGCTACCGTGAAGGAGACCCGCATCGCGTGCAGGATCAGCGTCAGCAGGTCCCGCCCGGCTGCGTCGGTCCCCAGCGGGTGATCCCAGGACGGCGGCAGCAGGACCTGGTCGAGGTCGCTGCGCAGGTCGGCGGCCGGGCGCAGCCCGTCTGCGCCGAGCGCTCCGAGGACGAGCAGACCCAGCACGGTCGCGGCGACGAGTACGCCCCAACGGCCACGCAGCGGGTTCGGCAGCCGGCGGCGCGGCCGCCGGGCCGGAGGGGTGCGGGTCGCAGGCGCGCGCTGCATCGTCCCGCTCGCGACGTCGGTGTCCCCGCGCCGGAGAACGTCGAGGGGTGTCTTCATGTCGGGGTCCCCGCGGCGTTGTCTGGCGCAGGAGCGCAGCGGAGAAGCCGGAGAACGTCGTGGGGTGCCTTCATGTCAGGGTCCCCGCGGCGTTGTCTGGCGGAGGAGCGCAGCGGAGGAGCCGGAGAACGTCGTGGGGTGACTTCATGTCGGGGTCCCCGCGGCGTTGTCTGGCGCAGGAGCGCAGCGGAGGAGCCGGAGAACGTCGTGGGGTGTCTTCATGCGGTGCTCTCACGGATGCGGGGATCGGCGACGCGATAGCAGACGTCGGCGAGCAGGTTGCCGAGGACGACGGTCACCGACCCGAGCAACGTGATCCCGACGAGCAGCGGCAGGTCCACCGCGCGGGCCGCCTCGACGGCGAGCTGCCCGAGGCCGGGCCAGGAGAAGACCGTCTCGACCAGGATCGTCCCCCCGACGATCTCCGCGAGATGCACGCCGGCGAGCGTCAGGAACGGCAGTAGCGCGTTCGGCAGGGCATGGCGCAGCAGCACCGGCCAGCGACCGATGCCCTGCGCCTGTGCGAAGACGACGTAGTCCTCGCGCATGACCTCCAGCAGCTGGTTGCGCACGAACATGGCGAACCACGCGAACTGCGTCGCGGCGAGCGCGATCGCGGGCAGCACGAGGTAGCGCGGGTCCACCAACCCGACGTCGCGGGCGCGCAGGTTCGCGCTGCCACCGGCCGGGAACCAGCCCAGCCAGCTCGAGAAGACCCACAGCAGGAGCAGCCCGGTCCAGAAGGACGGCGCCGCGACCGAGACGTACGACAGTCCGCGAATCGCGCGGTCCACCCAGCTGTCGCGGAAGGCGGCGGCCGCGACGCCGGCGAGCAGTCCTCCGACGAGCGTGAGGGCGAGTGCCGTACCGACCAGGATCGCGGTCGGCGCCAACCGGGCGCCGAGCTGCGGCAGTACCGGTTGCCCGCCGAGCAGCCGGCTGTGCCCCAGATCGCCTTGCAGGACGTTGCCGAGCCAGTGCAGGAACTGCAGGTAGGTCGGCGCGTCCATCCCCCATGCTGCCCGGATCTCGTCCTTGGCCTGCGCCGAGAGCCCTGCGCTGCCGGCCTCGTACGCGCTCATCGGATCGAAGGGCGACACCGCGACGAGCAGGTAGGTCATCGCCGCGACGGCGACCAGGACCACGGGCAGGACCAGCAGTCGCCGCGCGACGAGCCGGCCCAGCCCGTGGTTCCGGTGTCGGGTCACGGGCCGGACACGCTCCAGTCGGCGAGGTTCCAGAGCAGGCCGCGGCTGAATCCGTGCACGTGGCCTTCCCGTACCTGCGGCTCCACCCCGGAGACGTCCGCCCGCACCGCGTAGTAGTTGTCGCCCTGCATCAGGTATTGCCAGCTGCCGTGCTCGACGAGCAACCGGTGCAGCTCGTGGTACGCCGCGGTGCGCTCGGCGAGATCGTTCGAGCGCTCTCCACGTTCGATCGCCGCGTCGATCCGGCGACTCTCGACACGTGCGACGTTCCCGCTCGGGTCGTCGTCGGAGAGCGAGGAGTGGTAGGTGTCGAACACGTCGATCGCCGGGTCGTACGCGTTACCCAGACCCTGCAGGGAGGCGGCGCCGGCGGCGACCTGCTTCTGCTGCTCGGCGTAGTCGAGCGCCTTCGGCTTCACCTCGATGCCGATGTTCCCGAGGGCGTCGCGGATCGCCAGCGCTGCCGCGTCCTCCGCGTAGCCGTGACCGTAGATCAGGTCGAACCGGAACCGCTCGCCGTCACGGACGAGCACCCCGTCCGGGCCCGGCTTCCAGCCGTGCGCGGCCAGCTCGGCGCGTGCCGCGTCCGGGTCGTACGCGACCGACACCGACGGGTCGGTCGCCCAGTGGTCGGGGTAGAACGGGCCGCTCACGACCCGACCCGCGCCGGCGGCCAATCCGTCGACGAGCTGCTGGCGATCGATCGCCTTGCCGATCGCGCGCCGTACCTCTGCCTGCTTGAAGAACGCGTTGGTGGTCGGCAGCGTCAGGGTGAGCAGGTCACCGGGGATGCGTACGACCCGGTAGTCGGGGTTGTCCTCGAAGCGGCGGATCGTCTGGGGCCCGAGCCCTTCTGCGTCGACGTCGAGGGCGCCAGTCTCCAGCTGCCGGACGCGGGCGCTCTCGTCCTCGACGAAGGTGACGACGACGCGCTCCAGCCCGACCTCTCCGCCGTAGTAGTCGGGGTTGGCGGTCAGCACGATGCGTTCGCCGGGGCGCAGCTCGTCGAACACGAACGGGCCCGAGCCGACGGGCGCGAGGTTGAACGCTGCCTTGTTCAGGTCCTGCCCCGCGAGCACGTGCTCGGGGACGATTCCCGTCGTGAGCTTCGCGAGGAACGCCTGGTCGGGCTCGTGCAACGTGAACCGCGCCGTCTCGGCGTCGAGCGCATCGACCTTGCGCAGCGAACGGAACAACAGGTCACGTACGGGCGTGGCGACGCTCGGGTCGAGGATCGCGTTGTACGTGAAGGCGACGTCGGCGGCCGTGACAGGCTCGCCGTCGTGCCAGCGCGCGTCGTCGCGGACCTTCACCGTCACCTCGGTGCCGTCCGTCGACACCTCGGGCAGCTCGGCTGCGAGGTCCGGCTGCAGTTCCAGGTCCTGCCCGTAGTCGAGCAGGCTCGAGAACACCGGCCAATGGTCGCCGTACACGCTGCCGTAGATGTCACCGAACACCGGGTTGAGGTTGCTCGGCTCCCCGCCGACGCCGATGACGATGGTGCGATCGACCTGGTCACCGCTCGCGGCGCTGCTGTTCGGCTGGCTGCTGCAGCCCGCGAGGCCCAGCGACAGTGCCGCCGTCAACGCGACGATCCAACGCAACCGCACAGTGCCTCCCGGCCCCTCGAGACGTCACGACAATGTGTCGTGACACATGGGACGCAAGCCTGCCACATGCAAAGGGTTCGCAACTACGAGGCGTACGCGACAGGTATCTGCAGAGGGTCGCGTCGCTACGGTGCCTGTCGAGGCACACCTCCGCTCTGGGCTCAAAGCCGGGTGCTCCACTCAAGACCCATACCTACGGGGTCGATGACTGGATGGCAGCTGCTTGGAGCATGTCCCACGCAGGAGGGAAGAATGGCAGGCAAGTCCTTGGAGCGCCGATTTTCCGCTTCACCACAGAGGCTGTACGAAGCGTGCCGTCGTGCGGTGGCGACGTCAGGCTACTCCGTGCTGCACTCAGATCCCACCGCGTTGACGATCAGCTTCAACACGGGCCGTTCAATGAAGTCCTGGGGCGGCCAGGATCTTTCGGCCAGCGTGTTCGGCGACGGCTCGGGCTCGAAGGTCGTAATTGGCGGGAGCCTCGCGCGAGGTGGAATGCCCGGTGGTGGCTCACAGGTCTTTGCATGGGGCGAGAAGGGCGCACTGTCGAACAAGTTTCTCGACGCCGTCGCTCATGCCGTACCGCGCGTTCCAGAACCGGCCGCTCAGCCGAGCGCGACGGGCGATCTCTCAACCCAGCTGGCCACCCTTGTGAGCCTTCACGCCGGTGGCGGACTGACGGATCGAGAGTTCGCTGATGCGAAAGCCTCGCTCATCTCAAAGGGCATCAGGTGACCCATGCGAGCGGGGTTCGAAGGGAAGTTCGCTAGATCCGCCGTCCGCACCTCAACAGCGGGCCTGGCTAAGTTACTCGCTGGAGGTGTACTCGCAGCAATCACGCTGTCAGCGTGCGGTGTTGCCACAGCCCCCCAGGGCAACAGCCCCAAGGCCGCGGCACCGCAGTCACCATCTGTAGCGCAACAGCGAACAGTGGCTCCCCACCCACCGATCACCCGCGCACCAGCACCGGTCGCGGACGCACCGGGTAACGAGTTCCCCAAGACGTTCCGCGCCAACTTCCTTCGCGGTTGCGAGCTGACAAGCACCGTTCCCGGCTACTGTTCCTGCGCGCTGGACAAGGTACAGAAGAGCTACTCCTATATCCAGGCGGTCAAGATCGATCGAAGAGTTAGGCGCTATGGGATCTACGCCGAGCCGCGATTCTTGGCGATCGGGCAGCAGTGCCTCAACGAGCTTTTCTATGACTGAGATCAAGTCCGAACCAGCTCTGGCGGCTGGCAAGCAGTCGTTATGCGGGGATGCCTGAAGCACGCCACTTTGGAGCGTTCGTTCCCTGGTGCGCCGAAATCTCGCCGAAGTGCTGCGGGCGGCGCACTGGCGGATCTAACGGTCGGATCAAAGTTGCTCTTCGATGGCGTCAGCGGAGCGCCGCGGACCCCGAAAGTTCTAGGGGGTACCCCGGCCGGGACATCTCAAGCAGGGTGTAGATCTTCCTCCTGCACCCATGAGGCTCATCGGTTCGATGGGCCATGAACAAAGATGATCAGATGTCCACGAGAGGGTCGACTCCAGATGCGATCGGGCCGAGCAAGGTCTGGTTGGAGATAGGGTTCTAAACCGACGGGGCCGCTTAGTGCTCTCCAGTACGTTCTCATGATCTACAGTGCTGCTGGTCGGGCTGACAGGATTTGAACCTGCGACCCCTTGACCCCCAGGCGTCCAAACGGCTTCGGCCTGCCCGGATTCCGCGTGATTCCGGGCGTCAGATCATGCAGAACACGTCACGGGATGCATGGATTGCATGATTCTGGTCCCCTTCTGGTCCCCCTCGTAGGCAAGCTCAGTTCGCGGCCAGAGCCGCGAGAGGCGCTACGGCGGCGTGGAACCTGTTGCCCACGAGCAGCACGACGATCTTGTGTCTGGCTCTGGAGAAGACCACGTAGAGGAGCCGACTTGTTGTGGGGAACGGTTCTGATTCGTAGCCCATGAAGTCTCCCTCCCGCAACACCACGACGGTTGCGTCGGCCTCGCGTCCCTTCGTCTGGTAGAGGTTCATTAGTTGAACCTCTCGCGGGCTCAGCGCCGAGTCCGTGAGCGCCGCGTAACTCGCCTCACGAGCTTCCGCACAGATCGCTGCAACCATCTGACGGTCATCGCGGGCGCTGCTCGTGCGTGCCGCTCGCGCGTACATCACCGAGAGCAGGGTTGCTGCTTGCTGCCAGGCGCCCGACTTCTGCGGTAGTCCGAGCGCGTCGTGTGCCGTCGCCGCTACCTCGATTACCTCCCGAATGGACCCCGCCTCGGAGAGACGCTCTCGAAGAGCGCTCAGGCGAGCTTGCAGGGTCGTGGGGCCTGAACCGTTCATCACCTGGTACGCGATGGGGGGCGCCTTCTGCCCACGTTGCGCGCTCGTCAGGAACACGGCTATCGCTTCGAGAACAATTCCCCAGGTGCCATCGCCGGTGTGGAATCGCGCCATCGCAGTCTGGGCGTCGAGGGCGGCGGCGAGCGCGTCACTGAGACCGGCAACTTCATGTTCGATCCCGTCGGCTTCAAGTGCATCCGAGAGAGCCGCGAGCATGTCGTTATGGTGCGTGAATACTGCCACGCCCATATCTTTCGCGGCTAACTCGCTAACGACCCGTGCGACGTGACTGGTCTCGTCGGAGAGTGGTATTCCGTCTTGGATGACCAGTCTTTCGTCCTGGATGGCGGCCGCGATGGCCTCTGAGTCGAACAGGCGTCCCCTGATGGCGTTGGCGACGGCCGGGATGATCCCGGAGGGGTCTCGGAAGGAGGTTTCTGGCAGCAGGATGGTGTTCTCTGTCCCAGCGGCCGAGCAGGCTTCATCGATGCGCTCCACTCTGACGCCGTCTTCGGCGAGGAACGTGTAGATGCACTGGTTCGGGTCGCCGAGCAGTATCAGCCTGCTGTCGCGGGCAATCAGCTGAAGGAGGTCTTGCTGCGCATCGCCGGTGTCCTGAAATTCGTCGACGATTACGAGGCCCCATCGGGTGCGAAGGTGTTCTGCGACAGCAGGTGCGGCCTGAGCGATTTCGAGTGTGAGCGGGATGAGCCTGCTGTATCCGATCTCGTGCTGGGCCAGCCCGAGCTTCTCGCGAGCGGGGCTGACGAGGACGGCGTCGCCGTGTCCGACCAGATTCCCGAATCTCCGGACCACGGAGAACGCGAGCGAGTGGAACGTCATGATGTCCACCTGGGAGCCTCGGCGGCCGAGAATCTCATTTGCGCGGGAGGCTATGCGCGCCACCGAGGAACGAGAGAACGAGAGGAACAGGACCCGATCGTGGGGTTCGCTTTCTGCTACTCGTTCAAGATGGGCGTGAGCTGCGGCGAGCGCGCTGGTCGTCTTTCCGACACCCGCTCCGCCGAGCACGACAGTGAGTTCGGCCTGCGTCGCTACGACTCGCTGCTGCTCCGGGTTCTGCGGGGCGAATGTCATGGTAGATCAGGGATGTCGATGCGTCCGAGCGTATCGCCGCAGACTGCTTCGATCGCGGACCGCGCGATCGGCGGCTGTCGTGTCAGTGCGTGAGCCCAGGCTGCCCCTAGCCCCTGTTTCTTGATCACTTTCGTCGCGATGAGGTGGTCCGCGATGTCGTCGTCGCCGAGATCGGGTGGCAGGGCGGGCATGCCGAAGTCTTCCAGGGTCTCGACCGTCTCTCGGAGCTGATCTCCGGGTACGCCGCGGATGAGTGCGGCCTCCACGGCGGTGCGAGTGGGAAGCACGACGAGTTGTTCGATCATTCCTGCAAGGACTCCGACTGCTGGATCTTCGTGTCCTGGCTTGTCATTGTCGACGATCGCTCGGACGCGGAATCCGAGTTCAAGGGCGATCTCGGCAATGGCTGGGAGCCGGGTAACTCCTCCGTCTGACCCTGGCGGGGCGACCAGGCGGATGCCGTTAGCGGGGAGGCTGTGGTGCGGTTCGTTCGTCTTCCGGAAGAGCCGCGACGCGAGCGCGCCGTACCCCTCGACATCGAGCGGCCCCTCCAGGAGGACAACGGTTCTCGCGCTCAGCGCTGCGAGAAGCTGCTCCAGGATGAGCCTCCGGTTGACTCGGCCCGTCTTGTCCGTGACTGCAGAGAGCTGGTGCTGTCGTCTCTCGCCGTGGCTGACCGTGAGCCGAACCAGCTCACCGGGATCGAATGCTCGTGCTACCTCAGGACGGCGCGTTGTGAGGATCGCTTGCCCTGCCGTTACGTGGATGAGCCGCGCCATGTGTTCAGATGACGATGCGTCAAGGCGATCTCCGAAGTCATCGCCGATGATGACGACGCCTGATTGTGCATCTCGCGCGGCTGCGATGGCTTCAGCGGCCGAGAGCACACTCTCGAGAGTCGACCCCTGGGAACGGACGGGAAGGGCCCCGGCCGCACCCATCGAGATCGCTGGTTGAAGCGCTCTGAGGAGGGCAGCCATAGAACCGTCATCCGCCAGAAAACTGATGTCGGCGGAGTCATCGATACCGAAGAGAGTCTGCGGTCCGGAATCAATGACCTTATCCAGAACGCTAGTGACCACCTCCGTCTCAGAGAACGACCCGGTTGCAGCATGGACGGCCGAATCCAGATCGGTGAGGGCGCTGTCCAGGCCACCAGGATCGGCATCAGCAAGGAGTGCTCTCAGGACTCCCTCTGCCCGCAGCTGGAGAGCCGGCGCACTGTCAACGAACTGGACAGGCAGAGACTCACGCTCGATCCGGCTCGCCTTCTTGAACACACCGGCAGCGGGATCACTTCGCGCCGGGTAATCGACCCAGTGCTCGCCGGTGTCCGTATCGAGGTCATATCGTGCGCGATAGCACAGACGTACGCCCAGAACCGCGTCGCCCGCGTTGCTTGGCGTGGCGATCTCCCCGGTTGCCCGGTCGAACGTTTCCAGATTCTCGCTGAGAAGAGTTTCGAGGTCCTCCCCGAGGTCGAGGAGAGTCACCTCTACCTCCGTCAAGGACTCTTCATCGCCGTCAGCAGGTCGGTAGACGTCGAGAGGATTCACGCGGGACCGAGTACTGCGGGCGTCGAGAACCCGGCGCAGGGCCTCGACGATGTCAGTGCGGCCCGCCTGCGGCTCACCTGCAAGCACCATGTTCTCTGGCACCACGAGCGCTGCATGGCGATAACCCCGGAAACGTCCGATACGGATGCGCGCGACCCTCATTGGCTACTCCTTGCATACCCCCCGATGCAAGCTGAGCGCTCGGCTCGCAACGGGACGATGAGCGTGAATCAACGGACCTTCTCCCGCTCGGAACCGGCGGCTCCCATGCCTATCGTCCCACGGACTGTGGTCAGTACCAGGCGGCGACGCACCATGGCCGTCCCGTGAAGACACGCGACGACAGGCTCCGTACAAGCGTCCGAAGTGGCAGCTCGGCCTCGTTTCCGTCTGGTTCCGCAGTTCACGCGACCACGCGGCGTCGCCGGCAGGCTGCATGGTTTGCATGACCGTGGTCCCGTGCCTGGGCGCCTGCCCGCGTCGAGAACTGTCACGGCGTCACGGGCGCCTATGGCAACCAGTTCGTGCGTTCGCGCGTCAGAGGAGCTTCGGTTGATGCGCCTCGACGTGTCTCAGCCCGATCGCGAAACAGCGCGGCTACAGTTAGGACTGAACGACAGCTCTCGTCCGTTCGGCACCGAGGGCGTAGATCGCCGGACGGATCATCGAGACGAGGCTGGACATGGCTTACGAGCAGCTACCCATCGTGGAGGTCGAGCTGAGCCGGCTCCTGCTCGACCTGGAGAACTACCGCATCCCGACTCGTCGCGACGATGAAGCCGGAGCCTTGAAGTATCTGTTCGCTTCCGAGGACGTCCTCGGCGCGGCGCGGCTGATCCTTCGCGACGGCTACTTCGACAACGAGGTGCCGATCGTGATCGCGGCGGAGTCACGGGACGAGCCGCCTTCGTACATCGTCCTGGAAGGCAACCGGCGCGTCAGCGCACTCAAGGCTCTCTACGACCCGACGATCGTGCCTGGTCACGAAGCCGAGGTTCGCTCACTGCTCAAGCGGTACGCAGTCGAGGCAGAAAACCTCCCCGAGCGAATCCGCGTGATCGTGGCGCCTGATCGCGCGACCGCCGCCCCGCACGTTGCCCGACTGCACACTGGCATCTCCAAGAAGCGGTGGAGCCGCGACCAACAAGCAACCTTCTACTACTCACTCGTGGACGACCAGACGACTGTGGAGGACGTCAAGGCGCAGTACCCCGATGTCGAGGTCGCAAGGTTCATGAAGATGGCTGTGATGCGACGCTTCCTTGCCGCTGCGCCATTCTCCGATCACACCCTCCGGCAGTACGCCGCCAGCGACGACTTGGCGATGTCGGCCTTTGAGTACGCGTACCGAAGTAAGGACATCGCGGCTGCGATCGGGGTGGAGTTCGATAGAGACGGCATGTTGCTTCCTCGGTCCTCAACTCCCGAAAAGATCGCGTCGAAACTTCCAAAGAAGAAGCTCGGTGCATTGGAGTATCTAGTCGGGGAGTTTCGCGCTGGAAGGCTCAACACCCGCTCTCCGGAGCTCAAGAAGCGTGATGACGCCTACCAGCCGTTCGTGGACCGTCTCAACGGTGTACCCACTACAGCAACGCCGACACCATCACCCGCCGCGCCCGCACCACCGACTCCGCCTGGACCGTCGCAAGGTGTCAGCCACGGAATGCCTCCAAGCGGTCCCGGTAGCGCGACCGGCGGGGCAACGCCACCCCAGCCTGAGCCTCCGAGCGGAGCAGGAAGCCGTGGACCGAACCATCCAGACACAAAGGACACGCTCGATCTGTCTGGCCTCGACTACGAGAACGCACCACTGAACCTCAAACTGCGCTACTTCGAGCTACGACGGATCAACCTGGGAAACTTGCCTATCGCGTCCGCGATCCTATTGCGCTCTGTTCTCGAAGCCACCATCAAGGTCCATTTCGAGGGCTCTGCAACGCCCGCGACAGGCGAGTTGAGTGCGGTTTTCAAAGTGGTCGCGCAAACCTATGGCTCGGAGAAGACTCTCAAATCGACCATCGGCGCCATACAGTCGGGAAACGCCCACAAACATGGCTCTATCCAGTGGTTCAATCTCATCGCGCACAGCGCAGATGCGTCAGTGACCGCAGAGGACGTTCGGCAGGCGTGGAAGGTGGTCAATCCGCTGCTCAGGCGCTTGTTGCGTCCGCCATTACAGTCTGCCCCTGCAACGCCTTGACCACACCGGCGACCGCGGGCGATGCAACGAGCAGTTCTTCGGCCTGCCCCGGATACCGCGCGGAGTAGGTCAGTTCCAAGCGGCATTGGAAGTGCTCGCGATACAGCTTCTCAATCAGTGGAGCCGTGTCATACGTCATGAGCCAGTGCGCCTTCTCCACCGTATTGACGATCGCCGCGAGGGCTGTGTGATCGCGCCCGTCGAACGCGTTGAGGTAGAGCTGAGACCCCGCCTGAACATAGGGCGGATCGATGTACATAAATGCTCGATCGTCCTGAGCGTAACGCTGGATCACTGTCCTGCCGTCAAGGTCTGAGACCGTGATCTGATCGGCCAAGCCTCCGATCGCAGTCAATCGTTCGATGAGCGTTTCGCGATTGAAGCGGGCGTCAATCTTGTATCTCCCTTCCTGCCGCTGACCGCCGATAACTCCGGCATTCAGAATCCCTGAACGATTGGTCCTGTTCAGAAAGAAGAAGGCGAACCCGAGGCGGAGTGAATCTCGCTCATCGCGCGATCTGTATATCTCTCGCTGCTTCTGCCATTCAGCGATCGTAAGTGGGACGGACGCAACCATTTCAACGAAGCTGGCATTGTCTCCGACCGCAGATTTCCAGAAGGCGTACACCGCAGGGTCAATGTCGTTGATAACCAGTTCTTCGACAATGCCCTCACGGAGCAACGCAATCCCAGCTCCCACGCCACCGGCATATGGCTCGATATAACGTGCGCGCTCGACCCTGAGAGCATCGATGATGTCGCCAAAGAAGCCAGCGAGCGCCGCCTTTCCTCCCGGATAGCGGAGCGGCGAGAGCGTTCCGTACCGACGTGACGCGACAACCCGCAGCGTGTCACTCATCAGGACTCCTTCCCCGCTCGATGCGCGGCGACTCGACAGCGAGCCGAGCAGAAGCGCGCATCACCTCGCCCGAGGAACGCCTGATCGCAGCGCTCGCAGTTACGCCACGCCTTACGGCGACGTAGCCGCTCATGACGCAGCGCTCGATCAACGTCAGTGAGGCCCGCGTCGCTCAGGCTCGTGAAGTCCTGCATGTAACGGATACTACTCGTAACGACATCACAGAGCCATCGACACGCCGAATCGATGCGGTACACCGTGAAGGGACGCGCCAACCGAATGCGACTGTGTCGTGGTCAGTGCCCTATGGCGCGGTGGGCTCGCCTGCGCGTCACCGCGAGGACGGCACCGGTTGCCGTTCGCGACGCTCCCCCGCACGGACACTTATGAGCTGGATCAGACTGACGGGGCCGATCCAAAGGAACTTGAAGGCGTTCCAGACGAACACCAGGACCAGCAGGTAGAGCCAACCGGGACCCCCGTCGTTGATGATCGTGGTGCAGATCGCCGCGGCGTAGAAGTAGACCCCGGCGAGCAGCATCGCGGGGACGCCCCACTTCAGGCCGCGCCGTGTGCGGATCGCGTTGAGCAGCAGGTTCGTGGGTGCGTAGCGGAGTACGCCATAGCCTCGTGCGCTGAGCGCCACGGACGTCCGGAGCATTGCAGGCCTCTTTCCTCGTCATAGCGCGACGGTGTTCCGTCGTGGAGGCGGCTATGAACCGAGTGCCCGCGAAGGGCCGTCCCGAAGGACCCGCATAGTTTGCTGAACCTGCCTCGCTACCGAGTTTACGACTGTCCTATGGCAGAGGGAACCCCATCGGCAGGCGGGCGTGTACCTCGTCGGTGACCTTGGAGCGAGAGGACACCGATCATGGCCACGTTGGCGGAGCAGGTGCAGGGTGAGCGGATGGCGCGGGTCGCGTTGTCGATGATCGCCGAGCCGAACGACCCGATCACGGGGTACGTCCTGGCCCGTCACGGCGGGGTCGAGACGCTGCGGCTGATCGAGTCCGACGACGAAGTGCCCGGCCTGGCACGCGCCGACACACTGATGTGGCGCGAACGACTGACGGCACGGGTCACACCCGGCCTGCTGGATCAGATGGCTCAGGCGGAGCGGCATGGATTCGGCACGCTCATCCCCGCCGACAAGGAATGGCCCGCCGGCCTGAACGACCTGAGCGATCGTGCGCCGTACCTGCTGTGGACTCGCGGTGCGGTCTCGTTCTTGATGACGGCGCTGAGCGATCGGGCCACGATCACGGGCGCTCGCGCTGCGACCGCCTATGGAGAGCAGGTCGCGGGCGAGCTGGCGGCGGGTCTTGCCGATGAGGAACGGGTCGTCGTCTCCGGTGGCGCCTATGGGATCGAAGGGGCCGCGCACAAGAGCGTGCTTGCCGCGAGCGGTCAGACGATCGCCGTTCTGGCCGGCGGGTTGGACCGCCCCTACCCGGCCGGGCACAGCGAGCTGCTGAATCGCATTGGGGATGTCGGCTTGCTGGTGAGCGAGCTGCCGCCGGGAGCCGCACCGACCAGACACAGGTTCCTGGCCCGCAACCGCCTGCTGGCGGCGCTCTCGGGTGCGACCGTGATCCCCGAGGCCGGTCCTCGGTCCGGGTCGATGACCACTGTCATCGCCGCACGCGAACTCAGCCGGGGCGTCGGTGCGGTGCCCGGCCCGGTGACCAGCGTCGCGAGCGCGGGGCCGAACGAACTCATCAAGCAAGGCTTCGCCTCGCTCGTCACCCAGCCCAGCGACGTGATCGACCTACTCGACGCCGACAGAACCCCGGACCGGACTGTGACGCGGCCCGAGGTCGGACGCGAGTTCGGGCACCGGCACCCGTCGCCGGGCACGCCGGGGCGCTCTCTCTGACGGCCGCCCTCGCTGGACGGGTTCACAAGCTCGGTGCGGGGCGTGATGTGGTCGCTGGCCGCACCGCATCAGCCGTCGTGCCTTCGTGAGCGATCGCCTGGGCGCGGTTGAGGGCGGCGCGGGCGCGGATGGCGTCGATCTTCTGGCTGGTGCTCTCCGGCGTCGGGCCGAGCGGGGTCCGGTCGTCGGTGATGCCGTAGCGGTCGCGGTAGGCGGCGACGGTGCGAGCGGCACGCCACCACGCCGCCTTCTGCTTGTCGCCCCTCGGAGCCGCGCCGAGGTCGGCCGTCCACGGCTCCTCATCGGTGAGGTAGCCGCGGAGCACGGCGTCGGCGCGGCCTTCGATCAGCTCGCGGCGCTCGTCCAGGGCTCGCCGCATGTCGTCTGCCATCTGCCCGCCGGCGTGCGGGATCAGTCCGACGATCAGCCTCGGGGCCTTGCGGGTGCGGCCTGATCCGGCGGGCCGGGCGGTGGCGCGTGCCACGCGGGCGTGCAGGACGGAGGCGATGTCATCGGCATCGTCCAGACTCCGCGCGGCGACCAGCCGCGGGAGCAGCGCGTCGAGGTCGTGGTGGTTGGCCTCGGCGTGACGCAGCTCGGCCGACAGCGCGCCGTAGGCGTCGGAGCCGAGCACGTCTTCGATCTGCTCGGCGGTGATCCCGGACGCGGCGAGCAAGGTCGCCCAGCGGTCGTGCTGGGCGGCTTGCGCGATCGTGTCGTACTCGGCCGCGAGCTGCGCGATCGAGCCCCAGCGGTCCTGCTCGGCAGCGACCGTCTCGTGCGCAGACAGCTCGGCGCCGATGTGCTGCAACACGCCGTAGAGGATCGAGCGAGCGGTGACGTTCGGGTTGTCTCCGGGATGCGGCACCGCGTGTTCTGCGTCCTCTCGGTCGACGGTGACATAGGCGTGGTTGCTGTGGGCGCCGCGGGTCATGGAGACGTAGAAGTTCTCCCGCGTCGTGGTGGCGGTGACGACCGCGTGCGCGGTGTCGGTGGTGACGCCCTGGGCGCGGTGCGCGGTGATCGCGTAGCCGAGGTCCAGGTGCTCGGCCACATAGTCGGCCGGCAGGACGATCCCGCCGCCGAACCTGCGCCCGGCCGGGCGGATGCTGACCGACCCGTCCTCGCGAACTCCGGTGACGGTCCAGCGGGAGCCGTTGCGGACCCAGGTTCGGCCGTTGCGGAGCCGCCGGTCGTTCTCGCGGGTGATGACCAGATCGCCCTCGGAGACCGCGGTGCCGTCGCGCAGCGGCAGTTCGCGGGTCGGGTTTACGGTGCCGTCGATGATCCGATCCGCCCGCGCTCTGGCGTTCAGCTCGGTGACGGTCGCGTGGGTCTCGGTCACCAGGATCGACGCCCGCCCGGCGGCAAGATCGGCCCGCCATTCTGTGTAGGCGGCGTCGATCATCGCTTCCTCGTCGCCGCCGGTGATCCGGCCGTGCTCGATCAGGGCGTCGATCGCCTCGGCACGGCCGTGGCGTAGCTGGAGCGAGGTGGTCTTCTCCCATTCGTTGGTGAAGCGGTGCAGATCGGTCAGCTCGGGGGCGTCATCGCGGGCGTGCACGAGCATGGCGAAACTGCCGCCGGCGCCGGGTGATTGGAGCTGGCCCCAGTCGCCGACCAGGAGGACTTTCGCGCCGGCCTTCTCGGCTTCGTGGGTGAGCCGATCCAACGACATCGTGCCGGCCAGGCTCGCCTCGTCGATGATGACGAGCTGCCCGGCCGTGAACGTAGTCCCGTACATGAGGTGGTTCTGCCACCACTTCGCCGTGTTCTCCGTGGCGATGCCGAGGTCATCGGCGAGGACCTGCGCGGCGACCGCCGAGGGGGCGAGCCCGATCACCGACCCTGTGCCGTGCTCCTTCTCCCACGCCCTGCGGAGCCCGTTCATCGCCGTCGTCTTCCCGGCCCCAGCCGGGCCGACCAGCACGTCCACGACCCGACCGGAGACCGCGATCGCGGCAAGGGCCGCGGCCTGATCCTCGCCGAGCACCCGGCCGCGTGCGTCGGGCTTGCGGGCGATCCTCTCAACCGTCTCCAACGGCACCACCGGCCCGGCCGTTGTGGCGGCACGCGCCAGGAGTCGGTCTTCGGCGGCCAGCAGGACTTCGGATGAGAACAGGGTCGAGGCGTGCGGCCGGAACCGAGAGGTGCCGTCCACGCGGCGGAACTGCAACGGGCTGGACGCCAGCTCCGGCGGCGTCAGCCGCAGCGAAGCGTGCTCGGCGGCATCGACCACGAGCCCGGTGATCGCCTCCCGGTCCTGGATGCTGGCGAACCGCCACCCCATCAACTGCCGGGATGCTTCGGCATGCAGGTTCCAGCGGGTCCAGGTCGAACGCTTCTCGCCCACCGTCTCCATCACGGTCTGCCCGACCTCGCGCACCACATCCAGCGGCACGTCGTCGGCGCGCAGCACCCGCCGCGGTGCGTCTGCGGTGGATGCGGTGAACGTGCGCGCCCAGCCGTTCGCGTCCCGGCGCAGCACCCGGCCGGCGCGCTGCCGCCACTCGGCGGTGAGGTCGGCCAGCGACCGGACCTGCTTCTCCGGCCTCGTGGCGAGCGTCGCCTGCGCCCGAAGTTTCAGCACCGTTCGCGCGGAGGGCTGCCTGCCGTGCTTGGCGACGTACCCGGCGATGAGGCGGTCTTTCTCGGCCTCGATGTGTCGGGACCGGGTGGAGAACTCGGTCACCAGCTCGTCGGGCACGCCCTCGATTTCCCATGCCGGGTTCCGGTCCCTGCCCCGTTCGCGTGCTTCCCATTCGACGCCGAGGACGCGGGTGAGCTGGTCGGCCAGCGCGGCGTTGTAGAGCTCGGAGACTGCGACGACCACGGAGTGCATCGGCCGGCCGGCGAGGGTCCGCCAGCGGCCGTCCTGCACGGTCAGGACCTTGTTGCTGACGACGACGTGGGTGTGCAACTGCGGGTCGCCCGCACGGCTGTCGTAGTGATCGAATGCCGCGGCCACGACACCGGCGACGTCGACGTGCGCAACCGCGCCGTCCGGCCCGGTTGCACCGACGCGGGTTGCGGCAACCTCGCGTTCGAGGAACGCAACCAGCTCTGCAACCGCCGCATGATGGGCGTCCGCGATCAGGGCTTGGGTGCCGGCGTCCGCGACCGCCCAGATCGTGGAGACTGACTTGGGCACGCTGAATGTGAAGTCGTAACCGGCTACTGCGCGGCGGGTGCCGCGCTCGGCTTCCTCCGCCTCGATCGCGGCCACTTCCTGCGCTCGAGTCGCCGGCCCCAACTCGGGGTCGAGGGCGTCGACGCGCTGCTTGATCCGCTCGGTGATCGACGCGAACTGCTGGTAGGCGCGGCCCAGCGGCTCGCCCGTGATCGGGTCATGGCCCATCCCGACCAACAGCGCGAGCTGAGCTTCAGAGACCTGCCCTCCCTCGACCAGGTCGCCGTGCCCGAGACGACCCAGCCCCGAGCCCATCCAGAAGCCCGGCGGCGTGCCCGCCTCCGCGTAGTAGCGGGTCAGCGGCGTGCTCAGGCTCCGGTCGCCGTCGCCCGCGGCGATGGACTTCAACAGGTACTTGTATCCATCGCCCGCGCTCATCACGCGCATCGAAACCGTCACCTCGGCTGCTCCTTCCGGCCGCGCTCGGAGAGCAGGTGAGCCCGCGAGACCGGTCGCATCAGATGCGACAAAGCCCGAAACGGCCTCGTCTGAAAGACGTGTGATGGCTCGGGGAGCCGACGGCTGAGGACCAGCGACGCCGCCTGAGCCACGGACTCCGAAGCGCGCCGGGGTGGTGCGCCGAGTGCGGGCATGGCACCGGCGACGAGGCATGGCGGCCGCGGTTCGGAAGGTCGTGCACCTGGTCGCTGACCAGCCCGGCGGTGACCTCGTGCGTGAAGTCCGACCGGGGATCACCCGTCAGCCGGAGCCCTCATGCACGATCCACACGACCGGACTCACCCGCTCAGAGTCGGATCGCTGTTCTCCGGCTACGGCGGGCTCGACCTCGCCGTCGAACACGCCTTGGATACCGAGACGATCTGGTTCTCCGAGAACAACGGGCACGTCTCGCACATCTTCGCCCACCACTGGCCCGACGCCCCCAACCTGGGCGACATCACCACCATCGACTGGCGCACCGTCGAGCCGGTCGATGTTCTCTGCGGAGGCTTCCCCTGCCAGGACGTGTCGACCGTGGGCAAGCGCGCCGGCCTCGCACCCGGCACCCGCTCCGGGCTCTGGTCGTACATGGCCGCCGCGATCGACGCGCTGCAACCCCAGCTCGTCGTCATCGAGAACGTGCGCGGCCTGCTGTCCTCGCCCGCCGTCCGCGAACCCCTGGAAGGAGACGACGATGCACAAAGCAACCCCGACCACGCAACCCCCGGCGATGCAACCCTTCGCGACCTGGAACCCGACCCGTGGGGTCTGGGAGACATTGCAGCTCGACCTCTCCGGGCGGCAGGCGCCGTACTCGGCGATCTGGCCGACCTGCGGTATGACGCGGAATGGATCGGCCTACCAGCGTCCCTTGTCGGCGCTCCTCACCATCGTTTCCGCATCTTCATCGTCGCCCAACGTGATGTTCCGGACCCCGCTCGCAACGGACTCTTCTCGCGGTGGAGAGAGCCTGGATCAGGTACGGGCGCGGCATGGGACGATCGCCTTGTCGCACCAGATCATCGACCTCGCCTTGAACGGACCGGGCGGCTCTCCGAGCAGATGCGACGAGTCGGAGACCTTGTGGACCCTGATCGACGGACTGTTCGACGCTGGGGACGCTACGCCCGAGCCATCGCCCAATGGGAACACGTCACCGGACAGGATGCACCTGCTCCCGCCCTCCTAAACGACGGCAGAGGTCCGCGTCTGGCACCCGCGTTTGTGGAATGGCTCATGGGTCTCGAACCCGGCTGGGTTACCGACCCCGGATACGGGCTCACTCAGAACCAGCAGATTACTGCCCTCGGCAACGGAGTCCTCCCGCTGCAAGCGGTGACCGCTCTGGTCAAGACTGTGCAGCGCGAACATGCTGCGTAGGCGTCAAGGAAGGGTCGGGGGTCGGGTTCATGCGAGCTTGTTTCATTGTCCTTGAATGAGGGCCAAGCGCGGCATGTTCGATGATGGTCATGGCCAGTCAACGTCGTAGTGAGATGGCGGGAATACGGAAGTAGACCTCGGCCCAACGTCGCTCGTATTCGGCCGGCGTCAGGAACTCACTTGTGCGAGCGTTGTCGAGTGCGATCAAGGCCCTGTGGCAGGAAACAAGTAGATCAGGGTTGCCATCAATGGTCGTGCTGGGGGCGGCGCGGAAGTTGATCTCGACCGTAAGTGAACGCGTCTGGTCGCGAAGCCTGCGCGTCAGGCGTCGAGTCACGAGGCCGAATGCGGCGGCAGTTGCAAGGACGCTTGTGAGGAGCGCCCAGCTTGGCAGCCCGTCGATGAGAGCGGCAATCAAGAGTCCGGCTGAGGAGCCGTATGCGGGTGCGATCCGGTCGATGGCGATCAGTCTCCGATCACGGCTCGTCGTGCCAGGAGGATGCACTTCCAGGAAGAAGAGTTGTGTTCCGTGTGCGGGACCGAGCGTGCGGACCGTACCCCAGCGCCTAGTGAGGGTCCTGACTTCCTGGAGCCGGTCGATCATGTCGTGGGTGTTCACGGTCCGGCCGCCTAGACCGCGGCTCGCGGTCCGCTGGGTGAGGTCGCGCAAGCGCCACCCCGCGCCGCAGCCTTTACGCTCATCTCCCCATTGGATCGGGTATCGGAAACCCGCGCCGTATGGACAGCGCGAGGATTCACCCAAGTCCTGTATGCGTTCCGTTAGACCAGATGATCTTCGTCTGTCTCGGCGCCCCATCTCGTGGTTGGTCGCGTGGAACCGCCCGCTGTCCGAATCTCTTTCCGCTCGTCGACGAGCCGGCATGCCAAGGAGAGCCCCTTCACATACGTCAAGCGTGTCCTGTGGGGACTCCGACCGCGACCGACGACGGGAGCCACCGTGGCCGCCGTATGCGCGCTCGGCCGACAGGCCCTTGACATCGCTTGATCTTGATCGTCCGCGTGCGGCCGGGCCCCGACCGTATGGACGCCGCGAGTGTTCGGGCCAATCTCGTATGCGTTCTGTTAGTCCTCGTGATCTTCGCCGTTTGAGGGTGTTGTCTCAGGAGTCGCGTCCCGAAATACGCATGCGGTCATCGCTTGGTGACCGACCTGAGGAACGGAGCTTGCTCGTGCTAGACATCGTGTTCATCGCCGGTGTGATTGGTCTGTTCGCGCTGATCGGTCTGCTCGGTAAGGCGTTGGAGAAGCTGTGATCATCTTCGAGCTGGCCGCTGCGGTGCTCGGTGTCGCGGCCGTCGTCTATCTCGTCTTCGCGCTCATCAAGCCGGAGCGGTTCTGATGGGGTGGCTGTTTGCGATCGCCGCACTGGCGACGGTCGCCTTGTTCCTGGCGGTGGTGCACCGTCCGCTTGGGGACTACATGGCGTGGGTGTACAGCGCCCCCAAGCACTGGAAGATCGAGCGGGGCATCTACCGGCTGATCGGCGTCGACGCCAAGAGCGAGCAGACCTGGCAGGCATACCTGCGGGGGGTGCTGGCGTTCTCCGCGGTGGGTCTGCTGCTGGTGTACGGGCTGCAGCGGCTGCAGTGGTGGCTGCCGTACTCGCTGGGCCTGCCTGCGCCGTCGGAGCACCTGTCGTTCAACACGGCCGCCTCGTTCGTGGGGAACACGAACTGGCAGTCCTACTCGGGTGAGCTGACCCTCGGCTACACGGTGCAGTTCGCAGGCCTTGCCGTGCAGAACTTCGTGTCCGCGGCGGTCGGGATGGCGGTGGCGATCGCCCTCGTGCGCGGCTTCGCGTACCGCCGCAGCGGCACGATCGGCAACTTCTGGACCGATCTGGTGCGCGGCACCATCCGCATCCTGCTGCCGATCGCGGCGATCGGTGCGATCGTGCTGCTCGCCGGCGGGGTGATCCAGAACTTCAACGGCTTCACCGAGGTGAGCACGCTCACCGGGGGCGCCCAGTCGATCCCCGGTGGGCCGGTCGCCTCGCAGGAGGTTATCAAGCTGCTCGGCACCAACGGCGGCGGCTTCTTCAACACCAACTCCGCCCACCCCTTCGAGAACCCGACCGCCTGGACGAACGTCGTCGAGGTGCTGCTCATGCTGGTCATCCCGTTCTCACTGCCGCGCACCTTCGGCCGCCTCGTCGGAGACAAGCGGCAGGGCTACGCGATCCTCGCCGTCATGGGCGTGCTGTTCGTGGCATCCTTCGCGATCCTCACCGCGATCGAGAGCGGAGGGATGGGCACCGCCCCGCAGCTCGCGGGCGGTGCAATGGAGGGCAAGGAGCAACGGTTCGGGATCATCGGCTCGACCCTGTTCTCGACCACCTCCACCGGCACCTCCACCGGCGCGGTGAACGCGATGCACGACTCCTACACCGCGCTGGGCGGCATGATACCGATGCTCAACATGATGCTCGGCGAGGTCGCACCCGGCGGGGTCGGCTCCGGCCTGTACGGGCTGCTGGTTCTGGCGGTGATCGCGGTGTTTGTCGCCGGTCTGCTGATCGGACGCACCCCGGAGTACCTGGGCAAGAAGATCGGGCCACGGGAGATCAAGCTGGCAAGCTTGTACATCCTCGTCATGCCGATCCTCGTGCTTGCCGGTACCGCGCTGAGCTTCGCGATACCCGGCGTCCGGGACGAGGTGACCTCGGTGTCGATCTGGAACCCCGGCGTGCACGGCATGTCGGAGGTGTTGTACGCCTTCACTTCGGCCGCCAACAACAATGGGTCCGCGTTCGCCGGGCTCACTGCGAATACGCCATGGCTGAACGTCACCCTGGGGCTGGCGATCCTGCTGGGCCGATTCGTCCCGATCGTGCTGGTGCTTGCCCTGGCCGGATCGCTTGCCGCGCAGGACAAAGTCCCTGCTACCGCGGGGACCCTGCCGACGCATCGGCCTCAGTTCATCGGTCTGCTGACCGTCGTCACGGTGCTGGTTACCGCTTTGACCTTCTTCCCCGTTCTCACGCTGGGTCCCCTGGCGGAAGGGCTGCTCTGAATCATGTCCACAACAACTTCATCCGTCCACAGCTCATCTGCCGGCAGCTCGTCCGCCGGTAGCGACACCCCTCGCGGCACCTTCTCCTGGGTGCAGCTCGTCACGGCGGCACCGGGTGCGTTCCGCAAGCTCGACCCGCGCCAGCAGTGGCGCAACCCGGTGATGTTCATCGTTTGGGTGGGGGCCGTGCTGACCACTGCTCTGGCGATCGCGGAACCGTTCCTCGGCGGGCCTGCTTCCTCCGGTGGGACTGCAGTGCCGTGGTCGTTCACCTGGGCGATCGCGGTTTGGCTGTGGCTCACGGTGCTGTTCGCCAATCTCGCCGAGGCGGTGGCCGAAGGCCGTGGGAAGGCGCAGGCGGAGTCGCTGCGCGAGACCCGCAGCACTACCACCGCTAGCCGTGTTACCGGACACTACGACGCGGTGACCGACGCAGGGGCGGAACGAGCGTTGCTGCAAGCTGTCTCCTCGGCCGAACTGCGGCTCGGAGATGTCGTGGTTGTCTCGGCGGGTGAGCTGATCCCCGGCGACGGTGACATCGTGTGGGGAATCGCCTCCGTGGATGAGTCGGCGATCACCGGGGAGTCTGCGCCGGTGATCCGGGAGTCCGGCGGCGACCGCTCTGCCGTCACCGGCGGCACCCGGGTGCTCTCGGACCGGATCGTGGTACGCATCACCTCGCGACCCGGCGAGACGTTCGTGGATCGGATGATTGCCCTGGTCGAGGGGGCCGCGCGGCAGAAGACCCCGAACGAGATCGCGCTGAGCATACTGCTGGCCGCGCTGTCGATCATCTTCGTGACCGTTGCCCTCACGCTCAACCCGATCGCCTCCTACGCGGCCAGCCCGGTGAGCATCACCGTGCTGATCGCGCTGCTGGTGTGCCTGATCCCCACCACCATCGGGGCACTGCTGTCGGCGATCGGGATCGCCGGCATGGACCGGCTCGTGCAGCGCAACGTGCTGGCCATGTCCGGTCGTGCCGTGGAGGCCGCCGGGGATGTCACCACCCTGCTGCTGGACAAGACCGGCACGATCACCTATGGCAACCGCCGTGCCAGCGCGTTCGTCCCGCTTGCTGGCATCCAGCCGGGCGAGCTGAGTCGTGCTGCCGCGCTCGCCTCCCTCGCCGACCCGACACCGGAAGGGGCATCCATCGTGGAGCTCGCCGGTGCCGAGGGCGTTGAGGTCACACCCAGTGGGGGTGAGGTCGTCCCGTTCACCGCGCAGACCCGGATGTCCGGCCTCGACCTGTCCGATGGGACCCAACTGCGCAAGGGGGCCGGTTCGGCGATAACGTCATGGCTGGAGGCCGATGGCCGGCCCCTGCCGTCCAGCGTGATTGCCGAGGTCGAGGAACACACCGAGCACATCTCCCGCTCCGGGGGAACACCGCTCGTCGTCGCTATCAAAGCCCCCGGCGTCCCCCCGCAGATTCTCGGGATCGTGCACCTGAAAGACATCGTGAAGGACGGACTAGCGGACCGCTTCGCCGAGCTGCGGTCGATGGGCATCCGCACCGTCATGATCACCGGCGACAACCCGCTGACCGCTGCGGCGATCGCGAAAGAGGCCGGCGTCGATGACTACCTCGCCGAGGCCACCCCCGAGGACAAGCTCGTACTCATCCGTAAGGAGCAAGACGGCGGCAATCTCGTGGCGATGACCGGTGACGGCACCAACGACGCGCCCGCGCTGGCCCAGGCGGATGTCGGGGTCGCGATGAACACGGGCACGTCGGCAGCGAAAGAAGCAGGCAACATGGTCGATCTCGACTCCGATCCGACCAAGCTCATCGACATCGTACGGATCGGAAAGCAGTTGCTCATCACTCGCGGGGCGCTCACGACGTTCTCGATCGCGAACGACATCGCGAAATACTTCGCAATCATCCCAGCAATGTTCATGGGGGTGTTTCCCGGTCTTGCGGTGCTGAACATCATGGGACTGCACTCACCTGCATCGGCGGTGCTCTCCGCGATCATCTTCAACGCCATCATCATCGTGCTGCTGGTGCCGCTCGCGCTCCGCGGTGTGAAATACCGCGCACTGAGCGCTTCCAAGACATTGAACCGCAACCTGCTCATCTACGGCGTCGGCGGAATCATCGCGCCATTCGTTGGGATCAAACTCATTGACCTCGTAGTCAGCCTGATCCCCGGATTCTGATTCACCAGTGAAAGGTCATCATGAATACCCACATTCGCGCGAACACGCGCGTCATCCTCGTCGCCGCACGCGCCATGCTGGTGTTGACGGTTGTTCTGGGCGTGGTCTATCCGCTGGCGATCACGGGGATAGGGCAGCTCGTGTTCCCGTGGCAGTCGAACGGGTCGATCGTGACCACCAGCGATGGCGAACCGGTCGGTTCGGCACTGATCGG
>JAFIHG010000043.1 GCA_017848795.1 Candidatus Nanopelagicales bacterium | reverse complement strand
GGTGTGGCGGATGCTCACCGTCCGAGACCGGCACTGTCGCTTCCCTGGTTGCTACGCCGACGTGTCGCGCTGCCAGCCGCACCATGTCCTCGAGTGGTGGTTGGGCGGAGAGACCGATCCCGGCAATCTGATTCTCCTGTGTGCGCGTCACCATCGGATGGTTCACGACGGTGAGTGGAAGATCGTCGCCCGGCCCGGGGTCAGCCCCCTGGCCGCCGACTATTGGGAGTTCATCGCCCCACCGCGACGAACCCGGCCCTGAAGAAGGGCCCGCGCGCCACCCACCGAAACCGTTGGTGTTCTTTCGGTTCTCGCCTCCCAGGTCACCCACCCGGTAGCCGACCTAGTCAAGACTGCCCCAGCAATCCGGACCCGCTTGGCCCCTCGGTGGCCGAGCGTAGTCGAGACCAACTCCGCCCTCAGTGATCAGACCCGGGTGACCCCTCGGTGGTCGAGCGTAGTCGAGACCACATGGCGCACATGGTCTGAGTCGAAAATGACCGGGCCGTACCGTGAGTGCCCGCGACCGCAGCCGGATTTTCCACCGTCCAGGGCGGCCCGAAGTGCCCGGGGTGCTGCTCCGAAAGAGTTGACGCAACCAGTCGTCGGTCGAGCGTAGTCGAGACCATGATCACCAAAGTGGTCTCGACTACGCTCGACCACCGAATACTCGCCCGGTCCTTCACGCGCCGACGGGCGCGCCACCGGGCGCCAGGTGACTCGACTGCGCTTGACCAATGTCTGGTTGTGGCCGTTGTTTCTGTAGCGACAGCATGGTTTGCGTGATCTCGACTACGCTCGACCACCAGGTACTCGCCCGGTCTTTCATGCGTCGACGGCCGCGCCACCATGTGCAACGTGACTCGGCCGGGCTCGAACAGCGTGTGGTTGTGGCTGCCGTTTCGTCTCAGAGCACGACGGTGTGGCAGGCCGACGGCGGGTCAGCGCGCAGCGATTACCGCAGTCCCGCGAATGCAGAAGCGATCTCCTCGTGGGAACAGCCGGCAGCGAGGCAGAGCGCGAGCAGCACACGTGCCTTGAGCCCGTCGAGCACTCCCGCAGGGATCAGCCCGCGGGCCAGCAGGTCGATCTCGCTTCCCGGGTACTCGTACGTGCCGGTGAGGACTTCGCCGCCGCCGGTACGACTGGCGAGTACGACCGGCAGCCGGGTGGCGAGGTCGCCGAGCAGCGGCGCCATCCGCGGCGGTACGTGTCCACCGCCCATCCCTTCGACGACAAGGCCGTGATATCCCAGGCGTTCCATGCCCGAGAGCAGCCGCCCGTCGTCGTCCATTCCGACCCGCACCAGCGCCACCGCGGGCACCGGTGAGGTGACCGGACGCGGCAACCCGTTGCGCCGGCCCGGACGGACGGCGAGCGTCGCGCGACCCTCGCTCACCCAGCCCAGCGGCCCGGTCAGCGGCGAACCGAACGCGGCGGTGCTCGAGGCGTGCAGCTTGCGGACGTAGCGCGCGGCATGGATCTCCCCGCCCATGACGACGAGCACCCCGGCCCCGCGAGCCTGTGGGCTGGCCGCCACCTGCACCGCCGCCAGCAAGTTCGCAGGGCCGTCGCCGCCGGTGTCCGAGGCGCTGCGCATCGCGCCGGTCAGCACGATCGGTACGGGATGCCGCCAGAGTAGGTCGAGCGCGAACGCGACCTCCTCGAGAGTGTCGGTGCCCTGCGACACGACGAATCCCGCCGCACCGGCTGCCATTCGCGATTCGAGCTCGGTGTGCAGCTCGAGCACGTCGTCGTACGAGAGCGCGGCGGAGGGAAGCTGACGGAACTGCGCCGCACGAAGGTCCGCGACGTCGCCGATGCCGCCGATCGCATCAAGCAGCTGCTCGGCCGTGAGTTGCGGTGCCACACCGCTCGCCCCGAGGTGCCGCAGCGAGGCGATCGTGCCACCGGTGGCGAGGTAGTCGATCCGCGGCAGGGCGCCCGGTACTGCCGACGGTGCACTGCCGGACCGTGGCGAGCTCCCGCTTGCCTCCACGTCTTCCTCCTGCGCTGCTGTCGCACCCGGTTCCACGACCAGCAGCAGCGTACGAGTGACACGACACGGCAGGGCCGGTACGGCCGGCTGCGCGCCTTCGGCCCGCAGATGCGCAACGTCAAGAGTCCGGTTGCGCGGGGCTCGTCGCGAGCACGACGCAGCCGATGATCGCGGCCGCTACGGCGATCGCCCCGGGCAGTTCCCAGCCGGGTCTGAGCTGGTCACCGAGCAGGAGGACACCGAGCAGGCCGGGCACCACCACCTCCACGACCCACAGCACGGCGGTCACCGGGCCGACCGCGCCGGCCTCGAGGGCCCTGGCGTAGCAGAGCACCCCCAACAGCCCGAACCCGAGGATGGTCCAGGCGGCCGGGTCTGCGACGAGCCGGCGCACGTCGTCCGCTTCGATCCCGCGGGCGCCGAGCGCCGCGCCGGAGAAGGCGATCCCCGCAAGCAGCGCCAACGGGAACGGCCGGCGCGCGAGGTACGCCACGAGCGACAGCACGGCCGTCACGGCCAGCGCCGTGAGCATTGCGGCACGGAAGCCGTCCGGCGGCGCCGCAGCCGACTCGGCGCCGGCGGCCACCGCGACGATGGCGAGGGAGAGCGCGACGACGGCGACAGCGACGCCGTCCCTTACGCGCAGCACGGCGCCGAGGAAGATCCGGGCGAGCACGACGGTGACGGCGAGCGAGCCGGCCAGCAACGACTGCACGGCGAAGAGCGGCAGACCGCGGAGCGCGAGCAACGAGCAGACCCAGGCGGCCCCGTCACAGCCCAGCCCCGCGAGGTAGAGCGGCTGGGCGACGACCGCCGGGCCACGTGCCCGCCGGGCACCGAGCGCCTGCAGGATCGAACCGACCCCGTACCCCACGGTGCCGGCGAGCGCGGCGAGCAGCGCGATCATGCCGCCGTGCCCGTCGCCGTACCGTGCGCATCGCCGGACCGCGACGGGCGAGCGGGCTCCACGATCGCCATCGTCCCAGGGACGGCCGGGTCGTCCCACTATCCGCGGCGGCCGGTCGCGGTGTCATGCTGCGCTTGTGGAGCGGCCTTTCCGGCAGGTGGACGTGTTCGGTACGGCACCGTACGCCGGCAACCCGGTGGCGGTGGTGCTCGACGCACAAGGGCTCTCGACTGCCGAGCTGGCGCGGTTCTCCGTGTGGTCGAACCTGTCCGAGTGCACCTTCGTGCTACCGCCGAGCCGCGCCGACGCCGACTACCGGGTGCGCATCTTCAGCCTGCGCACCGAGTTGCCGTTCGCGGGTCACCCGACCCTCGGCACGGCGCGCGCCTGGCTGGACGCCGGGGGCGTTCCCCGGGTGCCCGGGACCGTCGTGCAGGAGAGTGAGGCCGGGCTGGTCGCGGTGCGCATCGACGGCGAGTTGCTCTCTTTCGCCGCACCCCCGCTGGCCCGCTCGGGACCCGTCGATCCCGCACTGCTCGCAGATGTCGTCGATTTGCTGCGCGTCGAGCCGGCACGGGTGCTCGACTCACAATGGTTGGACAACGGTCCGGGCTGGGTCGGTGTCCTCCTCGACAGCGCCGACACGGTGCTGTCGCTGCGCCCCGACGCATCGGACCATCCGGGACGGTGGGACATCGGCGTGATCGGGCCGACGGATCCGGAGGATGCTGCGCAGTTCGAGGTGCGCGCGTTCTTCACCGACGGAGAGGGGCCACTCCGCGAGGACCCGGTGACCGGAAGCCTGAACGCCGCTGCCGCACAGTGGCTGTTCAGCACCGGCCGGGCGAGCAGCCCCTACCTCGCCCGGCAGGGAACTGCCATGAGCCGTTCGGGGTTGGTCCGCCTGACCTCCGACGCAGGGCAGGTCTGGGTCGGAGGCCGTGCGCACGTCGCGATCAGCGGGTCTGTCGACCTCTGAGACCCGGGCCTACCTCGCGCGACCGTCACCGGCTGGGGGTGGCCCGGTCAGTAGTAGTGCCGTCTACCGCCGACGGGGCGCCCGAAAGATCCGAGCAGCATCAGGATCAGACCGATCACGGCCAGGATCACCCCGATGGTCCAGAGAATCGGAATCTTCAGGATGAATCCGATGATGAGAAGAATGACGCCAAGGATCAACACGGCCTGTCTCCTGCTCTTCCGTTCGAGGCACGCCGGTCGGGTGCCGTCGCTGGAACTGTAAGTTCTCGCGGGGCAAAGCGCGCGCCGAGAGCGATCTCGGCGAGCACGGCCCGACTCACCAGTTCGCGCGCTCCACTCGCCGACGCGCGCATACCTCCACCATCCAGTAAGTTGATCGACATGCCGGTGATCGGCTGGGCACGTGATTCGTTCGCGATGGGAGATGACAGATGATCGGCACGTTGATCGGAGCGATCGTCGCCGGGCTGATCATCGGAGCCCTCGGGCGGCTCCTCGTGCCCGGTAAGCAGGACATCTCTATCCTCATGACGATCGTCATCGGCATCATCGCCTCGCTGGTCGCCACCGCGATCCTGGGCGGAATCTTCGGGTACGAAAACGCCAACGGCGGCGTGCGGTGGTGGTTCTGGATCGTGGGCGCGGTGCTCGCCGCCATCGGGATCGCCATCTTCGGGCGCACCTCGCGCCGTACCTGAGCTACGGCCCGGAAACTGCGCGCGTCCGTTCCGTACCAGCTTTGGCGAGTCGCGTGTCCCTGCTCGAAACGTCGTCAACTCACGGAGTTCACGACGTTTCGAGCAGGGACACACTGCCGGCTGCCGCCAACGGCACCGCATATCGCCGGTCGGTCCCGAACAGGTGACCGACCGGCGCCAGACGTCGCGAGAGCGCCGCGCGAGTCCGATCAGGCCGGCACGCGTACGTAGGAACCTGCCGCCAGGTCGCTGACGGCGTCGGGACGGGACGGGGTCCACCCCAGCCGCGCTGCCGCCGGCGCGCGAACCACCTGCGAGAGCGCGAGGGCTTCGGCGAACTCCGGTCCCAGTACAGCGGCCGCCGATGCCTGCGGCCTGGCGTCCGCCCGACCTTGGGAACATCGGATGCCGGGGCGATGATCAGCACCCGGATAACTGCAGTCTCGGCCCGCGTCGGGACGCGCATCTGGGTCACGCCGGCCGTCGGGCCGGTCGCCGACCTGGCGCCGGTCACGGTCGTCGAAGCAGGTTCGATCACCGGCCGCGCCCGGATCGGGCAGGCCCTGACCGCCACGCCACCGACGTGGGCGCCGGCGAAGGCGACAACGGCATACCAGTGGCTCAGCGCCGGCAAGCCGGTCGAGGGTGCCACCGGAGCCCGGTTCGTACCGCGCAAGGGTCAGCTGGGCAAGCGGATCTCCGTACGCTTCACCGGGACGGCCCCGGGCCGTGCTGCCGGGTCGAGCACGAGCAGCCGCAGCGATCCGGTCGGCAAGGCGCAGCCCGTGCTCGCGGCCCGCTACTCCGCCGGCACGGTCACGGTCTCGATCACCGGCACCGGAGGTTCCGCCACCGGAAAGGTGACGGTCAAGGCGGGCGGTCGTACGTACACCGCCCCGCTGCGCGGCGGGCGCGCCCTCGTGCGTACCGGCGCGGTGGCACCGGGAAGCCGGGTGATCGTGGTCTACCCGGGCAACGCCTGGATCCAGGGCGCCCGAGCCGCAATCCGCCGCTGAGCGCACCCAACCGGTCACGGGAGCCACTTCGCTCCGAGCCCTGGTCACGGGAGTGGCCGGGGCTCGGGCGTGCCGACGACGGGCCCGTCGGGTGCCTCTTCTATCGTTGGCCCGTCACGGACGAGCGAACGCTGTGACGTCGCCGTCAGGAGGAGCGGAGCCGGAGAGCTGCGACAGCTGCGGACCATCCGTCGCGAGTGCCGGCGGCACCGGATCGCTCCTACGAACCGCAACTGGCCTGCGACCGCCGCCGCGCCCGGATGAAGAGGTAGTTCTGTGCGGATAGGGATTCCTCGCGAGTCCAAGGCCGGGGAGACGCTCGTCGCGGCGACCCCCGCGACAGCGGCCGAGCTGCGAAAGCTCGGGTACGACGTCGTCCTCGAAGCGAGAGCCGGAGACCGGGCCGACCAGCCCGACGAGGCGTACACAGCAGCAGGCGTCAGGATCGTCGACGGCCCAACGGTGTGGGCGAGCGACGTCGTCGCCAAGGTGAACCCTCCGAGCGACGACGAGATCGCGCGGCTGCGCCCGGGCACCGTGCTGGTGTCCCTGATGGCGCCGGGCAGCTCCCCGGACCTGCTGGAGAAGCTGCGCGCCGCGGGTGTCACCGCGCTGGCCCTGGACGCGGTGCCGCGCATCTCCCGGGCGCAGGCGCTCGACGTGCTCTCGTCCATGGCCAACATCGCGGGCTACCGGGCGGTCGTCGAGGCGGCGCACGCGTTCGGCCGGCAGTTCACCGGGCAGGTCACCGCCGCCGGCAAGGTCCCACCCGCACGTGTCTTCGTGGTCGGCGCCGGCGTCGCCGGCCTGGCGGCGATCGGTGCCGCTCGCGCCATGGGTGCGGTCGTCCGCGCGTTCGACGTCCGCCCGGAGGTCGCCGAACAGGTCGAGTCGATGGGCGCCGAGTTCGTCTTCGTCGACATGGAGCAACAGGCCTCCGTCGACGGGTATGCGCAGCAGATGACGGCGGCGCAGGAGGCGGCCACGGCCGCGATGTACGACGCCGAGGTCCGTGCGGCCGACATCGTGATCACGACCGCGCTGATACCCGGGCGTCCCGCCCCGCGCCTGGTGCCCGCGGCGACGGTCGCCGGCATGCAGCCCGGCTCGGTGATCGTCGACATGGCCGCAGCCAACGGCGGCAACGTGGAGGGCACCGTCGCCGGGCAGCGGGTCACCACCGCGTCCCGGGTGACGATCATCGGGTACACCGACCTCGTCAGCCGGCTGCCCGGCCAGAGCAGCCAGCTGTTCGGCACCAACGTGGTGAACCTGTTCAAACTGCTGACCCCGGGCAATGACGGCTGCCCGGTGCTCGACCTCGACGACGTGGTGCAGCGCGGCATGACCGTGGCAAGGGACGGCGAGCTGCTCTGGCCACCGCCCCCCGTGCAGGTCTCGGCCGCCCCACCGCCCGCGCCTGCCCCCGCGCCCGCGCCACCACCGCCCCCACGGCCGCGCGACCCGCGGATCCGGCTCTACGGCGCCGGCCTCGCGGCCCTGCTGTTCCTGCTGCTCGCGACGTACTCCCCCTCGGCACTGCTCAACCACTTCACAGTGTTCGTGCTCGCGATCTTCGTGGGCTACTACGTCATCTCCAACGTCGTCCATGCGCTGCACACGCCGTTGATGTCCGAGACGAACGCGATCTCCGGCATCATCCTGGTCGGCGGCATCCTGCAGATCGGGCACGAGAACCTGCTGGTCACGGTGCTGGGGACCATCGCTGTGCTCGTCGCATCCATCAACATCTTCGGCGGTTTCCTCGTGACCTCCCGGATGCTCCAGATGTTCCACAAGGGCTGATCACATGGACGAGATCCTGCTCTCCGAGCACCTGACCGGGCTGGTCCAAGGCCTCTACATCGTGGCCGGCGTCCTGTTCATCCTCGCCCTGGCCGGTCTGTCGAAGCACGAGACGGCCAGGCGCGGGAACACCTTCGGGATGGCCGGCATGGTGCTGGCGCTCGTCGCCACGCTGCTGCTCGCTGCGCGCAACGCCGAACTGTTGCCCGACCAGCGCCCGTTCGCCATCACGCTGACGTTGATCATCGTGGCGATGCTCGTCGGCGCCGCGATCGGCGCGTGGCGTGCCCGTACGGTCGAGATGACCCAGATGCCCGAGCTGATCGCGATGCTGCACAGCTTCGTCGGGCTCGCCGCGGTCCTGGTCGGCTTCACCTCGTACTTCGAACCCGGCGCAGCCGACGTCGGGACGATGGCCGCGATCCACCTCGCCGAGGTGTTCATCGGGGTGTTCATCGGCGCCGTCACGCTCACCGGGTCGGTCGTCGCGTTCCTCAAGCTCTCGGGGCGCATGAAGTCCGCTCCGCTCGTGCTGCCGGCACGCCACCTGCTGAACCTGCTGATCCTGCTGGTGTCCGCCGGCCTCTTGGTGTGGTTCATGGTCGACAAGTCGGGCACCGCCGTGGTCCCGCTGCTCGTGATGACCGCCCTCGCGCTGTTCCTCGGCTTCCACCTCGTCGCGGCCATCGGCGGCGGTGACATGCCGGTGGTGGTGTCGATGCTGAACTCGTACTCCGGCTGGGCCGCAGCCGCTGCCGGCTTCATGCTCGACAACGACCTGCTGATCATCACCGGATCACTCGTCGGCGCTTCCGGTGCGATCCTCAGCTACATCATGTGCAAGGCCATGAACCGCTCGTTCGTCTCGGTGATCGCCGGCGGGTTCGGCTCCGACGGGCAGGTGTCCGGCGAGGAACGGGACTACGGCGATCACCGCGAGGCGAGCGTCGACGAGGTGAGCACCCTGCTCTCGGACGCCCGGTCGGTGGTCATCGCCCCCGGGTACGGCATGGCGGTTGCGCAGGCCCAGTACCCGGTCGCCGACCTGGCTGCCCGACTGATCGCCCGTGGCATCAACGTCCGGTTCGCGATCCACCCGGTCGCAGGCCGGCTGCCCGGACACATGAATGTCCTGTTGGCAGAAGCCAAGATCCCGTACGACATCGTGCTCGACATGGACGAGATCAACCCGGACTTCGCGAGCACCGACGTCGCGCTCGTCATCGGCGCCAACGACACGGTGAACCCGGCCGCCGACGACGACCCCTCCTCGCCGATCGCCGGCATGCCGGTGCTGCGTGTCTGGGATGCACGTGACGTCATCGTCTTCAAGCGGTCGATGGCCACCGGGTACGCAGGGGTGCAGAACCCGCTCTTCTTCCGGCCCAACACGCGCATGCTGTTCGGGGACGCCAAGGCGCGGGTCGACGACATCGTCCACGAACTCGGCTGAGCAGCGACCGGCCCGGCCCGGTCCCACGGTGGGGACGGCGGGTACCCCCTGCGCTCGACATCCACTAGGGTCGGCGTCGTTGAAGGGGAGTAGCCCTCCTCGCCGGTGCGTCGACATGCTGGACCGCTCCTCGGAGCCGGTCCCGGCGCCCGGGCCGACACCGGAGCCACTGGTGGCGGTGGGCGAGACCTTCGACCCGTGTCGGACATCCGCGTCTGTCACGAGTCGAGGTTCGTCCGCCCGGTCGTCCTTCCGCTCGTGATGCGAACGAGAGGGAGCGCCCCTTGATCCACGTCGTGCTGCTGCTCGCGTGCGCCGTCACGATCTACGTCGCCTGCGAGTGGTTCGTCAACGCCGTCGAGTGGCTCGGCGCGCGGCTGCAGGTCGGGTCGATCGCCGTCGGTTCGATCCTGGCCGCTGCAGGCACCGCGCTGCCGGAGAGCGTCGTGACGCTCGTCGCGGTGCTGTTCGGCAGCGAGGAAGCGGGCGACGACATCGCCGTCGGCGCCGCGCTCGGTGGTCCGCTGGTGGTGGGCACCATCGCGTACGGCGTCACCGGGGCCATGCTGCTGCTGCGGCATCGCAGCAAGACCCGCGCCGCCCTGAGCTCTCGGGACGGCGGCGGGCCTGCCCGCGCAGCGGCGACCGACGACTTCGCCGGCGTCGACTTCCGGCGGATGGCCACCGATCAGACCTGGTTCATCGTCATCTTCGTCGTCAAGGTAGGGCTCGGCCTTGTCGCGTTCGCCATCAAGCCGTGGCTGGGGCTGTTGTTCTTCGCCGCGTACGGCGTCTACTTCTGGCGGGAGATGCGCGACGACGGCGACGTCGCCTCGCACGACGAGCTCGAGCCGCTCAAGCTGCAGCGCCGTTGCCCCTCGCCGGCGACCTGGGCGGTGCTCGTACAGACGGTGGTCACCCTGGCCGTCATCTTCGCGGCCTCCCAGCTGTTCGTGCGGCAGCTGGAGTGGGCCGGCCCCGCGCTCGGCCTGCCCGCAGTCGTCGTGGCGCTGCTGCTCTCACCCGTGGCCACCGAGCTGCCCGAGATCCTCAACGCCGTCATCTGGGTGCGGCAGGGCAAGACGCGACTGGCTCTGGCCAACATCTCCGGCGCCATGATGATCCAGGCCACGGTTCCCTCGGGCATCGGCCTGCTCGGCACCCCGTGGATGTTCGACACCCCGCTGCTGCTCGCCGGCGCAGCCACCCTCGCGGCCGTGATCTACCTGGAGCGGCTCTTCCGGCGCGGCACGATCACCGCGGGCCGGCTCACCGTCGCAGCCGGCTTCTACGTCATCTTCGCGGTGGCTCTCTTCGCGACCCTCGAATGACGCGTGTCCCTGCTCGAAACGTCGTCAACTGCCGGAGTTGACGACGTTTCGAGCAGGGACACGCGGATGCGAGGGTGGACCTCCGTAGAGAGTTTGAGAACCCCTGCCCACACCTGAAAACCCTGTCTTTGCGCAGGTCACGGGACTTCTACAACCACGACCAGCGCTCCTCCGAGCCTACCGTTTCCGACTCCAGGGGGCGAGTGGTGCGATCACTTGGGATGGCTCAAACCCTCCTTCGCCCGGAGCAGGTCGACGATCTGGTGGCGCAGTATCGCGAGGGCGCGACGCTCGTCGAGTTGGCATCCCGCTTCGGAGTGAACCGCCGCACGGTCGCCATGCACCTCACCCGTCGGGAGGTGACGATCCGCCGCGGGCGGTTCGATCCTTCCCGCATCCACGAAGCAGCCGACCTCTACCTCAACGGGTTGACGCTGGTAGAGGTCGGCGTGAAGGTTGGGGTGGGGCCTCAGGCAGTCCGGCAAGCGCTCGCTTCGCACGGTGTCGTGATCCGGCCTGGCGGGCGCCGTGGTTCTCGCATCACGGCAGCCGCTGCCGTGGGCGGTTGAGCCTAGACACGAAGAGCTGGCTCACGGGGGCTTGCCTCGACGAGCGAGTCGTGGCGCTGGTGACGACGGATCGCGGCCTCGCGCAGGCGCGCGCGGATGAGCAGAACGACGCTCACGGGTCCCATGATGATGAACTTCAGTGCGTTCCAGCATGCCCACAGGACGATGAGGTGAAGCCAGCCGGGGCCACCGTCGGCTGCCGAGCTAGAGCAGACGCTGGCGATCAGGATGTACGGAAGCGCGACCAGCATCGCGGGTATCCCCCACTTGAGTCCGCGACGGGTGCGGATTGCAGCGAGCAGCCGGTTGCTCGGCATGTAGCGGTGCAGATAGCCGCGGGTGCGAACGCTGAGCGTCCAGATAAGGCGGAACATGACGGGCCTCTCGTTACACGTGTTACTCCGTCGAGGAGGCAGAACGTGTGTGAGCGCCCGTAGGCCGTCCCGGAGGACCCGCAATATGAGGAGAACCTGCCTCACTATCCACTGTACGCCGGGGTCGGCGTTCACGGAACCCTTCGGGTTCGGGCTCGTCGCGCACACCTCCTGTAGGAGTGAGAGGACCCGAGGATGACGAACCTGAGCCAGGTAGTCCAGGACGAGCGCACAGCACGGATGGTGCTGTCGATGATCGTCGAACCAGACGACGCCGTGACAGGCCGTCTGTTGGCTGAGCTGGGAGCGCTTGAGGTGCTTCGGCTCGCTGAGCGTGATGACTCCGTGACAGGCCTCAGCGCCGTTGACGCGCAGGTCTGGCGCGCCCAGTTCGAGCGCGCAGACACTCGGACACTTGAGCAGCACATCGTCGAAGCCGAGCGCGCAAGCATCGGCACGCTGATCCCCGGCGACAAGGAATGGCCATCTGCGCTCGACGATCTTGGCGACCGACGGCCTTACGTCCTCTGGGCTCGTGGCACGACATCGTTCCTCGCACGACCGCTCAGCGATTTCGTGACGATCACAGGCGCGAGGGCCGCAACCTCATACGGCGAGCATGTCGCCGCGGAGTTGGCCTCCCATCTCGCCAACGCTGAACGGGTCGTGGTGGCAGGCGGTGCGTACGGCATCGAAGGGGCTGCCCATCGAGCGGCGCTGGCGTCCGGTGGCGACACGATCGCGGTCATGGCGAACGGCGTTGACCGCCCCTACCCGACGGGTCACCGTGAACTGCTTGAGCGAGTCGCTGACCTCGGCCTCATGGTGAGTGAGGTTCCACCTGGCGCGGTGCCTACGCGCCATCGCTTCCTCTCTCGCGCACGCCTAATGGCCGCGCTCTCCGGAGCGACTGTTGTGGTCGAGGCCGGTGCTCGCTCCGGATCAATGACCGTGGCCCGGCGCGCACACGAGCTCGGCCGCGCCGTCGGTGCTGTTCCCGGTCCAGTGACCAGCGCGACGAGCACAGGCCCACACCTCCTCCTGCAGGATGGCCTCGCGAGGCTGGTCACCGGCACCAGCGATATCGAGTCGTTGGTCGCGCACAAGAACGGCCCCAACCCAGGTCAAGCGTTCGGTCGCCGAGATTCACAGCGGCAACCAACCGCGGATCGTTCTCGACCCGCCTATCGGGACACAGCCTGCTTGGCGACACCGGTGGTGTTGTAACGGAAGCGCGCCATCTCGACCGTCACGTCGTACTGGCCGGCAATTTGGTCAACGGGCGTTCGTCGACGCGCTGCACTGAGAAGGAGTGGGCGCGGAAGAAGAAGTGTGCCCCCGAAGGCCGTGGCCTCCTCCTCTTCCTCTGGTTTGCAGGTCCGGAAGGGCATCCCGTTGAGTTCACGAATCTCAGCAAGATCGTGTTTCAGCATGATGTGCGCCAATTCGTGCGCAATATCGCTGTTCTGCCGACCCGGAGTCCGGAGTGGGCTAACGACAACGATCCGGCGATCCTCGATCTCAAAGGTCGCGGCAGAGAAGGCGAACGCTTGCAGTCGCTCCAACTCTTCGAGCTCGCTGATGTCCACCAAGTCTGCGGCATCAACGATCGACACATTCAGGTGTTTGGCGAGATCGCGCGGATCAAGGCGATCGTGCGAGGCGAGTCCAAGTTCCTTCCGAACCCGCGCGGCCTCGCGTTCGGCCTCTGCCTTGAACCCGCGACGTAGCGTCACAGCTCCCCAGCCGAAACGCGCGCGGCCAACTTGTTGTGCATCTCACCCAAGAGCGAGTTGAGCCGTTCGGGCACTCCGGGCCGGAGCATCGAAGCGGCGCGGAGGTGGCAAGCAACCACCTGGCGCTGAGCCGGCGCCTTGGCCAGGGCGTCGTACATGCTGCGCAGCATCTCTGCGATCTTGGATGCAGCATCCGGTTCAAGGCGCGGATCGGAAGCAAGATGCGCGATCGCCTCATCGATTGGCGCCACCTCGCGCAACGCCGTCGGCATGAAGAACTGCCCGGGCGACACGCCGAGCCACGCACACAGGAGCGTGAACGAGGTCAGGTCAGGCTGAGCACCTGCCTCGATGCGAGTGAAGGTGCTAAAGCTGACGCCAGCCTCGGCAGCCGCTTGACGAAGCGACAGCTTCCCCCGACGTTCGCGGAGCATCGCACCTAGTTGCGTTAGGTCGAGTCGCTCCATGCCCGGGGCGGTGTCGGAGGTCCCTGTCATGCTGGACTCGCCGCGTTAGCCGCCTCTGTCCGTCTCCGTTCCATGAGCGCAAGCCTAGCGCGTCGTTGACTCGTTGCTGATACGACACAGCGTGTCTCAACGATACCGATGACGCTTTGCTGATACAGTCGTGACGTGCTCCAACCTGGAGACACGCTATCGAGCACGAACTACAGAGGAGGTGAGGAACATGGCAGGCAAGCGAGGACGCAGCGCGGTCACGGGCCGGTTCGTGAAGCAGTCCACGGTGAAGCGTCACCCGAAGACCACGACTAACGAGAGCACCGGCAGGGGCAGCAAGAAGAAGTAGGGACCGTGCCGCGCTCCGCACCGCACCGCAATGTCGGTGGCAGCGGCTACGGTGATCGACCAGACGAACCAATCAGGAGAACGACTATGAGCGTGACTGACGCCTTCAAGACCTTCCAGGACGTCGTGAACGCCGACATCGCGCACGTCCGCGAAGCCCGCACTCGACGCGATCTCTTCAAGGGTGCCTTCGGGGCCGAGGTCGACGTGAAGGAAGTCATCGCGTCCGGATCGCTCGCGCGAGGGACACACAAGGACCCGATCCATGACGTCGATGTGATCGTCGTCTTCGATCAGGAGGAGCATCCTGAGTGGGGAACTCCGGGAGGTTCCGCCGCGGATGCTCTCGATTACACGCGCGGGCGTGTCAACGCGATGCTCGGGGCGACGAACGGCACCTACGACCACGCCGTCCGGCTGACCCGGT
Source organism: Candidatus Nanopelagicales bacterium (assembly GCA_017848795.1). Taxonomy (GTDB): domain Bacteria; phylum Actinomycetota; class Actinomycetes; order S36-B12; family CAIYMF01; genus JAFIHG01. The sequence goes on along the minus strand of JAFIHG010000043.1, from coordinate 103,077 downwards.
GGCGCAACCATGCCGTCAAGTGCTTCCTGGATGACCCCGACGATCCTGACGCGTTCACGGTTGATGCCATGCCTGCGCTTCGCCGCGATGGGCGGCTCCTCATTCCTGAGGCGCTCTCGGAAGACTGGGTCGCTTGCGACCCAGAGTTCCTGATCGCCGAGGTCGCGGATCGGCACGCGCAGTGGAACAAGTTCGCCGGCACTGTTCGGATGCTCAAGTGGTGGGCTGCCGAGCAAGACACCAACATCAAGTCTCTCGTTGTGGAGGTCCTCGCGCTCGACTTCCTGCCGACGGACGTCAACCAGCCGGCTGCGATCAAGCAGTTCTTCGTGAGCGCCTGCTACCACATCGAGGGCGGGAACGACGTCGCCGATCCCGCTGGACTCTGCGGACCGATTCAGCCCGACATCGACTACGACGCGTTCGCCGACGCCCTACGGTCCGCACGAGACAACGCCATCAAGGCGTTCCAGGCGCAGGCGAACAACGACACTGCGGCTGCGATCAAGCACTGGGGTGAGGTCTTTGGGGACGATTTCCCGAAGCCTCCTGCCTCCACTGGTAACCCGGCGCCCGCGGTCGTGCCCGCTTCGCCCCGTCCTGTGAAGAACACTCCGCAAGGATGACCCGCGCAACAGGTCCAGATCGCGGCACGGGCACTACGCCGCTCAACCCCGTCCTCTGGACTGAGCGCGAACCTGTGCGACTGGCGCGCGATCAGAGTGAGGTCCAGGCGTTCGCGCCATTGCTCGAGTACCAGACCCCCGCAGACGACGGCTTACCGCACGGCGGATGGATGGGTGTCCTCCCCCGCTGGCCTTTCGAGCGGCCGAGGCCCGAAGCTCTCGATGAGCTGCTCGGGGACCGGGAACTGCAGGTGCTCGTCGTCTACTCCGCAGCGCACCCGATGGTTCCGCCGACCATCTACTCCCTCGATCCGGAGCCGTCGATCTGGGAACAGACACAGTCCGCATGGCACGTAGCCCCAGGAGGATCGCTCTGTCTGCTCCAGAGCGATGGCGGCTGGCAGCCCGAGGCCAGCCTCACCGAGCTTCTGGCGAAGGCATCGGGGTGGCGGATCGAGTACGCCCTCATGAAGGCTGGGGTCATCGATGAGATGTCGGTCAATGGCATCGTCTCTGACCCATCGCACGACCACCTGATTGATCGAGCGATTCAGCGAGTAGCTGAAACACCGGACCCGGACGAGGTTGGAGGCGCGGGTGTCTCCCCGTAATCCCTACATCGTGATGCCCCGAGACGCGGTCACCAAGATCGCAGGCTCCGACCTCTCGCGCGGATCACTGGTGCTCCGCCGCGTTCCCGCAGACGATATGTACGTCGTCCAGACCGTGGAAACCGGCAAAGACATCCGTCTTCCAGCCGAAGTCCCGCGCGAGTACGCCGCGCTTCGTTCAGGCGACCCCCATCATGCAGCTCAGTGGATCAGAGTGGCACCTAACGACGCCCATCTTCACCATCTCTTCTTGTCCAGACGCCCCGATATCTCTATCGGGTTCAAGGATTTCAGGGAGCTGGTGCCAGGCGTCGCTGACCCCGGCAACAACCTTGGCGTGGTTGTCACTCACGACCCCGACCTTCCACCAGAGCTGGCGGAGGCCGGGGCTTCGGAGTTTGCGGGATGGGCTGTCCGACGCGACGGTGTGGAACCGCTCCCTATCGAGATCGAGCCAGACGTTGTTGGCCTGGCGCAGTTGACCGGCAAGTGGCCGATCGAGCAGCTCGCCGCCAATAGCGTCATGGTTGTGGGCTGCGGCAGCATCGGGAGCGCCGCAGCAGAGGCGCTCGCAGGATACGGAGTCGGACGTGTGGAGCTTGTCGACCCGGACCGATTCCTCTGGCACAACATGCTCCGCCACGCTCTCGGACCCGAAAGCGTCGGGCGATTCAAGGTAGCGGCGATGAAGGACCACCTCGCCCAGCACTGGCCGCAGCAGACAGTGGTGGCTCACAAACGTGACGTGGTTGCCCAGGCCCACTACATCCGGCCCATCGTCGACCGCGTCGATCTGGTGCTCTGCGCCGCAGACGGTATTGCTCCCAGACGCGTCGTCAGCCACCTCTCCAGGCGCGCACGGAAGGCGGCGATCTTGGCGTGCGTGCTCGACAATGGCTCGATCGGAGAGGTCATCCGGCTGCGTCCCACGCCCCGGTTCGGATGTCTCCTCTGTCTACGGCAGCAGCTTGCAGACCAGGGTGCGATGGACGCTGAGGCGGATCAGGAGTTGGATTACGGCACCGGGCGCGTCCATCAGCCAATGACGGCTGTGCCGCCTGATCTCCGATACGTCGGCACGTTCGCTGCAAAAGTAGCCATCGCGACGCTGCTGGAATCGCTTCACGGTGACCACACCCAGCAGGTTCCCGGCGAACACGCCATCATCGGTCTCCGACCAGCAGGTGACCTCGCAGCCCCGTTCGACCTCAGCCAAGCCGGCGACGTTCGGTGGTCGTCCATCCCCAGACCCCGCACATCGTGCCCGACCTGCTCGCCAGGATGACCGGTCGAAGAGATGTACCTCCGGTGACAATCACCGACGTCGCGCTCAGCTCGATCGCGCGCGAGGCGTTGCGATCCATCGATGGGCTCGAAACTGGCGGCATCCTGCTCGGAGACGACGCGACTGATGGGATCAGCATCCGACACGCCGGCGGACCCGGACCCAACGCCACCCGCGGCGAACGCACCTTTATGCGAGACCTCGACCACGCCCGGCGTCTCGCGGACTCAGCCTGGTTGGAGGACCGTAGCCAGTGGATAGGCGAATGGCATACCCACCCGACCGGAACACTCTCCCCGAGCGAGGTCGATCTCCAGTCCTACATGCGCCATCTGCACGACCCCGAACTGGGGTTTGATCGGTTCGTCGCCATCATCGCTGGGTTCGATTCATCGGCACGAGTGCTCGCTGCAACCTGGCTCATCGAACGGGACCGAATCTGGACGGTGGTACCCGAGAGGCTGCCTACTGCGCCTGCTGGAGACAGTCCATACGCCAGTGACGCGGCGAAGCACGCCGCCTCCATAGCTGACGAACACAAGGAGACGCCATGACATCCGATTCCGCCACTCCTGACCCAGCAGACCCTGTCTTCATCTCGTACCGCCAGAAGGACGGTACGGGTGTTGCTGCGGAACTCGCCTGGCTCCTCAGGGCCGCCGGCATCCCTGTCTGGCGGGACCGAGACGATCTGCCACCAGGCGACACCGAGGCCCGACTCACGCAAGCGATAGCGGCCGGCATCTCCGGCGGCGTTCTCGTGACAACACCAGACGTGGTGAACAGCAGAGTCGTGAAGACGCTGGAAGCGCCCCAACTCCTCCAGCTACACCGCGACCACGAACTCTTTGCACTCGGCATCACCAACTCGGTGAAGACAGAAGGCGGCGGAACAGATTACGACGCTCCCGATCGTGTCCTGGAACTTCGCTCCGGCACCTTGAGCGGTGTCGATCAGCACTCCGCCGAGCGCGATGGTCTGCTGGCATTGATCCGCGGTTTGGTCTGGCACCGAATCGCGTCTCTTCGCGAGCGAATCGAGGTAACCGACCAGACGTTCCGCCTGAGCCTCCAGACCCGAAACACGCCACAGGTCTATGACCGAACCGGCGACGAACTGGACATCCGGCTCAGGCCCTCCGATCACGAACGGCTTCCGAGCGCCGATGGGCTCCGAGATCTCAAAGACACCATCGGTCTCCTCCCCGATGCCGTGACCCGTTCCGGGGCACATCGCCTCCGTGTCGCTGGAGGGGCTCATCTCTCCGTGGCCTTCGCAGTCGGGGCGGCCTTGCCATCGTCTCGAATCGGACACATGGACGTGGTCGACCAACAGGGCGCCACCTGGGCGAGCGATGGCGAAGCGCGGTTCATCGCTCAACCGCAAGTACAAATCGCAGAAGAAGGAGGAAGTCCTTATGCGATCGCAGCCGGCCGGCCCTCCGTAGCCGTCTATGTCGATCTCCTGCCGCAACGCAGCGACACCGCTTTCGTTCGGTACATCGAAGGCCACGAACCGTTTCTCGCGGCTTGGCGTCATCTCACAAGTGCGAGCGGCACGCTGCTCGACCCCTCTGATGCAGGCCTGATCGCCGCCGACGTCGCCGCGCACATCCGTGCCCTGTCGAACAACAACTCCAACGCTGAGGTGCACCTCCTGCTGCGGTGCCCGTTCCCCCTTGCGCTTCTCATTGGTCGGCTAACCAACACCCTGCGCGTGGTCGTCCACGAGTGGGACGACTCCGATCCCATCAATGGTGAAGATCACCGCGCAAGATACGTGCCCACCCTTCGTGTACGTACGTCCGCAAGCGCAGGGGTGATCGAAGAAGTGCTTCTCCCGGATGCGTCTTGACTACGGCAACCGGCGCGCGCTTCACAGCGAGCGCTCGACGCCTTCGCGTCCTTGTGAATGCTGCGGTACTTCGCTCATCTGGGCGATGAAGCCACGAACTCGATCGAGAGCAGTTCGTGCTCGCGCGGCGTCGATCTTCTGCGCGGCGGACGCGGGCGGGGCACCGAGGGGTGCGTCCTCGGTGACGCGGTAGCGGTCTCGGTACGCGGCGACCACGCGGGCAGCCTTGCGCCACGCTGCGGCTCGTCGTCGGTCGGTTGACGGCGCTCCAAGAGCTTCCGTCCACGGAGCGTTCTCGGCCAGGGCGGCTTCGAGTACGGCGTCCACTCGGGCCTCGATCAGTGTTTCTCGCTCGTCGAGCGCTGCTCGCATTTCGGTATTCGTCACGCTGTGCGCCTGTGGGATGAGGCCGGCGATCAGTCGTGCCGGCTTGCGAGCCCGGCCTGAGCCTGCGGGTCGTGCGGTCGCCCGCTCGACGCGGTAGTGGAGAACGGCGGCGATGTCGTCGGCGTCGCCGAATCCGCGCGCAGCGACGAGCCGCGGCAAGAGCGCATCGAGGTTGTGATGGTTGGACTCGGCTCGGCGGAGTTCGGCCGTGAGTGGACCGAACGCTTCGGACTCGATGGCGCTCTCGGCCTGTTCGTCGGTGAGCCCGGAGCTTCGAATGAGGGTGGCCCAACGGTCGTGTTGGGCCGCCGCGGCGATGGTCTCGTACTCGGCGGCGAGCTGCGCGATCGAGCCCCACTGCTCCTGTTCGGCCACGATGGTCTCGCGCGCTGAGAGTTCGGTCCCGCTGTGCTGCAGAACGCCGGAGAGCACGCTTCGCGCGGTCGCATGCGGGTCATCGCCGGGGTGTGGCTGCGTGTGGTCGTCGGCGCGGTCGAGAGCCACGTAGGCGTGGTTCGAGTGCCGCCCTCGGGTCATCGCAACATAGAAGGTCGCCCTCGTCGAGGTCGGTTCGACCAACACATGCGCGGTGTCGGTCGTGACGCCTTGCGCGCGGTAGGCGGTGACTGCGTAGCCGAGATCGACATGCTCAGCCACATACGCCGCTGGGAGGACGATGCTGCCGCCGAACCTGCGCCCACGTCTGCGAGCCCTGATGGTTCCGTCGTCACGAACAACGGTGCCGGTCCCGTAGTCGCGTGCGATGGTGATGGTCCCGTCGTCGCCGACGGCGGTGACGATCCAGATGTCGCCGTTGCGCACCCAGTCCCGCCCGGCCAGGGTGCGGAGGTTCCGGTTGTTGAGTCGCGTGATGATGGTGTCGCCGACGCCTGCGGCGGTGCCGTCGCGCAGCTCGACTTCGTGGTCGGGGGTCAGCGTCTTGTTGAGGATCAGGTCGGCGCGGGCGCGACCGTTCAGCGTGGTCACGTCTTCATGGGTTTCGGCGATCAGCACCGAGACGAGTCCGGCGTCGCGGTCGGCGCGCCAGGCGTTGTAGGCGGCATCGGTCATGGCCTCGGCGTCGCCGTCGGTGATGCGCTCGTGGGCAAGGTAGGTGTCGATGGCCGGGGTGCGTCCGTGACGGAGCTCAAGTGAGGCGGTCTTCTCCCAGGCATGGGTAAAGCGGTGAACGTCGACCAGTTCCGGGGTGTCGGCCCGGTCTCTGGCGATCATCGCGAACGCGCCGCCCGCGTCCACGGATTGGAGTTGCGCGTAGTCGCCGACCAGCAGCACCTTCGCGCCCGCGACTTGCGCGAGGTGCGTGATGCGATCCAGTGACAGGGTGCCGGCGAGGGAGGCTTCGTCAATGATGACGAGCTGGCCCGCCTCGAATGTGGTGCCGTGGATGAGGTGGTTCTGCCACCACTTCGCCGTGTTCTCAGTCCCGATCCCGAGATCGTCGGCGAGAACCTGGGCAGCGACCGCTGACGGCGCCAGCCCGACGACTGAACCGGAACCGTGCTCGACTTCCCACGCGCGGCGGAGCGCGTTCATGGCGGTGGTCTTGCCCGCCCCGGCAGGACCGACGAGTACGTCGAGCATCCGTCCTGACACCGAGATGCGGGTCAGGGCGTCGGCTTGGTCGTCGCCGAGCATCCGGCCGTCCGCATCGGGGCTGCGCGTGATCTTCTCGACAGTCGCGGGCGGCACCGTCGGCCCGGCCAGGTTCGCTGCTCGTTCGAGGAGTCGGTCCTCCGCCGCCAACTGGGACTCGGAGGTGAACACGGTCGAGCTCTTCGGACGGAACACCGAGCTGCCGTCGGACCGACGGAACACGACCGGGGACGCGACGAGCTCGGGCGGGGTCAAGCGAAGCGAGACGAGTTCGGCGGCGTCGGCGACCATCGCGACGATGGCTTCCCGGTCTTGCATGGTGGCGAACCGCCAGCCCATCGTCTGCCGGGAGGCCTCAGCCATGAGATTCCATCGCCGCCAGGTCGAGCGCTTCTCACCGACGACCTCGACAACTGAACGCCCAATCTCGCCGATCACGTCGAGCGGCACATCGTCCGCGCGCAGGAGCAGCGGCTTGTCGTTGTCGGTGACGTGGCGTGCCCACGTTGTCGCGTCCCGCCCCAGCGTCTTCGTGGCGCGCTCCCGCCACTCGGCGGTCAGGTCTGCCAAGGATCGGACCTGCTTCTCGGGGCGGGTCGCGAGTGTGGCTTGGGCTCGGAGTTTCATGATGGCTGCCGGTGTCGGGCGTCGTCCGTGCGTTGCGATGTACTCGGCGATGAGGCGGTCGGTCTCGACGTCGATGTGACGGGCGCGCGTGGAGAACTCGGCGATCAGTTCCTCGGGTACTCCCTTGATCGCCCATGCCGGGTTGTGGTCGTGCCCCATCTCTCGGGCCTCCCAGGAGACGCCGAAGGTGCGCGTCATGTGGTCGGCGAACACGGCTTCGTGTAGTTCGGAGAGCGCCACAACGGCGGCGTGCATCGGTCTGCCGTCAAGCGAGCGCCACTTCCCATCGAGGACGGTCCTGGCCTTGTTGCTGATGACGACGTGCGTGTGGAGGTGGGGGTCGCCGGCGCGGGAGTCGAAGTGATCGAACGCGGTAGCGATGAGCCCGGTGACATCGACCTGCGCAACCGCGCCGTCCCCGGCGGTAGCACCCGTGCGCGTGGCCGCAACTTCACGCTCCATGAACGCAACCACCTCCGCAACCGCGCGATGATGCGCGTCCGCGATGAGCGCTTGGACCCCGGCATCGGCGACCGCCCACAGCACCGATGCGGACTTCGGGATCGAGAAGGTGAAGTCGAACCCGGCCACCGCACGTCGTGTGCTCCGGGCCGTCTCCTCGGCAACGATCTGCGCGACGGCCTCGCCCTTGGCTCCAGGCGTCATCGTCGGCTCGAGGTCGGCGATCCGCGCTTCGATCCGCGTTTCCTGGCTCTTGTAGGTCGGGAAGGCGCGACCGAGCGGTTGGTCGGTGATCGGATCATGGCCAGTCCCCATCAGGAGCTGGAGTTGGTGTTCCGATACTCGGTCGCCCACCTGAATCTCGCCCTTTCCGAGGGCCGCTACGCCCGCGCCGAGCCAGCGGCCAGGCGGCGTGCCTTCTTCCATGTAGTAGCGAGTGAGCGGCGTCGAGAGGGGCCTATCCCCGTCGGCCGCCGCGACCGTCTTGAGCAGGTACTTGTAGCCGTCACCCGCTGACATCACGCGCATCGAAACTGTCATGCTCGCCTCCGCTCCTGCCGGGCAGGTGAGCACCCGCACCCGGTGACTTCTGCCGCGGTAATGCCTGGCTCAACCTCGATCTGCAAGAGGCGTGTGACCTCGGACGGCGGTCGGAGCGAAGGCCGGAGATGGAGGACCTCGGGCGGCGGCAAGCGAGGGCTCATTTGAGCAGCAGGCGCGTGTCGGAGCCGTGCACCTGACAGGTGACCAGCTCCTCATAAGTTCTCGATGAGGCACGGATGCCGGGGACGACCGTCACCGGAGCGACCTTCATGCACGACCTCAACGCCGACGGCGAATCAGACCTCAGGATCGGGTCGTTGTTCAGCGGCTACGGCGGCCTCGACCTCGCCGTCGAGCACGTTCTCAACGCCAGGACGGTGTGGTTCTCCGAGCTCAACGATCCCGTCGCCCGCGTCTTCGCCCACTATTAGCCAGGCGCTCCGAACCTCGGTGACATCACGACCATCGACTGGAGCCAGGTGGAGCCGGTGGACATCCTCATCGGCGGGTTCCCCTGCCAGGACGTCTCCACCGTTGGCAAGCGCGTCGGCCTCGCACCACGAGCAGTTCAGAGGTAGCGGCAGATGGACTCCGGTATGCAGGCTTCGGACGCCGTTGCGGCCGCCTGCGCGCGAAGCTCGACGATGCTCCCTCGCAGGGCGCGCAGCTGCTCAAGCTGCTCGTCGATCTCCACCAGCCGTCGGTCAAGCAGGTCCTGAACGTGCGCGCACGGGGAACGTCCCGCATCGCGAATATCGAGGATCTCCGCGGTCTGCGCGAGGGTGAGTCCCGCAGCCCGAGCCCGGTCGATGAACTCCAGTCGCTGCACAGTCTCGTCACCATAGTCGCGGTAGCCGGCGGGCGTGCGTTCCGGCGGCCGCAGCAGCCCTCGCTCCTCGTAATACCGCACCGTCGACGGTCTCGTCCTCGCCTGCTCCGCGAGCTCCCCGATCCGCATCGTTGGCACCTCCGCCGCGGGCTTGACCTTCAAGCATGCTTGAAGGTCCATTCTGTCCTACGCGCCCGGATGAGCGGTCCGGGTCCACCACGAGGAGGCATCATGACACAGCACGGCGAGCTCGATCTTGCGGTAATCGGCACGGGCGGGGCGGCGATGTCCGCGGCGATCCACGCCCGGCTCGAAGGGGCCAGCGTGGTGGCCATCGAGTCCGGAACGCTCGGCGGCACCTGCGTGAACGTCGGCTGTGTGCCCTCGAAGACGCTCCTCGCAGCTGCGCACACCCGCCACGCCGCCCTCACGAACCCGTTCCCCGGCGCCCCCACCTCCGCTGACACGGTCGATCTCGGAGCGCTCGTGCAGCAGAAGGATGAACTGGTCAGGATGCTCCGACAGACCAAATACGCCGACATCGCCGCCGCCTACGGGTTCGACATCATCCCCGGCACCGCCACCTTCACCAACGCGGAGACCCTTCTCGTCGACGGACGACCGGTTCGCGCCAGATCGTACCTCGTCGCCACCGGCGCCGAGCCCCACGTCCCCGCGATCCCAGGGCTCGACCAGGTCGACTACCTCACGTCGACCACAGCCATGGAACTCACCGAGCTGCCCGCTTCACTCGTGGTGATCGGCGGCGGCTTCGTAGGTCTCGAACAGGCCCAGCTCTTCGCACGGCTCGGAGTAGAGGTCACCATCATCGGCCGACTCGCCCCGCACGCCGAGCCCGAACTCTCCTCCGAGCTCCGCAAAGCCTTCCTGACCGAGGGAATCACCGTGATGGGAGACCGTGCAGCAGCGATCACCAATCACGACGGGCTGGCCCGAGTCGTCACCCGCACGGGGAAGGAAGCTACCGGTGAACGTGTCCTCATCGCCACTGGCCGCACACCGCGAACCCAGCGGCTCGAACTCTGCGCGGCGGGCATCGCGACCGACGAGCGCGGCTTCGTCGTCGTGAACGAGGAACAGCGGACCACAAACCCAGCCGTGTTCGCGGCCGGCGACGTCACCGACGCGCCGGAGTATGTGTATGTCGCCGCGATGGCCGGGAAGATCGCCGCCCGCAACGCCCTCGGCCACCACGAACAGGTCAACTACACCGGGCTACCCACCGTCCTGTTTACCTCACCCCAGCTCGCCTCCGCTGGCATCACCGAAGCCGAAGCCATCGCCGTCGGATACCGGTGCGCCTGCCGATACCTGCGACTGGCCGACGTGCCTCGGGCTATCACTAACCGCAACACCCGCGGTGGCCTCAAGATCGTCGCTGACGCCGATACTGGCAGAGTGCTCGGTATCCACGCCCTCGCCGACACCGCGGGTGAGATGATGCTCGCCGCGACCTACGCCATCAAAGCCGAGTTCACTGTCACTCAGCTCGCCGACACCTGGGCGCCGTACCTCACCATGGCCGAAAGCATCCGCCTCACTGCGAACCTATTCCATAACGAACTCCCGACCTCCTGCTGCGCCTGATAGCAGACAGCTCGACGGGGCCACTTCAAACCGTCACCCGGGGCCAGATCAGGTTGACAAAGGCCCTCCTGAATGACACCGAAGGCCCCCGCCCAGCACCCGCGTTCGTGGAGTGGCTGATGGGCCTGCCGACTGGATTGGTCACCGATGCCGGCGAACTCTCGCAGAACCAGCAGATAACCGCGCTTGGCAACGGAGTGCTACCCCTCCAGGGCTGTGCCCGCTCTGTCACGTGGGCTATGAGAGCGCCGCGTCGTCCGGTGCGCCCGGTGTCGTTCCCAGAGCGGCGAGGAGGCGGGTCCGGATTCGCTGCTTGCGCTGCTCGAAGAACGAGGTGAAGTCGGGCAAGTCGAGTGGAAGGCCGTCGAGGTCGTTCTCGGCGAGGTAGGTGGCTCGTTTGTCCTCGCTTGGGAAGGCGGTGTCGATCCACTCGGCGGGCAGGCCGTCCTGCTTCTCGATGTTGGCGGTCCCGGCGAGCAGTTGGAGGTTCGGTAGGAGGTTCACGGCAGCCAGGTAGTCGTCGATGCTGTCGAGCGGGACACCGGCGTCGAGGAGCTTCTTCTTGGTGAACCGGGACTTGGGGAAGATGTGGTCTTCGTGGAACTTCTTGCTCAGATCCAGTCCCGGGTACAGGACCGAGAGGACGGAGAACGTTCGCTGGCCGGCGTACTTGAGGTTGAGCAGTTCGTCGATCTCGGCGTTGTCGAACGCGAGGCTCTTGCCGACGGCCGCCATCGCCTCCTCGACCGCGGCGACCGGGAAGCCACTCGCCGAGTTGGTCCGAAGGACATCGCGGATGCGGGTGAGGAGCGTGTCGAGTCCCGACCCCCAGATGCCGCGCTTGACCAGCGAGCGGGTCACCCACCGTTGAAGGGCGAGCCGGTCGGCGGCGTCCGCGGTGGAGTCGAGATAGGAGTCGCCTGCACGCCGCAGGTGCAGGTAGTGCGCGACGGGGACGATCACGCTGTTCGCGGTGAGGTTGCGTTCGTTGTACCCGAACTGCTGGAGCACCGTCGCAGCACGCAGCAAGGCTCCCTTGATCTGCGGCCACGCGGCCTCCACCTTGGCCATGTTCCCCTGGGTGAAGTTGGTGACCTTGAACCGCACATCCACGTCCGCGATCGTCAGCGCGGTCTTCAGCACCACATCTTTGGAGAAGGAGAACTGGCGCCCGGCGTTGCTGTTGATCTCGGAGACCAGCGAGCGGACTTCCTCACGGGCGTCCAGCTCTTGCCACTGGTTCGTGGCCATCGACAGCAGCAGGTCCGAGTAGGAGAGCGTGGTGCCGCCGCTGTTGACGCGAACAAAGATCTCGAGCTTCGTCTGCCAGCACCAACTCCACCCCGACGAGCTCGCCCTGTTTGACACCAGCAGCCGCGCAGCAGGAGGCTACCGATGAACCTCACCAGCCCGCGCCGATCGGGCCCGAACGACGACGATGCGACCGCTCCCGTCGAGCTGCCGCACGTCCTCGTCACTGTCGCCGCAGACGGCACCCTCACCGCGACGGTCGATGGAGCACCGTTTCCGTCGCCGGACGCGACCCCGTGGACGCGGGCGACGTTCGGGCCGCTCATGGATGCCATCACCAAAGACCGCACGATCGCGGTCCGAGTCGAGGTGCGCGAGAGCGACGGGAGTGTCTTCACCGATATCCTCCGCACCCGCAGGCCCCGACGCGCCGTGGTCTCGTCTGAGGCCCCTGTGCCGGAGACTCGTCAGAGTCGCCACGCCCGACGGGTGCCACGTCTGGCGGAGGTCACCGCGGGCGGGTTCGTGCCGGGCGAGGATGTCGCCGTCGCGACGATCGTCTCCCGTACCGACGCCACCGGGACAGGCGAAGCGCGGTCGCTCATCGACCTCGACGACCTGCCCGACGGCACACACGAGATGATCCTGTTAGGGCGTATCTCGGGCACGCTCGCGGTGCGGCGGCTGACATGAACCAGCGGCAGGCCGGGGGTATGGGCGACGAACTCACCAACGCCGCCCTGATTGGCCTGATCGGCACGTTCGGGATCGCTCTCGTCCTCCGCGCCGCCGGCAGCGTCGCCGCATTCCTCACCGGCACACCACAGCCCGACGCCGGCGCAGCAGCGGGGCTCGCCGTGCTGTTCAACCCCGGCGACCCGGCGACCGCGCTCGGTGCCGACGGGCTCAACCCAGTCGTCTACTGGCTCGTCAGCACGGCACTGCTCGTCGGACTGGCCGCCGGGACCGTCTGGGTATGGATCGTTCTGCGCCGACACACGCGGAAGACCGAGACAGACCCGCACCAACTCGCGGGGATCGCGACCAGCCACGAGGTCAAGACCGCAGCATCCGCGAAGGCACTGCTTCACCGCGCGGCCACTCTGCGGCCCTCCTTGCAGACGCCAGCACCGCAGGATGTCGGCTACCTCCTCGGTGCCAGCCGTAGAACGAAGGTATGGGCATCGGTCGAAGACTCGATCCTGCTGATCGGCCCACCCCGCTCAGGCAAGGGCCTGCACGTCGTCATCAACGCGATCCTCGACGCACCCGGCGCGGTCGTCACCACCAGCACGAGGCCCGACAACCTCACCGCGACCCTCCGGGCCCGACGCCGCAAGGGCGGGCCGGTCGCCGTGTTCGACCCCCAACACCTCGCCGAAGGCATCCCCGCAGGACTCCGATGGTCACCCATTCGCGGCTGCGACGACCCGCTGACCGCGATGATCCGCGCCAACGGCCTCGCCGCCGCCACCGGCCTCAGCGCTGGCGGGGTCGAGTCCGGCGGGTTCTGGGAAGGCAAGACCCGCACCGCACTCCAGAGCCTGCTGCACGCGGCCGCGCTCGACGGTCGCCCGCCCGCCGAGCTGTTTCGGTGGACCCTCGACCCCAGCGCTGCGTCGGAGGCCGTCGCCATCCTCAACTCCCACCCGAATGCGGCGATGGGCTGGGACGACTCACTGGGCGCGATGATCGACGCCGACCCCAAGACCCGCGACAGCATCTGGCAAGGCGTCTCCCTCGCCCTCGCCGCCCTCGCAGACCCGCGCGTACTCGATGCCGTCACACCAGGCCCACACGAACACTTCGACCCCGAGACCTTCCTCACCGAACAAGGCACCCTCTACCTCCTCGCCACCGGTGCCGGGGCAGGAGCCTCCGCATCGCTGATCGCGGCGTTCGTCGAAGACCTCATCGAAACCGCCCGCCGGCTCGCCGCCCGCTCACCCGGGGCACGACTTGACCCCCCGTTGCTGCTCGCGCTCGACGAGATCGGCAACCTCGCACCGCTGCCGTCACTGCCGACGCTCATGGCCGAAGGCGGCGGCACCGGGATCACAACCATGCCGGTCTTGCAGTCCCTCGCCCAAGCTCGCGACAGGTGGAGCGAGCACCAGGCCGGCGCGATCTGGGACGCCAGCATCGTCAAGATCATCCTCGGCGGCGCATCCAACAGCCGCGACCTCCAAGACCTCTCCACGCTCATCGGCGAGCGAGACGAGTACACCGACAGCGTGACCCTCGGCGACCACGGAACCCGCTCCAACCAGCGCTCGATCCGCCGCGTCCCGATCCTGCCGCCAGACCGCATCCGAACTCTGCCATTCGGCACCGGCATCACGATGCTGCGCTCCGCGCCGCCTATCGTCACCGACCTCCGCGCTTGGCCGACCCGCGCCGACGCCGCACAACTCCGCAGCGATCGCGACGAACTCGAAGCACTGCTGCGCCCGTCGCCCCGCCTCCTGAACTTGGGCGCTTGGGTGCCGTAGCGCACCTGCCTGACAGAGCGACCCACACGCAGTTGGTCGCCCGAGTTCAGGAGGAGGCCATCATGGCCATTCACACCCAGGAATCGCTGTCAGGCTTCATCGCCTCGGAGCCGTTACTCACCGAGACGACCAAGGGAGACGCCAGGTTCTTCGCCCGTATCGGCAAGGAGCACTTCCGCCGCGAGGACGACGGCTCGTTCACGCAGACCGAAACGACCTACCACCACCTGGTGATGTTCGGGCGTTCCGCTGAGCACGCGCACGCGAACTTCGCCCAGGGCGACAACTTCGTCGCCGAGGGCTACACCCGGCCGGTCAACTACGAGCGCAATGGTCAGGCGATCGAGGGCGAAGAGTTCGTCGCCAAGAAGATCGGCCATGACGCCGCCCGAACCCGCTACGAGGTCGACCGGACGCCGCGCAATGGAGTCGGTCGGGATGCAGCGGCGTACGACCCGACGCAGCGAGCAGCAACCGCGGCGCACGCCCCGGTCAGCATGTGAGATCGGGAGCCACGGCATCATGAGCGATCAGCATGAGATGGATGAGCCGGACGTCTTCGACTCACCGCCCCGCGTCACCAGCGCGGACATGCCCGAACCGCCTCACCCCGTGAACTGGAACCTGCTGACAGCGCACGAGCTGGAGCAGGAATGGCTCGCGCTGAACCGATGGGTTGACTGGCTGCGACGCACCTACGGCCTCACCGTCGCGGTGGTGCCGCCGTTCTGGCACCACCACCCTGAGATGGTCTGGGAGCTGTCGGCACTGCACCTGCACTGGCTGGGTGCCTACGACCCCGAGCAGAATGCCTCCGCGCCGCTCGGCTGGCACCGCGACTTCGCCGACGCGCGAGAGCGGCTTCGCTACTGGGTCACCGCCTGCGGCACTCGTGGCGACCGCGACCGCCCGACCCGGCAAGCTGCGTGGCCCGGTGAGGAGCCAGCGCCCACCATTCAGGACTTCACCTTCACTGACCGGGACACCGAGTTCGTCGAGTTCGTGATCGCGCAAGTCCGCAAGCGCCAGGAGGCCGAAGACGAGTTCTACGCCAACCTGGCCGAAGACGAGATGCCGTAGACCAATGAGCCGCTACACGAAGAAGACCGATCGTCGCCCGTACGAGGAGCGGTCGTTCTCCGTCCGGGCCGTCCACCGCGAACGCGCAGACCTGCACAAGCTCGCCGAGGTTCTCATCCGGCTGACGTTGCAGGAGACCGGCGAGAGCCGCGCGGCCCGCGCGGCCGTGCGGGTGCCCGACACCTACCGGGCGGCACCGGATGGCCTGGCCGCTTCTGAAGCCGCCCGGTAGAATGAACCCTGCAAGCCTCGCGATGCGGGGTGTTGTGGCCTAAACCTCGCCGCTCGGCGGGCAACACGCACCGAGACCATCGGGTCTCGCCCTACAGCCTTCACCGGCTGCTCTCACGATCAACACCCCTCCCACCAACATTGGGAGCGCGAGGGTCGAACCGCGTGAGAGTGAGCCCCGGATGACCACCATCGCCGACGATCCGGCAGCCAGCCTCATCGACCCACCCAAGACAATGGCGGCCGCCGTGTCATACCTGCGGGTCTCCACCCGCGAGCAGGCCGAGAAGGGCGGGACCGACGAAGGCTTCTCGATCCCGGCCCAGCGCGAAGCGACCCGGCGCAAGGCCGAACAACTCGGCGCCGGCATCGTCGAGGAGTTCGTCGACGCGGGAGCATCAGCCAAGTCGTCCGACCGGCCCGAGCTGATGCGGATGATCCAGTACGTCAAGGCCAACAAGGTCGCATACTGCATCGTTCACAAGGTCGACCGGCTCGCTCGCAACCGCGCCGACGACGTGAGCATCCACCTCGCACTCCAACAGTGCGGGGTCATGCTCGTGTCCGCGTCGGAGAACATCGACGAGACGCCCTCGGGGATGTTGCTGCACGGCATCATGTCCACCATCGCCGAGTTCTATTCCCGCAACCTCGCCACCGAGGTCTCCAAGGGCATGACCCAGAAGGCCATCGGTGGCGGCACGAACGGGCGCGCCCCCGTCGGGTATCTGAACGTCCGCAAGCGCGACGAACTCGGCCGCGAAGTCCGCACCATCGAGCTCGATCCCGAGCGAGCGCCGATGATCGAGTGGGCGTTCAAGGCGTACGCGTCGGGCAACTGGAGCGTCAGCCAACTGCACGACGAACTCACCTCGCGCGGGCTGCGGAGCCTGCCGACTCCGAAGAGGCCGGCGAAGCCGCTGGCGGTGTCCACCATCCATCGACTCCTGACCAACCCGTACTACAAGGGCGATGTCATCTATCGAGGCACCCGCTACAAAGGCAACCACCCGGCGCTCGTTCCTGCCGAGGTCTGGTACCAGGTCCAGTCCGTGCTCACCGCGCACCAGTGCGCCGTCGAGGCAACCCAAGTCCACGGCCACTACCTCAAAGGCACCATCCACTGCGGCCAGTGCGGCTCCCGACTCATCGTCTCCAACGCGAAGAACCGCCACGGCAACGTCTACTGCTACTTCGTATGCTCCGGCCGGCACTCCAAGCGCACCGACTGCACGCGCCAGGCGATGCTCATCGAAGATGTCGAGAAGCTCGTCGAGGACTACTACACGCGCGTCCAGATCACGCCCGCCCAGCAGGATGCGCTCGCGGGCATGCTCCACCACGAGTTCGATCGGCTCATGGCTGCCGAGACCGAGGAGCTAGAACGCCTCACCACCAACCGCGACCGGCTCGAAAGCGAGCAGGACCGGCTCATGCAGGCGCACTACGCCGACGCGATCCCGCTCTCCGTGCTCAAGCGCGAACAAGACCGCATCGTCGCCGAACTCGACCAGGTGACCCGCCGCATCGACGCCCACTTCGGCGACTACGCCGAGGCCCGCGCCCACCTCGACGACGCCCTCGGCCTGCTCGCCAACTGCGCCGACATCTACACCCGCTGCGACGACACCAACCGGCGGCTGTGCAACCAGGCATTCTTCACGAAGGTCTTCATCGACGAGGACAACGAGCTGCGGGTCGAGCACAACCGGCCCTTCGAGATGCTCCTTGATCCGCAAGTCAACGCGAATGCCCTGACCTGGGCCGCAGACGCCAACAAGGCCCGAACCTCGGCCAGCGTTTCCGTTGGCAAGGGTTCGAGCCTTGTGCGTGGGGTGGAGCTGAGGGGACTCGAACCCCTGACCCCCTCGTTGCGAACGAGGTGCGCTACCAGCTGCGCCACAGCCCCGTGGACGGGGTGTCAGCGTAGCAAGCGGGCGCGGGTGCTCGGTACGGCCCGGGCCCCGGTCAACCGGCAGCGCGCCGGAAGGTGCGCCCGCGGACACCGGTACGCGGGTCGTCGAGCAGCGCCGCGAGCGCCGCCTCGTCGTCGGTGGCATCGAGCTCGGCGCTGCCGGCGCGCGGGTCGACGTACTCGGCCGCGAACTCCTCGGACGGCGAGGGCGGACGCGGTACCGCGATCTCGAACGACTCGACGCGCATGCCCGAGTCCTCGTCCGGCTGCACCTGACGGGTACGGCGCGCCTGCTCCACCATGGCCGCGCCCCAGCCGCCCGCACTCGTGGTCCGGTCGATCACCCGCGGCACCTTGGTCGCCGCGGGGGCCGTCACGTACGTCGGCAGGGTCGTGGCGATGGCGTGCCAGGACGGGTCGTCGGCGAGCTCCTCCTCGACCACCACCGGCTCCTCCCGCGGCGCCGCCTCCGGGAACGATGCCTCCGGGGCCGGGCCACGGCCGGTCGCCGCGTAGTGCTGCGCGGCGACCCGGGCAGCGTCCGACAGCACGGCGCGCCGCGCCCGGCGCCGCTCCATCTCCGCGCGCCGCGCGGCCTGGCGCCGGCCGTTCACCAGCACCAGCACCGCCAGTACGGCAGGAACGGCAGCGGCCCAGATCGGCAGCCGCTGCAGCAGACCGGCGGCCAGGACGAGCGCCGCCACGACGAGCAGCACGGCCACCAGCCGTCGCCGGCGGGCCGCCGGACCGCGCGCCCGGCGCCTCGGTTCA
This sequence comes from Candidatus Nanopelagicales bacterium, assembly GCA_017848795.1. Classification (GTDB taxonomy): domain Bacteria; phylum Actinomycetota; class Actinomycetes; order S36-B12; family CAIYMF01; genus JAFIHG01. Next base: position 84,890 of record JAFIHG010000043.1, on the reverse strand, counting down.
CGACGGGCCGTCGCCGGCGGGCCGTACACGGACACCTGCACGTCCTGCGCACCCCGCGGACGGCCGGGCATCATGACCTCCCGGCGGGCCGGAACCGCGCCGCGCTCCACGACGACGGTGTCCGCCGCGTCGGTCTGCGCGTCCTGGCCGGACCTGCCCTGCCGCGACGACAGCGAACGCAGCGCCCGGGAGAACCGGTCGATGGAACGGCTCTCGTTCGCCTCGTCGTGCTTGCGCAACCACATGGGCACGAGCACGACCGCCCACATCACGCCGAGCAGCACGAACAGCAGAGCACTGGGCACGACTCGAGAGTAGGCGGAAGCGCGGCGATCACCGGGCAACCCGCCGCGGGGACGCAGCGCGTGTCGCGCCGGCCACGCTCAGGGTTCGAAAGGGCGTGCCGCGTGCCATCGCGCACCCAGACCCTCGGGCACCTCCTCGGCGGTGAGCGCGTAGCCGCGGTGGTCGCGCCAGTCACCGTCAATGTGCAGGAAGCGGCTGCGCAGCCCTTCGTAGCGGAAGCCCAGCTTCTCCGCGACCCGCCGGCTCGCTTCGTTCTCGGGACGTACGTTGATCTCGACGCGGTGCAGCGCGAGCGGACCGAAGCAGTGGTCCACGGCGAGGGCCACCGCGGTCGGCGTGATCCCGCGCCCGGCCCACGCCTCGTCGATCCAGTAGCCGACGTGCGCGCTGCGCAGCGAGCCGTACATGATCCCACCGACGGTGAGCTGGCCGACCATCACCTCGTCGTACGTGATCACGAACGGCAGCGACTGGCGCCGGCGCGCCTCGGCCCGCAACCGGCGCACCATCGCACCGAAGGTCGGCGGCGTCTCGCCGAGCGGGTCGGGGCTCGTCGCCTCCCAGGGCCGCAGCCAGACCGTGTTGCGGGCCCGGATCTCGCGCCAGCGGGCGGCGTCGCGCTGCCGGATCGGACGCAGCCCGACCCGCCCGTCGCGGAGCGTCGCCGGCCAGGCGCGCGTCATCGCCCCGTCACGGCGTCGGCCGTCTTCACCGGTGCCAGTACCCGGTCTTGCCGCCTGTCTTCTCCACGACCAGGACGTCGGTCACGATTGCGGACGGGTCGACCGCCTTCACCATGTCGATGAGCGTGAGCGCAGCGACCGTCACGCAGGTCAGCGCCTCCATCTCCACACCCGTACGGTCCGCGGTGCGCACCGTCGCGGAGATGCCCACGTGGTCGTCGGCCACCTGCAGGTCGACCTCGACCCCGTGGATCGCGATGGGATGGCACAGCGGCACCAGGTCCGGCGTGCGTTTGGCCGCCTGGATGCCGGCGATCCGCGCGACCGCCAGCGCGTCACCCTTGGGCACACCGCCGCCGCGCAGCAGCCCGACAACCTCGGCGCTCACCATCACCCGCCCGGTCGCCGTCGCCGTGCGGACAGTGATCTCCTTGGCGCTCACGTCGACCATCCGGGCCGCCCCGGACTCGTCGAGATGGGTCAGCTCCCGCCCGGCCCCGACACCGGAGCGGCTCACTCCTCCCCCGCTCACGGTGCCCCCTGGCTCGCGGCCTGCGGGGCTCGCCGCCGCACCCCACCACCGACCCTGACACCGGAGCGGCTCACTCCTCGCCCGCTCACGGTGTCCCCTGGCTCGCGGCCTGCGGGGCTCGCCGCCCCGCCTCACCACCGACCCTGACACCGGAGCGGCTCACTCCTCGCCCGCTCACGGTTCATCCAGCCGCAGTACCGCCACCGGCTCCCCCGCCTTCACCTCGGTCACCGGCTCCGGTACGACGATGAGCGCGTTCGTCGCCGCCAGCGCACCCAGCATGTGCGAGCCCTGACCGCCGGCGGGCCGTACCAGGTAACGGCCGTCCTCGATCGTCAGCAGACCTCGTGCGAACTGGCGTTTGTCCTTGGGGCTGCGCAGGTTCTCGGTGCAGACGGCGCGTACGACAGGACGGTAGACCTCGCTGTGGCCGAGCATCCGCCGGATCACCGGCCGCACGAACACCTCGAAGGACACGTACGCCGAGACCGGATTTCCGGGCAGCGTGAAGATAGGTGTCGCGTCCGGGCCGAGCGTCCCGTGCCCCTGCGGCATGCCCGGCTGCATCGCGACCTTGCCGAACTCGACACTGCCCATCCGCGAGAGCACCGCCTTGACGGTGTCGTACGCGCCCGCGCTCACCCCGCCCGTGGTGACGATCAGGTCGGCGCGTACCAGTTGGTCCTCGAGCGCGGCCAGGACGGTCGGGGCGTCGTCCTTGACCGGGCCCACCCGGTAGGCGACGGCGCCCGCCTCGACGGCGGCCGCCGCGATCGACGGTCCGTTGGAATCCGCGATCAGGCCCGGCCGCAGCGCACCGCCGATCTCGACGAGCTCGCTGCCGGTCGACATCACCACGACCCGGGGCCGCGGGTGCACCAGCGCGCGTGCGCGACCGACCGCCGCGAGCAGGGCGATCTGACGCGGGCCGAGGACCGTGCCTGCGGTCGCCACGACGTCGCCGCGCGCGACGTCCTCCCCCTCGCGCCGGATGTGCGCGCCCGGTGCCGCCGGCGCGTCGATCCGTACCTCGGGCATGCCGCCGTCGGTGTCCTCGACCGGGACGATGCCTTCTGTGCCTTCGGGTATCGGGGCGCCGGTCATGATGCGGATGGCGGCGCCCTCGCGCAGCGTCGCCGTGGAGCGGAACCCGGCCGGGACGTCGTCGACCACGCGCAGGGTGACGGGCTGCTCGCCGCTCGCGCCCTCGACGTCCGCCGTGCGTACGGCGTACCCGTCCATCGCCGAGTTGTCGAACGACGGCAACGGCCACGGCGCAGTGACGTCCTCCGCGAGCACGCACCCCTGTGCGTCGAGCAGGCCGACGTCGATGGGGTCGAGCGGCACGACTCCCCGCAGTACCGACTGCAGATGGTCCTCGACGCTACGCACGACCCCGACCCTAGTCGGCGGCTCCGGGCAGGAACGGGAGCCCGACTGCCGCGCTGCGATCATGACGGGGTGGAGCCGTCATCCGCGAAGGCCGCCCTGCGCGCCGACCTGCTGGCGCGCCGTCGCCGCCGCTCGCGCTCCGAACGGGAAGCCGTCGGGCGGCACCTTGCCGACCGCATCCGCGCGCTCTGCACCGGCGCCCAGGTGGTGGCGGCGTACACGTCGTACGGCACGGAACCCGGCACCGGACCGGCACGCGAGGTGCTGCGAGCCCTGGGTACGACGGTGCTGCTGCCCGTGGTGCGCGGCGACCGGCTCGGCTGGGCGGTCGACGACGGTGCCGAGCACGCGCGGGGTGGGGAGCTCGGAATGCCGGAGCCGGCCGCGCCGGTCGTGGGGTACGGCGCGCCGGGGCTGCTCGACGCCGGCGCGAGCGTGCTGCTCGTACCCGCCCTCGCGGTCTCACCCGCCGGCGTACGCCTCGGTCGCGGCGGCGGGTACTACGACCGGCTGCTGGCAACGCTGCCGCCGTACCCCGACGGTCCACTGCGGGTCGCGGTGGTGCACGACGACGAGATGCTCGCGGCCGTACCGGCCGAGCCCCACGACCTCGCCGCACGCGTCGACCGCGTCCTCACCCCGACCGGACTGACCTCCGTCCGCTTCGACTGAATGTGGCAAAAGGTCGTCCTGAACTTGCCACATTCAGTCGACGTCAGGGGCGCAGGGTGAGGCGATCGGTGGTCGCCGCGTCCACGGCGGCGCGGCTGAACGGGAAGGGGAAGGTCTGCCCGCTCGCCCAGGCGTCGAGCTGGTCGACGTAGTTGCGGTGGTACGCGTGCCCCGAGTTCCCGGTCAGGTTCACCCAGCTCGACCGGTCCAGGTCGGCGAGGTCGACCACCATACGCATGGAGGGGACCCAGTCGACCTCGTAGCCCTCGTACGCCGTCCACCCCGTCGCGTTGACGATCGAGTCGCCGCCGGAGGTCTCGATCGGACCCCGGTTGAAGATCCGCTCGACGAGCGAGACGCCGCTGGTGCCGAGCGACTGGTTCTGCACCAGCAGCGTGTGCAGCGACCCCCACCGCCAGCGCGCCGGGTCCGCGCCCTGCAGACCGGCGAGCTCGTCCGCGGCGGCCTCCAGCGCAGCTGCGACGGCATCGTCGCGGGTCTCGACCTTGTCGGCCGTACGCGCGTCGTCCCACCACGCGTCCTGCGGCGAGTCCCAGAGATTGCGTACGACGGTGAACCAGCGGTCGCCCCCGTCGGCGCGGTGGTCCGCCGGCAGCTGCGTGTCGAACGTCCGCTCGAGCAGGTTCTTCCAGAACACGTTGAAGTACGCCGCCGCCGCTGAGTCCGCCGGCTGCGTGAAGTCCCACCCGTCGAGGAGCTTCAGGCCCTCGGCGGCCAGCCCGTCGACCGGCGCACCAGCGATCCGCGGCACCAGGAACGCGGCGTTCTCGTTCCAGGCGTCGAACTGGATGGCGCGCATCATGTCGGCCGTGACGGGCCCGCGGTCGACCGCCTGCTGCAGCAGGTCGACGATCCGCTGGCTGCGTGCGCCGTACGACCAGTCGTCGGTGAGGAAGTAGGCGTACCCGGGGTGGATGGCCGCCTGGTTCGCGGTGACGATCCACCCTTCCTGCGGGTCGAGCACGTTCGGCAGCGCCTGGAACGGGATGTAGCCCGTCCAGTCCTGGGCCGGGTCCCACCCGTGCGCCGGGTACTTGCCGTCGTAGCCGCTGCGGATCGGGATCTTCCCCGGCGCCTGGTAGCCGATGTGCCCGTCGCGGGACGCGTACAGCAGGTTCTGCGCCGGAACCTCGAACAGCGCCGCCGCGGCGCGGAACTGCTCCCACGTCTGGGCCGTGTTCAGCAGGGCGACCGCGTCCATGGTCCGGCCCGGCTGCAGCGCGGTCCAGCGCAACGCGACCGCGTACCCCGTACCGCGCGGCGGTGCTGCCCGGCCCGCCGGGGCGTCGCGGCCGACCTCGGCCAGCGTGGAGTCGGCGTCGGACACGAGCGGTCCGTGCTCGGTGGAACGCACGGTGATCGTCACGTCCTCGCCTCCGGCGACCTTGATCACCTCGGTGCGGGTCTGCAACGGCTTGCGGGTGTCCCCGACGAGGTACGAGTCCCCGTCCAGCTTCTCGAGATAGAGGTCGGTCACGTCCGGGCCGAGGTTGGTGAATCCCCAAGCGATCTGGCCGTTGTGACCGATGACGACGCCGGGCAGGCCGGAGAACGTGTAGCCGGCCACGTCGTACGGGCAGTCCGCGGACACGGTGCGGCAGTGCAGGCCCATCTGGTACCAGATGCTCGGCATCATCGCGGCCAGGTGCGGATCGTTCGCGAGCAGCGGCTTGCCGGTGACGGTGTGCTCGGCGCCGACGGCCCAGGAGTTCGACCCGATGCCGGTACCGGCCGGGCCGAGCACGCTGTCGGTGCTCGCGATCGCCTTGCCGGCCGCCCGCAGCGCGCCCAGCGACCCCGTCGGGACTCGCGGCAGCAGCGCGGCCGCCGCGGCTGCCCTCACCGGGGCGTCCTGGTCGAACACCCCGTCCACCACGTTGCCGACGTCGACGATGGGCCGGTGGCGGTCGTAGGGGTACGGCGGGAACAGCTGCGCGGTACGCGCGAGGCCGACCCGTGAGGAGATCACGGCCCGCGCGATCTCGTCCTCCATGTTGCCGCGCAGGTCCCAGGCCATCGCCTTGAGCCACGCCAGCGAGTCGACCGGTGTCCACGGCTCGATCTCGTACGCCGGGTTCTGCAGCGCCAGGACCGCGTACTCGAGTGAGGCGGACGAGCCGGAGTGGTCGGCGAGGTAGGCGTTCACCCCGTCGGCGTACGACTGCAGCATCGCCCGGGTGCGCTCGTCCAGCAGCGGCAGCTCCTGCTCGGCGACGTGGCGCCAGCCACTGATGCGCAGGAACTTGTCGGTGTCGACCTGGCTGGCACCGAACATCTCGGCGAGCCGGCCTGCGGTGATGTGGCGGCGGAAGTCCATCTCGTAGAAGCGGTCCTGGGCATGCACGTAGCCCTGCGCATAGAACAGGTCGGCGGCGCTGTCGGCGTACAGCTGCGGGATCCCCCGCTCGTCGCGCAGCACCTCGACCGGGGCCGACAGCCCGGCGAGCCGGATCTCGCCGGTCGTCTGCGGGAAGGAGCGGCGTACGGTCCACGCGCCGTAGGAGACCGCGATCACCGCGAGCAGCAGCACGACGATGCCGACGACGCCGAGGATCCGGCCCAGGGTGCGCACGGACGGCAGCGTACGGGGACCGGCTCGCCGCCCGGGGCGCCGACAGCGATCCGCGACACGGAATGGACGGCGCGCGGGCCGATGTTGCACCATGTGGTTGGCACTCGGCGTGCAGGAGTGCCAGCGAGGGTCCCAGAGCCATCGAGGAGAGCCGTGCCGACCTACCAGTACCAGTGCACCGAGTGCGGCGATCCGCTCGAGGTCGTGCAGTCGTTCACCGACGACGCGCTGACCGAGTGCCCCTCCTGCGGCGGGCGGCTGCGCAAGGTCTACAACGCGGTCGGCATCGTGTTCAAGGGCTCCGGTTTCTACCGCAACGACAGCCGTGCCGGTGCCGGCTCGGCGGCGAAGAGCGGCTCGGAGAAGTCCGAAACCAAGCCCGACACGAAGGCGGACTCGAAGCCCGCGGCGAAGTCCGACGGCGGTGCGTCGAAGGACGGGTCGTCGTCGAAGACCGACACGAAGTCCGCGAAGAGCACCAGCGCGGCCTGACTTCCCACGTCGCTGGCGGGTGGTGCGCCGCTATACCGCCACCTCACCCGCCAACCGAGCCCGACCCACGTCGTTGGCGGGGGTGGTGCCGGTATACGGGGACCACACCCGCCAACGGCGGCGGCTCAGGTCGCGAGCGTGACGGTCTCGGCGACCAGCGGGAAGACCTGCGCACGCTCCACCAGGAAGCCGTCGTGCCCGACCGGGGTACCCACCACCCGCAGCTCCCCTGCCAGGGCGGGGACCAGCTGCGCGATCTGCTCCTGCTGCCACAGCGGGTAGAGCCGGTCGGTGTCGATCCCGCCGACGACGAGCGGCATCGGCAGCGACCGCAGCACCTTCTCCGCGCCACCCCGACCACGGCCGAGGTCCCAGGTGGTCATCGCGTCGGTGAGCGCCACATAGGTTCCCGGGTCGAACCGCGCGTCCAGCGTGGTGGCGTGGTGGTCGAGGTAGGACTCGACGGCGTACCGCCCGCCCCGCAGCGGGTCCTCCGCGGCCTGGGGATGGTGGGCGAAGCGCCGCTGCAGCTCACCGCCGCTGCGGTACGTGAGGTGGGCGATCCGGCGCGCGATCCCCATGCCGGCGCTCGGTCGTTCACCGAGCTCGTAGTAGTCGCCGCCGTACCACGCCGGATCGCTGGTGATCGCCCTGATCTGGGTGAGCTGGGTGCCGATCTGATCGGCGCTGGCGGTGGCGCCGACGGCGAGTACGAGCGCGGCCCGTACCCGGTCCGGCGCCGCGGCGCACCACTCGAGCGCGCGCATGCCGCCCATCGAGCCGCCCACGACCGCCGCCCAGGTGTCGATGCCCAGCTGGTCGGCCAGCGCCTGCTCGACGCGCACCTGGTCGCCGATGGTGATCCGCGGGAAGCGGGAGCCGTACGCGCGTCCGTCCGGGGCGAGCGAGCCGGGCCCGGTGGTGCCCTGGCAGCCGCCCAGGACGTTCGGGGCCACGACGTACCAACGGTCGGAGTCGAGCGGGGCGCCCGGACCGACGAGGCCGTCCCACCACCCGGGTGTCGGGTGGCCCGGGCCGGTCTCACCGGCCACGTGGGAGTCCCCGGTGAGCGCGTGCAGTACGAGGACCGCGTTGCGTCCGTCGGGCGCGAGCGAACCCCAGGTCTCGTACGCGACCTGCACCGCGAGCTCCCCCCCGAGCTCGAGGCGCACCGGGCCCACGTCGGCGAACCGGCGGTCCCCGGGGTGGTCGCCGTCGCGCCACACCCCGACCACCGCTGGTGCGTCGATCCGCGGGCCCGGCATGACCGCGGTCATCCCGCTGCGGCCGCGAACCCGATCTCGAGGTCCGCGAGGATGTCGTCGATGTGCTCGAGACCGACCGCGAGCCGCACCTGGCCCGGCGTGACCCCGGCGGCCGCCTGCGCTTCCGGTGTGAGCTGGGAGTGCGTGGTGGATGCCGGGTGGATCACCAGGGACCGTACGTCTCCGATGTTCGCGACGTGGCTGTGCAGCTGCAGCGCGTCGACGAAGCGCCGGCCCGCCTCGAGACCGCCGGGGAGCTCGAAGACGAGCACCGCGCCGGTGCCGCGGGGCAGGTACTTCTTGCCGCGCTCGTACCACGGCGAGCTCGCCAGGCCGGCGTAGCTGACCGAGGTGACGTCCGCGCGCTTCTCCAGCCACTCGGCGACCCGCTGCGCGTTCTCGACGTGGCGTTCGACCCGCAGCGAGAGCGTCTCCAGCCCCTGCGCGAGCAGGAACGCGTTGAACGGCGCGATCGCCGATCCGAGGTCGCGCAGCAACTGCACGCGCGCCTTGATGATGTACGCGAGGGGGCCGACCGCGTCGGTGTAGACGACGCCGTGGTAGCTCGGGTCGGGCGTCGTGAGCCCGGGGAACCGGTCGGCGTGCGCGGCCCAGTCGAAGGTGCCGCCGTCGACGATGACGCCGGCCATCGCCGTGCCGTGCCCACCGAGGTACTTCGTCGCGGAGTGGACGACGATGTCCGCTCCCCACTCGATCGGTCGGGTCAGGTACGGCGAGGCGATCGTGTTGTCGACGATGAACGGCACCCCCGCCGCGTGGGCGACCTCCGCAACCCCTTCGATGTCGAGGATGTTGCTGCGCGGGTTGGCGATCGTCTCGGCGAAGAACGCCTTGGTGTTCGGCCGGACCGCGGCCCGCCACTGCTCGAGGTCGTCCTGGTCGTTCACGAACGCGACCTCGATGCCGAGCTTGGGCAGCGTGTGCTCGAAGAGGTTGTAGGTGCCGCCGTACAGGTTCGCACTCGCGACGATCTGGTCGCCGGCGCTGGCGACGTTGAGGATCGCGAACGTCTCTGCCGCCATACCGCTCGCGACGAGCAGCGCGCCCACCCCGCCCTCGAGCGCCGCGATGCGCTCCTCGACGACGGCCTGCGTCGGGTTCATGATCCGGGTGTAGATGTTGCCCGGCTCGGCCAGCCCGAACAGGTTCGCCGCATGCTCGGTGTCGCGGAAGTTGAACGCTGTCGTCTGGTAGATCGGCAGGGCGCGCGCGCCCGTCGTCGGGTCGGCCTGCTGGCCGGCGTGGATCTGCTTTGTCTCGAAGTTCCAGTTCTCGCTCATGGCTGTCCTTTGGGAAGATGCGGTCGGGGCCGGGGCAGCCGACGCGTACGCGGCAACGCCGTTGTCGGCGTCCGCCTGCGAAGTACGGGTCGGCTCAGCGCATTCGCGCCGGCATCGGACAGAGCTGGCTGGAGACGCGGTGCAGGTCGACCGCGCGCCGCGAGACGAGCCAGACCCCGGTCAGCATGCTGCGGAACCTACCATCGGCTCCCGCACGACCGGCCCGAGGGGGTCCGAATCCTGAGATCGCCGTCTCAGCACCCGTCGCACGGAACCCCAGTCCGGGCCACCCTGCCCGGTGTCGCTCTCACTCCGCGCCGGGTCCGACGACCTGCGGGCGGTCAGCGGCGAAACGGTCGACGAGGTACGGACGCACCGCGGTGGACTGCGGATCCGTGAGGTGCTCCACCAGCATCACGGCCAGCGCAGCGGCAAGGGTGATGCCGCTGTGCGTGTATAGGTAGTAGAGCCACGGCACATCCGGATCGAAGCCGAGCGCCGGATAGCCGTCCGGCGGCAGCGGCCGCGTGCCGTGCAGCACCCGCTCCACCTCGGCACCACTCGCGGCCGGTAGCGCCCGCCCGAGCGCGGTCATCACCTCTCGCACGTCGGGATCGTCGACAGACTCGACCCGCCGGCCGAGCAGCGCCTCCGAACTGACGCGCAGGCGCCCTGCACCGTCCGGGCGTACGCAGAGGTCGGGTCCCAGCAGCACGTGCCGCAGCGGCGCCGGCACCGGCGTGGTGACGACCATCGAGCCGGGTGAGGTGGCCATCGGGGCGGACCCGCCGGCGAGTGCGGCCAACTCCGGCGTACGCACTCCCGCAGCGAGCACGGCCAGGTCGGCGCCGATGCGCTGCCCGGAGCTCAGCCGAACCCCGCCCCCGGCTTCGAAACCGGCCACCTCGCCGACGACGTGGCGCAGCCCGTAGTCACGCGCCGCCCGCTCGAGTGCCGCACCCACCAGTGGCGCCGGGTGCAGCCAGCCCTCCTCCAGCAGCCGGTACACGACCGGTACGTCGGGGCCCAGCCGCAGCCCCGGCTCGATTCGCCTGACCTCGTCCGGCGCGTACGCCTCGACGCGCGCGCCCCACGACCGCAGTTGGCGCACCGTCTGTTCGAGGTCGGAGGTGAACCCGGCCCGCCCCGAGGCCGCCCAGTGCAGGCCGCCCGGCGTGCGGACCCAGGTGCCGCCGAGCTCGTCGGCGAGCTCCTTGTGCTCGCGGATCGCGGAGATGTTGAGCCGGTAGTACGAGCGGGGGTGCTTGCCGAACCCGTTCAGCCAGCAGAAGGAATTGGCGCTCGCCCCGGAAAACGGTGCCGAGTCGAGGACCGTGACGCGGGCACCGGCTTGTGCGAGCCGGTACGCCGCGCACGCTCCCAACACCCCCGCGCCGACGACCACCACCTCGGCGCCGCCGAGCGCCCGCCCGTCGTCCATACGATCCCTACTTCCCCGCGCGGCGGACCCCACCGTCGCGTCGACCGTAGCCGAGCGGCCGAGATCCGAACCGCTCCTGCGCAAACCCGTCACCACCCGACGCAGCGTCGCGCTCGCCGCGCCCCCGGGCGCGGGGCGCGCGTACCGCCGGGGAGAATGATCCGGTGGCAGCAGGCGGCACTGTGCTCGAGCGCCGCGGTCCGATCCGCGGAACCTTGCGTGTTCCCGGCGACAAATCCGTCTCGCACCGTGCGCTGCTGCTCGGGGCGCTCGCGTCCGGCACCAGCCGCATCACCGGTCTGTCCGCCGGACTCGATGTCGCGCATACCCGCGCGATCGTCGAGGCGCTGGGGGCGCGTACCGCAGACCTCGCTGACGGCGTCGAGATCGCCGGGGGCGAGCTGCACGAGGCGTCCCACGTGCTGGACGTCGGGAACTCCGGGACGGGCATCCGATTGCTCGCCGGGCTGTGCGCCGGGCTGCCGTTCCTGTCGGTGCTGCAGGGCGACTCGTCCATCGCCTGCCGCCCGATGGCGCGGGTGACGGAGCCGCTGCGCGCGATGGGCGCCCGGATCGACGGACGGGACGGGGGTCGTCTCGCGCCGCTCGTGATCCGCGGCGGCGGGCTCGTCGGGATCGACTACACGCTGCCGGTGGCGAGCGCACAGGTGAAGTCCGCGATCCTGCTCGCCGGGTTGCACGCGACCGGCCCGACGGTCGTCCGCGAACGGGTCCCGACGCGCCGGCACACCGAGGAGATGCTCCGTGAGCGCGGAGTACGGGTGGAGACCGCGCGCTGGGACGAGGGTGAGGTGATCACGCTGACTCCGGGACCGCTGTCCGCCGGGGAGATCGCCGTACCGGGTGACCCGTCGCAGGCCGCGTTCTGGATCTGCGGCGCCGCCGCGCTGCCCGGCAGCGACCTCGTCGTCGAAGGGCTCTACCTCGGCCCGGAGCGGACCGGGTTCCTGCCCGTCCTCGAACGGATGGGCGCCGATCTCGACGTCGACGAGGACGGCGGTCGGGTCCGGGTGCGCGGAGCCGAGCTGCACGGCACCGTGGTGACCGGACAAGAGCTTCCCGACCTCGTCGACGAGGTACCCGCGCTCGCTGTCGCGGCGGCGCTGGGAACCGCCGGTGAGCTCGACATCCGCGACGCCGCTGAGCTGCGAGCCAAGGAGAGCGACCGGATCGCCACCACCGCGGAAATGCTGACCGCGCTGGGCGGGTCGGTCGAGACCGGGCCGGAGCGGCTCGTCGTACGGGCCGGTACGCCGCTGCGCCCCGGTGAGGTCCGCTCCCACGGCGATCACCGGATCGCGATGGCGGCGGCCATCGCCGGGCTCGCGACCGGCCGGGTGACCATCGACGACGTCGCCTGCGTCGCGACCAGCTATCCCGGGTTCCTCACCGACCTCGCCGCCGTCAGCGCCTCCTAGGGCGGCCGGTCCGGCCGAGGATCAGACAGGTCAGCCGCCGGCCATGGCGCCGACGACGAGGTAGGGCTCGGCACCGGCGGTGACCGCCGCCGGCAGCGGATCATCGGGGGCAGCGTTGGACACGTCCTCGCCGCACGCGTAGAAGCGCACGAACGCCCGCCGCCGTCGGGTGGCGCGGTCCCGGATCGTCCCGCACAGCACCGGGTATGCGGCCTCGAGCGCGTCCAGGACCGTCCGCTGCGTCACCGGCTCCGGCACGTCGAGCGTGACCGCACCATGCACCTTGGCAAGGGTCTTCAGATGCGCGGGCAGCACGACCTGGACCATCACCGGCTCCCGACCAGCGGTGGGCGCGTTCGGGGCAAGGAGCTGTGCCGGCACAGCGAACTGATGGTCATGGCAGGGTCTGCACCTCGACCGAGAGCACCGCGGGCAGGTCGCGTACGACGGCGTCCCAACTGTCCCCGCCGTCGGTGGAGGCGTAGACCTGCCCGCCGGTCGTGCCGAAGTAGACGCCGCACTCGTCGAGCCCGTCGACGGCCATCGCGTCGCGCAGCACGTTGACGTAGCAGTCCCGTTGCGGCAGTCCCGCGGTCAGTGCCGTCCACTCCCCACCGCCGGCCCGGCTGCGGTAGACCCGCAACCGGCCCTCGGGGGGATAGTGCTCGGAGTCGCTCTTGATCGGCACCACGTAGACCGTGTCCGGCTCGTGCGCGTGGACGTCGATCGCGAAGCCGAAGTCGGTCGGTAGATCGCCGCTGATCTCGGTCCAGGACTCGCCGGCGTCGTCGCTGCGCATGACGTCCCAGTGCTTCTGCATGAACAGCGTGTCGGGCCGCGCCGGGTGCTGCGCCAGCTTGTGCACGCAGTGCCCGACCTCGGCTTCCGGATCCGGGATTCCTTGCTGCTGCAAGCCCTTGTTGATCGGTCGCCAGCTCTGTCCGCCGTCGTCGGTACGGAACGTACCGGCGGCCGAGATGGCGGTGAAGATCCGCTGCTCGTCACGCGGGTCGAGCAGGATCGTGTGCAGGCACATGCCACCGGCGCCCGGTGCCCACCGGCCCGCGGTCTCGTGCTGACGCAGGGCGGGCAGCTCGGTCCAGCTCTGGCCGCCGTCATCGGACCGGAACAGCGCCGCGTCCTCGGCACCGGCGTAGACGGTGTCGCGCTGGGTCCGCGACGGCTCGAGGTGCCAGATCCGGGTGAACGACCAGGGGCGCGGCGTGCCGTCGTACCAGAGGTGCTCGCCGATCGGGTCCTGGTAGGCGAAGTCGTTGCCGACCGGTTCCCAGGTACGGCCGCCGTCGTCGGAACGCTGCACGAGCTGGCCGAACCAGCCGGTGGACTGCGAGGCGTACAGCCGGTCCGGATCGCACGGCGAGCCGGCGACGTGATAGACCTCCCAGCCGCCGAAGTGCGGTCCGTCTACCTCCCACCTGCGTCGTCCAGTGTCGGACGTGAGGAGGAACGCGCCCTTGCGCGTTCCGACCAGGACCCGTACGCCGCTCATCCCACCAGCTCCATCCGCTCGCCGGCCCCGTGGAGCGACGCTAACCGGGTCACCCGGCGTACGTCGTGCGATTAACCGGCACCGCGCGGATACGGAACCGGGTCCGATCCGGGACACCTGCCCCTGCCCTTCGGGACGCCCAGCCCGCAACAGTTCTTCGCGTGCTGAAACCGAAGGAGAAGCGAATGTCTTCGCACGACCGGAGCCGGCGAACCGGCCCCCCGAAGCCGTACCTGCGCGTGTCGCTCGTCCTGACCCTGACCGGTGGGTTCGTGCTCGGGACCGTCGCACCGGTGTCCGCCGGACCGCTCGACAAGGGCGGCAGCGGCATCATCACCCTGTCGGACGGGCGGGACGTGCCGCCCGTCGACGTCCTTGCCGGCAAGCTCGGGGGCCTGAAGAACCAGCTCTGCAAGCCGACGCGGCTGCCCAAGACGAAGACGGTGTCCAAGGCAGCGGCGCTCCGGACGATCGACACGTACCTCGGCAAGCACACGAGCAACAAGGCGCGAAAGAAGTTCAAGAGGAGCACGGCGTACAAGACGCCCAACCAGGCGATGGCCGCGGCCACCATCGGAGTCGCACGACGCAAGCCGACGTTGACAGTGACCGCGCTGCGCCGGGCCCATGACCTGCGACCGAAGAGCCCGACGCCGTTGACGAACCTGGCTCCGACGCTCACCGACCTCGGCATGCCGAACGAGGCCCTCGCGCTGCTGAAGCAGGCCCGCAAGCGAAAGCCGGTCAAGCGCCCCGCCTTCGGGATCCCGTCCCGCGCGGTGATCGACAACAACACCGCGTACGCGCTGCTCGCCCTGGGGAAGTGGAAGCCGGCGGCGAGAGCGGCGACAGCAGCGATCAAGGGCTCGCCGCTGCTCTCCGAGGCGCAGACCAACCTCGCCCTCGCCGAGCTGTGTGCGGGCGATACCGGGAAGGCGGCTCGCGCCGCCTTCTCGGGAGCCCGTCGCCAAGGAAAGACGAAGTTCGATCTGGTCATGCCCGGCCCGACCAAGGACGCCCCCACCCGGCTGCCCGGCCCGGAGATCCTGCAGCTGGGCAAGGGACAGCAGCCCACCATTCCGACCTACCGGTACCGGGTGCCCGGGATGAAGGTCCACCCGCAGATGCTGGCGCAGACCACGGAGGCGATCGCCTGGTACCAGGCGCGTCAGCAGGACGTCGTCAAGACGTCCACTGCGTACGCCCGGCACCTGCAGACCCTCTCGCCGCTGACGAAGCGCCTTACCGAGGACCTCGTCGCGGCGCTCGACTCGATAGATCCGGACGTGCAGCGGCTGGCTGATGTCGCGCTCGTGAAGCAGGCCCGGCTTGGTGACTACGTCAAGGTGGGCCAGGGCGGGATCACCGAGGCGCAGTGCGGCGCCTACCACGGGGCACTGCTCGACTGGGACAAGGCGTGGCGCAACTACACCAGCGCGCACTACCAGCGGGCGACGGCGCTCGCGCGCGAGCTGAAGGCACCGGCCGCGCACGAGTTCGCGCTCGCGGTGGCCCGGCGAAAGCTCGCCGGCAGCATCTTGCTCTTCGGCACGACGGGCGCGAACTACACCGGCGTCTGCGACCCGGCCGCGCAGCCGCCGGCAGCGCGTGACGACGTCGTCGACGGTGAGCTCGCTGCGTACGGCGCCGGCGCGTGCGCGGAGACCCCGATCGTTTTCAGCCTGGCGATCAAGGTGATCTCACTGCAGGTGGACTGCGAGAACGTCAAGGTCCATATCGAGGGCGGCGGGCCGTTCGTCAACCCGTTCGCGTACGTGAACGTCAACTCGCGTACCGGCGACGTCACGATCGTGGCCGGCGGGTCGGTCGGGGCACCGATCCGCGGCTTCAAGGTCGGCGGACCGCAGAGCGGTGCGTACGTCACCTTCGGCCGGGACGGCGCCGTCGACGCAGGGTGGCGGACCTCACCCGGCGTGTCGGTCGGACCGGGCTCGGGCGCAGGCAGCGTCGGGGTGTCCGGAGGCGACTTCGACATCAGCTTCGTCGCCGGCGTCGCGCACCTGCCAGAGGCGCTCGGCTTGCGCTGACCGGGCAGATCCCCTGTGTCCCTGCTCGAACCGTCCTGATCTGGCGCAGCGCCACGGTTCGAGCAGGGACACGGGCGCTCGTCGCGTACGAGCGTCAGCCCGCGAGCAGCCCAACAGCCTCCGCGAACACCTCGGTGTGCCAGTCGACGTCTGCGGCGGTGGTCGCCGGGCACATCAGCGCCATCATGTGGAACGGGGTCATCAGGACGCCACGGTTGAGCAGGAAGAGGTGGAGGTACGCGTCGACGAGCGGGTCGAACGCAGCAGCCGCCTCCGCGCCCGTGCTCGGCACTGCAGCCCCGTGCATGTACTCGACCCGCGCTCCGATCCGCGTCACGTGCCAGGGCAGTCCCACCCCGTCGAGCACCGAACGCACACCGGCCTCGAAGCGTTCGGCGAGCGTGATCATCCGATCGAACGCCGCGTCCGTGAGCACCTCCTCCAGCGTGGCCCGCGCTGCCGCCAACGACAGTGCGTTACCGGCGAGGGTGCCGCCCACCCCGCCCACATCGGCCGCCTCCGGAACCACGACGTCCTGGACCCGCGCAGCGAACGTCTCGGTCATCCCGTAGCAGCCGATCGGCACTCCGCCGGCCACCGGTTTGCCGAGCGTGACGAGGTCCGGGCGCAGCCCCCATGCCGCTGTCGCCCCACCCGGGCCGGCGCACCAGGTGTGCGTCTCGTCGAGGACCAGCAGCGTGCCGGTCGCATCACACACCTTCCGGAGCTGCTCGAGATACCCGTCGGCCGGCAGCACGATGCCGATGTTCGTCAGCGCCGGCTCGGCGAGCACGCATGCAACGTCCTCGAAGCCGAGCTCGCGCTCCAGGGCGGCGACGTCGTTGAAGTCGACGACCCGCGTCGTCAGCGCCGGATCGATCTGCGGCCCGAGGTTCCCGACCCTCGGGCGCACCTCGCCGGCCGTGATCCGGACGACCGTCTCGTCGACGCTGCCGTGGTAGCACTGGTCGAACACCAGAACTTTGGGCCGTCCGCTGACCGCGCGGCACAGCCGCAGCGCGAACCGGTTCGCGTCGCTCGCGGACAGACTGAACTGCCACAGTGGCACTCCGAAGCGCCGTGCCAGCTCCTCGCTGACGGCGACCGAATCCGGGCTGGGCAGCATGGTCGTCATGCCGCGGGCGGCCTGCCGCGCAACTGCAGCGACCGTCGCGGCGGGAGCGTGCCCGGCCATGGCACCGGTGTCACCGAGCGCGAAATCGACGTACTCGTTGCCGTCGATATCCGTGAGCCGGGCGCCCTGCGCGGAGGCGACGACCGGAGGGAACGGGCTCGCCCACCGCGTCATCCAGTTCATCGGCACGCCTGCCAGTTGCGAGGTCGACGCTCGCCGGTAGTGCTCGTACGAAAGGGGGTGGGTCGATGCGAACCGGTCACGTTCGGCGGCAAGGGCATCGGCCAACGGAGAATCGGTCATGGCGCGACTCTAGCCGGATCTGTTGGATTGTGGAACAATCCTGCGCGTGCCGATCCTGACTCCGGTTTCCACCGTCGACGCCCTCGCCGAGGCGCTGCGTCACAGCGTTCTCGACGGCTCGCTGCTCCCGGGCACTTACCTGCGGGAGGTGCAGATCGCCACCTCCTACAACGTGGCGCGCCACACCGTACGGGCAGCGATGCAGATGCTCGTACTCGAAGGTGTACTGCGCCACACCCCGAACCGCGGCGTGCACGTCCCCGAACTCGACTCCGACGACGTCGTGGACGTCTTCCGCTTGCGCGCCGCGCTCGAGTCGGAGGCGGTGCGGTTGATCATCTCTGCGGCGAGCACCCCGGCAGCTGCGACCGAAGCGACCGAGCGGCTCGAGGCGCTGCCGGCGGACGCGACCTGGGACCGCGTCGTCGACGCAGACCTCGCCTTCCATCGCGGCGTCATCATGGACACGGGTAGCCCCCGGCTCGCGCGGGCGTACGCCGGGGCGCAGTCGGAGATCCAGCTGTGCATGGTCCAGCTGCGACCGAACTACGAGCGGCCGGCCGACGTGGCCGCCGAGCACCGCGAGCTGCTCGAGACCCTCCTCGCAGGCGATCTCGGCGCCGCGGACCGCGCGTTCCGCAAGCACTGGGAAGACGCGACCGAGAACCTGCTGCGCACTCTCGCCACGGTCGACGTCGATCGCTGAACGCCCGACCTTCCGCACCCTTCGCCCGCCCTTCGCCCGCCCGTACCGTCCCCAGCCGATCAGGAGCCCCACACGATGACGACCGACCTGACCATCTCGAGCCTTCATGCCCGCGAGGTCCTCGACTGCCGCGGGTTGCCGACCGTCCAGGTCGACCTGACCATCGACCACGGTCGGCTGCTCGGCCGCGCTGATGTGCCGAGCGGACGCTCGACAGGTTCGCACGAGGCGTTCGAGTCGCGGGACGGAGGACGGCGGTTCGGCGGATTCGGCGTCGGGCAGGCTGTCGCGGCCGTCAACGACGTACTCGCACCCGCGCTCGTCGGAAGGTCCGTCACGTCGCAACGCGCGCTCGACGCGATGCTGGTCGACATCGATGGCACGCAGGACAAGTCGCGGCTCGGGGCGAACGCGTTGCTCGGGGTCTCGCTCGCAGCCGCGCGGGCTGCCGCTCTCTCGAGCGGGCGCCCGCTCTACCAGCACCTGAACGCGGACGCGCACGTCCTTCCAGTGCCGCTGGTGAACCTCATCAACGGCGGCCGGCACGCGTCGAACGACTTGGACTTCCAGGAGTTCATCATCTTGCCGGTCGGCGCGTCCTCGATGCTCGAAGCACTTCAGATATCGACCGAGGTCAACCTCGAGCTGGCCGGGATCCTGCTTGCACGCTATGGCAAAGTCGCACTCAACACCGGCGACGAAGGTGGGTTCGCCCCTCCCATCTCCTCACCCGACGAGGCCCTGACGCTGCTGCACGAAGCGGTCGACAAGTCGGGCTGGGCGGATTCGATCAGGTACGGCCTCGACTGCGCCGCGACGCATTGGTATGACGAGGCGCGCGGTACGTACACCCTTGCCGGGGAGGAGCTCGACCGTGACGCGCTTATCGACCGGTACCTGCGCCTGATCGCGGACTACGACCTGGTCACCATCGAGGACCCGCTGCAGGAGGAAGACTTCGAGGGGTTCGCCCGGCTGACCGCGACGAGCGGGATCCAGATCGTCGGCGACGACCTGTTCACGACCAATGCCGATCGGTTGCGGCGCGGTATCGCCGAGGGCGCGGCGAACTCGTTGCTCTGGAAGGTGAACCAGATCGGCACGCTGTCCCAGGCATGGGACGCCGCGATGCTCGCGCAGAGCAACGGCTACTCGGTGGTCGTTTCCGAGCGCTCCGGTGAGACCGAGGACGCGATCATCGCCGATCTGGTCGTGGCGCTGGGGGCCGGACAGATCAAGACGGGCGCTCCGGTGCGCGGCGAGCGGACCGCGAAGTACAACCGGCTGCTCGTGATCGAGGAAGAGCTCGGCGCCGAGGCGACCTACCCGGGAGATGTGTTCAGGAGCCGCGTCGGATGACCGCTCCCGACGTCCCGGGCCGGGTCGCGACCTCGGCGGTCGACGACCCGCGCACGGCGACCGCGCTCACCACCGGCGACAGCCGGCTGCGCCGCGCCGTGTTCGAGGTGGCGCAGGCCGGGCTGGTCGCGGCCGACCCGGGCGCGGCTACCCGCCGAGTCGTCGGTTATGACCCGCGCGACGACGTCGTCACGGTCGAGGGCCGCTCCTACCCGCTTGGCGGTAGAGGCCGGGTGCTCGTCATCGGCGCCGGCAAGGCGACCCACCCGATCGCGGCGGCACTCGTCGAGATCCTGGGCTCGCGTATCGGTGGTGGTGTCGTCGCGGCACGAGACCCAGCGGCGCGCGACCTGGAACCGCTGCGCGTCCTCACCTCCGACCACCCATTACCGACCGCGCGGAGCGCACGTGCGGCCGAGGCGATCCTCGACTGCGCACGTTCCGCCGGCCCCGACGACCTGGTGCTGGCCTGCTTCACGGGGGGCAGCTCGGCACTGGCGAGCCTGCCTCCGGAAGGCGTCCCGCTCGCGGACAAGCGTGTGCTGCACGAGTTGCTGCTCGCGAGTGGGCTGGCGATCACCGACATCAACGCCGTCCGCAAGCAGGTCTCGCTGCTCAAGGGCGGCCGCGTGGCGCTCGCGGCGCTTCCGGCCCGACTGGTGAACCTGACGGTCTCCGACGTCGCAGGCAGCCCGCTGGACGCCGTCACCGATCCCACGGTCGCCGACCGGTCGAGCGCCCGCCAGGCACGCGAGGTGCTCGGCGCGGCCGGCCTCTGGGACGCGGTGCCGGAAGCCGTCCGCCGTCACCTGCTTCAAGACCTTCCGACCCCGGCCATCGACACACCCCACACCGTCGTCCTGGCGGACGGCGCCTCGACCGTCCGTGCGATGGCAGCGGCGGTCGAGTCGGCGGGCTACCGGCCCATGGTCGTGGCGGAAGAGGTCGAAGGTGATGCCCGCTCCGTCGCCGAGCGGCTGTGCGGCCAAGCCCTGGCCGCCGCGGCCGCTGATCCCCGGCCCCTGATGCTGGTGGGCTGCGGCGGTGAGTCCGTCGTCTCGCTCGGCGGTGCAGGCGGCTTCGGCGACGGTGGCCCGAACCAGGAGTGCGCACTCGTCGCAGCAGCCCAACTCGCCGGCCACCGGGCAGCGGCGATCTTCCTCGACACGGACGGCTCGGACGGCGGAACCGTCTACGCCGGCGCCGTCGCCGACGGCACAACAGCCGCCCGCGCTTCGGTCCTGGGCATCGACCTGCAGACTGCCGTCTCCCACCACCGCTCCACGGCCGCCTGCGAGAAGCTCGGCAGCGCGATCTGGCTCGGGCACACCGGAACGAACGTCAACGACCTGTTCGTGATCGCCGTAGCCAAGGAGGACCCGAGGTGACGCAGACCAGCCCCACGCGGCTCGCACCCGTCCACGAGGCCGGCACGAGGGCCGACCTGGGCACCATCGAGATCTCGCACATCACCAAGTCCTTCGACGGGGTCACCGCCGTCGACCATGTCGACCTCACCATCGCAGGCGGCGAGTTCTTCTCGCTCCTCGGCCCGAGCGGGTGCGGCAAGACGACGACGCTGCGACTCGTCGCCGGGTTCGAGCAGCCCAGCTCCGGGCGGATCCGCCTCGGCGGCATGGACATCACAGCGCACCCGCCCGCGAAACGCCCCTTGAACATGGTCTTCCAGGACTACGCGCTCTTTCCGCACATGACCGTCGCCGACAACGTCGCATTCGGTCTCCGGGTGAAGCGCCTCGGGCGCCGGGAGAGCTCCGAGCGCGTCAACGGCGCTCTCGCGTCGATGCGGCTCACCGGGCTCGCCGACCGGCGCCCAGCTCAACTCTCCGGCGGTCAGCGGTAGCGCGTCGCGCTCGCCAGGGCACTGGTGAACCGCCCACTCGCCTTGCTCCTCGACGAGCCGCTGGGAGCACTCGACCTCAAGTTGCGCAAGGAGATGCAGGCCGAGCTCAAGGACGTGCACCGCAGCACCGGCACGACCTTCCTCTACGTCACGCACGACCAGGAGGAGGCGCTGACGATGTCCGACCGCATCGCGGTCATGCACGACGGTCGGGTGGAGCAACTCGCCGACCCGCGCAGCCTCTACGAGCGGCCCACCACCGCGTTCGTCGCCGGCTTCATCGGCACCTCGAACCTGCTCGTGCTCGACCGGCCGCACCGGAGCGACGACCTGCTCGTGATGGCGCTCGGAGAGGGTGAGCGTCTCACCGCGGTGATGAACGGGCCCACTCCGACGGGTCCGGTGCAGATCACGGTGCGCCCGGAGCGGATCTCGCTGCACACGGTTGCGGCAGATGCGGTGCCCGAGAGTCACAGCCGGGTGAGCGGCCATACCGTCGACATCGTCTACTGCGGGTCCATCACTCACGTCACGGTGGAGATCCCGACCGGCGAGCGCCTCGTCGTGCACGAGCTCAGTGACAACAGCAACCTGCGCGCGCTCGAGCGCGGCGCTCCAGTTGTGCTCTCGTGGGCACCTGGCGGCGCGCACGTCATCGGGTCCGTCACCACGAACACGACGGCCCACACATGAACGGCCGTGCCCGGCCACTCGCCGCCCGGCGAACGGCGCCCCGAGCGATGGGGTCCCGACGGCACGGTGCGGCGCTCGTCATAGCTGTCGCCGCAGCGCTGCTGCTTGCCGGCTGCGGCGGTGCCGGGCCGAGCGCCATCGCGGACCGGGCGGCGGCAGGCGCCGTGCACAGCGGCGGTCCGACCTCCGCTGCGCTGTCGGGGACGCTGCGCACCTTCACCTACCTCGACACCGTCAAGGACAAGCTGCTCGGACCGTTCCTGGCGGCGAACCCTGCTCTGCAGGTGGACACGGCCACCTTCGACAGCGACGACGAGGCTGCGGCCAAGATCAAAGCCGGCTTCCAGCCCGACGTCATCGAGGTCTGCCTCGACGAGGCCGGCGCGCTGCTCGACGCAGGTGCGCTCGCACCGATAGACACGTCACGGCTGAAGTACTGGGGCGACCTCGACCCGACCTTCCGCGACGCGCAGGGGATCACCGTCGACAGTGGGACGATCATGGTGCCGCTCGAAGCCGGCGCACAGGGTCTGATCTACGACAAGCAGACCTTCCCCGACGGGGTGGACTCGTTCCGCGCCCTGTTCGATGCGAGGTACGCGGGTCGGGTCGCGCTCGACGGCGGCTACTGGCTGACGCCGCTCGCGATCACGGCGCTCGCCCACGGCAACCCGGCGCCGATGACGATGACCGACGAACAGGTCACGGCGACCAAGGACCTGCTCCTCGCGAACCGCTCCCAGTTCCGCAGCTTCGCGCGCTCCGACGCCGACATGGCGAACCTGTTCGGATCCGGCGAGGTGGTCCTCTCCGACGGCAACCGCGCGGTCGCCGAGTCGATCGCAGCTGACGGGACCGACGTCGGGTGGGCCGCCCCTGAGGAAGGCGTGCTCTCCTGGGTCTGCGGGCTCGGTATCAGCCCCGATGCCCAGAACCTGGACGCCGCGTACGCGATGCTCGACCATTACATGTCCCCGAAGACGCAGGCGATGTTCGGCAACCTCGGCTACGTCGTGATGAATCGCGACGCAGTGCCGCTCGTCAACGCCGCGCATCGCGCGAGCGCCGATCCGGCGGCGCTCTCCGGCGCGATCGCAGAGACCCAGCCGGCGAACTCCAAGCTGTGGCGTCAGGCCTGGCAGGAGGTGAAGGCCAGATGACCTCGCCTCCGCAACCGCAGATGCGGCGCGCTCCGATCCACGCACGACCGTCACAGGCTCCACCACCCCACCGGGAGGACCGATGAACTCACCAGCAGCGCACAGGAGTCGTGGGCACGTGGCGATCGCCGCGATAGTCACTACGGGCGTGCTCGTCCTTTCCGGCTGTGGCGGCGGGTCTAGTAGCACCACCGCAACCGATACTTCGGTCGCGCCCGCTCCCGCAGGCTCGGGAGGTGCGACGACCGCACCGATCAGCGGGACGCTGCGGACCTTCACGTACGACGACACCGTCGATCCGAAGACGCTCGATCCCTTCAAAGCGAAGTACCCCGACCTGGACGTCGAGACGGCAACCTTCGACAGCGACGAGGAGGCTGCCGCGAAGATCCGTGGCGGCTTCTCCACCGACATCATCGAGGTCTGCCTCGACGAAGCGAAGCCGCTCACCGACGCCGGCCTCCTTGCGCCGATCGACACCGGACGCGTCACCGCCTGGGACGACCTGGATCCGACCTTCCGCGACGCACCCGGTGTGAGCGTCGATGGCGACGTGATCATGGTGCCGCTCGATGCTGGACCCCAAGGGATCATCTACGACAAGGCATCGTTCCCGAACGGTGTGGACAGTTATCAGGCGTTGTTCGATCCGCAGTACGCCGGCCGGGTGGCGCTCGACAGCAACTGGCTCACGGCCTTTGCCGAGACGGCGCTGGCCATGGGCATCACCGACCCGATGCACATGAGCGACGAGCAGGTCGACCAGGTGAAACAGAAGCTGCTGTCCTCGCTAGGGCAGTTCCGGAGCTTTGCGCGTGGCGACTCGGACATGGCCAACATGTTCAAGTCGGGCGAGGTCATCATTTCCGACGGCGGACGCGGCACCGCCGAGCAGATCAACAACAATGGTGGCGATGTCGCCTGGGTCGCGCCGAAGGAAGGTGCGCTGTCCTGGGTCTGCGGCTTCGGCATCAGCGTGGACGCGCAGAACGTCGATGCGGCCTACGCACTCATCAACGACTACGCGTCGCCGGCCGCACAAGGGGTGATCGGCAACCTCGGTTACGTGATCATGAACCCGAAGGGTCTTGCGCACGTCTCGAAGTCGCACCGTGATACGGCCGACCCTGCCGCCCTCGCGGGTGCCATTGCCGAGACGCAACCCGACAACGGCCAGCTGTGGCGCCGGGGCTGGCAAGAGGTGAAGGCGGGATGACCAGCCGGTCACGGATCGGCGACGTGCTAGCGCTGACCCTGCTGTCAGTGGTCATGATCGTGCTCGTCGGGCCGATCATCCTGCTCGCGGTCTTCTCGTTCAACGACTCCTCGATCATCGCCCTACCCTTCCAGGGCTTCACGTGGGACTGGTACCAGCGGGCCCTCGCGGACCCGGACGTGCGCGACGCGCTGCGCAACTCCGTCGTCCTGGCAGCCGTCGTCGCACCACTGTGTGTCGTACTCGGTACAGCGAGCGCCTGGGGGATCACCCGGTTCCGCTTCCGGGGCCGCGGTGCCTGGTCCGGTCTGCTCGGCGCCCCACTCATCGTTCCGTGGCTGGTGATCGGTGTCAGCGGGCTGATGTTCTTCGCCTACCTTCGAGTCCAACTTTCACTGCTCACCGTCGGCGCGATGCACATCGCCGTCACCTTCCCACTCGTCACGGCGCTCGTCGCCTCCCGGCTGGTTCGCTTCGAACGCTCGCAGGAAGAAGCCGCGGTCGACCTCGGAGCCTCACAGTTGCAACTGATGACCCGAGTCGTCCTGCCGCAGCTCGCACCGGCCCTTGCTGCATCTTTGATCTTCGCGTTCGCGTGGTCGTTCAACAACTTCGAGATCAGCTTCTTCAACGGCGGCTACCAGCAGACATTCCCGGTGTGGGTCTATGCCGTGCTGCGCCGCTCGGACAACCTGCCCATCGTCAATGCGATCTCGACATTGGTCTCCGCGCTCCAGGTCGCGGCGGTCTACCTGCTGTGGTTGCTGATCCGCTGGATCGGGAAGAAGCGTGGCAGCGCCGACAACCTCACCAATCTTGTCGCGGGAGGCCTGCGATGAGCATCGCCGCCGATCCGTTCACCTCCGAGGCCGAGATCGTCACCGGCCCTCCCGAGCCGACAGGACGGCGCCCGAGAGTGCGTGGCCGTTGGCTGCCCGCGACGTACCTGACCGTCCCGATGCTGACGCTGGTCGTGCTGTTCCTCGTCCCGATGCTCATCCTGCTGCTCATCAGTCTCGGTATGGGGGTCGGCAGGGCGCACTCGCTGTGGTCGGTCGACGCGTACACGACGCTCCTCACCGACCCGCTCTACCGCCACGTCGCCATCACCACGGTCGTCATCGCCACCTCGGCGATGGTCGTCCAGCTCCTCGTCGGCGTACCGCTCGCCTACATCATGGCGTTCAAGGCTGGGCGCTTCGAGGTGCCGCTGCTGCTCGGGCTGGTCGTGCTCGACGAGCTGAACCCGGTCGTACGCGTCTATGCGTGGCGGATGCTCCTGGGCCGTAACGGCATCATCAACGGCGCCCTCGAAGCACTCGGGATCATCGACCAACCGATCGATGCTCTGTTGTTCAACCAGTACGCGGTCATCGTGGTGCTCTCGACCGGCTGGATCACCTACACGGTCATTCCCCTGTACGCAGCGATGAAGGCGATCGATCGCAACCTGTTCCAGGCCGCCGCCGATCTCGGCGCCGGCTGGTGGACCATCATGCGGCGAGTCCTGCTTCCGCTCGCGGCACCAGGGATCTTCGTCGCGGTGCTTCTCGTGTACATCCCGCTCTTCACCGACTTCGCCGCCCCCACCTTGGTAGGCGGGACCAGCGGCTACATGCTCGGGCAGGCCGTGAACGACCTGATCCTCGAACAAGGCGATCTGGCCTCCGGCGCCGCGCTCAGCTTCGTCCTGCTCGTCTGTTCCGGGCTGGTGGCCGCACTCGCCTTCCGCCTGGCTCGCATCAACCGTCTGGAGACCTGACCATGACCTCGTACGACGCGATCGTCGTCGGTGCGGGACACAACGGCCTGGTGGCCGCTTTCTATCTCGCGCGCGCCGGTTTGCGCCCGCTCGTGCTCGAGCGGCGTGAGATCGTCGGCGGCGCGTGCGTCACCGAGACCTTCGCTCCTGGGTTCCGAGCCTCGACCGGCGCGTACGTGCTCTCGATGCTGCGGCCCGCGATCTGGGAGGACCTCCGCCTCGCGGAACGAGGCCTGCAGGTCGACCAGGCTGGGCCTTCGCTGGTGGTGTTCGACTCCGGCGACCACCTGCTCGTGCACGACGATCTCGAAGAGACGGTGCGGGAGGTCGCACGGTTCTCCGCGAAGGACGCCGTCGCCGTCCGGCAGTTCGAGGCCGACCTGGCCGAGCTCGCCGCGCTCGTGACGCCGATGATCGACTGGACGCCGCCGAGCATCGATCTCCGGCGCACCGGCCTTGCCGCGACGGGGCGGTTACTGCGCCACGGCCTGGCCCATCGCCGCGACGTAGTCGCTGCCGGACACCTGTTCGCGACGTCGGCGACGCAACTGCTGGAGACCTACTTCGAGTCCGAGCAGGTCAAAGCGGCCTTCGGCTGGCATGCGATCAACGACAGCGTGCTCGGTCCATCGGATCCTGGTACCGCGTACGTGCTGCTCCACGACCACGCGTCGGAGGCCGCCACCGCCGGGGTGCGTTCCTGGGGATTCGTTCGCGGCGGCATGGGCCGGGTCACCGAGCTCATGGCGGAGGCGGCGCGCGAGGCGGGCGCCACCATCCGTACCGGCGCCGAGGTGGAGGAGATCATCGTCAGCGATGGGGCCGTCCGCGGCGTGCGCCTGTCCGGCGGCGAGGAGCTGAGCGCACCGCTCGTGCTGAGCAATGCCGACCCGAAGCGGACCTTCCTGGACCTGGTGCGGTCCACCGCGCTGCCAGAGAAGTTCACCGCGACGGTGCGCGCGTACCGGAGCGAGGGCACGAGCATGAAGATCAACCTGGCGCTCAGCGGGCTTCCCCACGTGCGTGGACTCGGCGGCGGCGTGCAGCCGTACCACCGCGGCATCATGGAGGTCAGCGGCTACCTGTCCGATCTCGACCGTGCGCAAGCCCAGGCCCAGCAAGGGATCCCAGCAGACGACCCGCACATCGAACTGGTCTTCCCGTCGGTCCACGACCCCAGCCTGGCGCCGGAGGGGTGCCACGTCGTGACGATCGACGTGAACTCCCAGCCGTACACGCTCGCCGACGGGCACTGGGACGATCTGAAGGAGAAGGTGGCCGACGCAGCGATCGCGCGGCTCGCGACGGTGATGCCGGACCTGCCGGACCTGATCCTGCACCGTCAGGTGCTCAGCCCGCTGGACCTCGAGCGAATCCTCTACATCACGGGCGGCCACGCCCTTCACGGGGACATGTCCTTCGACCAGCTGTTCGTGTTCCGCCCGGTACCCGGCTGGGCGGACTACCGTACGCCCGTCTCCGGCCTCTATCTGTGCGGCGCCGGAACGCATCCCGGCGGTGGCGTCACCGGAGCGAACGGCCGCAACTGCGTCGGTGAGGTGCTGCGCGACAGCAAGCGTCGGGCGAGGAGGCGGACGCGATGATCCCGACGACGCCCTCGGTATCGGGGACACTCCCGGGGCCGCGCAGCAGCGAACTGCTCGCAGCGCAGCGAGAGCTGCTCTACCCCGGGACCGGCGACCATGGCTATCCGATGGTGGCGGCGCGCAAGTCCGGCTGGATGGTGCAGGACGTCGACGGCAACGTGTTCGTCGACCTGGCGAGTGCGTCGGCATCCGTGCCACTGGGCGCCGGGCGCGAGGACCTGGCCGCCGCGGCGGCCGAGATGCTCGTGCGCTACGGCAACGAGGACAGCCACGCGCTGTTCCACGAGCTGATCGTGCCGCTCGCGCAGCGGCTGCTCGCCATCACGCCGGACAGCCTCACCCGCGTCGACATCGCGCTGAACGGGACCGAGGCGGTCGAGATCGCGCTGAAGCTGATGCGCCGCGCGACCGGCCGCCAGCACGTGCTCGCCTTCTACGGCAGCTACCACGGCGAGTCGACGATGACCGCGACGCTCGGCGCAGAGCAGAACGAGATCAGCGCAGGACTTCGCACTCTTTCCACTGGATTCCTCCATGCGCCGTACCCCCATCCGTACCGCTCGCCGTTCGGGCCGCCACGGTCCGGCGGCACGGGTGACGCGACCGTCGACTTCATCCGCGACCAGCTGCTGTTCCATGCGGTGCACCCGGGCGAGATCGCGGGTGTGGTGATCGAGCCGGTCGCCGGGTCGGGAGGCGTGCTGCGGCCACCGGACGCCTTCTGGCGGGCACTGGTCGAGCTGTGCCAGGAGTACGACTGGCTGTTGTGCCTGGACGAGGTCAAGACCGGCTTCGGGCGCACGGGGGAGATGTTCGCTGCAGACCTGTGGGGCCTGCAGCCGGACATGATGTGCCTCGGCAAGGCGATGGGCGGCGGCGTGATGCCGATCGGTGCGGTGCTGGGCAGTGAGCGCGCGATGGGCGGCTACGACGACGTGCCGACCGGGAGCACCTGGGCGTGGCTGCCGGCCTCCTGCGCAGCAGCACTCGCCTCGCTCGACGTGTTCGAGAAGGAGGGCGTGCTCGACAACGTCAAGGCACTGCACGCTGTCAGCTCGGAGATGCTCATGCCGCTGAAGGAGCGCTTCCCGCAGGTCGGTGACGTGCGTGTCCAGGGGTGCTTCGTCGCCATCGAACTGGTAACCGACCCCGTGAGCAGGGCGCGGGCGCCGAAGCTGCAGGAGCGGCTCGCGCTCGCGTGCTTGACCCGCGGCGTGATGGCGGACTCGAGCACCGCCAGCCTGAACCTCCAGCCTTCGCTCGTGATGGACCCGGCAGCGCTGCGTTCGGCTCTCGCCCTGGTCGTCGATGCCCTGGAAGAGACCCTCTCGTGACGCTCGCCTCACGAGAGCATCGCCGAATGGCGATGCCGCGAGGGCCTTCATGAGCGCGCTCGACGAGGACGCCGCAGCTGCACTCGCAGCGATGAGCGTGGCGGGAACCCGCAAGACGTTCAACGTCCTTGCTGCACCGACGGGTGTGCGCACCCGGCTCGCCGACGGCCGCGAGCTGATCGTGGCGTGCTCCAACGACTACCTCGGCATGGCGAACGACCCGGCCGTGGTGGCAGCAGGTGTCGCGGGACTGCGGCAGTACGGCGCCGGCACCGCCTCGGTGCGCTTCATCTGCGGGACGTTCGTACCGCATGTCGACCTGGAGAGGGACCTCGCCGACTTCGTGGGGACCTCGGCTGCGCTGTCGTTCGTCTCGTGCTGGGACGCGAACGCGGCCGCCATCACGGTTCTCGCGGACAGCAACACCATCGTGCTGTCCGACGAGCTGAACCACGCGTCGATCGTCGACGCGATCCGGCTCTCGCGTGCCGCCGGCAAAGTCGTATACCCGCACAGCGACCTTGCCGCGCTGGAGAAGGCGTTGCAGGGCTCGCTGGCCGCGGCGCGACGCCTCGTGGTCACCGACGGCGTGTTCAGCATGGAAGGCGACCTGGCGCGGCTGCCGGAGCTGGTCGAGCTCTGCCGCAGGTACGACGCCGTCCTGCTGGTCGACGACTCCCACGGCGTCGGCGTCATGGGAGCCGAGGGGCGCGGGACGGCGTCCGCGCTTGGCGTGCACGGTGAGATCGACGTCATCACCGGCACACTGGGCAAGGCACTCGGCGGTGCGGCGGGCGGCTTCGTCGCCGCGAGCGAGTCCGTGATCGCGCTGATGTCGCAGCTCGCGCGCCCTGGGCTGTTCTCCAACGCACTTCCCGTCACAGTCGCCTGCAGTGCCCGCGCCGCGCTGTCGCTGCTGCGCTCGGAACCGGGCCGGGTGACGCGGCTGCACGAGGTCGCTGATCGATTGCGTACCGGCTTGCAGACCGCGGGGCTGCGCCCGTTGCCCTCTGCGAGCGCGATCGTGCCCGTCATCGTCGGCGAGACCGCGACCGCGATCCGGATGAGCCAGACGCTGCGCGACGTCCACGGCGTACTCGTCACCGGCTTCGGCCACCCCGTGGTCCCGGAGGGCACCGCGCGGCTGCGACTGCAGGCGAGCAGTGCCTTCGCCGACGACGACGTCGATGCCGTGGTGCGGGCCGTAGCGAACGTGGCACCGCGCTGAGCGCCAACCCGCATCCCGGAGCGACTCCCCCGGCGCGGACCAGCGCGGGCGCAGGCTCGCGCGATCCCTCGAGCGGCCGCTCGGGCGTTACGGGCCGAACAGGGTCTTGTGCATCACGGTGTAGACGTAGGTGTTGTCGTGGATTCCTTCGAGCATCGCCGCATTCGGACCGACGGCCGACACGGGTACCGCGACCCCGGTGTGCTTGGACGTGGTCCAGTCGAGGCTGATCCACCTGTCGGTGCCCTTGACCCGGAACGGCCCGCTCGCTGCGGAACGCGCGCGGCCGGCCTCCTCGATCGTCATCCCCCCGGTCTCGTGGTCCGCGGTGATGATGACGAGCGTCTCGGGGTGCATGGCCTGGAACGCCTTCAATACCGTGACGATGCGGTCCAGTTCCTTGCCCACGGCTCGCAGCAACCGACCGTCGTGGCCGTGACCGGCGTTGTCGCCCTGATCTACATCGACCACCATGAAGAACCCCTTGGGGTTCTGGCTGGCGAGGTCGAGTGCCTTCTGCACGAGAAGGTGCTGCGGCACATAGTAGGGATCCTTGGCCTTCTTGTAGCCCTTGACGGTCCTCGCCCGGACGAGTGCCGCGTCCCGGAGCAGGGCGAGCACCCGGGGCCCGCTCAGCTTGGCGAACGAGGCGCGGTCGTAGGCGTACTGATAACCCTGCGACCTCGCGACCTCGACCAGGTTCTGCTTCCCTATCGACTTCTCCTCCCCGGGCACCGGGCCCCGGCGTCCCTTCGGGTACCAGGCGGACTGCCCGC
This sequence comes from Candidatus Nanopelagicales bacterium, assembly GCA_017848795.1. GTDB lineage: Bacteria > Actinomycetota > Actinomycetes > S36-B12 > CAIYMF01 > JAFIHG01. The sequence goes on along the minus strand of JAFIHG010000043.1, from coordinate 54,073 downwards.
CGCCGAGCATGATGTCGGGACGCGTGCGGTACACGTAGTCCCTGGCGATCTTGTACTTCGCGTGGCGGTCGGTCTGGTGCGCGGCGAACGCCGCCGGGGTCGCATCCGTCACGTCATGGTCCTCGACCAGCGCCGTCGTCTTGCCGGCGGCACGCGCCTGCTCGAGGACGGTCTGCAGAGTACGCCCGGAGGCGTCGACACCCACCCGGCCGTTGCGGGTCTTTCGCCCGGTCGCCCACGCGGTGGCACCCGCTGCGGAATCCGTCACGAACGCGTGGTCCGCCGAGTGGGTCCGCAACGACCCGTTGGAGGGCAACGTGTCCAGCGGCTGCGTCGTGGATTCACCGTGGAGCACGTACTGCAGGAAGGATCGTTGGGCAGGGCCCATCCCGTCGGTGTTCACGAGGACGACGCTCCGTGCCGCCGGGACAGCCTGTTGGACGACGGCAGCAACCGGATCGTCGAAGGTGTCCCCGACATCAGCGGAGCGTGCGAGCTCGGGCACGGCGAGAGCGAGGGCGACGATCCCGGCGGCTGCGGTCAAGCGACGAGACAGGTAGGGCATGGGCGCTCCTTGGTCGGTCGGCGCAGCCTAACGCGCGCCGGCAGCAAAGGAACGAGGTAGCGGACGGTCGTCGCAGGCAGACATCACCGTCCCGGTCGCGGTGTTCGCACTCCCAGGACGGTGATGTCTGACGGCTGCCGTTACGAGCCGAACAGGGTCCGGCGCATCACCTTGTAGACGTAGGTGTTGTCGTGGATCCCCTCGAGCGACGCCGCGTTCGGTCCGATGGCCGACACCGGCACCGCGACTCCGCTGTGCTCGGCAGTGGTCCAGTCCAGCGTGAACTTCCGGTTCATGTTCTTGACCTTGAACGGACCGCTGTCGACGGGGAGCTTGCCGTCGATCTGGACGTTGCGGGGGTGGTCCTCGTCGTAGTACGGCTCCGGGTCGTCCGGTGCCACGCCTGCGCCTCCGTCGGCTTTGTCCTCGATCGTCATGCCGCCGGTCTCGTGGTCGGCAGTCACGATGATCAGGGTCTCCGGGTGGCTTGCCTGGAACTTGCGCAGGACCGTGACGATCCGGTTGAGCTCTCGGCCGGCCTTGAGCATCAGCGGCCCGTCGTGATCATGGCCACCGTCGTCGATCTCGTCGACGTCGATCGCCATGAAGAAGCCCCTGGGGTTCTGGCTGGCGATCTGCAGCGCCTTCTTGACCAACAGGTGCTCGGCGACGTAGTAGGGATCCTTGGACTTCTGGTAACCCTTGACTTCTTCGGAGTACTCGATGCCGTCGTCGCGTACCAGGGCGAGTGCCTTTGGTCCGGTCAGCTTGGCGAACGTCTTGCGGTTGTAGGCGTACTGGTAGCCCTGCTTCTTGGCGACCTTCACCAGGTTGGTCTTGCCCTCCGAGGGGTCCTCACCAGGTACGGGCCCCTGGGTGCCCTTGGGGTACCAGATCTTCTGTCCGCCGCCGAACATGAGATCCGGATGCGTGCGATAGAGGTAGTCGCGGGCTATGGCGACCTTGTGGTCCCGGTTCTTCTGGTGGGCGGCGAAAGCAGCCATGGTGGCGTTCGTGACGTCATGGTCTTCGACCAGCGCTGTGGTCTTCCCGGCGGCCCGTGCCTCCTCGAGGATCGAGCGCAACGCCTTGCCCTTGGTGTCCACCCCGACCCTGTCGTTCAGCGTCTTGTGCCCGGTCGCCCACGCGGTCGCGCCGGCGCCGGAGTCGGTGACGAATGCCGGGTCGGCCGAGTGCGTACGCAACTGTCCGTTGTGCGGCAACGAGTCCATCGGCTGGGTCTTCACGGTGCCGTAGAGCGCGTACTGGATGAAGGTGCGTTGTGCCGGACCCATCCCGTCGCCGTTGAGGATCACGACGCTTCGGTTGCGCGGGACCGCTGGTCGCGCTGCCTGCAGCGTCGATCCACGATCGGCGGTCGTGGCGGCCTGATCCGCGCCCTGCGCGGCGGCCGAGTTCGTCGCGATGATGCTGCCGACCGCGAGTGCCAGGACCCCGACCGTGGCTCCGAGCTGCCGGCGAGAAACGTGTTGCATCGAACCTCCTTCGGGCCTCAGCTCGGGGCCGGCCGAGGTCGACCACCCGCTGCTGCAATGTGGAAATGTGGAACAATGTAACGATCGGCGCGGCTGCCTGGCAACCCTTTGCGGGTGTTCGTTCGTCGTGGGTGGCGGACCGGGCGACCGGTCCTCAGAGGATACGCAGCATGCGGTAGTTGCCGAGGGTGTTCGGCTTTACCCGCTCCAGGTCGAGGAACTCCGCGACACCCTCGTCGTAGGACTGCAGCAGTTCCTCGAACACCGCCTGCTCGACCGGCGCACCGTCGATCTCGTGGAATCCGTGCCGGGTGAAGAAGGCGGTCTCGAAGGTGAGGCAGAACAGCTTCTTGACCTCGAGCTCGCGTGCCCGCTCGATCAGCCGCTCGAGCAGCGCCCCACCGATGCCATGGCGCAGCAGCCGCGGGTCGACCGCGAGGGTGCGGATCTCGGCGAGGTCCTCCCACATGACGTGGACCGCTCCGCACCCGACGACGGCGCCGCCGCGCTCCACGACCTGGAACTCCTGGACCGACTCGTAGAGCGTCACGGTCGCCTTGGACAGCAAGCGTCGATCGCTGGTGTACGCGTCCACCAGCTCCCGGATCGCCCGTACGTCGGAGGTGCGCGCCGGTCGGATCACCACCGGGACGCCGTCGGCCGCGTCGGTGAGCTCGGCGCTCACGGGCGGATCTCCCGCTGGCTCATTCGGGTTTCACCAGGGGGAACAGGATCGTCTCGCGGATACCCAGCCCGGTCAGCGCCATCAGCAACCGGTCGATGCCCATTCCGACACCGCCGGTGGGCGGCATGCCGTACTCGAGCGCGCGCAGGAAGTCCTCGTCCAGACGCATGGCCTCGGCATCGCCGCGGGCGCCCAGCTGGGCCTGCGCGACGAGCCGTTCCCGTTGCACGACAGGATCGTTGAGCTCGGAGTATCCGGTGGCGAGCTCGAAGCCGTCGACGTACAGGTCCCACTTCTCCACCACGCCCGGGCGGGTGCGGTGGCCCTTGACGAGCGGGGACGTGTCCTCCGGGAAGTCCCGTACGAACGTCGGACCCTCGAACGTCGGCGCGACGTGGTGCTCGAACAGCTCCTCGACGAACTTGCCGGGAACCCACACCGGATCCGCCGCGATCCCCGCGGCCGCCGCCAGCGATTCCAGCTCGCCTCGCGGCGTCTCGGGGGTGACGTCCAGATCGAGCGCGGCCGACACCGCCTCGTACATGCTGACCGTGACCCAGTCGCCGGAGAGGTCGTGGACGCTGCCATCGGCGTGCGTCACCTGCAGTGAACCGGCGACCCGCATCGCGGCCTCCTGGACCAGCTCGCGGGTGACCGTCGCCATCGTGTCGTAGTCCGCGTACGCCTGGTAGAACTCGAGCATCGCGAACTCCGGCGAATGGGTGGAGTCCGCGCCCTCGTTGCGGAAGTTGCGGTTGATCTCGAAGACCCGCTCGATCCCCCCGACGACGCAGCGCTTGAGGAACAGCTCGGGTGCGATGCGCAGGTACAGCTCGATGTCGTACGCGTTCATGTGCGTCACGAACGGTCGCGCGGCGGCTCCGCCCGGCTGGGTCTGCAACATCGGCGTCTCGACCTCGCGGTAGTCGCGGTCGGCGAAGCTGGCACGCAGCGAGGCGACGATCCGGCTGCGGTCCCGAGCGGTCCGCCGCGCCTGCTCCCGCATGATGAGGTCGACGTAACGCTGCCGTACCCGCGTCTCCTCGGAAAGTTCCTTGTGCGCCACGGGCAACGGCCGCAGCGCCTTGGCAGCGAGCTGCCAGCGGTCGGCCAGCACGGAGAGCTCCCCGCGGCGGCTGGTGATCACCTCGCCCTCCACCGCGACGAAGTCGCCGAGGTCGACGTCGGCCTTCCACGCGGCGAGCCGCTCCTCACCGACCTTGTCCCGCGAGAGCATCGCCTGCAACGGCGTCCCGTCGCCGGCCTGCAGCGTCGCGAAGCAGAGCTTGCCGGTGTTGCGTACGAACATCACGCGGCCCGCGACGGCGACCCGCTCTCCGGTCGCGTGGTCGACGGGCAGATCGGCGTACTGCGCGCGCACCTGCGCGATCGTGTGGGTACGCGGAACCGCGACCGGGTAGGCGTCCTGCCCGGACGCGAGGATCCGGGCCCGCTTGTCGCGACGTACCCGCAGCTGCTCGGGCAGGTCGTCGGGCTCGGTCACCTCCGCTGTCATGGCCGTCAGGCTATCCAGCGCGGGTCGTAGGCTCGGCGCGTGCCCGACGTGCCCTGGCAGCAGCGGCGCTGCTCGTTCGGCGCGATCGCCGCCGACTACGACCGCTACCGGCCGAGCTACCCACCGGCGGCGCTCGACTGGGTGCTGGCCCGCATGGGCCGGGGCGGGCCTTCGCAGGTGCTCGACGTCGGTGCCGGGACCGGCGCGCTGACGCGGGTCCTCGCCGCGCAGGGCCACGAGGTGCTCGCGGTCGAGCCGGACGCCCGGATGCGCCGCCGGCTGAGAGAGTCGCTGCCGCACGTGACCGCGCTCGACGGCACCGCCGAGGCGCTCCCGATCGCCGACGGAAGCGTCGACGCCGTCGTCGCCGGCCAGGCGTGGCACTGGTTCGACGGAGCGGCGGCTGCGCACGAGTTCGCGCGGGTGCTGCGGCCGGGCGGCGTGGTCGGGCTGCTGTGGAACCAGCGCGACGAGGACGTCGCGTGGATGCGCGCGTACTCGCAGCTCGTCGGCGGCGAGGGCGGCTCGCGCCAGCGATGGGCAGCCCAGGCGCCCACGCTCGGGACGCCGTTCACCCCGGCCGAGCAGGCCCGCTTCCCGCATGCGGTGGCGGTGACCGCGGACGAGTTGGTGGGTCTCACGCTCACCGCGTCCTACGTACGGCTGCGGCCGGACGCCGACCGGATCGCGGAACGCGTGCGTGACCTCACCCATACCCATCCGGACCTCGCGGGACGGGACCGGTTCGAGCTGCCGTACGTCACCTTCGCCTTCCGGTTCCGCCGGCGCTGAAGGTAGGGGTGCGCTCAGGTGTTCTTGGCGTAGACCAGCCGCAGGCCCTGCAGCGTGAGGTCCGGGCGGTGCTCGGTGACCGTCCGGGACTCCGGGATCACGAAGGGGGCCAGGCCGCCGGTGGCGATCACCGCGGTGACCGTGCCACCGAGCTCGGCGCTGATGCGCGCGACGATGCCGTCGACCTGCCCCGCGAAGCCGTACAGCGAGCCGGACTGCAGCGCCTCGACCGTGTTCTTGCCGATCACGTTGCGGGGCGCGACGAACTCCACCTTGCGCAACTGGGCCGCGCGGCTGACGAGTGCGTCGAGCGAGATCTCCACGCCGGGGGCGAGCGCGCCGCCGAGGAACTCCCCCTTCTCGGACACGACGTCGAAGTTGGTCGACGTGCCGAAGTCGACGACGATGGCCGGTCCGCCGTACAGCGTGTGGGCCGCCAGGGTGTTGGCGATCCGGTCGGCGCCGACCTCTTTCGGGTTGTCCATGAGCACCGGCACACCGGTCCGCGCGCCCGGTTCGATGATGACGTGCGGCACGTCGGGGTAGTACCGCTCGAGCATCTCGCGCATCTCGCGCAGCACCGCGGGGACGGTGGACAGCAACGCGACCCCGCTGATGTCGGGGTCGTCACGCAGCAGCCCGCCGAAGGTGAGGCGGTACTCGTCGGCGGTGGTACGCGCGTCGGTCTTCACCCGGTAGTCGCGTACCAGCTGCTCGCCGGCGAACAGTCCCAGCACGGTGTTGGTGTTGCCGACGTCGATCGCGAGCAGCATGTCCGTTCCTAAGTCGGTCGGGATTCCGGATGAATGTGGCAGGACTCCGCTCTTAGCGGAGTCCTGCCACATTCATCCGGAAAGGGGGCGGAGGTCGGCGCCGATGTCGAGAACTGCGGCGGAGTGGGTGAGGGCGCCGACGGCGACGTAGTCGACACCGGTCGCGACGACCGCGGGGGCATCGGCGAGGACGAGCCCGCCGGACGCCTCGAGGGTCGCGCGCCCAGCGGTACGGCGTACGGCCTCGCCCATGTGTTCCGGCGTGAAGTTGTCCAGCAGCACCAGGTCCGCCCCCGCGTCGAGCACCTCGTCGAGCTGGTCGAGCGAGTCCACCTCGACCTCGAGGGGCAGTCCCGGCCAGCGGGTGCGCACGGCACGGAACGCCTCGGCGACGCCACCAGCCGCGAGTACGTGGTTGTCCTTGACCAGCGCTGCGTCCGACAGCGCCATCCGGTGGTTGACCCCGCCGCCGCAGCGGACCGCGTACTTCTCCAGCGCCCGCAGGCCCGGAGTCGTCTTGCGGGTGTCGCGGACCCGCGTACGCGATCCGGCGAGCGCAGCCGCCCACGCGGCTGTCGCCGTCGCGACACCGGACAGGTGGCCGTACAGGTTGAGGGCGGTGCGCTCGGCGGTGAGCAGGTCCCGGGTCCGCCCGTCCACCGTCACCAGCACTTGCCCCGCCGTCACGGCCGCACCGTCGGGGACGTCGATCCGTACCGTCGCATCACCGCCGGAGACGACCTCGAAGACGGCGGCCGCGACGGGTGCACCGGCGACCGTCCCCGGCGCGCGCGCGACGAGCTCGAGCACGGAGCGCTGCTCCGCCGGCACCGTCGCGGTGGACGTGACGTCGACCCCGCCGGCCAGGTCCTCGGCGACGGCCGCGCGCACCAGCGACTCGACGTACGCCGGATCCAGTCCCGCCGCGTCGAGCGCGGCGCGCAGCTCGTACGACAGGCTCACGGCCTCACTCCTTGCGATGCCCGGACCGGCTCCGGATGCGTGGTGAGGACACCCTCGGGGTCGACGCGGGACACCAGCCGTACGTGCCAGCGCCGCTCGTCGGTCTCCGGGAAGTCCTCCCGCCAGTGCGACCCGCGGGTCTCCTCGCGCAGCGCCGCGTTGTTCGCGAGCACCGAGGCGACGGTGTGCAGGTTCGCCGTCTCCCACGCCGAGGTGTGCGGGTCGTCGCTCGTCTCGCGCCCGAGCGCGGCGAGCACGCCCTCGGTGGTGGCGAGGGAGCCGGCCGAGCGCAGCACGCCCGCACCCTCGGTCATCGCCGCCTGCACAGCAGGCCGGACCACCGTCGGCAGCAGCCCGCTGCGGCCGGACCCGGCGATCGGCTCGCGCCGCTCGGGCAGGCCCGCGGAGAGCAGGTCACCGATACGCGAGGCGAAGACCAGTCCCTCGAGCAGCGAGTTGGACGCCAGCCGGTTCGCACCATGGACCCCGGTGCAGGCGCACTCGCCGCACGCGTACAGGCCCGGCACCGTCGTGCGCCCGTCGATGTCAGTGCGTACACCACCGGACGCGTAGTGCTGCGCCGGCCCGACGGGGATCATCTCGGTCACCGGGTCGACGCCGTGCTCGCGGCACGAGGCGAGGATCGTCGGGAAGCGCTTCTCCCACACTGCGGCGCCGAGCGCCCGGCCGTCCAGCCACACGTGCGGCGCGCCGCTGGCCCGCATCCGCCGCATGATCGCCTTGGCCACGACGTCGCGCGGGGCGAGCTCGGCGAGCGGGTGCTCCCCGAGCAGGAACCGTGCGCCGTCGTCGTCGACGAGGACGGCCCCCTCCCCGCGTACCGCCTCGCTCACCAGCGGTTGCTGTCCGTGCGCATCGGGCCCGATCCAGAGCACGGTGGGGTGGAACTGGACGAACTCGAGGTCGGCGACCTCGGCGCCGGCGCGCAGTGCGAGCGCCACACCGTCGCCCGTCGCCACCGACGGGTTGGTCGTCGCGTCGAAGACCTGCCCGAAGCCGCCGGTGGCGAGCACCACCGCGGGGGCGAGGGCGGCGCCGACCCCGCCGCGCTGGCCCTCTCCCATCACGTGCAGGGAGATGCCTTGCACAGCGCCGGTACGGTCGCGCAGCAGGTCGAGCGCGAGCGCGTTCTCCACGAGCTCGATGCCGTCCTGGCTGCGTACGGCCGCGACGAGCGCGCGCGAGACCTCCGCTCCGGTCGCATCCCCGCCGGCGTGCGCGATCCGGTCGCGCAGGTGACCACCCTCGCGTCCGAGCGCGATCCGCCCGGCCGGGTCGGTGTCGAACCGCGCGCCCAGATTGATCAGCCGGCGCATCGCGCGCGGCCCCTCGGTGACAAGGGCCCGCACCGCCTCCGGATCGCAGAGCCCGGCCCCTGCGACGAGCGTGTCCTGCTCGTGCTCCGCGGGTGAGTCGTCCTCGTCCAGCGCGGCGGCGATGCCGCCCTGCGCCCAGCGCGTCGAGCCCTCGTCGACCCGCGCCTTGGTGACCAGCAGCACCCGCAGGCCGGCGGCGCGTGCGTGCAGCGCCGTGGTCAGCCCGGCGACGCCCGACCCGACGACGACGACGTCCGCGACGGCGGTCCAGCCGGGCTCGGCGGCGAGCAGCCGCTGCGGCAGCGTCACGGGCACGGCCACATCATGCCGGTCCGAGCACCCGGTCCCGACACGCGCGACCACGATCGGTAGCTCGGCCGGTGCGGTTCCGCCCGGTCAGTCGCCGAGCACGCACGGCGCGTTGTCCAGCAGCCGTACGTCACCCACAGGGACGGCGAGCAGCAGCCGCGCGGGGCCGGACTCGGGGACCGGGCCCAGCCCGGGGTCGGTCAGGACCGCGTAGTCCGGGGTCAGGCCGGCCCGCTCCAGGACGTCCTGCACCGCGTCGAGCGCGGCCCTCGCGCCGTCGCGCGCGGCCGACACCCCGGCCTGCAGGGCCTCCGGGACGGCAGCGGCGCGGGTCCGCTGCTCGCTCGAGAGCCGCCGGTTGCGGCTCGAGCGGGCCAGCCCGTCGGGTTCGCGCGCTGTGGGCGCGCCCAGCACCGCGACGTCCAGGTCGAGATCGTGGGCCATGCGCCGGACGAGGACCAGCTGCTGATAGTCCTTCTCCCCGAACACGGTCACGTCCGCGCCGGTGAGCGACAACAGCTTGTGCACGACGGTGAGCACGCCGCGGAAGTGCCCCGGGCGTACGGCCCCCTCGAACAGGGTGCCGAGCGGGCCCGGGTCGACGGTGACGTCCGGCTGGCCGTCCGGGTACAGCTCGGGTGCCGGCGGGGCGAACACCAGGTCGACGCCTTCGCGGGCGCAGAGCGCGACGTCCGCCTCCAGGTCGCGGGGGTAGCGCGCCAGGTCGTCGGCGTCGTCGAACTGCAGCGGGTTCACGAAGATCGTGACCGCGACGTGGCCGTCCGGGCCGACCTGCGCCGCCGCCTGCCGGATCAGCGCGACATGCCCCTCGTGCAGCGCGCCCATCGTCAGCACCACCCCGCGCGCGGTGGCCGGGGGCAGCGTCGCGTACGCGTCACGCAACGCCGCCCGGCCGGTCACGACCCGCAGCACGCTCACCGGCGAGCCTGCTCACCGAGGATGTCGAGCAGCGCTTCCGCCGCGTCCGGACGCAGCAGCCCGGCGGCGAGAGCGCGGTCGGCGGCCAGCCGGGCGAGCGCGAGGTACGCCGCTCGCGCTTCGGGGTAGACCTCGCCAATCGCCGCAAGGTGCGCGCCCACCGTGCGCGCGTCGCCCCGGGCGACCGGGCCGGTCAGGGCGGCGTCCCCGATGCGCAGCGCATTGTCCAGCGTGGCCGCGAGCAGCGGAGCGACGACGCGGTCGGGTTCCTGCACGCCGGCGAGGCGCAGCAGATCGAGCGTCGACCCGACGAGCGCGGCGAGGTGGTTCGCGCCGTGGGCGAGCGCCGCGTGGTAGAGCGGCCGCGATTCCTCCTGTACCCAGAAGGACTCCCCGCCCATCTCCATCACCAACAGCTCGGCCACCGGTGCGAGCACCTCGGGTGCGGTCAGGGCGAACGGCACGCCCGCGAGCCGCTCCAGGTCCAGGCTCGTACCGGTGAAGGTCATCACCGGGTGGACCGCGAGCGGCAGCGCACCGACCCGGCGCACCGGGTCGAGCACCGCGCAGCCGTACCGGCCGCTGGTGTGCATCAGCAGCTGGCCCGGGCGTACGGCACCGGTCGCGGCGATCCCGGCCACGAGTTCGGGGAGCACGTCGTCGGGGACGGTGAGCAGGCCAAGATCGGCCTCGGCGAGCACCTCGTCCACCGCCAGCAGCGGTACGTCGGGTAGCAGCGCCTCCGCGCGCCGCCGGGAACCCTCCGAGACGGCGTACGCCGCGACCACGGGGTGGCCGGCGCGGGCGAGGGCGGCGGCGAGGACCGCACCGACGCGCCCGGTGCCCACCACGCCGACGCGCACCCGCGGCGGTGCCTGCGGTTCCATCCCGCCCAGACTACCGAGCGGGCCGCCAGCGCTTCGGGGTCGGCGACGTCGCTGCGGGCGCACTACGGCGGTCCCGGGTGCGGCTCCCGATCGGGCGGCGCCGGCAGGTTCGCGGCCCACCGCGTCGTACGGTCTGCGGCGCGGGCGCGCGTGGCGCGGTCGGCCTGGTCCTGCGCCAACCCGCGCGCCTCGAAGGCCGCCCGGTGCAGCGCGACGACCCGCACCGGTCCCGGCGTCGAGTCGAACCACACGCTGGCGAGGTCGAGCGCGCGCTGCCATGGGCCCTGCGTGACGCGCACCGACTGGGTACGGGCGTGGGGCATCACCGCCCAGCGCCGGGTGAGACGTCCCCGCCGCGTCACCAGCACCTGCGCGTCGTGACCGACCGCGAGCCGGTTCCACTGGACGAAGGCGCGGCGCCGGGCCCGCTGCGGTGCGGGCGTGAGCGGGATGGCGTCGAGGTCGACGCCCGGCAGGATCTGGCCGAGCACGACGCGGGCCACCGGCCACGGCGCGACCGGCAGCAGCATGCTGTCCGAACCGGAGTCGGTCCCGCCCGCGATGCCGGCGACGTTGATCTCGACCCGGACCCACCCGCGGCGGCGCCACAGCAGCGGCTCGGTCAGCCCCACCGCCTGCACCCGTCCAGGCGGCACCGTCTGGTGCTGGGTCTGCAGCAGCCCGCGGCGCAGCCGCAGCCCGTCCTGCGCCCGGGCGACGGTGAAGCCGTAGTACTTGGTGAACTCGCTGAACAGCGTGAAGATCGGCGCCCCGCCGACTACGACGAAGACCAAACCGGCCGGTCCCGCCGTCATGACGGCGGCTGCCACGACGGCGGCCGTCGCGAGCAGCAGCAGCGCGGTGGTGCCGCGCAGCACCAACGAGAGCAGCAGGTCGCCCGGCGGCACGGTCGCGAGCACCTGCTCCGGTGCCTCCCCGGAGTCGTGGCGCACTCCCGCCGAGCGCGCCACGATCTCGTTGCGCAGCTCGTCGGCCTCGGCGCGGGTGAGGTACTGCAGCACCGCCTTGGAGTCGCCGGACCCGGCGACCTCGACCCGTACCTCGGCCATTCCTACCAACCGGGCCAGCAGCGGCGCGACGACGTCGACCGCCTGCAACCGGGAGAGCTGCAGGCGGCGCTGCTGGCGTACGAGCACGCCCGAGTCGACCCGCAGGTCCCCGTCGTCGTCGAACCAGTAGGTGAGCCGGCGCCAGGCGACGTACTGCACCACGGTGACGAGCAGCGCCAGCCCGATCGCGCCGCCGACGATCGCCGCGCCCCAGGCGGGCGTGCGGTGGGCGACGCCGCGGGTGAACAACGACACCGCGATCACGACGACAACCGGGATCACCCGCAACCCGTGCACGAACGGGGTGACGGGGTGGACCTTCCGCCTGCCCTGCGCGTCGGGGCCGGAGCGACCCGGGCGCAGCAGCGACCCACCGAGCGGGTCCGGGGTGCTCCCGCTCACCGTCGCCTCCCCGCCGCGGCTTCCCGCACGAAGGTGGCCCTGGTCCGGCTGAGCCTTACCGGGGTGGGCTTCGTGCCGGACACCGGGCGGTTCAAAGGCCGGCCGTGCGCTCTTCGCCGAGGCGGGCCAGCCGGTCGCGCAGGTCGGCGGCGACCTCGGGCGTCAGGCCCGGTACGGCGGCGTCGGTCGTCGCGGCCGCGGTGTGCAGTTGCACGGTGGAGACCCCGTACCAGCGGTCGATCGGCCCGGCGACGACGTCGACGAGCTGCATCCGCCCGTACGGCACGATCACCAGACGCCGGAACAGGATGCCGCTGCCGACCAGCAGGTCGTCCGGGCGTAGCGCGTAGCCCCAGGATCGGACCCGCCGACCGATCAGCCACCACGCCCAGCCGAACCCGACCACCGCGGCTGCGGTCACGAGCGCGGCGATCCAGCGCGGGACGGGCAGCGCCCAGAGCGCGACGATCCCGGCGAGGACCGCGAGGTAGACGAGCAGCAACGTGGTGCGCCGAGCGCGTACGAGCGCGGGGCTGACCCGTACCCAGTCCGGCACCTCGAACGGGTCGGCATTCATGGACCGACCTTAGGACGAACGCGCCGGGTCCGGTTCGAGCGCGCGGTGGTGGGTCAGACGTCGAGGGCGCGGCGGATCAGGCGCAGTCGTTCACCGGCAGCGGCCGTCTCCGGGCGGCGCAGGTCCGCCACGGGTACCGACCCGATCACCTCGTCGGCGCCGGTGCCGGTGCGGGCGGCCGGCTCGTACGCCCGCGCCGACTCGTAGTCGCGCGCGGGCGTCGGGCGGCTCGGCGTCGCGGCGGCGCGCTCGCGGGCGGAGGCGGCGTCACGCGCCTGCGCGGCGAGCTCGAGATGCGCCTCGAGCAGGTCGGTGAGCCGGGTGGTCAGGTCGGTGATCGTCCGCTGGTTGTCGACCAACTGGGCACGCAGGTCGCTGGACTGGCGGGCGAGCAGCTCGACGAGCGGGTCGGTCACGGTACGGGCGCGCAGCGCGGCAACCTGCTCGCGCGCGGTACGCAACTCGGCCCACAGCGCGGCGGTCTGCTCGGCCATCGCCTCGATCATGGCCGAGAGCCGGACGGTGTCGAGCCGGGAGCGGCCGAGCTCCCCGTGGAGCGCGACGAGATCATCGGACAGCATCGTGTAGGCGGCGCGGATCTCCCGGCCCCCTCGCGGGCCGGGCTGCCCGCCGCTCCACCAGTTCGCCATGGGGGCAGCCTACGGCGCGGCGACGCACCGTAGCACCCGCTACCCCCGAATCGGGGTAGCGACGCTACCCAGCGTGTCGTCCCGGCCACCTGCACCCGGCCGCGGCGCAGCGACCGACCCCCGCGGGCGGGGGGTGGGTGCGAACAGCCGCCGCCGCGTACGCCGGCCCTCGTCGATCGCCTGCCCGACGCGTTCCACGACGACCTCGACGATCCGGTCGGTCGGCCACAGGTACGTCGTGAGCGGCGGGGTCAGCAGGGCGGACAGCGGGTGGTCGTCGTAGCCGAGGACCGACACGTCGTCCGGGATGGCGAGGCCGAGCTCGCGCGCCGCCGCGTAGACGCCGTACGCCATCGCGTCGGCGAGCGCGAACACAGCCGTCGGCGGGTCCGGCTCGGTCAGCAGCGTCCGAGCAACGGCGGTTGCACCGGCGAGGTCGTGAGGCGTCGTGACGAGCCGGGCGTGCAACCCGAGCTCCGGCGCGACCTGCTGCACCACCTGCTCCGCGGGGCGGTCCGGGGTCGCTGCCGACCCGGGCGTCAGCACAGCGACCTCGCGGTGGCCGGCCGCCGAGAGCACCGTCAGCGCGTCGGTGACGCCCGCCGTGTTGTCGAAGACGACCTCGGCCGCGGTCCCGACGCCCGGCAGCCCGTCCCCGACCGAGACGAGCGGGACGTCGCGGGCGATGTCGGCCCAGTGCGCGGACGACGGGTCCACCGGCAGCGCGATGATCGCGTCGGCGCGCTGGTCGACGAGCCGCTTGGCCAGCGTCGCCTCACGGACCGGGTCGTTGGCAGCGTCGACGATCAGCGCGTTGCGGTCCTGCGCGAGCAGCCCCCGCCCCAGTGCCGCCGCGAGCCGTTGCTGCCACACGTCCTCCAGCGAGCGGCACAGCACCCCGACGGTGCCCGTACGTCCTCCGGCAAGCGCCCGGGCGATGGGGTCGGCTTCGTACCCGAGGCGCTCCGCGGACGCGCGCACCCGCTCCTGGGTGGCCTCCGGCACCTGCAGCCCGCGCAGCGCGTAGGACACGGCCGCCGCGGACAACCCGGTGTCGTTGGCGATGTCCTTGATCGTCGCGCGCTTCTGGCGGCCCGCCATACCGGAAGCCTAACCAGCCGCGCAGACGGCGCCGCGCCCACGGCCGACCGCGCCATCGATTGACACAAGCGCAGTGAACCGCTTCACTGAAAGGGTTCACTGAACCGATTCACCAGCGGGAAGGGAGTCAGCGTGGAGCTCCCGTCGATCGACGTGCACCAGCACCTGTGGCCCGAGCCCTTCCTCGACGAGCTGCGCCGGCGCCGCGAACCGCCTCGGCTGCGGGGCTGGACGCTGCAACTGGACGGGGAGCCGGACTACGCGGTCGACCCGCGCGCCCAGGATCCGCGCGCCCGAGCGGCGCAGGAGCACCGCGACGGCACCGGCCGCGCGCTCGTCTCACTGTCCAGCCCGCTCGGGATCGAGTGGTTGCCGCCCGCGCAGGCGGCGCCGCTGCTGGACGCCTGGCACTCCGGCGCGGCCGCGCTGCCCGCGCCGTACGAGCCCTGGGCCGCGGTGAACCTGCACGATCCCGACCTCGCGGCACTGGACGCCCAGCTCGCGAACGGGTTCGTCGGGCTGCAGGTCCCGGCCGACGCGCTCGCGCGGCCCGCTGCGCTGGAGCGGCTCGCCCCGGTGCTCGCGCGCTGCGAGGCTGCCGCCGCGCCGGTACTGGTCCACCCGGGCAAGGCGCCGGACAGCGCCTCGCTCCCGCCCTGGTGGGCGCCGGTCGTCGACTACCCCGCCGCCCTGGCCAGCGCGTGGTGGACCTGGCACGCCGCCGGCCGCGCGCTGCTGCCCCGGCTGCGGATCTGCTTCGTCGCGGCGGCCGGTCTCGCCCCGCTGCACCACGAGCGGCTGCGCGCGCGGGGCGGGACGGTCGGCGCGGTGGACCCGGCCGTGTTCGTGGACACCTCGTCGTACGGACCGCAGGCCCTCGACGCGGTGATCCGGGTGCTCGGCATCGACGTCGTGGTGCTCGGCAGCGACCGCCCGTACGCCGAGCCGACCGACCCCTGCCTCGGTGCAGCGGCGACAGCCGCGATCCGGCGCACCAATCCGCACCGGCTGCTCGACCGCCACCGCGCCCCTCCGCCACACGCGGGTCAGACGAGCACCGGCAGCGACAAGGAACAGAAAGGACCCCACACGCCATGAGCACCGTGAGCATCACCACCCCGAGCACCGACGACCCGGCCTTCCCGGCGAGCGTGCCGGCGCGCGAGTCGGACGCGATCACCGGGCTCGGCGCGCAGGCGGGCCTCGAGCGGCTGCCGCAGCGGGACCTGTCGCCGCAGGAGCTGCGCGACCTGGCCGCCGCGGTCGCCGCGCGCCGCGAGCTCTGGGACGGCGGCCTGGACTTCTCCGGCGGCGAGCGGCACTACGTCTCGCTCTACCGCGACGCCCACGTCGACGTCTGGGTGCTGTGTTGGAACCCGGCCAACGACACCGGCTGGCACGACCACGACATCTCCTCCGGCGCGGTGGCCGTGGTCGAGGGCTCCCTCGTCGAGCACAACCTGACCATCGGGCGCCCACCGGTCTCGACCGAGGTCGGCGCCGGGCGGGTGTTCTCCTTCGGCCCGGACCACATCCACCGGCTGACCGGCCAGGCTCCCGGCACGGTCTCCATCCACGCGTACTCCCCCCCGCTGTGGCGGATGGGTCAGTACGTCATCGACGACGGCGGCGTGCTGCACCGGGTGTCGGTGTCGTACGCCGACGAGCTGCGCCCGCTCGACGACGTGCCCGAGACGCCGGACACCCGGGCCGTGCCGGCGGCCATCCCGGCCTGAGCCGATCCGTCAGCGCACCTCGCCGGGCCGGGCTTCGCGTGCCAGGCGCGCGAGGGTGGGCAGCAACGCCGTCGCGAGCTGCACGTCGCCGGTGAGCGGGCGGTCCGCCAGTTCCGCCGGCAGCGCCGCGGCGGCCCGCGCGTAGAGCTCGGCGAGCGGCCCGGGACCCAGCTCGGCCGGACCCGCCCCGGACAGGCGCAGCGCCCGCGTCGCCGCGACGAGCTCGCACGCGACGACGGTGCGCAGCGCCCCCACCGTGTCGGCCGTGGCGCGCGCCGCCTCCGGAGCGAAGCTCGCGTGGTCCTCGACGCCGCGGGAGAGCACCGCGGTGCCGAGACTGGCCGGCGCAGCGAGCACCCGCACCCGGGCCAGCGCGCTCGCGGCGACGTACTCCAGCCCCATCGCGCCGGAGCTCGCGGCGGGTCCGCTCGCGAGGAACTCGCGCAGCCCGGTGGCCGCCGGATCGAGCAGCAGCGCCGTACGCCGCACCGAGAGCGCAGCATCCGAGTGCAGCGCGAGGCGCACCGCGTCCAGGGTCAGCCCGAGGTGCCCGGCCCACCACCCGCCGTGGTGCAGGGCGACCGGCGGGTCGACCTCGGGCAGCAGCGGGTTCTCCGTCCCCGCCGCCAGCTCGGTCCGCAACGCGTGCACGAGTGCGTCGAGGGCGTCGAGCGCCGCACCGCGCACCTGCGGAAGTGCCCGCAGGGCCGCTGGGTCCTGCAGCCGGGCCGGCGCCGCGGCCGCACCGCCGAGCAGGGCCCGCAGCAGGGCCGCTGCCCGTACGTCCCCGGGGTACGGGCGCGCCGCCACCACGCGAGCGTCGAGCGCCTGGGGGTTGCCGCGGGCCGCCGCCAGCGTCAGCGCCGCCACCGCGGCGCTCGCCGCGAGCAGGTCGGTGAGGTCGGCCGCCGCCAGCGCCGCCTCGGCGATCGTCACCGCATTGCTCGACAGCAGGGCGAGCGCGTCACCGGAGCCGAGGCGCAGCGCGGCGAGCGGGCACTGCGGCGCGCCCTGCCATGGCACAGCACCGGTCAGCGCGAGCCCGAGCTCCCCGAGCGGGCCGAGGTCGCCGGTGCCGACGCCGCCGAACCGGTGCAGCAGCGGGACCGCGCGGGCGTCGATCGCGGCGACGAGCGCGTCGAACAGTTCCGGCGAGACACCGGAGCATCCCGCCGCGAGCTGGTTGGCGCGTACGACCATCGCGGCCCGCGCGACATCGGCGGGGTACGGCTCACCGCCCGCCGTCGCGTGGCTGGCGAGCAGCCGCTCGCCGTGCTCGGCGCCGCCGGAGGAGCGGAGCGTGCTGTTGGCTCCCACCCCGGTGCCCACGCCGTAGACCGCGCCGGTCGCGGCCGCCGCCTGCTGGCGGGCGTGTGCGGCACGTACGCGCTCGCGCGCAGCTTCCGAGGCGCGGACCGCACCGGGACCGCGGGCGAGCGCCGCGAGGGTGGCCGGGGTCAGCTCGTCGCGGCCGATCTCGAAGACCGGGTTCGACAGGGCCGCCGACATTCGATCAGTATGGATCGTCGCGCTCCCCGCGCGGCGCCGCCGGTCGGGGCCGACGCGTCGTTCGGCTCGACCCACCCAGGAGGCACGGGCGTGATCGAGTTCAAGTCCGTCACCAAGCGGTACCCGGACGGGACCGTCGCGGTCGACGCGCTGTCGCTGACGGCGCCGACCGGGCAGATCACGGTGCTGGTCGGGCCCTCCGGGTGCGGCAAGACCACGTCGCTGCGGATGATCAACCGGATGATCGAGCTGAGCTCCGGCCAGATCCTCATCGACGGCACGGACACCGCGGGGCAGGACGCCGCGACGCTGCGACGCGGCATCGGCTACGTCATCCAGCACGCCGGGCTGTTCCCGCACCGCACCATCGTGGACAACATCGCGACCGTGCCGATGCTCGTCGGGTGGGGCCGCACCCGGGCCAGGGAACGCGCGTACGAGCTGCTCGAACGGGTGGGCCTGGACCGCAGGCTGGCGCGCCGCTACCCGGCGCAGCTCTCGGGCGGTCAGCAGCAGCGCGTCGGGGTCGCCCGGGCGCTCGCCGTGGACCCGCCGATCCTGTTGATGGACGAGCCGTTCAGCGCGGTCGACCCGATCGTGCGCGAGGAGCTGCAGACCGAGCTGATGCGGCTGCAGGCCGAGCTGGACAAGACCATCGTGTTCGTCACCCACGACATCGACGAGGCGATCCGCATCGGTGATCAGGTCGCGGTGATGCGCCAGGGTGGCCTGCTCGCCCAGCTCGCCCCGCCGGCCGAGCTGCTGGCCCACCCGCACGACGACTTCGTGGCGGACTTCGTCGGCCGCGACCGCGGCTACCGGGCGCTGGCGTTCTCGAACGCGCAGCTCCCGGCACTGCGCGAGGAGCGCACGGTGCGGCTCGGCGCTGCACTCGACGGCGACCGCAGCGGCGCGGGCGACGACTGGTTGCTCGTCGTCGATGACGCACAGCGCCCGCAGGGGTGGCTCGACCTGCGCGCCGGGCACCGCGACGCAGCCGCCGACCACCTCGAGCTCGGCGGTACGACGGCCTGTCGCGACGGTTCGCTGCGTTCGCTGCTCGACGCGGCGCTGTCCTCGCCCGCCGGTCGCGGCGTCGTCATCGACGACACCGGTCGGCTGCTGGGCACCGTCACGGCCCGCGAGGTGCTCGCCCTGATCGAGGCCGAGCGCGAGCGCCCGACCAGCTCTGCCGGGAGCACGGAGCCGCTCGAGAAGAGCACGCCGGGATGAGCGAGTACTTCACCTGGCTGCTGGACAACGCCGGGCAGGTCACCGCGCTGTTCTGGGCGCACACCAAGCTCGCCGTGATCCCGCTGCTGATCGGGCTCGTCCTCGCCCTGCCGCTGGGCTGGGCGAGCCGCCGGATCCCGCGGCTCTACACCCCGATGGTCGGGCTCACCGGGTTGCTCTACACGATACCGTCGCTCGCGCTGTTCGTCGCGCTTCCCGGGATCATCGGCACCAAGATCCTCGACCCGGTCAACGTCGTCGTCGCGCTCACCCTCTACACCGTCGCGCTGCTGGTGCGCACCGTCGCCGACGGGCTCGCCGCCGTGCCGGAGGACGTGCAGGCGGCCGCGACCGCGATGGGCTACCGCCGCTTCCGGCGGCTGGTGGCGGTGGAGCTGCCGATCGCGGTACCGGTGATCGCGGCCGGGCTGCGCGTGGCCGCCGTGTCGAACGTGAGCCTGGTCAGCGTCGCCGCGCTGATCGGGGTGCCGCAGCTCGGCCAGTTGTTCACCAGCGGCTTCCAGCTGTTCTACTTCGTCCCGATCGTCTGGGGCGTCGTGCTGTGCCTGCTGCTCGCCTTCCTGCTCGACGCCGTCATCCTGCTGGTGGCCCGCTGGCTCACCCCGTGGACCCGGGCGGCCCAGGCGTGATCGATCTGATGCTCGCGTGGCTCACCGACCCGGCGAACTGGACCGGCAGCGACGGCGTACCCGTACGCACGCTCGAGCACGTCGTCTACTCGCTCGTCACGCTCGCGGTGGCGTGCGCGATCGCCGTACCCGCCGGACTGTGGATCGGGCACACCGGCCGCGGCACGTTCATCGTCGCCGGGATCGCCAACGGGCTGCGGGCCCTTCCCACGCTGGGCCTGCTGGTGCTGTTCGTCCTGATCATCGCGCCGCTCATCGGCAACGACCTCGCCTTCGTGATCCCCTCGCTCGTGGCATTGGTCGTCCTCGGCGTGCCACCGGTGCTCAGCGGCACGTACGCGGGGATCCAGAACGTCGACCCGGCGGCCCGTGACGCGGCGTACGGCGTGGGCATGTCCGGCCGGCAGGTGCTGTGGCGCGTCGAGCTGCCCTGCGCGCTGCCGCTGATGTTCTCCGGGCTGCGCAGCGCCACGCTGCAGATCATCGCGACCGCCACGATTGCGGCGTACGTCTCCCTCGGCGGGCTCGGGCGCTACATCATCGACGGGCAGGCCACGCACGACTTCCCGCAGATGCTCGCCGGTGCGGTGCTGGTCGCCGTGCTCGCCCTGCTGGCGGACCTGCTCATCGCCGGGGTGCAGCGGATCACCGTCTCGCGCGGTCTGACCGGCCGGTATCGTCGTACCGCCGCTGACCCTCCGAGCGCCGGACCCGTCGCAGGCGGTGCCGGCAGCGAAGGAGACCGCGTGCTCGACCCGGTCTGAACCGTGCCCGCGGCCCGGAGCCCCGAATCGTCACCGACTGGAGAAGCCCATGAAACGCACCCGTCTCGCCGTCGTCGCCGGCCTCGTCGGCGCCGCGCTGACCCTCGCCGGCTGCGGCGGCAGCGACGCGCTCGCGCCCGACACCTCGTCGGCGCCTCCCGCCGACGCCGGCACGATCGTGGTCGGGTCGGCCAACTTCCCGGAGAACGTGGTGCTCGCCGAGATCTACGCGCAGGCGCTGCAGGGCAAGGGACTCAACGTGCAGACCCGGCTGAACATCGGCTCGCGTGAGACGTACATCCCGAGCCTCGAGGACGGGTCCATCAGCGTGATCCCGGAGTACACCGGCGTGCTGCTGCAGTACTTCGACAAGAACGCGACAGCGGTCGACCCGGAGGGCGTCTACACCGCGCTCAAGGCTGCGCTGCCCGAGGGCCTCTCCGTCCTCGACATGTCGAGCGCCGAGGACAAGGACGCCGTGGTCGTCACCAAGGAGACGGCGGAGAAGGACCACCTCACGACCATCGCCGACCTGGCGCCGTACGCCAGCCAGATGGTGCTCGGCGGACCCCCGGAGTGGAAGACCCGCGAGACCGGCGTGCCGGGTCTGAAGAAGGTGTACGGGCTGAACTTCAAGTCGTTCAAGCCGCTGGACGTCGCCGGGCCGCTCACCGTGCAGGCGCTCAAGAGCGGCATCGTGCAGGCGGCGAACCTGTTCACCACCCAGTCGGCGATCGCGGAGAACGACTTCGTGGTGCTGCAGGACCCGAAGAACCTGTTCGCGGCGCAGAACGTCGTCCCGCTGATCCGCACCGACAAGGTCGATGACACGGTCACGAGCACGCTCAACGCGGTCTCGGCCGCCCTCGACACCGAGCAGCTCGCCGACCTGGTCAAGCAGGCCGAGGTCGACAAGACCGACCCGGCCACGATCGCCAAGAACTGGCTGGCGAGCAAGAACCTCGGCTAGCACCAACGTGGTCGGCGCGCCCGGCGCACCAAGACCCGGCCAGCCGTTGTCGCGGGGCTAGCCGTGCTCGCGCAGGTACGTCGCGAAGCGGGCGCGGAACAACGGTTCGAGCTCGCCGACCCCGTCGTCGCCGAACACCTGACGGGCGGCGTTGATGCTCTCGGAGATGCTCCCGCCGATGTCTCCGAGCGAGCCGCCTTCGGTGGCGACAGCGTTCAGCGCGCTGGTGTGGCTGAGCAGGTCCATGAAGAACCCGAGGTCACGGCGCTGCTCGGCGAGCGCGAACGCCCGGTCGCGCAGCTCGCCGTACGGCAGGTCTTCGAGCACCTCACCGGTGGTGTCCATGCCCAGGAATCTAACCCGCCCTCCCCGACGTCACTGTGCCGGTGGTCGAGAACCCGGCCAGGAACCGCCCGAAAGCCGCCACCAGGACAGTGACGTCGGGACAGTCGGGACGGGGTCGAAACGCTCAGGGGTGGGTGACGCGGCTGGGGGCCGGCCCGACGCCGGGCGAGCGGCTCGCCGTCCGCTCCTTGCCGCCGTCCTCGTCCGGTGGCGGGTCGGGGAGCCGGCAGCTGCGCTCGAGCCACAGCGCCGCGACCGCGACGAGCAGCGCGCCCAGCACACAGCCACCGGAGGACAACGCCGAGACCTGGACCGCCGGCACGTCCAGCGCGTGCAGGAACGCGACGATCACCCCGAGGTACCAGCCGAAGAAGAAGGCTCCGACCCGCGAGGCCGCCATGGCGAGCGCGGCGGTACGGGCGGCGACGATGGGCGGCAGCGGGCGGGTGCCCGGTTTGCGGGCGAGCCGGGCGCGTACCGAACGGGTCCAGAGCAGCAGCGCGATGCCCAGCAGCAGGAACGTCATCGGGGCGGTCCACGGCACCGACAGGTAGTGCCCGAACCGCTCGTCGATCACGAACGTCGTGGCCCAGCCGAGCGCGCCGCCCAGGACGGCGACGGCCAGCAGCAACCGGATCCGGGTCGGCTTCATCGCTGCACCACCAGCAGGTCGGCGGTACGCCGCACTCCGTCGGCGGCCAGCGCGCCCGCCAGCTCGGCGACCGTGCCGTGTCCGGCGAGCTGCGCCCCGGCGTCGACGTCGCGCCAGGGCAGCAGCACGAACGCGCGTTCGTGGGCCCGCGGGTGGGGCAGCGTGAGGGCCGGGTCCCCGCTCTCCACCTCGCCGACCGCCAGCAGGTCGACGTCGAGCGTACGGGCTCCCCAGCGCTCCTCGCGGGTGCGGCCGTGTGCCTGTTCGACCAGGTAGGACAGCCCGAGCAGCTCCAGGGGCGCGGCGTCGGAGCGGCACACGACGACGGCGTTGAGGTAGTCCGGCTGCGGCGGGCCGCCGACCGGGAGGGTCTCGTAGACCGGGGAGACCCGCACGTCGTGCACCAGCAGGCTCGCCGCCAACAGGTCGACCGCGCCCTGCAGCGTGGCCAGCCGGTCGCCCAGGTTCGCCCCGAGCGAGTAGGCGACGGTGCGTACGGCCCGCTCGCTCATCGCGGTCGCTCGATCGTGACGGTGACGTCGTCGAACGGCACCGGGATCGGCGCCTGCGGCTTGTGCACGGTGACCCGTACGGCATGTACGCCCGGGCGCGCGAGGCAGGCGTCGGCGATCTGCTCGGCGACGGTCTCGATCAGGTCGCGTGGCTCACCGGCCACCTGCGCCGCCACGACCTGCGCCACCACTCCGTAGTCGACGGTGGCAGCGAGGTCGTCGGACGCCGCCGCTCTGCGGGTGTCGACGCCCAACGTGACGTCGACCCGGAAGGTCTGCCCCTGGGACCGTTCCTCCGCGAGTACGCCGTGGAAGCCGAAGGCCTCGATACCGGTCACGGTGATGCGGTCCATCCCGGCCAGCAGCCCGTCAGTCATCGCCCACCGGTTCCCCGTGTGCGTCGGTGCGCCCGGTCCAGGCCGCCGCGACCCGCACCGCGTCCAGGCAGCCGGCGGTGTCGTGGACCCGTACGCACCAGGCGCCCGCGGCTGCGGCGAGCGCCGTCGTGGCCGCGGTCGCCTCGTCACGTTCGGAGACCGGTCGCGGCCGGCGCTCACCCGGGCCGCCGGTGGCCAGCAGCTCCCCGAGGAAGCGCTTGCGTGACGTACCGACCAGCACCGGACGTCCCAGGGCGAGCAGCGCGTCGAAGCGGCGCAGCAGCGCCCAGTTGTGGTGGGCGTGCTTGGCGAAACCGAGCCCCGGGTCGAGCACCACGCGGGTCGTGTCGACACCGGCGGCCACGGCGCAGGCCAGGCGCTCCGACAGCTCGCGGCACACGTCGAGGACCACATCGTCGTACTGGGCCAGCTCGCTCATCCGGTCCGAGTGCCCGCGCCAGTGCATCGCGACGTACGGGACGGTGAGCGGCGCGATCGCGGGGAGCATGTCGGGATCGCCGAGCCCGCCGCTCACGTCGTTCACGAGCACCGCACCGGCGTCCAGCGCGGCGAGCGCGACCTGCGCCCGCATGGTGTCGATCGACACCGCGACCCCGCGTTCGGCCAGCGCCGCCACGACCGGCAGCACCCGGCGCAGTTCCTCCTGCACGCCGACCCGCGACGCGCCGGGCCGGGTCGACTCCCCGCCGACGTCGACCAGGTCGGCGCCCGCCGCGTGCAGCGCGAGACCGCGCGCGACGGCGAGCCGCGGGTCGAGGAAGCGCCCGCCGTCGGAGAACGAGTCCGGCGTGACGTTGAGGATGCCCATGACCAGCGACCGGCGCCGCGAGCGCGCCGTCAGCTGCTCCGGCAGCCCGCTGGGGGCCGGGCTGGGACGGCTGACCAGGTCGACGAGCACCGGTGGCCTACCGGCTCAGGATGAGGCTCATCGCCTCGGCCCGGGTGGCGGGGTCGCGCAGCTGGCCGCGTACCGCACTGGTGGTGGTACGCGCCCCGGGCTTGCGCACCCCCCGCATCGACATGCACAGGTGCTCGCACTCGATGATCACGATCGCGCCGCGCGGTTCGAGGATGTCGACGAGCGCGTCGGCCACCTGGCTGGTGAGGCGCTCCTGCACCTGCGGGCGCCGGGCGAACACCTCGACCAGCCGGGCCAGCTTGGACAGTCCGGTGATCTGCCCGCTCAGGTTCGGGATGTAGCCGACGTGCGCCACGCCGTGGAACGGCACCAGATGGTGCTCGCACATCGAGTACAGCTCGATGTCGCGTACCAGCACCATCTCGTCGTGGCCGAGGTCGAACGTGGTGGTGAGGACGTCCTCGGGACGCTGGCGCAGCCCGGCGAACAGCTCGGCGTACGACCGGGCGACGCGCGCCGGGGTGTCGCGCAGCCCCTCCCGGTCCGGGTCCTCCCCGACCGCGAGCAGCAGCTCGCGCACGGCCGCCTCGGCGCGGGCGTGGTCGACGGCGGGCGCCCGCGCGTCGGGCGCGAGCGGGACGACCTCCCCTTCGCGCCGGGCCGCACCCCCCACGTCGCGGCTCATGCGTCCGGCGCCGACGGCTCCTGCGCCGGCACCTCGCCCGCGTCGCCGCCGGCGTCCGCCCCGCCGTGGCCGTTGCTCGCGCCGTGGCCGTTCACCGCCGTGTGCACCGGGACGGCGACCGGGCCCCGCTCGCTGGGGGTACGGCGCGCCGAGCCGGTCCAGGCGGGGCGGGCCGGGCGCCGGTTCAACGGCTCGAAGATCGCCGCCACCTGCTCCTTGTCGAGGGTCTCCTTCTCGAGCAGCTCGGTGACCAGGCGGTCCAGCACGTCGCGGTTGTCGACCAGGATCTCGTACGCCTCGTGGTGCGCCGCGTCGATGAACGCCCGCACCTCCTCGTCGATCGCCGCCGCGACGTCCTCGGAGTAGTCGCGGGAGTTGCCCCGTTCCATGCCGAGGAAGACCTCGCCCTGGTCGTGGCCGTAACGGATCGCGCCGAGCCGCTCGGTCATGCCGTACTGGGTGACCATCGCGCGGGCGACCGCCGTCGCCTTCTCGATGTCGTTGGCGGCACCGGTCGTCGGGTCGTGGAAGACCATCTCCTCGGCCGCGCGCCCACCGAGCATGTACGCGAGCTGGTCGAGCATCTCCGCGCGGGTCGTGGAGTACTTGTCCTGGTCCGGCAGCACCATCGTGTAGCCGAGGGCGCGCCCGCGCGGCAGGATCGTGATCTTGTGCACCGGGTCGGTGTTCGGCAGCGCCGCCGCGACCAGGGCGTGGCCGCCCTCGTGGTACGCGGTGATGAGTTTCTCCTGCTCGTTCATCAGCCGGGTCCGCTTCTGCGGGCCGGCGATGACCCGGTCGATCGCCTCGTCGAGCGAGGCGTTGTCGATCAGCTTGTGGCCGGCCCGCGCGGTCAGCAGCGCCGCCTCGTTCAGCACGTTGGCGAGGTCGGCACCGGTGAAGCCGGGGGTACGCCGGGCGACAGCGGCGAGCTCCACGTCGGGCGCCATCGGCTTGCCCTTCGCGTGCACCTTCAAGATCGCCTCACGCCCGTTCATGTCCGGAGCCGCGACCGCGATCTGCCGGTCGAAGCGGCCCGGACGCAGCAGCGCCGGGTCGAGGATGTCGGGGCGGTTGGTCGCGGCGATCAGGATGACCCCGCCGGTCACGTCGAACCCGTCCATCTCGACGAGCAACTGGTTCAGCGTCTGCTCACGCTCGTCGTGACCACCGCCGAGCCCCGCGCCGCGGTGCCGGCCGACCGCGTCGATCTCGTCCACGAACACGATGGCCGGGGCATTCGACTTCGCCTGCTCGAACAGGTCGCGGACCCGGCTGGCGCCGACGCCGACGAACATCTCGACGAAGTCCGAGCCGGAGATGGAGAAGAAGGGGACCCCGGCCTCGCCGGCGACGGCGCGGGCCAGCAGCGTCTTTCCGGTGCCGGGCGGGCCGTACAGCAGCACGCCCTTGGGGATCTTCGCGCCGACGGCCTGGAACTTCGCCGGCTCCTGGAGGAACTCCTTGATCTCCTCGAGCTCCTCGACGGCCTCCTCGGCGCCCGCGACGTCCGCGAACGTGGTCTTCGGCATGTCCTTGCTCACGGCCTTGGCCTTGGACTTGCCGAAGTTCATGATCCGCGAGCCGCCGCCCTGCATCTGGCTCATGAAGAAGAACAGCAGCAGCACGATCAGCACGACCGGCAGCAGCGACACCAGCAGCGTCAGGAAGATGTTGTCCTTCGGGACGTCGACGTCGTACTTGTCCGCCGGGATCGCGCCGTCCTTCACCTTGCCCAGCAGCAGTTCGTTGAGCTGCTCGCCCTGCCCGGTGATGTACGAGGCGGTGACCTGGCTGCCGTCCTTGAGCGTGAGGTTGATCCGCTGGTCGCGGTCGACGAGCGTGGCCTGGGAGACGTCGTTGTTCGTGATGTCCTGCACGGCCTGGCCGGTCGTGACCGTCGTGGGGCCGCCGAAGCTGGAGAGCATCGGGGCGACGAGCAGCACCAGGGCCACCGCGATCACGATCCAGAGGACCGGTCCGCGGAAGAGTCGTTTGATGTCCATGATGCGGGGCGCCGGCCCCACCCTCCTGACCCGTGTGACTGCTCGCCGGCAGGGCTCCCGGTGCCGAGCGTCCCGGCACCGGGTACGGGGGGCGCCGGCGCAGCCCCTTCCGAAGGGACGACGGTACACCGCAGCACGCGGCCGTACGGAGTCGGCAGCGGGCCCGGGTGACAGTCCACCCGGTAGGACAACGGTACGTACTCACCCGGTGTTCCGCGCGTTCACCGTCGGTGAACTCCGCCGCGTCCCGTCCCAGCCGAGCGCCGGTGGGTTGCGCCGGAGTGCGGGGTCAGCCGCCGTAGACGTGGGGGGCGAGGGTGCCGACGACGCGCAGGTTGCGGTACCGCTCGGCGTAGTCCAGGCCGTACCCGACGACGAACTCGTTCGGGATGTCGAAACCGAGGTAGGCGACCGGTACGTCGACCTTCACCGCCTCGGGCTTGCGCAGGAAGGTGCACACCTGCACGCTCGCCGGCCCCCGCGAGCGCAGGTTGCGTACCAGCCAGGACAGGGTGAGCCCGGTGTCGAGGATGTCCTCGACTACCAGCACGTGCTTGCCGGTGATGTCCTTGTCGAGGTCCTTGAGGATCCGTACGACCCCGCTGCTCTTGGTGCCCGACCCGTACGACGAGACCGCCATCCAGTCCATCTCGACCGGCAGGGACATCGCCCGCGCCAGGTCGGCCATGATCATCACGGCGCCCTTGAGGACTCCGACGAGCAGCACCGGCCGGTCCGCGTAGTCCCGGTCGATCGCGGCCGCCAGCTCCGCCACCTTGGCGGTTATCGCGTCCTCGTCGATGAGGACCTTCTCGAGGTCGCGGCCGAGGTCACTGGGCTGCACGTACCGCTCCTGCCTGTCGGTCTGGTTAGTCGGGCGCTCGGCCGAACCAGAGCCTGCCACAGCGGCGTTCCGCGGTGAGCGGGCCGGGCAGGGCCGGCGGGCCCTGGCCGCGCCAGCGCACCACCAGGTCGTCCAGGGCCGCGACGTGCTCGGCGGACAGATCGCCACCGGGCGCGCCGGCGTCGATCGCGGCCCGGCGCAGCACCCGGCGCCGTACCGCCTCCGGCAGCGCGGCGAGCCCGTCGAGGGCCAGTCCGTCGGCGTCGCGCAGCGCGCCGTACCGCTCGGCGGCCCAGCCGTCGAGGGCGTCGGCGTCGGCGCGCAGCAGGTCGGCGGTACGGGCGAGCGCGGCGACAGCGCCCGGCCCGACCGCCGCGGCGAGGGCCGGCAGCACGTCCAGGCGCACCCGCACCCGGGCGTACCCGCGGTGGACGTTGTGCGGGTCCTCCCACACCGGCGCGCCGGGCGGTACGGCGGCGCGCACGTCCGCGCGCGCCAGTCCCAGCAGCGGCCGCCGATAGATCCCGCGCACCGGCGCCATGCCCGCCAGGCTGCGCGCGCCGGACCCGCGCGCCAGGCGCAGCAGGACCGTCTCGGCCTGGTCCTCGCGCGTGTGCCCCAGCAGCACGCCCGCCGCACCGGTACGCGCTGCCGCCTGTTCCAGTGCGGTGTACCGGGCGGCACGGGCTGCCGCCTCCGGGCCTCCGGGCTCGGCCGGGTCGACGTGGACCGACGCGAGCTCCACCGGGTCGGCGAGGGTCCGCAACCAGTCCGCCGTACGGGCGGCCACCTGCGCCGACCCCTCCTGCAGGCCGTGGTCGACGACGACCGCGCCGCAGCGCAGCCCGGCCCGGGGGGCGACGAATCCGGCCGCGCCCGCGAGCGCGACCGAGTCCGGTCCGCCGCTGCACGCGACAAGGACGAGGGATCCGGCGGGCAGGTCGGCCAGCGCGTGGCGTACGGCAGCCCGTACGGCGAGCTCCTCCGGGGAGGCCCACCGGCGCTCGGGCGCTCGGTCGTTGCTCACAGCACGCGCGCGCACCACGCCGCGGGATCGGCGATCTCGTCGCGGGTCGGCAGGTCCTGCGGGCTGCGCCAGACGGTGTTGAGCCCGTCGCGTCCCGCCCGCTCGACGACGCCGCGTACGAACCGCGCGCCGTCGGCGTACTGCGCGAGCTTGGCGTCCAGGCCGAGCAGCCGCCGTACCAGCCCGTCGATCGGGCCCGGGGAGTGCCGGCGGCGGTCGAACCGCTCCCGGATGGTCGCGACCGTCGGTACGACCTGCGGGCCGACCTCGTCCATCACGTAGTCGGCGTGGCCCTCGAGCAGACTCATCACGGCGGTCAGCCGGTCGAACACCGCGCGCTGCGCCGGCGTCTGCACCGCGTCGAGCAGCGAGCCCTCGCTGCCCCGCGCCGCCGAGACCACCGCCCCCACGCCGGACCCGAGGCGGCGCAGCAGCTCTCCGGTGTCGATGTCGGACACCTGCAGGTACGCGTGGATCTGCTCCACGAGGTGCGGTCCGAGCCAGGGCACCGCGCCGAACTGCACCCGGTGGGTCTCTTCATGCAGGCAGACCCAGAGCCGGAAGTCGTGTGCGGTCACGGCGAGCGCGCGCTCGGCGGAGACGATGTTGGGTGCGACAAGCAGCAGCCGACCGGGCCGCTCGGCGCTCGTCGTGAACGCCTCGAACTGACCGAGCACCTTGGACGACAGGTAGGCGAGGACCCCACCGAGCTGCACGGCGGTGACCCGCGAGCCGACCGCGGTGACGGCACTGGGTCCGCGTTCGCGCAGCCGGTCGAGCATGGGCGCCAGGACCACCTTGAACCCGGCGACGTTGCTGGCGATCCAGGTCGGGCGGTCGACCACCTCGGTCACGGCGCCGCTGTCGTCGGCGACCAGCCCGGTCTGCTCGCGGACCGGACCGACCGCGAAGCGGGCGAGCTCGCGCAGCTGCTCGACAACCTCCCGCGCCGCCGCCGGCTCGAGATCCGGGCCGCCCGGGGCGAACCGGCGTCCGACCGAGACGGCGAGCTCCCAGTCGATGACGTCGGTGGGCATGACCCGACCCTACGGTCCCGTTAGGGTGACCGCTCGTGGCCGGGCCGGGCGTACGCGAGACCCCGCCCGGACCGCACATCGACCCCGAGACCGGCGACGTCCGGTTCTTCGTTCCCGACGGCACCGACGGTACGCCGGTGCGCGTCTGGTTCCACCTGCGCGAGTTCGGCGCCGACCCGCGGTTCGTCCCCGTCGACGGCGGCTGGCTCGCGCGGATCCCGCCCCCGCCGGTGGACCGCCTGGAGTACCTGCTGGTCATGCGGGACGAGCACGGCGCAGAACAGCTCACGCTCGACCCCGCAGCACCCGGGCGCGTGGCGGGCGTCTTCGGCGACCACTCCGTGCTGATCTGGCCGGACTACCGCGTCCCGGAGTGGGCGGGCACCGCCGCGGCGGCGTGGGACCGGCTCGAGGTCGAGGTCGCCGGCCGGTTGCCGATCACCGGCGCGCTGCACTCCCCGGCGGGGACGTCCCCCGACGAGCCGCTGCCGCTGGTCGTCGCGCACGACGGGCCCGAGTACGCACGGCTCGCCGGCCTGCTCGACTACCTGGGATGGGTCGCCGGTCGTACCCCGCCGCTGCGGGCGCGGGTGCTGCTGCTGCAGCCCCACGAGCGCAACACGCAGTACGCCGCCAGCCGCTCGTACGCCGGCCTGTTCACCCGCCGGCTGCTGCCGGCGGTGCGCCGGCACGTCGCGGTCCGCGGGCCGCTGGTCGGGGTCGGCGCCAGCCTCGGCGCGCTCGCCCTGACCCACGTGCAGGCCAGCCACCCGGGGACGTTCGGGGGTCTGTTCCTGCAGTCCGGGTCGTTCTTCCTGCCCGAGTACGACGCGCACGAGTCGGGGTTCGAGCGGTACCGGCAGGTCGTGGCGTTCGTGCGTTCGCTGCGCGAGGACCCCGTGTCGCTCACCGGCACGCGCGTCGCCCTCACCGCCGGCACCGGCGAGGACAACCTGGACAACAACCGTGCGCTCGCCCGGCTGCTGCGCGAGCGGGGTGTGCCGGTCACGATGACCGAGGGCCGCGACGGACACAACTACACGGCCTGGCGCGACCTGCTGCACCCGGCGCTCGAAGACCTGCTGCTGGCCAGCTGGTCCTCGACCGACCGACGCGACTGACCCGGACGGGCCCTCCCGCCGGACGAGTGCCGCGATCCTGGCCCGCGCGCCCTGCCGGATGGGCACACTCGGGGTCATGCGGCGGGAGGTCTGGCAGGTTGCTGCGCCGAGTGTCGGCGGGACCGGCACCGTCGTGGCGTACGGCCATTGGGGGCGCCCGGTGCTGTTCTTCCCCGCGGAGCAGGGCACGGCGTACGACCTCGAGGCGAACGGTGTCATCCACGCGCTGTCCGGGCCGATCGAGGCGGGCCGCCTGAAGGTGTACGCGGTCGACGCGCACGACGGCCACAGCTGGTCGGACCGCTCGCTCCCGCTGGAGGAGCGCGCACGACGCCACGAGGGCTACCACGCGTGGATCACCGAGCAGGTCAGCGCCGCCATCCGCGGCGACTGCGGCGGGCCGCTCCCCATCGCCGTCGCGGGGGTGAGCCTGGGCGCGTACCACGCCGTGAACACCGCGTTGCGTCGCGCCGACCTGTTCCCGTACGCGCTCGGCATGTCCGGCAGCTACGACCCGGCGTCGTGGAACGGCTGGGGCGAGCGGGCGACGCGCTGTACTTCAACAGCCCGTTCTCGTACCTCGCGCACATGCACGGTGACCACCTGGACTGGTTGCGCCGCAGCGTGTTCGTCCGGCTCTGCGTCGGGACGGGTGCCTGGGAGGTGCACCCGACCCAGGCGCTGCCCTCGACGTGCGCGCTCGCAGACCTGTTGGCCGCCAAGGGCATTCCGTACGCCCTCGACGTCTGGGGGCCGGACACTCCCCACGACTGGCCGTCGTGGGCCCGGATGTCGGCCCTGCACCTGGGTTCGCTCGACTGAGGAGGCGCGATGGAGTCCCACCTCGTGGGCCTGCTGCTCGGCACCGAGGACGACTGGCCGACGGCGTTCGAGTCGTTGGTGCGCAGCCTCGGCCCCGTCACCGACACGCACGGCACCGAGCACCGGATCGCGACCGAGCGGGTCACCATCGAGCCCTTCTCCCTGCGCGACCGCCCGCGCCACTCGCTGGTGATCGACCGGCTGGCCTACTGGTACTACGTGCCGCGGGAGTGGCTCAAGAAGGTCTCCCTGATGGACGGGGTCTACCTGCTGAACAACCCGTTCACGTTCCAGTCCATGGAGAAGCACTCGGCCTACTGCGCCATGATCCGGCTCGGGCTCAAGATCCCCGAGACCGTGCTCGTCCCGTACAAGAACCCCGTCGACAACGCCCGCTGGGCCTACACCGCCGCGAAGTACAACCGCCCGTTCGACCTGCGCAAGATCGCCGCGGACCTCGGGTACCCGCTCTACATGAAGCCGTTCGACGGGGGCGGCTGGCGGGGTGTCTCGCGGGTCGACGACCCGGACATGCTCATGCGGGCGTACGACGACTCGGGCGAGATGCTGATGCACCTGCAGCAGTCCAAGCCGTACGACGTGTTCGCCCGGTCGCTGTCGATCGGTCCGGAGACGATGGTGATGCGCTTCCGCCCCGAACTCCCGATGCACGAGCGCTACGCCGTCGACCATTCCTTCCTGAGTCCGCAGTCCGGCGAGGAGTGCGTGACGATCAACCGCCTGGTGAACGCGTTCTTCGGCTGGGAGTTCAACTCCTGCGAGATGCTCGTCGCCTTCGGCGACGGCGAACGGCCGGACGAGGTCATGCCGATCGACTACGCGAACGCCTGCCCCGACGTCGCCGTGACCTCGCTGCACTACTACTTCCCGTGGGCGATCAAGTCGCTCGTGAAGTGGACGGCGTACTGCCTGGTGACGGGCCGGCGCAGTCGGATCGACCTTACGGTCCAGGGGTTCTTCGACATCGCCGACCGGGACGACCTCGGGTACGACGAGAAACTCGAGGCGTACCGCCGGCTCGCCGACGAACGCTTCGAGGCGGAGCGCTACTTCGACTGGTGCGACTCCCGGCTGCGCCACTTCGACGCGGTGGCCCTCGAGTGGTTCTCCGGGGCGGACTTCGACCGGTTGCTCCTCGACACCGTACGGAGCACCTACCCGGCGCACGAGCACGAGCGGTTCGTGGCGCACTTCCGCGGCCTGCTCGCCCTGTGGCGCGCCGACGAGGCGCGGCGCCTCGGGTGAGCTCCCCCCGCGCCTCGTTCAGGCGAGCCACGCTGGGCCTGGTGGCGCCTGTCGCCGCGTGAAAGACCAGGCGAGCGCTCGGTGGTCGAGCGCAGTCGAGTAGTCGGTGGTCGAGCGCAGTCGAGACCACGTCGGTGATCACGGTGTCGACTTGGCTCGACCGACGGATGGTCCCCGAAGGGCGCGTTCAGCGGCGCAGCGCCGCCGCGACCCGGTCGAGCTGGGCCTCGGCAGGGTACTTGGCGACCACCCGGTCCGCGAGCACCGCGAAGGCGAGCAGCCGTCCCTGGTCGTCGCGCACGGTGCCCGCCAGCGCGTTGACCCCGGTGAGCGTGCCGGTCTTCGCGCGCACGACGCCGCGACCGGCGTCCGCCCGACCGGTGAACCGCGCGGCGAGGGTGCCGGTCAGGCCCGCGACCGGGTTCCCGGAGAACACCGGCCAGTACGCGGCCGTCTGCGGCGAGGGCCGCGCGGCAGCGGCCAGCGCCCGGGACAGCAGACCGGCCGGCAGTGCGTCCTGCAACGACAGCCCGCTGCCGTCGGCGATCCGCGCACCGTCGACCAGCGGCGCCTCCACGCCGAGCGCCGCGAGCGTCGCACGCATCGCCTGCGCACCCCCGGCGAAGCTGCCCGCGCCTTCGTGCGCCCCCGCCAGGTGGGCGAGCGCCTCGGCCAGGTCGTTGTCCGAGACCGTGAGCATCCATTCCACGAGCGTGGCGATCGTGGGCGACTGCACCGCGGCCAGCTCGTGGGCCTGCGGCTGCGCAGCGGCCCGGGCCGGCGCGCCGCGTACCGTCACTCCGGCCTCCCGCAGCCGCTGCGCGAAGTACGACGCAGCAGCCGCGGCCGGGTCGGTGCTGCGCGCGAGCGACCCGGCCGCCGCACGGCCGGAGTCCGCGGAGAGCGCCGAGACGGGGGAGACGACTCCGCTCGCGACGTACGAGGCGGGCCAACCCGGAGCGGTGCGCTCGTGCGAGAACAGCGTGTCGTCGAAACGCAGCCGTACGCTGCTGCGCCCCGCCTCGCGCAGCACACGCGCGGTGCGTTCGGCGAGCTCGGTGAGGCTGGCGGGCGCGTACGGCTGGCCGTCGGCCGTCGTGTCGGTCGGGGTGCGGGTCAGCGTCGCGTCACCGGCCCCGACGAGCACCACGGTGCGCGCCTTGCGGCCCTGCACGACCCGGGTGTGCAAGCGCGTCTCGGGGCCGAGCGCGCGCAGCACCGCCAGTGCGGTGAGCAGCTTCAGCGTGCTCGCCGGTGCCTGTGCGCGGCCGGCGAACGTCTCGTAGACCTCCTCGCCGCTGGCCACGTCGACGACCGACATCGTGGCGCGGCCGAGCGCCGGTGACCGCAGCAGCGCTGGCAACCGGTCCGCGAGCCGGGCGGAGAGCGCGCTCGGCGCGGCGCCGCCGGGCAGCGCCGTGGCGGCGAGCACCTGCGTGGGCGCGGGCGGTACGGCGTCGGGGGCGGCCGCGCCGGCAGGGGCGCCCGCGGCAGCGAGCAGCGCGAGGCAGGCCGCGACTGCGGTTGTCGCAGCGCGTACGCGCCGGGAACGCACGACGCTGCCTCCTCCTGCCCGGTGCCCCGCCCCGCGGGCCGGGTACGGAACAATAGGCGACCGGCAGTTGCAGGCCTGGCACGACCCGCGCGTCAGGCGGCGCCCCGAGGAGGGACCGGTACGTGGACTTCGACGTCACCATCGAGATCCCGGGAGGGCAGCGCAACAAGTACGAGGTCGACCACGCGACCGGTCGGATCCGCCTGGACCGCATGCTCTTCACCGCGACCCGCTACCCGCACGACTACGGGTTCATCGAGGACACGCTCGGCCTGGACGGTGACCCGCTCGACGTCATGGTCCTGCTCGCGGAACCGACGTTCCCGGGGTGCGTGATCCGCTGCCGGGCGATCGGGATGTTCCGGATGACCGACGAGGCGGGGGGCGACGACAAGGTGATCGCGGTCCCCTACAGCGACCCGCGCCAGGAGCACCTGCGCGACATCCACCACCTGCCCGAGTTCGAACGCCTGGAGATCCAGCACTTCTTCGAGGTCTACAAGGACCTCGAGCCGGGCAAGAGCGTCGAGGGAGCCACCTGGGTCGGGCGTACCGAGGCGGAGGCGGAGATCCGGGCCTCGCTCGCCCGGGCCGCCGCAGCCCACGCCGAACCGGACGCCTGACTCACGCTCCGGCGCACCGTACGCACCGCACCGCCCACGGCCGCGCCTCGAGGCGAGCCTCGCCGATCGGCTGCCCGCAGCTGTCGCAGCGGCCGTAGCTGTGCTCCTGCAGCTTGGCCTGTGCCCGGCGCACGTCGGTCAGCACGCTGCGCAACCGGTCGTGGACGCTGACGTTCGCGAAGCGCTCGACGGCCATCGCCGTCCCGTCGCCCACCCGCTTGCCGAACGAGATCGTCTCGTTCGCGTCGGGTGGCGCGGTCAGCAGGCCGAGCTCGGTGGAGAGCTCGGTCTCCTTGGCGGCCAGCAGCTCGGCCACCGCTGCCAGGTCGACGTCGCCCGAAGCGTCCATGGGCCCATGCTCCCCCATCGCGCTCGACCGCGGCGCTCAGCGCAGGATCTCGACCAGGAAGATCCAGGCGTTCGAGCTCGCTCCGACGACACCGAGCAGGGCCCCGGCCACCACCCAGTACAGCCCGCCCCCCGTACCGGCGATCAACGTGATGCCACCGATCAGCAGCGGTCCGGTGCTCACGGTGATGATCAGCATCGGGCTGTAGGTCCACATCGCGGGGTCGGTCGGTTCACGGTCCCGGTAGGCATGCAGGCGCGTCACGAGGAACACCGTCGCGAGGACGAGCCCGAACAGCACCAGCTCGACGCCGAGCGCGACGTGCGACTGGCCGGGGACGAGCAGCAGCAGCGCCACGACCACCTGCGAGACGAGGATGGTGAGCGTCTCGCCGGCCCGTACGGGCAACGACGGCGCCGCGAGGATCCGGGTGATGTTGATCGACACGGCGACGAACAGCAGGCCGGTCAGCGCCGCACCCACCCCGGCCAGCGCGACGCCGAAGTCGTGCCACTGCACCGGGTCGTACCCCATCGGACCTCCCGCCGGGAGCGTACGACTCACCCCTGCGCCGCGGTGCGTGGCGTTACCGTGGCGCGGTGATCGACGGGCACAACGACCTGGCATGGGCGATGCGCGAGCTGGCCGGGTACGACCTCGACGCGGTCGACCTCGCCGGCGGCGAACCGCGGCTGCAGACCGACCTGCCGCGCCTGGCGGCGGGCGGTGTCACCGGGCAGTTCTGGTCGGTGTTCGTGCCGTGCGCGCTGCGCGGCGGCGACGCGGTACGTGCGACGCTCGAGCAGATCGACTTCGTGCACCGGCTCGTCGCGCGCTACCCGCAGCGGCTCGCGCTCGCGGCGACTGCGGACGAGGTCGAGACGGTCCGCGCCCGGGGCCGGATCGCCTCGCTCCTCGGCATGGAGGGCGGGCACAGCATCGGCGAGTCGCTGGCCGTGCTGCGCCTGACGTACGCCCTCGGCGTGCGCTACCTGACCCTCACCCACAACGAGAACACCAGCTGGGCGGACTCGGCGACGGACGTCGCGGTGCTGCACGGGCTGAGCCCGTTCGGAGAGCAGGTCGTGGCCGAGCTGAACCGGCTCGGCATGCTGGTCGACCTCTCGCACGTGTCTGCCGACGTGATGCGCCACGCGCTACGGGTCAGCACCGCGCCCGTGGTGTTCAGCCACTCGTCGGCGTACGCGCTGTGCGACACCCCGCGCAACGTCCCCGACGACGTGCTCGAGACGCTCGCGGCGCGTGGCGGCGTGTGCATGGTGACGTTCGTCGCCGAGTTCGTGTCCCGGTCGCGGCGCGAGTGGGCGCTGGGCGTCGACGGGCTCGCCGGCGAACGCGGGATCGACCCGCGGGACTGGGCGGCGATGACGGCACTGCGCCGCGAGGTGGCCCGTACCGACCCGCCGCCGGAGGCCACCGTCGCCGACGTCGTCGCCCACCTCGAACACGTCCGGGAGGTCGCCGGGATCGACCACGTCGGCATCGGGGGCGACTTCGACGGCACGGACGGGCTTCCGGTGGGGCTGCACGACGTGTCCTGCTACCCGCGGCTCTGGGAGGCGCTCACCGACAACGGCTGGAGCCCGGCCGACCTCGACAAGCTCGGCTGGCGCAACACCCTGCGCGTACTCCGCGCCGCCGAAGATGCCCGTGTCCCTGCTCGAAACGTCGTCAACTCCGCGAGTTGACGACGTTTCGAGCAGGGACACGGGTAAGGGGTGGGGCAGTTGCATAGGCGGGCTATATAGTTGGCGGAGTGACGTCGTACGCCGAAGAGCTGAACGAGCTCGTCACGCGGCTGTTCGTACGGCTGCGTGACCGGCTGGTGGAGCAGGGAGCCTCGCTGTCGCAGGCGCGCGTGCTGAGCCGGCTGCACGACAAGGGCCCGGCCCGTGTGACGGAGCTCGCCCGCGCGCTGCAGGTCTCCCAACCGACGATGTCGGCGCTGGTGCAGCGTCTGGCCGGGCAGGGGTCGGTACGGCGCAGTCCCGACGCCGGCGACGGCCGCGCGACCGTCGTCGAGCTCGCTCCGGCCGGCGTCGACCTGCTGACCGCGCTCCGGGCATCGCGCGCCGACTTCCTCGGCGCCGCCCTCGCGCAGCTGACCGCACCGGAGCGCGACGCCGTCGAGCGCGCGCTGCCCGCCCTGCAGCGACTGGCCGACCTGCTCGAACCGGCAGCCCTGCCCGAACCGGCCGCCACGGGCCGGCGCGCCGCTTCCGCGGTCGGAGGACGCCCGTGAGCGCCGCGATCGGGCGCAACCGGCTGCTCTCCCAGCCGCGGTCGGTCTGGGCGGTCGCCTTCGCCGCCGTGATCGCGTTCATGGGCATCGGCCTGGTGGACCCGATCCTGCCGGCGATCGGCGCGAGCATGGACGCCAGCAAGGCCCAGGTCGAGCTGCTGTTCACCAGCTACATGCTCGTCACCGGCGCGGCCATGCTGATCACCGGCTGGACCGCGAGCCGCCTCGGCGCCAAACGCACGCTGCTGCTCGGCCTGGCACTGGTCGTCACCTTCAGCGCGCTCGCCGGTGCCGCCGGCTCCATCGGCGAGATCGTCGGCTTCCGCGCCGGCTGGGGCCTTGGCAACGCGCTGTTCATCGCGACGGCGCTCGCCACGATCGTCGGCGCGGCCAGCGGCGGGGTGGCGTCGGCGATCATCTTGTACGAGGCGGCGCTCGGCATCGGCATCGCGAGCGGCCCGCTGCTCGGCGGGTTGCTCGGCGAGGTGTCCTGGCGCGCGCCGTTCTTCGGTACCGCGACGCTCATGGCGGTGGGCTTCGTCGCGACCCTGGTGCTGCTGCCCTCCACGGCGCGCCCGGCCCGGCGCAGCAGCCTCGCCGAGCCGCTGCGGGCGCTACGGCACCGCGGGCTGCTCGTGATGGGTCTGACGGCGCTGTTCTACAACTTCGGGTTCTTCACGCTGCTCGCCTTCACCCCGTTCCCGCTGCACATGGGCGCGATCCAGCTGGGGGTCGTCTTCTTCGGCTGGGGCCTGGCCCTCGCGCTCACCTCGGTGTTCGCCGCTCCCGTGCTGCAGCGCCGTTTCGGCGTCGTACGGATGATCCGCGTCGTACTGACGCTGTTCACCCTCGTCCTGGTGATCATGGCGGTGTTCACCGAGTCCCCGCCGGTACTCGTCGTCATGGTCGTGGTCTCGGGGATGCTGCTCGGGGTCAACAACACCCTGGTGACCGAGGCGGTGATGAAGGTCGCGCCGGTCGAACGCGGCGTCGCCTCCGCCGGCTACAGCTTCCTGCGCTTCATCGGCGGCGCCATCGCGCCCTGGCTTGCCGGCCACCTCTCCGACCAGTACGGCGACCGCATCCCGTACGTCATGGGCGCCGCGGGGGTCGCGATCGCGCTCGTGGTGATCACGATCGGCCGCCGT
This sequence comes from Candidatus Nanopelagicales bacterium, assembly GCA_017848795.1. Lineage (GTDB taxonomy): Bacteria > Actinomycetota > Actinomycetes > S36-B12 > CAIYMF01 > JAFIHG01. The sequence goes on along the minus strand of JAFIHG010000043.1, from coordinate 15,637 downwards.
CACCTGCGCGCCGCGGAGGCTCCCGCGCCCGAGACGCAGCCGGTCGCCAGCGACAGCGCACCGGACGCGGCCCGGGCGCCGCAGCGCTGAGCGCTCAGACGCGCGCGGCCTCCGCCCGGGGCAGGATCGTCACGGTGGTGGCGGCCGGGGCCAGCTCGGTCATGATCCCGTAGTGCATCGCCGGCCGGGCCAGCGCGAGCTCGTGGATCGGCACCGCGACCCGCGGCTCGACGGCCCGCACGAAGTCGACCGCCTCGCTCACCTTCAGCCAGGGCCCGGACGCCGGTGCACCCATGACGTCGATCGTGGCGTCCGGTACGTGGAACGAGTCCCCGGGGTGGTAGAAGGCGCCGTCGGCGACGACGAACGCGTTGTTGGTGATCTCCGGGATGTCGGGATGGACCGTCGCGTGGATGCCGCCGACGACGTCCACCGCCTCCCCTGCGAACGTGAGCCGCTCTCCCGGCCCGACGATCCGCGCCCGGGTCGCCTGCCCGATGGTGTCGAGCGCCGCGCGCGATCCCTCGTCCGCCACGAGCGCCGCATCGGGGTTGGCGGCGAGCAGCGCCGGCAACCGCTCGACGTCGAGGTGGTCCGCGTGCTGGTGGGTGATGATGATCGCGTCGAGGTCGCGAGCCGCCTCGAACCCGTCGGCGAAGGTGCCCGGGTCGAACAGCAGCCGGCACTTCGCGGTCTCGACGAGTACGCAGGCGTGGCCGTAATGGGTCAGTTCCATACCCGCCATCCTCGCCCGCGGGCGAAGCCCGGGCGCGGGCAGGTCAGCCGACCGACACCTGCAGCACGCGGTCATCGTGCCGGCGTGGCGTCGCCCGGCCGTCGGTGTTGCTCGTCGAGATCCAGATCGTGCGCGCGCCGGGAGGAGCCGCGACCGCGCGGATACGGCCGTACGTCCCGACGAAGAACGCCTTCTTCGCCTTCGCGTGCGTGCCGTCGAGCCGCACCCGCCAGAGCCGCTTGCCGGTCAGGGCGCCGATCCAGGCCCGGTTGCCGACGATCGCGATCCCGGCCGGACCCGCGTTGTGCGTACGCCAGGTCACCTTCGGGTCCGTGTACTTCTTGTTGCTCGAGCGGCCCTGCACGGCAGGCCAGCCGTAGTTGCGTCCCGGCTTGATCAGGTTGAGCTCGTCGTACGCCTTGTCGCCGAACTCGGTCGCCCAGAGCCGGCCCACGCCGTCGAACGCCAGGCCTTCCACGTTGCGGTGCCCGTAGCTGTAGACCAGCGAGCCGCGGAACGGGTTGCCCTTGGCGGGGACCTTCCCGCCGCGCGTCATGCGCAGGATCTTGCCGCCGAGCGAGGAGCGGTTCTGGGCCAGAGCGCCGTTGCCGCTGTCACCGGTCGAGGCGTACAGCTTGCCGTCCGGGCCGAAGACCAGGCCGCCGCCGTTGTGGTGCAGCCCGTGCGGGATGCCGCGCAGCACGACGTGCACCTTCTTCTTCAACTTGCCGTGGCGGTAGGCCATCCAGCCGATCCGGTTGTCCGAGGAGGTGCTGAAGTAGGCGTAGACGCGGTGGTCGGTGCGGAACTTCGGCGACACGGCCAGCCCCAGCAGGCCCCCCTCGCCGCCCTGCCGGCCGTTCGAGACGACACCGCGGACCTTGCCGACCTTCTTCTTGCCGCCGTCGCGCCGCACCCGGTGCACCGTTGCCGTGTCCCGCGACCCGACGAGCGCGTTGCCGTTCGGCAGGAAGGTGATGCCCCACGGCACGTCGAGGTTCGCCGCGAGCCTCTTTGCGACGCGGGGCACCGCGAGCGACCCGCGTCCCGGAGCTGTCGAGGGCGCGGAACCGTTCGCGGTCGGGCCGCTCCCGGTCCGCGACGGGCCGGCGGACGGCTCGCCGGCCGGGCCGCTGGTGGGCCCGCTGGTCGACGGGGCGGGCGCCGGTCCTGCCCCGCAGCCGCCGGCGAGCAGCGCCAGCGCGAGCAGCGGACCCAGCGCGAGCGGGCGGGCGGGCTTCACGGGCGTACCTCCTGGTTGCACCCCCTCGCTCCACCCTGTCAGCCAGGGCGCGCCGCGCAACTCCCGCGCGCCACCGGGCTCCCGGTCGTCAGCGATGGGCGGCGACCTGCCCGCCAGCCTGCGCGGCGATCCCGTCGGGGGCCGGTACGGGTGCGCGGCGGGGCGAGAGCCGGACGGCGGGCAGCCGCACCGGGTAGCGGTCGCGCAACCTCGCCCACCACCAGGCGACGACGATCACGACGACCGCCCACTGCATCCCCTCCAGGCCGGACTGCTCGTACGGCGCGAAAGAACCGAGCAGCAGGTCGAAGCCGCTCAAGATGATGTACGCCGCGAGGCTGCGGCGCCCCAGCGGTTCGGCGAGCGCGGCGAGCGGGGCGGTGACGGTGGCCGTACGCGCGCTGCGCAGCACGCGGTAGAGGACCAGCAGGACGGCGAAGCCGAGCAGGATCTGCCCGATGCCGAGCGTCGACTTGCCGAAGAAGGAGCGCAGCGCGGCGGCCGGAGCGCCGGAGATCAGTCCGAACTGGTTCACGGCCTGGTAGAGGACGACCCCGGCGAGCGTGACGGCGAGCGCCCCGTGGAACAGGCGGCGGTCGGCGAGCAGCCGCTGCGTGCTGTCGGTGTGCCAGTACCAGCCGAGCAGCAACGCGGCCACGAACATCAGCTGCCAGCTCGCGATGTTGAAGTGGGAGCCGAACGGCCCATCGGCGGTCCGCGGGAGCGAGGCCCAGGACGGGTTCGACATGCCGGCGACGTACACGGAGACCGACAGCACCGCGACCAGCCACACCTGCCGCAGCCGGACGAGCGTGACCGCCAGGGCCGCGACGGCGAACAGCACGACGTACAGCGACAGGATGTCGACCTCGATCGGGTTCAGCCGCAGCGTCGCGGCCTGCCACAGCGTCGAGAGCGGTCCGCCGAGCTCGTCGGCGCTCGCGGTGGCGGCGGGCTGCATCTGACGCCACGGCGCGACGAGGACCGCGAGCAGCACGAGCGCGACGTGGGACGCCCAGACCAGCCGGGCGCGCCGGGCCAGCTGCTGCACGCCGCGCAGCTGCGACTGGCGCCGCTGCACCATGCCGAGCACCAGCCCGGCCAGCAGCACGAACCCGGTCGCGCCGTCGACCCAGATGACGCGGTGGGTGTACTCGTCGAGCAGTGAACCGTCGGAGAGATGGCCGATGACCATGCTGACGATGCACAGCCCGCGGATGACGTCGAGCGCCGGGTCGCGGCGGCTGGCGGACACCTGCACCCCTCCGTAGCCGCTCGACTCCTCGGACCCGGCCGATTCTCGCACGATCCGGGGCTGCCCAGGGCGCTGCCGGCCGGCGCGCGGGAGCCCGGGGCGGGGCTACGCTGCACTTCCCCACGACGGTCGGAGGCGCCGATGCGGTACGGCAACCTGCTCGCGGCGACGGCCCTCGCGCTGGGCGCTCTCCCCTTCGCCGGCCCGCCCGCGGTGTCCGCCGCCCCGGCAACGCCGGATCGCGCGCTCGTCGCCCAGGTGGAGGCGGCCTGGCGGAACGGGATGCGCGATGCGTGGGGCCGCGAGGGCGGAACCTACGACGAGCGCTGCACCTGGCCGGGGACCGAGAGCCCACGAACCCGCACGCACATCGCACTCGACGTCACGACCGGCCGGTTCGCGCAGCGCTACACGGTCGGCCGCGGCGCCCTGCCGAGCGCGAGCATCGACATCGGGCGTACCGAGTACCGGCGCACGCCCGGGGAGGTCCGGCAGGCGCTGCGCGTGCACGGCGTACGCGCGGTGCCATGGACCAGCCGTGCCATCAGCGCCCACCGCGCCGAGCACAGGTACTTCCTGGCCACCCACCGCAACCGCGGAGCGATCCACCCGGCCTGGTTCGAGTGGCTCACCCTCGCGGCGCGCACCGGCGCCGACGGCACCAGGACCTACACCGGGACGTACCGGATCGAGGTGGGCAGCCACGGGTCGACCCACTTCTACTACCGGCCGAGCGTGGAGATCCGCGTCGACCCGCAGGGCCGCCCGACGTACTGGCGCGCCTCCGGGGTGTACGAGCAGGACCCCGACCTCGACCTCGGTCCCACCTCGGTGCTGACCTGCACGCAGACCTGGGACTGGACCCGGCCCACCGTCACCGCCCCCCGCACCGTCGATGCGCTACGTCCGGTCGTGCGGGGGGAGACGGCGGCCCGCAACGACGCCCAGGGCATGGCGCAGGCCGCGAACGAGGAGCACCTGGGGAGCACTGCGGCGGTGGTGCGGTGGCTGCAGCAGCGGTTCGGGGGCACGCAGTACGCCACGAGCCCGACCGCGCGCGGCCTGCTCCTGCACCGCTCCGCCGGCGGCCACCAGCTCGACTGGAAGGTCGTCGTGCGTCACGGCCGAGCCGACTACCGGCCCGTCCGCTGACGTCGGGCGTACCCGGCGCGGGTCCGAGCGGCGGGTAGCGGCCGGCGTCAGTGGCCGAGGGCGCGCCAGAAGCCGGCGGCGGCCTTCGACGGGCGACCGGTGCGGGCCTCGGTGCGGTCGGCGACCGCGAACAGTGCGGTGGCGGCGTTGACGCCGAGCCACCGCAGCGGCTCGGGCTCCCAGCGCGGTGAGCGGCGACCGACCCAGGGCAGCGAGACCAGGTCCGAGTCGTCGCGGCGCAGGATCAGGTCGCGCAGCGTGCGTCCGGCCAGGTTGGTGGTGGCGACCCCGTCGCCGACGTAGCCGCCCGCATACGCCAGCCCGGTGCCGGCGTCGAAGCCGATCGACGGGTACCAGTCGCGCGGGATGCCGAGCGCCCCGCCCCAGGCGTGGCTGAACCGCACCCGCCCGATCCCGGGAAGCAGGTCCACGAGGATGCGGCGCAGCATCGCGTGCACCCGTGCGTCCCTGTCGTACCCCGGCCGGACCGCCGAACCGAAGTGGTACGGCGCGCCGCGGCCACCGAAGGCGATCCGGCCGTCGGCGGTGCGCTGGCCGTAGATGCGCAGGTGGCGCTTGTCGCTGAACGTCTCCCGCTCCCGCAGCCCGAGGCGCGCCCAGGCCGCAGCGTCGAGCGGTTCGGTGGCGACCATGAGCGAGTACATCGGGACGAGGTCGCGGTGCGCGCCCGGCAGCGCCGGCGTGTACCCCTCGGTCGCGCGTACGACCACCTCCGCCCGCACGGTGCCGCGCACGGTGCGCACGGTGCCCGGGGCGATGCCGGTGACCGCCGTGCCCTCGTGCACGGCGACGCCGCGACGGCGTACCGCATCGACCAGGCCCCGCACCAGCCGGTACGGGTGCAGCGCGGCGCAGTGCGGTGTGTACGTGCCGCCGAGCCCACCGGACACGGCGATCCGCTCGGCGAGCTCCCGGGCGGTGAGGAACCGGAGCTGCGCGTCGCCGAAGCCCCAGTCGCGCCATTGCCCGACCTCCTCCCGCGCACGCTGCAGCTGCGCGGGGTTGCGGGCAGCGGACACGTAGCCGCCGTGGGCGAAGTCGCAGTCGATGCCCTCGGCGTCGGCCTGCCGGCCCACCTCGACGACCGTGTCGTTCATCGCGAGCTGCATCCGGCGGGCGGCGTCGCGGTCCGCGCTCGCCGCCACCCGGCGCAGCGTCGCGGGGAAGATCGCCGAGCACCAGCCGCCGTTGCGTCCGGATGCGCCGAACCCGGCGCACTCCTTCTCCAGCACCACGATCCGCAGCGAGGGGTCGGCCTCCGCCAGGTAGTACGCGGTCCACAGCCCGGTGAACCCGCCGCCCACGATCGCGACATCGACGTCGGTCGACCCGGGCAGCGGCACGACCTCAGCCGCAGGGAGCCCGTCGCGCCACAGACTCACGACCGACCCCATCGTCACCTCTCATTCCGGATGAATGTGGCAGGACTCCACTCTTAGCGGAGTCCTGCCACATTCATCCGGAACCGCTGGCGGGAAGCAGCTCGGCGCGGATCGCGGCGACGAACGCGTCGACGTCGTCCTCGGTGGTGTCGAACGAGCACATCCAGCGCACCTCGCCGGTGTGCTCGTCCCAGGTGTAGAACCGGAACTTCTCCTGCAGCCGGGCGGTGACTTCGCGCGGCAGTACGGCGAACACGGCGTTGGCCTGCACCTGCTGGGTGACCGTCAACCCGGGCAGTCCGCGTACGCCGTCCGCGAGCCGGGTCGCCATCGCGTTCGCGTGCGCGGCGTTGCGCCGCCACAGGTCACCCGAGAGCAGCGCGTCGAACTGCACGGACAGGAACCGCATCTTCGAGGCGAGCTGCATCATCGACTTGCGCACGTACGGCAACCCACGTGCCGCCTCCGGCGAGAGCACCACGACGACCTCGCCGAGCAGCAGCCCGTTCTTGGTGCCGCCGAAGGACAGCACATCGACGCCGAGGTCGGTGGTGAACTCCCGGAACGGCACGCCGAGCGTCACCGCCGCGTTCGACAGTCGTGACCCGTCGACGTGCACCCGCATCCCGAGCCGGTGGGCGTGTTCGCAGACCGCCCGCACCTCGTCGGGGGTGTAGGCGGTGCCCAGCTCGGTGGTCTGCGTCAGCGACACCACCTGCGGCTGGGCCCGGTGCTCGTCGTCGAAGCCGCGTGCCTCCCGGTCGATCAGCTCGGGGGTGAGCTTGCCGTCCGGCGTCGGGACCGGAAGCAGCTTGAGCCCACCCACCTTCTCCGGTGCGCCGCACTCGTCGACGTGGATGTGCGCGGTCGTCGTGCAGATCACCGACGCCCAGCGGTCGGTGACCGACTGGAGGGCGACGACGTTGGCGCCGGTGCCGTTGAACACCGGGTACGCGTCGGCGTGCTCGCCGAAGTGCCGGCGGAACAGCACCTGCAGGTGCGCGGTGTAGTCGTCCTCGCCGTACGACACCTGGTGGCCGTCGTTGGCGACCTGCAGGGCCTCGAGCACCTCGGGGTGGACGCCGGAGTAGTTGTCGCTGGCGAACCCGCGCAGCTGCGGGTCGTGCCGCCGCGTGGCACCGGTCACGAGGCGAGCACCATGCGGATGCCGTTGAGGTCGGCGGCGTCCTTGGACCACAGGTCCGCGATCGTGTCGGCGACCTCGCTGACGTGGGTGAACCCGGCGAACTTGGCCTGCGGCTTGGCTTCGCGCATCGCGTCGGTGAGCAGCGCCTTGACGACCAGCACGACGGCGGCCGCACGCTGCGGGAGCGGTTCGGACGCGGCCGCCTGCAACGCGCGGAAGGACGCAGCGAGCGCCATCGTCCAGGTCTCGGCGGCGGCCTTCGCGGCGGCGTACGACGCGCTTCCCGGGTCCGGGCGCTGCGCCGCGACGGCCGAGATGATGACGAACCTGCCCTGGGCGCTGGCGACGAGCGCGTCGTGGAACGCCAGGGAGGTCGTCTGCAGGGTGCGGACGAGCAGCGAGAACAGCAGGTCGGAGTCGGACAACGCGTTGTCGGCGAACGACTTCCCGCCGCGCCAGCCACCGACCAGATGGGCGACGCCGTCGACGTGGCCGTGCTCGCGCGTGACCTCGGCGGCCCACTCGCGGGTCGCGGACTCGTCGAGCAGGTCCACGACGCGGCCGGTGAAGCGCTCGCCCTCCGGCCCGAGCGAGTCGCGCAGCCGGTCGACGGCCTCGCGGTTAGCATCGGCGCCGATCACGACGGCTCCGTCGGCGAGCAGGCGACGGACGGTGGCCTGACCGGCCGGCCCGCCGCACCCGGTCACGACAACGACCTTGTGCGTCATGGGACGACCTTACGGACCGCGGGCGCCACCCGGCTAACCGCGGATGCCACGCGTGGACTCGATGACCTCGCCGACCCGCTTGCCGAGCGCCTCGAAGAACATGCTCAGCGGGAACTCGTCGGGCAGGACCGCGTCGGTCAGCTCCTTGGGCGGCCCGTCGAGCGGCAGCGCGTCCAGGCCGCGCGCCCAGGTCGAGGCCGGGTTCGGCGTGACGTAGGTGGTGACAAGCTCGTACGCCGCGATCCAGTGGGCCACCTTCGGCCGGTCGATGCTGCGCCAGTACAGGTGCTCGATCTCGCCGAGCAGGTCGAGCACCGCACCGGAGAGCGCGTCCCAGTCGACCGAGAGCCGGTTGTCGGTCCAGTTCAGCACGTGGCGCTGGTGCAGGTACGCGAACAGCAGCTGCCCGCCGAGGCCGTCGTAGTTGCGCACCCGGTTGCCGGTGAGCGGGAAGCGGAAGGCCCGGTCCAGCAGGATCGCGTACTGCACCAGGCGGGCGCGGGACTCGCCCTGCGCGGCGAGTTCGCCCGCCGCACGGAACGCGGTGAGGTCGCAGCGCAGCTCCTCGAGCGCGTACAGCCAGTACGGCATCCGCTGCTTGATCATGAACGGGTCGAACGGCAGGTCGCCCCGGCTGTGCGACCGGTCGTGGATCAGGTCCCAGAGCACGAAGGTGTCCTGCGCGACGGCCTGGTCGGCCAGCAACACGGCGGCGTCCGCCGGCAGCTCGAGGCCGGTCGTCTCGACGACCGCGCCCGCCACGCGGCGGAAGCGAGCCGCCTCGCGGTCGCAGAAGATGGCGCCCCAACCGAACTTCGGCACCTCGCGCACCGACACGGTCTCGGGGAACAGCACCGCGCTGTTGGTGTCGTAGCCGCTGGTGAAGTCCAGGAAGGCGACCGGCACGAACTGCGGGTTGTCGTACGCGCCCGCCTCGATCTCCGCGACCCAGTCCGGCCACACCACGCGCAGCAGCACCGCCTGGAAGTGGCGGTCGAGCAGGCCGTTCTGCGTGTACATGGGGAACAGCACCAGGTGCACCCGGCCGTCGACCCGCTGGCGCTGCGGCGCGAACGCGAGCAGCGAGTCAAGGAAGTCCGGCACCCCGAACCCGTCCTCGACCCAACGGTGCAGGTCCTGCACGAGCGCGTCGTGGTACGCGCTGTCGTGCGGGAACCGTGGGGCGAGCGCGCGGACCTGCGTCACGATCTCCTCGACCAGCTTGCCGGCAAGCGAGAGGTCGTGGACCTCGCCGTCGACCGAGCCGTCCGCCGACTGCAGCTCCCCGAGCTGCTCGACCGCACCCTTGAGCGCCTGCCACTCGCCGAGCGCCACCAGTTCCGTCGTATCCCGCATGATCTGCACCATCTCACCACCCTGCCCGTAGATTTACCTGCCCTAAGTCTACCGGACAGCAAATCCGTCGCTCGTCGAGCGACGGCGGCGCACATCCCATCGGCGTGGCCCGTTCCGAGCCCGCGGGTCAGCGGCCGGCGGCGCTCCGCACAGCACGTCGGCGAGCCAGCCTGTCGTCTCCTCGCTCGGGTCCACCCCGCCTGGCGATCGTCCCACCGCGATCTCGCGTGTCGCCGGGGATGATCGGGAGCGGCGATGCGGGCCGCGCGCCGGTCGGCGTCGTGGGAGAGTCGGGGCCGTGCGGATCTCCGGCATCCCGTGGCGGCCGCAGTGGGGCGTGCGCCGGATGCTCCCGGGCTACTTCGCCCTGGTGATGAGCACCGGCATGGTCTCGGTCGGGCTGCGGCTGCTCGGGTTCGACGCGGCGTCGGTGGCGCTGCTCTGGATCGACATCGTGGCCTTCGCGGTGCTGCTCGCCGCCACCGCAGTACGCGTGATGCGCTACCCCCGCGACGCGTACGCCGACCTGCGCGACCCGGAGCGCGCGTTCGGCTTCTTCACCTTCGTCGCCGCCACCAACGTCCTCGGCACCCGGTTGGTGCACGACGGGCACGACCTGGTCTCCGGCGGGCTGCTCGCCGTCGGCCTCGCGGTGTGGCTGCTGCTGGGCTATGTGATCCCGACGCTCTCGGTGCTAGGCAACAAGGACCTGCCGGTGCTGCGGCACACCAACGGCACCTGGTTCATCTGGGCCGTCGCGAGCCAGTCCGTCGCGGTGCTCGCAGCGACGCTGCAGCCGACCGGCGTACCCGGCAGCAACGTGCTGTCCTTCGTCGCGGTCTTCTCCTGGGCGCTGGGCGTCTTCCTGTACGCGGTGGTCGGGGTGCTGCTGATCGTGCGGCTCGGGCAGTACCCGTTCACCCCGGCCGACATCACCCCGCCGTACTGGGTCGCGATGGGGGCGACGGCCATCACCGTGCTCGCCGGCTCCCGCATCGTCGACATGAACGACGCACCCAGCGTCGACGTGACCCGCAGCCTCGTCGCCGGGCTGGCGCTGCTGTTCTGGGGGTTCGGCACCTGGCTGATCCCGGCGCTGCTCGCCGTCGGCTGGTGGCGGCACGTCACCCACCGCGTCCCGATGTCCTACACCCCCGCGTGGTGGAGCATGGTGTTCCCGATCGCGATGTACGGGGTCGGTTCCTTCTTCCTCGGCGAGGCCGACCACCTGCCGATCCTGATGGGCGTGGGACGCGTCGTCATCGTCATCGCCGTCATCGTGTGGGCGATCGTCTTCGTGTCGATGCTGCTGCACCTGGTCCGTCCCGCCGACATCACCGTCCCGGTGGCGGGAGACGAGCACGGCAGCAGGTAGTTCTCACTCCCTCCGAGCGCCGCCCGTGCGGGGCGGTCAGGGTTGCTGGCGCAGGGCGAAGGGCAGTACGGCCGCGGCCCCGGACTCGCGAAGCAGCGCCCCGGCGACCGTCATCGTCCAGCCGGTGCGCCAGACGTCGTCGACGAGCAGCACGACCGCTCCCGGCGGCACCGGGGCGGCGAGCCGGAACCGGCCGGCGAGCGCCCGAGCCCGCGCGGCCGGCGAGAGCCCCTCGTCGGGGGCCGGCCCGGTCACCTCCAGCAGGTCGCGCAGCGGCAGCCGACCGACCGCGGCGACCTGCTCGGCGACACCACGGACCAACCGGGGCCGGCGTGCGGAGGGCACTGGCACGACGACCGTCGGGCGGGCCGGCCACTGGGTGCGCCAGCGCGTCAGCACCGCGACGCCCGCCGTGCCCAGCCAGTCCGGCGGGTCGGCGTCGGGGGCGCCCGCGGCGGTCAGCCGGGTCAGGTCCGGCCAGGCCGGGTCGTCGGCGTACGCGATGGCCCGGCCCGGTTCGAGCGCCAGCCCCGCCGCGATGCGACCGCGCCGCTCCGGCATGCCGGAGGCCCAGACCTTGCGCGGCTCGAGCACCACGTCGAGGCCGCGCAGGAAGTCGCGCGCCGCGACGACAGCCTCGGGCGGCGGCTGGGAGGGGAGGTCGGCCGGGAGCGTGCCGGTGCAGACCGAGCAGCGCCCGCAGCGGTAGTCGTCGGGGACGTCGTCGTCGAGGGCGCGGCGCAGGAACCCCTCGAGGCAGCCGGCGCCGTGCGCGTACGCCCGCATGAGCTCCGCCTCGGCCCTGCGGGAGGCGCGCAGCGCGGCGTACCTGTCGTGGTCGTACGCCCAGGGCCGGCCGGTGCCCACCCAGCCGTCGGCCGTGCGCTCGGTCGCCCCGTCGACCGCGAGCACCTTGAGCAGCAGCTCGAGGCGGCCGCGACGCACGCCCGTCGCGCTCTCCAGCGCCGGCACGCTCAGCGGCCCGGCGGCATCCGCCAGGACGTTGCGCACCCGGTCCGCGTGATCGGGGTCGGGGATGCTCGCGGAGGCGAAGTAGTCCCAGATCCGCTCGTCGCCGGCACCGGGGAGCAGCACCACGACCGCCGTGTCGAGGGCCCGGCCGGCCCGGCCGATCTGCTGGTAGTAGTCAACGGGCGAGGCCGGCGAGCCGACGTGCAGGCAGAACGCGAGGTCGGGCTTGTCGTAGCCCATCCCGAGCGCGGACGTGGCGACGACGGCGTCCAGCTCGTTCGCGCGCAGCGCGTCCTCGATCCGCTCGCGCGCCGTCGCGTCGAGCCGGCCCGAGTACGCCGCGACCCGGTGCCCGCGCGCGGTCAGGAAGCCGGCGAGCCGCTCGGACTCGGCGACGGTCAGGACGTAGACGATCCCGGAGCCGGGAAGCGTACGCAGCGCGGCGTCGACCCAGCCGTACCGCTGCAGCGGGTCCAGGCCCGCGACGACGGACAGCTGCAGAGAGTCGCGGGCGAGCTGCCCGCGCTGGACGACGGTCGCGGCGCCGAGCTGGGCGGCGACATCGTCGGTGACCCGGCGGTTGGCGGTCGCGGTGGTGGCCAGCACGGGCAGTTGCGGCACCGCGAGCAACAGCCGGGCGATGCGCTGGTAGTCGGGTCGGAAGTCATGGCCCCACGAGGAGATGCAGTGCGCCTCGTCGATGACCAGCAGGCCGAGGGCGGGTAGCAGCGGCGCGAGCACGGTCTGCGTGAACCGCGGGTTGGCCAGCCGCTCCGGGGACACCAGCAGCACGTCGACCCGTCCGGTGCGTACGTCCTGCTCTATGGCGTGCCAGTCCTCGACGTTCGCCGAGTTCAGCGTAACCGCGTGCAAACCGGCGCGCGCGGCCGCGGCCACCTGGTCCCGCATCAGGGCGAGCAGCGGTGAGACGACCAGCACCGGGCCGGCACCGCCGTCACGCAGGGCACGCGCGGCGATCCAGTAGACGGCCGACTTGCCCCACCCGGTCGCCTGCACGACGAGCACGCGCCCGCGTTCCTGCACCAGCGCGCGTACGGCCGCCAGCTGGTCGGCGCGCACCTGCGCTCCCGGGCCGGCGAGCGCGGCGATGACGCGGTCGGCAGCGGCGCGCAGGTCGTCGGTCACGGCGGCATCGTCCCCCAGCCCGCCGACAGCCCCGCAGGGCCTGTCCGCAGCAGCGCGCGTCAGGCGTCGTCGGCTGCGGGGTCCGGGATCTGGATGCGCAGCGGGTCCGGGTTCCACACCAGGCAGAACGGGTGGCCGACCGGATCGGCGTACACCTGGAAGTCCTCGCCCCGTCCCGGCAGCGCGGTGGCGCCGAGCGCGAGCACCTGCTCGTGGGCACGCACCGGGTCGGCGACGGCGACGTCGAGGTGGAACTGCTGCGGGCGGGCCGGGTCGGGCCACTGCGGCGGCTGCAGGTCGGGTGCGAGCTGGAAGGCGAGCCGGGTGCGCCGGTCCGTCGAGCAGACCACGACCCAGTCGTCCTCGACGGAGCTCACCTCGAGCCCGAGCAGCGCGGCGTAGAACCGCGCGAGCGCGAGCGGGTCCGGACAGTCGATGACGACCGAGCGCAACTGACCGATCATGGCGTCAGCCTCGCGCAGCGGGCCCGGTGCCGCACCTCGTTTCCGGTGGTACGCGCCGTCAGGTGGTGCGGACCGAGTAGACGAGCATGTGACGGCCCTGCACGCGTACGTGCCAGCGCAGCGGGTACTTCCACCCCTTGACCGTCCGGGTCAGGGAGACCCCGTCGCGCAGCTCGGTCACGCTCACCGCATCGCCTGCGCGCCGCCGGCCGGTGTCGACGAACGCGTACGCGTATCCCTGCAGCAACCGGACCCGCGCGTGGCGGTTGCCCATCTTCGGCAGCGACGCCAGACCCTGCGCGAGCGTGAACAGCTGCGCCTCGGCCGCGGCGACCTTGCTGTGGCGGTCGTCCGCGCGGGGAACGACGACCCGTACGGGGCGCAGATCGATGCGGGCGGCGCACCGGCTCGTCGCGATCTCTCCCTCGTCGCGCATGACGAACCGGGACAGGTGGGACGTGGCGGTGACGTCGGCGACGAAAGTGACGGTGCCGCCATCGGGGCCGGGATCCATCTCGACGCTGCCGCGGTAGCGCGTGAGGTCGCCTACCGGCGTCGCGGTCAGGCTCGCGACCCGACCGGCGTCCAGGATCGCGGTGCCGGCGACCTCCGGCAGCGACCCGAACGCCGCGTGCAGCATCGGCACCAGCGGCTGCACCTTGGCCGTCATCCGGTACCAGCTGCCCGGGCGGGCCACCCCGTGTCGCTCGAGCGCACGAGCGACCCGCGGCAGGAGGGGCAGGACGGCGTACCGCTTGGTCAGGTAGGTGGTGGACCGCTTGCTCGCCGCTGCCCGCTGCACCGCAAGCGCCGCGTCCCGCCACTCCGGTGCAGCGGACGTGAGTGCCGTGGGCCGCGCCCACGCGTTCAGGGTTCCCGGCGTGGCCCGGTTCGACCCGGCGACGACCGTGGAGCCGGAGTTGAACAGCCCGGGACCGACCAGCCGGACCGGACCGCCCGCCCCGGCATAGCTGACCGTGCCTCCCGACCGGATCGTGCCGAAGTCCTTCAACTCGGTGGCGCAGCGCATGCGCACCGTGCCTCCGGCCGCCGACCAGGCGGCCGCGTCGGTGTCGATCACCTGCTGTAACGCGGCGAGCAGCGCCGGGTCGGGAGCGGGCGCGGCGGCGGCGCTCGGGACCGCGGCACCGCCGAGTGCCAGCGCGCCCGCGGCGGCCAGGGCAGGAAGGGATCTACGCACAGGAGCTCCAGCGGTCTTGGACCCACGTGCGGTCTTCGGGCGCTGCGCCCGTCATCCCCGTCGCGACGGTCAGTCGTGGTCGTCGGCGCCGGACCTGCGCTGGCCCGGTGTTGCTGCATCCTCGGCCACTTCGGCCGGTTGCTGAAGTCGCCACGTCGACCGTTATCCGTTCGGTACAAGCCAGCTCCGGCAAGTGCCGTCCCGTGGACCGATCCCGAAACTGCGCCCGTAAGCACATGCGGGGCGAGCCCAGTCGGCCTTCATGACGGTGGGTTGCTCTGTAACGGCTTTCGCAACCACACGTCGGTCGAGCGCAGTCGAGACCATGATCCCCGAAGTGGTCTCGACTACGCTCGACCACCGAGGTGTCACCCGGGTCCAGATCATTTGGGCGGACGTGGTCTCGACGTTGACTGCCGTGTGGTGACGTGCCCTGGAAGGTGAGAACCGAAAGAACACCAACGGTTCATTTGGGTGGCGCGCGGGCCCTTCTTCAGGGCCGGGTTCGTCGCGGTGGGGCGATGAACTCCCAGTAGTCGGCGACCACGAAGCTGACCCCGGGCCGGGCGACGATCTTCCACTGACCGTCGTGAACCATTCGATGGTGACGAGAGCAGAGAAGGATCAGGTTGTCAGGATTGGTCTCTCCGCCCAACCACCATTCGAGGACGTGGTGCGGGTGGCAGCGGGACACGTCGGCGTAGCAACCCGGGAACCTACAGTGCCGGTCGCGGAGGGTGAGCATCCGCCACACCCGTGGGGTGACGTGCCGGTGCTCCCGGCCCAGCCAGAGCACCTCCCGCGACGCCCCGCGCAACCTGGCGGCAAGCTTCGACAGCAGGTCCCCATCAGCGGGGACCAGCGTGACCCCGTCCGCGCCGCGCACCGTGTCCGGGCCCGCCTGGCTTTCCAAGACTCTGGTGATCGCGAGGGTGATGTCGGCGTCACAGCCCAGGCGGGCGAGCGTGGAGACCGGCACCACCGCTGCTTCAGCACCCGGCACGTCGAGCGTGCCGGTGCCGCGCCCGGCGAGCAGGTCCGTCAACTCCACGGTCAAGACGAGGTGCGGGCGTACCCCGTGGGCGGTGCCGGCCTTGCCCTCGTCGAGGAACTGGCGGGCCAGCTCCACCAACGCCAACGCCCGCAGGTGGTCGGCTTTGCCCCACTGCACCCCACCGGTCCCACCAGCGCGAGCGGCTTCGATGGCGGCGTCGGTGGCCTGCTGGTCGATCTCACCGGTGACCGGGTCCAGGACCGGCTGCGGCCCCAGCGTCCCGTCTCTGTACCAGCGGTCCACGATCCGGTCCAGGGCGGTACTCAAGAGGGCGTCGGACTCGGCCGAGAGCATCCCGCGCACGTCGGTCTCATTGCCCACCCGGGTCAGGCGCAGGTGCTGGGCGTGGTAGGCCTCCTGCTCATCAGCGCTGGCCCCGTCGGGGAACACCGTCGCCAGGATCCG
>JAFIHG010000042.1 GCA_017848795.1 Candidatus Nanopelagicales bacterium | reverse complement strand
TGGTCGTGGCATGGGTGCTGCCATCGCCGAAGTCCCAGTCGTAGCTGCTGATCGACGGCGCGCCGGTGGTGCTCTGGTCGGTGAAAGCGCACGACAACTCGGTGCAGCTGATACCGAACGCCGCCACCGGCACCGCCGGCGCCTGAGGAGTCACCGTTTGCTGCGCGCTCCCGGTGGCACCATCGACGTCCGTGACGGTGAGAGTCACGGCGTACGGGGTCGAGTTGGTGAAGGTGTGCTCGACCGCGCCGGGAGCGCCGGTACCGGCCGACGACTGGCCGTCGCCGAAGTCCCAGGCGTAGCTCGCGAGCGTGCCGTCCGGGTCATGGGAGGCGGAGCCGTCGAACGTGCACGTCATGCCACTGCAGCTCGCAGTGAAAGAAGCGACCGGCGCCTCGTTGGGAGGTGGCGTGCCCGGGCCGGGGGCCATGAAGACCGCTCGCGCCCTCCAGTCGTGACCGTCGATCGCCGGTCCGCTCACGAGAACCGGTGTGCCGCTGATCCCGGTTTGTGAGAAGCCGACCCTCGAGAGGTTCCCGGTGGCCCGGTCGGCGAAGTAGAGCTGGCCACCCGAGATGAGCAGCGCGGGCGAACCCGCTGGAAGCGTGCCTGCGACTTGCCCCTGCTGGGCACCGATGATGCCACTCTCGGGGCTGAATTGCCGGTAGAAGAGCCCGGTCTTGCCGAGGAGTGTGTAGTACAGCCGGCCCTGCTGGTAGGCAAGCGCGGTGACGGAAGACATCTGTCCATAGAGGTCGGGGGAGACGCCGCAATAGACGGTGGTTCCGGACCCAGTCGCCACGGGGCACCAGAATGGATCGTGATAGGGGTCTATGCCTTGCGCCGTGCCGAAAGTCGTCCCGTCGAAGGTGACCCGGTACAACTTGCCATCGGTGGCTCCGTAGAACAGCGTGTCATCGACCTGGACTGCGCCGCGCACTGTGGTCCAGTCGATCCCTGAGCCCGAGACCGTGGTGTCCTGACCGGCTGAAGTGCCGTCGAATGTTCGCCGGACCAGTCCGGACCCGTCGGCGGCGGGTGGGGTCACGTCGGTGCGGAGGATCTCGACGCCGTTGACGAGCGGGTTCTCGGTGACGTGGCCGAATCCGATGTCCACCGTGCCGTCGCTTGTCACCGCGAACGACTTCATCGTTGCTGTCTGGTCGCCGACCGACGCGGCGATATCGTACTTGTCCAGCTTCCGGACGCCATCGATGTCGACGTCGAACACGCGTTGGCCGGCCTGGGCCGTGCCGCTGTACCGGTTCGCGAAGAACAGCCGCACCTCGAGCTGCTGACCGGCGGGAACCGGGAAATGCCATTGCATCTCGGTCGCGTCGGCGGGATCCCACCGCTCGGACGAGAAGATGCCGGCCGGCGTGCTCGCCGGGACCCCTGCCATCCCGCTCGCGGGGATCATGTCGTAGGAGGCTGAGTTGCTCCCGCTGTTGCGGTATGCGCTGGTGGCCGCGTCGTCAGCTGCCCAGTCCGGCCCGTTGTCCACCGCGCCTACCGCCGGACCGCCAGCGTTGACCCGATAGAGAACGTTCGTCGCAGCGCCCGCCGAGGAGCCGCCGAGGTAGACGTCCGACGGCAGGGACATGGGTTGACCCGCGGGTGGAACCTCACCACCTGCGAGTGGGAAGAACGCCAGCCGCGGGCGTCGGTACTGCCGGTTGCCGATCCACTCGGTGTCCGAACCGACCCACAGGCCGTCCGGGGTGGCGTAGATCGCGGAGGCGCCCACGCCGCGCGGGTTGCGGCCCGGGTTCCAGGACAGCGGCCGCCCGCTGACCGGGTCGAGTGCCCCGAGTCCGGGACGCGGCACGGAGCCCGCCGCGGCGGAGTCGCGACCGAAGTCGTTGTTCATCCAGCGCATGTGACCGCCGAAGTAGACGGCACTGCCGGTGATCTCGACGGACAGGAAGGTGTCGCCGCCGCTGTAGTCGACCCAGGCGGGTTGTACGTCGGTGCCGCGCGCCGACGTGTCGAAACGCGCAGCCGCGTCGCACAGCGTGTTCGTGTTCGGTCCGCCAGTGGCGACGACCACGAAGTAGCTGCCGTCCGGCGACATCGCCAGACCACGCATGTAGGTGTCGAACGCCCAGTCATAGCAGCGCGGGGTGTAGCGGTTGGTGTTCCAGTCGCTCCGGACCACTGCCGAGGATCCGCTGAGGTCGATGTTCACGATCTGGTCGCGGGCGAACCCGTCCACCTTCTTGAAGTTGCCGGTGGCGATCAGGGTCGAACCGTCGGCGGAGACATCGAGGAACGACACGCCTACTCCCGACTGTGCACAGTTGCATCCCGGGTAGTAGTTGTGGTTCTGGCTGACCTGGTTGTCGACGAACGGGTCAAGCGCGCCGCTTGTCGCGTCGAGGGAGGCGAGGCCGGCGTGCTGTGCTCCGCCGACGGTGGAGAACAGTCCTCCGACGTACAACCGGTTGCCCGACACCTTCATGTCGCGGATCTGGCCGTTGAAGACGGGGAACGACATGGAGTTGTTGATCGAGCCATCGCGCAGGTTGAGCAGCACGATGTTGCGACGGTTCTGCCCGTTGACGGTGTTGAAGGCACCTCCGACGAGAACCGTCCCCGCGACGGGGCCGGGGAGGACCTTCTTCGCTTCCCCATTGAGGGTCGGGGTGAACGCCGTGTTCATCGCACCGGTGGCCGCGTCGAACGCCGCGATGTAGCGGTGAGCACTGCCACCGACCGTCGAGAACGTTCCGCCGATGACGACCTGGTTGCCGACCTGGACGATCGTGTTGACCGAACCGTCGCCGACGGGCGGGGTCCAGTTGGCGGGTACCTCGCCCACGATGCGGTCCTGCACCGTACTGCTGGCCTGCGCCGAGGTGCTTGGCATGACGACAGCAGTGAGAGTCGCGGCCACAACGCTGATCGCCAAGACGATCGACCGGAACTTCGTACCCATATGTGCGCCCTACCGCTCGAGGTCAGGAATACGTCGCTGCCGCGACGGTGGTGATCCTGCCGCGAGGGAGGGGGCAGGTGTAGTCCTGACCAGTGACGCTGACCGAAGGTATGACGGGAAAACACCGGGTCGGCGGCGCCATGCTCACGCTGTGCGAATGTACGATGACGGTGGGTCGCTGCCGGGGGACGGGCCCTCGGGGTCGTGACGGCCGGCTCGTCGTTCAGTGGACGATCCATCCGCCGGACGGATCGAAACCGACTCCCAGGCTGCCAGCTCTCCCCGGCCGGCACCTATCCTGGCGACAATCTGGGGCTTCGTGTCCCCTCGGACGCCCTGGAAGGACTGCTAGTGGTCGAGCAGCTGAGCGGCACGACTCCGAGCGAGTACGCATCGATCCTGCGGCGTCGTTGGCTATGGGTCGTCCTCGTCCTCGGCCTGGCGATGCTGGCTGGCGGTGTCTACCTCGCCGTGGCGCCCAAGGTGTACTCGGCCACGGCCTCCGTGCTGGTGACCCCCTCCATCGGTCTCGATGCAGCGAACAGCGCATCCGGACGAACGAGCGCAGACGTGAACCTGGACACGGAAGCGCAGATCGTCCAGTCGACACCGGTCGCTTCAGCAGCTGCGAAGCTGCTTCGGACCGAGGACTCCCCGGCGAACCTGGTGGAATCCGTGTCGGTCAGCGTGCCCGCCAACACCACGGTCCTCGCGATCTCCTACCAGGCACCCACCGCGACGGCTGCGATGGAGGGCGCCCACGCGTTCGCGCAGGCCTACCTCGACCTGCGCCAGGCGCAGGCCAAGGGCAGCGTGGCTACCCAGATCGCTGCGATCGAAGCACAGATCAGCGCCCAGCAGAAGCAGCTCAGGGAGGTGTCTGCGCGGATCGCGGAAGCCGCCAGCAACTCGCCGGACCGTGCTGCCGATGAGGCGCAGCGGGCGGTCCTGGTAAACCAGATCCAAGCGCTCAACGCGCGGTTGCTGCCGCTCAACACTACAGACGTGACGGCGGGAGCGATCCTCACGGATGCGATGCTTCCGACGGCACCTACGTCGCCGGACCGGTTCATCGTCCTAGGAAGCGCACTGGCACTCGGGCTGCTGCTGGGTCTCGGCCTAGCGCTGCTCGTCGACCGGGCCGACCGGCGGGTGCGTCGCCGCAGTGATGTCACGGCGCTCGGCCTCGAAGTTCTGATTGCGGGGTCCCGCGCCGCTCGCAACCCCGTGCTCGTGACACCGGCGACTAAGGAGTACGCGTTCTACTCCGAGCTGCGTGTGATGGTCCTCGCGGGCTTGGAGAGCGGTCGGGGGACAGTGATGCTTGCGCCAGTCGGTATCTCACAAGCCGGTGGGGTTGCCGCAGCGAACCTCGCCGCCACCGCCGCGCGGTCAGGCCTGGCGACGGTGCTGGTAGCGACGGAACCGAACTCGGTAGCAGCCCGGTTGCTCGGCGCGGGCGGCGAGGGCCCGACTCTCGCGCTGGCGCTGCGCGGCGAACGGTTGCAGCCCCCAGTTGCACAACGCGGTTGGCCGGCCGTGCTGCCTGCGGGGGCGGCGGTCCAACTCGCAGCCGAGCAGGCTCAGGGCCCGGCGCTCGAACGGGTCTTCGCGCAGTTGCGCGAGCACTTCGAACTGATCATCCTCGAAGCGCCGGCGGTGGAGGACAGCCCACTCGGGCTCACGTTCGCCGGAGTCAGCGACGCTGTCGTTCTCGTCGTGCAGCAGCGGCGTACCTCTCGCGCCGGCCTCGCGGAGGCGGCACGTCGACTCCGCACCTCTGGTGCGCGCATCCTCGGCACTGTCCTGCTCGATCCTGGGCCGCGCAGGAGTCCAGCGGTCGCTCCGGACGTCCTTCGCCCTGCGGCGGACGGGTCAGACCCAGCCGAGACGCCGCGCGTTCACGTACGAAGCAGCAGGGGACCGGCGACTCGTCCCTGAGTCCCGAGGCGGTCAGGCACGTGGAGAAGAGGTCTGCGAGGGCAAGGGGCGTCGTGCGCCCGGCCTCCATCGCGTTTGCGCTCAGCGTTTCGCTGGCCGCGTGCACGACACCGAGCCTGCCGGCTGCCCCGGTCATCGCCCCTTCACCCGCTACCGCCCCGGCACCGCCGCGCGATGATCCATATGGCGGCACCTTCGGGTCGCTCACTGGACTGCCCGTGTCCATCGACCAGGCGGACCGACGGGTGATCGTCGTGCCGTTCGCCGCCGGGTTTCGCGCACGGGGACTCGATGCGGCCGATTTCGTCGTCGTCGAAGCTGCGCCGGATGGCGTGCGAACAATCGGGTTGTACCAGACCAACGTTCCGCGATGGGTCGGTCCGGTCGGCCCGCTGCGGCCGTTGGCCGGCAAGGTGGCGACCACCGCAGATGCCATCATCGCGGCTGCCGGAGGTGAGAAGTTCTCCAGCACCCTTATGGCGCTCGGGCAGCGTGACGCGTCGATCGACGCCGAGCCGCATGCGTACCGAGGCAGGTCGTCCCGACGGATGGTCCGTCCGGCTGCGCTATGGGCGGCCGAACCGCATGCTGGCCGGAGTGGTTCGCTGCTGGCCTTCGCGCATGAGGACGACGCATTCGCGACGGCCGGGCAACGGCAAGCGTCGAGCCTGCACGCCGAAACTGAGGGCCGGGTCTTCGAATGGCGGTTCTCTGTGGCTGAGGGCGCTTGGCGGAGTCAGCCCGGGTCACCGTGCCCACCGTCGCAGTCGGTCATCGTCCAACAAGTGCCGTTCAAGGATCTGCGAGTGGATCGCAACGGCACGATCGAGCTGGCAGCACAAGTGCTGGGGCGCGGTGAAGCGACCGTGGTGTCGGGCGGGCTCGGGATCGCGGCTACCTGGTCCCGCCCGACCTACCAGAGCATCACCAACTTCATCGACCCGTCAGGAACGCCGCTCCGCTTCCATCCCGGTCGGACCTGCGTGGTCCTGGTGCCCACCGAAACGGTGGTGGGCGTCTCTTGACCGTCGAACTCGCACCTCCGCGTGCCCAGCCGATGCGTATGGCCAGGGCCGCGGGTGAGTGGCCGTTCTACCTGGTCTGCGTCTGGGCGCCGGTGTGGTGGGCGATGGGCTTGATGAGCCTGGCGTTCGTCGTTCTCGCCCCGTTCATGGTGTGGTCATTGGCAAGGCATCGCCGGCGTCTGCAGTTTCCACCTCCGGCGGTCTGGTGGTTCGGGTTCCTCCTCGTCGCGTTGCTCGGGCTGCTCGCACTCGGGCGGGTAGCGCCCGGAACGCTTCCGGAGGCACGTTCCGGCCAGATTCTGGCATGGCTTGTCGACCTGGTGGTCTTCGTCACGGCGACGTTGGTGATGGTCTGGATCTGCAGCCACGATGAGTCGAGCTTGCCGCTGCGTCGCCTGATGCACTACTTCGGGGTGCTGGGGCTGTGGACCGTGGCCGGTGGGTACCTGGGCCTCATCGTGCCGCACCTCGCCTTCCGGTCGCCGACCGAGTTGCTGCTTCGTGCGACGGTCGGGCCGGGCCCGTGGCTCTCCCTGCTCGACTCGCCGCGCGCCGCACAGGTCCAGGACGTCTTGGGGGACGCGACCAGTCCGCGACCGGCAGCACCGTTCCCGTACACGAACAGCTGGGGGCAGATGCTTTCGCTCCTGCTGGTACTCGGCCTCGCGGTGTGGCTCACCTCGGAGAATCGATGGACGCGGGTGCGTGCGTTGCTCGTTGTCCCTGTTGCGGCTGTCCCGGCGCTGCTGTCCCTGAACCGCGGTCTGTGGATCGGCGTCGTCGTGATGGTCATTTGGATACTTGTCCAACTGCTCCGTGCCGGACGATTGGGAGCCGTGGTCGCAGGGATGTGCGCGGTCGCAGTGCTCGCTGTCGCACTGGTGCTCTCGCCGGCCGGCCAGCTCATCGAGGACCGCGGTGCCAACGGCCACAGTGACTCCATTCGCGCGGCGTTGGCTGCCGACGCCGTCACCGGCGCAATCGCCTCTCCGGTGATCGGGTGGGGAGGGATGCGGCAGATCCAAGGCAGTCCTCAGTCGATAGCGATCGGCTCGAGCGAGAACTGCCAACAGTGTGGAAACCGTCGGATCGGCAGCACTGGCTTGCTGTGGTACATGATGTTCGCGCATGGGCTTCTCGGGGCAGCGCTGTACGTCACCGCGCTCGCCTCGACGCTCTGGCGCTATCGGCGCGACGTGACGCCGACCGGCGTGGCAGCGTCCGGAGTCGTCGTGCTCTCGTTGGTCTACATGTTCACGTACACCAACAGCTCGATCGGCCTGCTGACCACACTCGCCGCCATGGCGATCCTCTATCGGAACGAGCAGAACAGCGCCGGGGGCTTCCGGCATGGATGACCGGCAGGCTGCGCTCCAGATGATCGAGGTGATCTGGCCGGGTGCGCGAGTGACCCGGCGCCGATCGAACGCGGCGGACTTGGGCGTGTTGCCGTCTGCTACGCGGCCGCGGCTGATCGTCCCGGGGGGGCGACGCGCCGCGGCCGCGGCGTTCGCGACCCGCACATCGCCACGCCATCTCCGGGAACGGACTCGGAACCGTGCAGTCGAGATGGTGCTGCGTCTCGGACTCGGCCGGCTGGTGACGCGCGACTACCTCGTGCCGTCCGGCGATGAGGACCACCTCGTGGATCATCTCAGCGAGGTGATGGGCACCCCGCTGGCAGCAGGTGTGCACCTCGGGCCTCCCAGAGCCAACCGTAAGCCGGTTCTCACGCTGGTGACGGGAACCGGCGAGATCGTCGCCTTCGCCAAGCTGGGGGTCGACGTACTGACCGATCAGCTCGTGGCCCGAGAGGCTCAAACGCTGCGGGAGTTGCCGCGCCCGACCCCTCATCCGCTCGTGGTCCCCACGCTGCTGCATCGGGGCAGGTGGCGCGGGCACGAGCTGATGGTCATGTCACCGGTCGCGATACCCAGGCGTCCGCGCGACCCGGATCCGGCTTCCCTCGTGGCTGCTGTGCGCGCCGTCTTCACTCTCGGCTGCGAGCGCGCCGTGCCCATCGACGAGGCGGTGGACCGCTTGCGGGCGAGCCTGACCCGGCACCGGCTGTCATCCCCGGACATGGACGCGGTGGTCCAACTCCTCGATACCGTGGGGACGCTGAGCGACGACTCTGATCTTGTGCGCCTCGGGCCGGCACACGGCGACTTCGCGCCCGGTAACCTCATCGCCGGGAGCGCGGAACCGCTGTGCCTCATCGACTGGGAGCGATTCGAGTCGTGCGGAGTGCCGTACGGCAGCGACCTGCTCCATTTCGAGTTCAGACGGGCTCTGGACCTGAAGGGCAGTAGTTTTGCCGGCGCCGCGCGCAGCATCGTGACTGCTGCGCCTCGGCTGCTGCGGCCACTCGCGGTGGAACGCCGCGCCGCCTACGCAACTGTCGGCCTCTACCTCGCACGGATCGCTGGACGATACTTGGTGGACGGGCAGGCGGGTCCAGGACGTCGTCTCGGCCCCGTCGCTCCGTGGCTGGCAACGGCGTGTCGAGACATCGCGACGCAAGCGGGGAACTGAGAGGTCACGTTGGACGGCAAGCAGGCTTTGGCAGGAAGCGCGCGGTTGATGTCCGACGTCGTCGGTCAACTGACCCGGGACAGGCGCGCGCTGCCCTCCTTCCTCATCTGCGGCGCCCAGCGCGCTGGGACGACGTCGATGTTCCGCGCGCTCGTGCAGCACCCGAACGTCGTCGGACCCGCACTGCGCAAGGGCGTCCACTACTTCGACCTCGCAGCTGAGCGGCCGCTGTCCTGGTATCGGGCGCACTTCCCGTTGCAGGCGACGCTGGACCGTGTCGCACGCCGTACCGGAAGCTCTGCGATCACCGGCGAATCGAGCCCGTACTACCTCTGGCACCCGTTGGCAGGTGCTCGGATTGCTGCAGCGTTGCCGTCCGTCCGCCTGCTCGTGCTCGTACGGGATCCGGTCGAACGGGCCTACTCGGCGCATGCCCACGAGCTCGCTCGCGGGTTCGAGAGCGAGCCCTTCGAGAAGGCGATCCGTCTCGAGCAGGCGCGGCTCGACGGGCGGACGGCCAGGGTGCGTGCGGGAGAACGGGACGAGGTGCACCAGCACCAGGCATACCTCGCACGCAGCAACTACGCGCCGCAGCTGGACTCGTTGGCGAACGCCGTGGGACGCGAACGCGTCCACGTCGTCGACAGCGGAGACTTCTTCGCGGAACCCGAACCCGTCTGGGAGGCCGTGTGCTCGTTCCTCGGACTGCCGCCGTGTAGCGCTGTTCGGTTCGAGCGACACAACGCTCGTTCGCGCGCACCACTGGACCCGGCATTGCGCCGCGACCTGGACGAACGGTTCGTCGAATCCGATACCGAGTTGGCCCGCTGGCTCGGTCATACTCCGTCTTGGCGAAGGTGATGGGATCGTCCTCCCAGCACTACCCGACACAGCACGGTCCGACGTTGGCTCCTGACCCGGCGATGCGTCGACTCGCACGAGGTGGGATTCTGAATCTCGCCGGGTCGATGTTCGCGGCTGTCATGCAGTTCGCTTTGGTCGCCATCGTGACGCGCCTGGCGAGTGAATCGGTCGCGAGCGCGTACTTCGCCCTCACCTCGTTCGCGGTGCTCGTTGCGGCGCTGCCCACCTTCGGCGCTGGCACCGGGCTGATCTACTTTCTCGCTCGATATCGCGCTCTCGGACGCTGGGATCTGGTGGCCCGGACGTTACGCGTCGGGCTGGTACCCACGGGTGCGGCGATTCTCGGCACCGGCCTGGCGATCGTCGCGTTCGCCGATACGCTGGCGGTGGTGATCGGCATCGATCGCGTGCCGGGTGCCGTGGGAGGCATACAGCTCACAGCGGTTGCGATCTGCGCGACCGCGGCGGTCACCCTGTTCACTTCCGCTACTCGAGGCTTCGGAAGCAACCGAGTCACGGTGTTCAACGCCCAAGTCCTGCAGCCGGTCCTACAGCTGATCCTCGTCGCTTCGACGGTGACGAGTGGGTTGGTAGCCATGGCAGTGGGGTGGAGCCTGCCGATCGTGGTTGCGGCCGTCTCCTGCGGTACGGCCACCCTGGTGATGTTTCGGCGCGGACGGACTCGTTCGTCAGTGCGTCCGAGCGCGCCTGTCGACGAGGAACGACTGCGGTTCTGGGCGTACTCCAGCCCGCTCGGCATCGTTCTCGTGCTGAAGTCGATCGTTCAACGTGCCGACGTCATCGTGCTTTCGGCTGTCGGTGCGCCGTTGCAAGTGCTGCTCTACGTTGCTGCCAGCCGTTACCTCGTGCTCGGGCAGTTGGCAAACCGCGCGATGAACTGGACGCTGCAGCCGCGGATCTCGGCGGCTCTTGCCGCTGGGGACCGGGTAGGTGCCAACGCGGCGTACGGAGCAGCGACGGCCTGGCTAGTGCTTGCGAGCTGGCCATTGTCCTTCGGATGCATCCTGTTCTCAGGCAGCTTGCTCGAGATCGTTGGAGGCCACGGGTTCCGAGCAGGAGGCGCGATCCTCATCGTGCTCGCTGTCAGCATGCTCGTCGCTGCGGCGTGCGGAAATGTGGAGGCGGTCCTCGCCATGACGGGGCGGACTCGGCTGAACCTCGCGATCGCAGGGCTCGCTGTAGTAACCAATCTCGCACTGCTCTTCTTGTTGATCCCGCGGTACGGCTCACTCGGTGCGGCGTATGCCTGGGCCGTTGCCATCGTCGTGAGCAATGTCGTGCCGACCTACTTGCTGCAGCGATTGGAGGGGTTGACACCATTCACGCGTTCGCTCGCCGTCGCAGCCGGCCTCGCGATCGTGTCGACGCTCGCCTTGGGCGGCATCATCCGCGTAGTCGCCGGTGACTCATTGCAAGCGTTGGGCACGGCTGTCGTGCTCTGCGGCATCACGCATACGATCGGCACGTGGCTGATGCGTCGCGAGTTGTCACTCGTCGGAGTGTTCGGGCGCGGCAGCAAGTCGGGATCACGGTGAGATGCAGGCACTCCTCGATCCGCTCCCCGTACCGTCTGCGATCATCGGATGGTGAACATGGTCCGGCAACTCGGTGTAGCGCGCCGTCGAGGATCTCCCGAGTCGCGGTCGGCCATGCTCGTCGTTGCGCTGGCCACCATGCTCTTGTCCATCACCGTCGCCGG
Organism: Candidatus Nanopelagicales bacterium; assembly: GCA_017848795.1. Taxonomy (GTDB): domain Bacteria; phylum Actinomycetota; class Actinomycetes; order S36-B12; family CAIYMF01; genus JAFIHG01. The sequence goes on along the minus strand of JAFIHG010000042.1, from coordinate 159,086 downwards.
TTGCGAGTCCGCTGCCCCTGCGCAGCAGCAGACTTCGTTTGCCGAAGTCCCGTTGAAACTGCCCGCTGTGGGGCCGCCCGCTCCTGCTTCGGGGGCGCTCCTGGGAGCATGGGTGATGCCGCAGACTTACACACCGGAGGGACAGGTCGCCGCGGTGCGGGACTTCGAGGCGCGGATCGGCCGGCCACTCGCCTTCGTCCACGTGTTCCGCCAGTGGGCTGATCCCTTCCCCCGTCCCTCGGACCTGTCCTTCGTCCAGCATGGGGACACCCTGCTCCTTTCGTGGAACGGGATCGACACGAGGACCATCGCCGCCGGGTCGCAGGACGACGTCATCCGCCGCATGGCAGTTGCAGTGAAGTCCTTGGGGGCTCCGATCTGGATCCGCTGGCGATGGGAGATGAATCGCCCGAACCTGCGATCGTTGGTCTGGTCACCGGAGGACTACGTCGCTGCTTGGCGGCACATCAGAGCGATTTTCGCGGCCGAGCACGTGACGAACGCTGCCTGGGTGTGGTGTCCCCTGGCGAGCAAGTGGGAGTCGGATGACGGCGCCGCGTACTATCCGGGTGACGACCAGGTCGACTGGCTGTGCACGGACGTCTACCCGGCGGACGGTCAGTCCTTCGCCGATGTAGCTGCGCCCTTCCTCAACTGGGCCGTGGCACGCCCGCAACCGGTGATGATCGGAGAGTTCGGCGCGCCGGACGTGCCGGGCATCGACCGGGCGGGCTGGTTGACTGCAGCGTTCGCGTACATCCGCTCACAGCCCCGGATCAAGGCCCTCGCCTACTTCGAGGGCAGCGCGGGTGAGAACTCGCCCGACGGATTTCTGCTCGAACCAGGGACAGCAGCATTCGACGCGTTCCGCGGTGCTGCGGCGACGCCCTACTTCCGCGCCGGTCTCGACGGCGCGGACGTCGACAGCACGAAGAGTGGCTCAGCGCCGTGACCGACGTGCTGTACATCGCAGGTCTCGGACGCAGCGGAAGCACGCTGGTCGAGCGGGTGCTGGGCCGGTTCCCGGAGACCGTTTCGGTGGGGGAGGTCGTCCATCTCTGGGACCGCGGCCTGCTGCAGGACGAACGTTGCGGTTGCGGAGAACCGTTTTCGCGATGCCCGTTCTGGAGTGAGGTCGGCGAACGGGCGTTCGGCGGCTGGCACCACTTGGAGCTGGACGTGATACGCGGATGGTCCGCTGCTGTCGACCGAACAAGGCACGCATGGCGGTTGGCGACCGGCCGGGGGCCGCGCGCGTTCGGGCGTCAGTTGCACGGGCTGCGCGAGGTGCTCGCAAGGTTGTACCCCGCGATGCTCGCCGCATCGGGCGCAAGGGTGGTGCTGGACTCGAGCAAGAACCCGAGCTATGCATTCGTGCTGCAGGGAGCACCCGGTATCCATATGCGCGCCATCCAGATCGTGCGTGATCCGCGTGCTGTCGCACATTCGTGGGACCGGCTAGTAGCGCGCCCTGACTCCGACTCGACACTCATGGCGCGGTGGTCCCCGGCGCACACGTCGGTCCAGTGGCTCGCTCAGAACGTGCTCGCGGGAGCGCTTCCGCGCGTCGGTGTGCCCACGGAGGTCGCACGCTACGAGGACTTCGTACGGGAACCTGCGGCGACCGTGGATCGGCTGGCAGTGTTCGCGGACCTGGGACCATCGCCCGACATCATCGGTGCCCTACGAGCTCGGCGTGTCACGTTGAGTCCGGACCACACCGTCTCGGGCAACCCGCTCCGCTTCCGCAACGGCGAGGTGGAGATCAGAGCCGACGATGCCTGGCGTCGGGAGATGCGGCCTCTCGACGCCAGGATCGCGACGACGATCACCAGTCCGCTGCGGACACGGTTCGGTTACGCCGGGAAGTACTAACTGGACTTCGAGATCGCCTCCTTGAGGGCGTTCTTCGAGGGGCCGTCACTGAGCCGGAAGTCGCCGCCGACGGTGCTGTCGAAATAGGTCGCGAAGGTGGCACCCAACCGCGCGATCTCGGCGCAGGAGTCGCGGATCCATGCCGCCCGGCGGCTCCCATCGTCACCGGGGAGCAGCAGACTGCCCCACTCGGCGAAGCCGAACGGCTTGCTCTCGGCCTTCGCTATGGCCGCAGGGCCCGCATAGATCTCCGCGGGGGCGGCGTACCTGCGCGTCTTGCTGTTCGCGGCGCCAGCGGTGTTGTAGGCATCCCACCCGAGGACATCGATCACGGACGTCCCCGGATAGTAATCGCGCCAATTGCGTCCCGAGGCTTGTTTGGTCGACCACGCCATCAAGATGAGGGTCGCCTTCAGCTGGGGGTTCCCGGCGGTGTCGGCCAGGACCCTCAGGTGCTGCCAGGCCGCTCGGAACTGAGCGGCGGTGAACTCGCCGCGCTCGATGTTGTCCTCAGGCTCATGGAAATAGGTCCAGAACACGTTCCGGTCCTTCGGCGCTTCGGCGAACCAGCTGCGTAGTTGGGCGTCGTGCTTGCCTGCCACGATCTGCTGCGGATCGGCCTTGAACGAAACCACGACATCACGGTTCACCTGACCGGCTCGACCCGGCCATGCCTGCGGAAGCCCCGGATAGAACACGCGGAGCACGTTGGACCTGCCGAGGTCGCGGTCCCGGCGAGCGACCGCCTGCGCCCAGTTCTCGCCCGGGCCCTGCTCCGCAGACGTTCCGAACAAGGTGCTCGAAGCAGGCAGCGGGTCCGCGGGTTTCTCCGGGGGGGCCGTTGTTGGCACTGGTGCCGGAGGTGCCGGCTCGGTGGAGGGCTTCGCCGGCGGCGCGCTCGGCGCTGGTACCGGTTGCTCGTTAGGCTGCGGGGACTGCGTCGGACCCGCAGCGCCAATCGCGACCAGTCGGACATTGTCGACGATGAGTGCGCTCGAACGGCGCGCGTTCCAGGCGAAGATCCCGAGATCCAACTGGTTTCCGGGCTTGGGGACGTACTCGAGCTTCAGCTGGTGCCAGCGGGTGTCTGGAAGCCGCAGGTCTGCGGTCTGTTTGCGCACCAGGACCCGGACGTTCGTGCCCGGGATCTTCTGCTGGCGGACCTCGCGGATGCGCAAGCTCACGTCGAGACCCGGGGAGGTGGACCGGACCCAGGCAGACGCAACGTACCGGGCCCCGGACGGCGTGTTCAGGACGGTGTTCGGGCGATCCCGCAACGACATGACCCCGGCCACCCGGGTGGTCAGCCGGGCCGCCTGTCGACCGGAGCGCGACGCGGTGGTGAGCTGGATCGATCGGCCCCCGTCCGCCGGCGTCCAGTGCTTGAGACCCTTCTCGAATCCAGGGTTCTTCACCAGGTTCGTCCGGGGCGCCGGGTTCGCAGACGAAAGGCCGCTCATCGGGATAGCAACGACGACGCCCATTGCGACCACGAGGCAGCCCGTGATGACTGCTCGCCCCCCGGATCGCCGCTCGTCCCCACACGATGACCGGTAGGGCGATCGTGAGTGCCGGACGGTGTCATGGTTGGTCATGGTGCTCCAGGTGCTCCAGTTCTTCAGGTGCTCCGAGCCGCGTGCCAGCAGTGGGTATCGGCGGGTCGGGCGACCGACTTGAGTGCGCGGGAGGGGGAACTTCGCGGATCGGTCCGATCTGCTCGGCAGCCCCGCGCCGCGCGCGTGGCGAAGGCGAAGCCCTCCCCGCCCCGTGCGCTGGGGTGGGGAGGACCCGTCTGAGGTGCGCTACGGCTTCGCCGTGATGGCGGCGCGGAGCGCCTGCTTGGACGCATGGTCACTTAGCCGGAAGTCTCCGCCGACCGTGCTGTCGAAGTAGGTGGCGAACGTCGCACCGAGGGCCGCGATCCGCTTGGCGGACGCTCGGATCCAGGCTGCGCGTTTCGTTCCGTTGTCACCCGGCAGCACCTCGCTGCCCCACTCGGCGAATCCGAACGGCTTGCCTTCCGCCTTGGCGATCGAGGCCGGTCGCGAGTAGATCTGGGCCGGATCTTCGTAGCGGCCGCCCTTGGCGGCGGTGTTGTAGGCGTCCCACCCGAGCACGTCGATGAACTGCTTGCCGACGTAGTAGTCCCGCCAGTTCCGATGCGACCGGGGGTGGGTCGACCACGACATGAGGATCAGCGTGGACTTGAGCTTCGGATTGTGAGCAGCAGCGGCCAATGACGAGAGGTGCCTCCAGGCGGAGCGGTACTGGGCGGCGGTGAATTCGCCACGCTCGATGTTGTCCTCGGGCTCGTGGAAGTAGGACCAGAAGATCTGACGGTCCTTGGGCGCCTCGGCGAACCAGTGACGAAGTTGCGTGTCGTAGCGGCCCGCTGAGATCTGAACGGGATTCGCCTTGAACGAAACGACCACGTTGCGGTTCACCGTTCCAGCACGCCCTGGCCACGCCTGCGGCAGTCCCGGGTAGAACACCCGAAGAATCTTCGCGCGGCCAAGGTCGCGATCACGTCGCGCGATCGCCTGCGACCAGTTCTCGCCCGGACCCTGTTCTGTAGAAGTGCCGAACTGCGTCCGGTAGGCGGTGCGCGGTGCCTGCGGTCGGCTCAGCACGTTCCCAGCGCGCACCCGGACATCGTCCACCAGCACCGACTGCCCGAGATGCAGGCCGTTCGCGACGACGGCAGAAGCGAGGGTCGTCCGTCCCGCCGCCTTCAGCCGCACCACGAGGCGGTGCCAGCGCGTGTCCTGCAGACGCTTGGAGGCTGTCTTCCGGTCGAGGACGCGATGACTCGCTCCGCGCTCTTTCTCCAGGACGCGGAGCTTGACGGTCACGCCTGGACGTGATGCCTTCGCCCAGGCGCTGATCCGGTACTGCTTTCCGGGCGCGGTCTTGCGTACGACGTTCGGCCGGTCCCGCATGACCGCCTTGCCACCGCCGGCGCTCGAGAGCACCGCTGCTCCCTTGCCTGAGCGCGCCGCGCTACTCGCACCGAGGGTGGCGCCAGTTCCCGCCGCAACCCACCCCTGAGTGCCCTGCTCGAAGCCGTGCTTGCTCACCGAGGCCCGCTGCGCGGAGGACACTCCGGCCATGGGGACCACGACGGCAGCGGCGACTGCTCCCACGAGCGTGACACCTGCGAGTCGTCGTACGCGTGACCGTCCGTGCTGCCCCGCCAATGCCATGAGTCGACTGTGCCGGGGGGCCTTGTTGTCAAGATCTTGCATGAGGCTGTTGTCTCCAGTCTCGCGGGTGCGCGCTTGTGCTGAGGTGCGCACCCGTGGTGCGCGCCCCCTTTGGACAGGGCGTGCGGCGGTCGGCTGACCACCGGGGTGGCGCCGATGCCGGGGAAGGACTCCACGCGGACGTGGAGGATCGCGCGCCTGTCGGGCATCCGAGATCGATGATCCATAACGGGTCGAGTCCAAGATGTCAATCAGTTGCGTCGGCACCATAGCCAATCGAACGGGCGAGGACCAAAGCCTTGGCCACGTGTCGTACGACACCTTGGATGCACGGCCTGATATCGGTACGAGCGCCAGAAATGCCCTGTGCTGTGTGCTAAATGCGGCCTGGTGCGGTCTGTGACGGCAGCTGGGTGATCGTTCCTACCCAGCGTTACGGAACGCAGGCCGAACCGGGACAATCTGGATGGCGACAGTACGGTGCGTGACCGAGCTTGGAGAGATACTTATGTCGGCACAGGATGACATGGCGGGGGAGCCAGGCGGGCGTGCTGGGCGCGCACACCGGATCGTCTTCGTCGGTGGACTTCACCGGAGCGGCACTACTCCGCTCGTACGTGCGCTCGCCAAGCATCCCCAGGTGAGTGGATTCTCGGGGACGGCAGCGACAGAGGACGAGGGGCAGCATCTGCAGGACGTCTATCCGCCCGCCCGCGCATACGGAGGGCCGGGGGCGTTCGCACGCGACCCGAGCGCACACCTCACCGAGGCCTCCGCGCTCGCTACGGTCCAGAATGGGAAGCGCCTGTTCGCCCGCTGGGCACCGTACTGGGACCTCTCGCGCCCTGTACTGGTGGAGAAATCACCGCCGAATCTCATCATGACGCGCTTTCTACAAGCGCTGTTTCCGGAATCGTCGTTCGTGCTCATCGTTCGGCACCCGTTGGTGGTGGCCCTCGCCACCAGCAAGTGGACGCGACTGACATCGCTCGGTGACTTGATCGAACACTGGTGTCTGGCGCACGAGACGCTGCTGACTGACCTCCCGCACCTGCGGCGAGTGCAGGTCGTGCAGTACGAACGACTCGTTGCCGCGCCACAGAACATCCTGGCGCCAGTGGCGGAGATGCTCGCGCTCGACGGACCGATTCCCGTCGGCGGCCTGACGGGGGGCCGCAGCGATCGGTACGCACAGGTCTGGGAAGCGTGGCGCCGTAGCCGCAATCCGTTCCGCGCGCGGTCCGCACAACGGCTCCTCGCACGCTACGAGGAGCGAGTAGCGCGGTTCGGCTATCGGCTGGACGACCTCGACGCGCTGGCGCCGTTCCCCACACCAGCGGCACGGGACCGCGGTGCGTAGCGGTGCAACTGCTGCTGCAGCGCGGCCACGGAGTGCTGTCGATGCGCCGCTTGATGGTCCACAGCGGCTGACACGTCCCGGCGCTCGAGCGCGGACAGCAGGTCCGCGTGCTCCTGTTCGACGCGTGCCCGGTTCTGCGGGCTCGAGAAGTAGACGGTTCGGTACGCGTCTGTCGCATCCCAGAGCTGGGTGAGCAGGCGGAGCAGCACAGGACGGCCTGCGGCCTCGAAGAGCAGGAAGTGGAAACGCCGGTTCGCCTCACTGAGCGAGTCCAAGCCGGTGGCATCGCGTACGGACTCGGCGGCGCTGCGCAGCCGTGCCAGGTCGGCGTCGGTCAGCCGGGGGACGGCGGAGGCGATCGATTCCGCCTCGAGCAGTTCGCGCAGGCGGTACACCTCGAGCAGGTCGTCGACCGACAGCTCGGCGACGAAGTAGCCGCGGTGCGGTCGGTAGGTGACCCGGCCCTCGCCCTCGAGGATCCGCAGTGCTTCGCGCACCGGGACGCGGGACACGCCGTACTTCTCGGCGAGGAGCTCCTGCCGTATCTGGTCACCGGGCCGCAGCTCGCCGGCGGCGAAGGCCCGCCGCAGCCGCGCGAGGACCGCCTCCTGGGTGGTCGGCGGCTTGACCGGAGTGTCGGTCACGGGACCGGTGGCGCCGGCGTGCGGTACGTCGGCGGTGTGCCCGACAGCGCCAGCGGGTTGGCGACCTGGGGGACGGGGGAGCCGGGCACGTCCACGAGCGGGGCGAGCCCCAGGTCCTTCGCCAGGGCGAACGCACCCGCCAGGTCGTTCACGACTCCGCAGGGCACGCCTGAGGCGGTCAGCTCGCGCTCCCAGTCCGCGGCCGTGCGAGTCACCAGCGCGGCCTCCAGGAGCGTGCGCAGCGGCCCGCGATGAGCGACCCGCGACGGGTTGGTCGCGAACCGCTCGTCGTCGGCGAGCTCGGCAAGCTGCAGCACGCTGGTCAACGCCCGGAACTGACCGTCGTTGCCGACCGCCAGCACCAAGGGCCGATCGCCCGTCGCATAGACGGCGTACGGCGCGATGGAGGGGTGCTCGTTGCCGAGGATCCCCGGGACCACGCCGGCGGCAGCGTACGCCGAGGACTGGTTCACCATGGCGGACAGCAACGAGGACAGCAGGTTCACCTCGACATGCTGACCGCGGCCGGTTCGGTCCCGGTGCCGCAGTGCGGCCAGGACCCCGTACACCGCATGCAGACCGGTGATCACGTCGACCAGGGCGACCCCGACCTTGGTCGGCTCGCCGGGTCCTGGCCCGGTGATGCTCATCAGCCCGCCCATCGCCTGCACCAGCAGGTCGTACCCCGGCAACGCCGCCCCCGCTCCGGAGCCGAAGCCGGAGATCGAGCAGTAGACGAGCCCGGGATTGTCTGCGGCGAGGGACTCGTACCCGAGGCCGAGCCGATCCAGGGTGCCAGGCTTGAAGTTCTCCACCAGCACGTCCGCGCGCAGCGCCAGCTCCCGTGCCTCGGCTAGGCCCTCCCGTGAGCGCAGATCCCAAGCGACGGAGCGCTTGTTCCGGTTCACACTGTGGAAGTACGTCGACTGGCCGTCGGCGGCGTACGGCGGTCCCCAGGCGCGAGTGTCGTCGCCGCTACCGGGACGCTCGACCTTGACCACCTCGGCGCCGAGGTCCGCGAGAAGCATGGTGGCGTACGGGCCGGCCAGCACCCGGGAGAAGTCCGCGACGAGCAGCCCCTCGAGCGCTCCGGTCATCGGTACGCCGGCACGCCGGTCAGCGCCTGTCCGAGCGCGAGCGTGTGGATCTCGTGGGTGCCCTCGTAGGTGAACACCGACTCGAGGTTGTTCATGTGGCGGATCACCGGGTACTCCAACGTGATGCCGTTCCCGCCCAGGATCGACCGTGCAGTACGGGTGATCTCGAGTGCGCCAGTGACGTTGTTGAACTTCCCGATGCTCACCTGCTCGGGGCGCAGCGTGCCGGCGTCCTTCATCCGTCCCAGGTGCAACGCGAGGAGCGTCCCGTTGCCGAGCGCGACCGCCATCTCCGCCAGCTTGCGCTGCGTGAGCTGGAACCCGGCGATAGGCCGGTCGAACTGCTCGCGGCTCACCGCGTAGTCGATCGCGGTCTGCAGGCTGTCCCGCGCGGCGCCGAGCGCGCCGAACACGATGCCGAAGCGCGCCTCGTTCAGGCAGGACAACGGCCCGCGTAGTCCGGACACCTCCGGCAGCACCGCGCTGTTGGGCAGTCGGACGCCTTCGAGCACCAGCTCGCTGGTCACCGACGCGCGCAGCGACAGCTTCTTCTTCACGTCCCGCGCCGTGAAACCGGGGCTATCGGTCGGGACGACGAACCCCTTGATGCTCTTGGCGTCTTCCCCGGTACGCGCCCACACGACGGCTACGTCAGCGATCGACCCGTTCGTGATCCACATCTTGGTGCCGTCGAGCACCCAGTCCGCGCCATCGCGCCGTGCAGTCGTACGCATCCCGGCCGGATTGGACCCGAAGTCCGGCTCGGTCAACCCGAAGCAGCCGACCGCCTCGCCCTTCGCCATGCGCGGCAGCCACTGCTGCTTGTGCTCCTCGGACCCGAAGCGGTGCATCGCGAACATCGCGAGCGATCCCTGCACGCTCACCAGCGACCGGATCCCGGAGTCGCCTGCTTCGAGTTCCAGGCATGCCAGCCCGTACGCGGTCGCCGACGTGCCGGCGCAGCCGTACCCCTCCAGGTGCATCCCCAGCACCCCGAGCGAGCCCAACTCGCGCGCCAACTCGCGGGCCGGCAGCTCGCCGCTCTCGAACCAGTCGGCGATCTGCGGGCGGATCCGATCGCTCACGAAGCGGGCGACCGTGCCGCGGATCTCGCGCTCCTCCTCCGAGAGCAACGAGTCGATGGCGTAGAGCTCGAAGGGGGTCTGACGTGCTGGCATGTGCGGCTCCTCTGCGACGGGCGGCGTACGGCGTGGCAGATCGTATCCAATATCCGATCGACCCGTCCGCGTCAGGTCCGTCCGCCTCCGGCCAGCGGGGCTACTTCCGGATCCGGAAGCGCACCGCCGCGCTCGGCGTGCTGCCTGCGGCACTGACCGCGACGACGCGCACCTTGTAGGTCGCGCCCCGCTTGCCGCGGGTCCAGGTGTAGCGGGTGCCGCTGCTCGTCTTCGCCGTTCGCCACGGTTTGAACGACGCCGCGTGCCGCCGCTTCTTGCGGAACTGCACGTCGTACCCGGCAATGGCCGTGCCCCGGGGCGCGGCCCGTCGCCACTTCACCACGACCTTGGCCTTGCGCTTCACCTTGACCGTCTTGATCACCGGTTTCGTCGGACGTTTCGGGGGTCGGACCACCGGAGCGACCGGGGGAGTGCGGCCGAGGAACACTGCGCGAGCACGCCAGTCGACCCCGTCGACGCGCGGGCCGCTGACGAGCGTGCGTGCCGCCCCGATCGCACCGGGTGCGAACGTCGCGCGCGAGAGCGTGCCGTTCGCCGGGTCACCCAGGTAGATCGTGCGTCCCGAGATCAGCAGTGCCGTCGCCCCCGCCGGGACGGTGCCCGAGACCGGGAAGCTCTTCGCGCTGACGATCCCGCTGTCGGGACTGAACCAGCGGTAGCGCAAGGCGGTGCTCCCCGCCGTCGCGTAGTAGAGCCGGCCGTCCGCGTAGCCGAGCGCGGTGACTTTGGCGAGCTCGTCGTAGAAGGTCGGCAGCACGCCGCAGTAGACGGTGGACCCCGATCCGGTGTTGACCGGACACCACTTCGGATCACGGTACGGGTCGACAGCGCGCGCGACGCCGAAGGCACGTCCGTCGAAGTCGGAGCGGTAGAGCATCCCCGCCTGGCCGAAGAACAGGGCGCCGTCGATCTGCACCGCCCCCCGGACGCTAGGCCAGTCGATGCCGCTCGCCGTCACCGGTCGGCTCGGCCCGGTCGTCGACCCGGTGAACCGTCGTTTGACGAGGCTTCCCGGCCGATACGCAGTTCCCCCACCGAGGTAGACGTCCGACGGCAGAGCGGGGGTCCAGCCGGCCGGAAGGGCACTGCCACCGGCGAACGGGAAGAACGCGATCCGCGGCCGCAAGTATTCGTAGCTGCCGATGTAGTTCGTGTCGGAGCCGACCCACAGCCCGCCCTTGGTCACCAGCAGGGCGGCCGCGCCGACCCCGCGGGGATTGCGGCCGGGGTTCCAGGACAGCGGGACGCCGCTTCGGGGGTCCAGCGCGGCGAGGCCCGCGCGCGGGACCGCTCCCGGGCGGGCGGTGTCGGCACCGTAGTCGTTGTTCAGCCACCGCTGGTGGCCACCGACGAAGACGGCATCGGCAGTGACCGCGACCGAGAGCAGGGTGTCCCGGCCGGTCCTCGCGACCCAGAACGGCTGGACCTTCGTGCCGCGAGCACCCGTCTGGAAGCGCGCCGCGGCGTCGCACAAGGTGGAGCCGGCGGACCCGCCGGTCGTCACCACGACGAAGAACGTACCGTCCGGGGAGAAGCTCACCCCTCGCATGAAGGCGTCGAAGCTCTCGTAGTTGCAGCGCGTGTCGAACGCGGACGTCGCCCAGTCGGGGCGTACCGCGGCGCGCTTACCCGACAGGTCGATCATCACGACTTGGTCCCGCGGCGACCCGTTCGCCGCCCGGAAGTTCCCGACGACCACCAGGGTCCGGTGATCGGGGGACACGTCCAGGGCGGCGGCGCCGACGGCTCCCTTGGCGCAGGTCGCGCAGGAGCTGGTCCAGTTGTGGTGGCCGGTGAGCTGGATGTCGATGAACGGGTCGACCCGTCCGGTTCGGAGGTCCAGCGAGGCGATGCCCGCGTGATCGTCGCCTGCCACCCGCGTGAAGGTCCCGCCGAGTACCAGGCGGTGACCGACCCGCTTCATGTCCTTGACGATCCCGTTGATCGCCGGCGGGTCGAAGGATGTGTTGACGCTTCCGTCCGCAAGGTTGAGCAGTACCAGCCGCTTGTGCGTACGCCCGTTCACCGTCGAGAACGCTCCGGCCACCAGGACCGTGCCGGCGGCGACGCCCGGGAGCACCTGGTTGACCGCGCCGTTCAACGAGGGCGCGAAGCGGGTGTTGACCGCACCTGTCGCCGCGTCGAACGCGACGAGGCCGCCGCGCCGGTACGCGGGACTGCCGCCTGCGGCACTCACCGACGTGAAGGTGCCGCCGAGGACCATCTGGTCACCTACCTGCGCGATCGCCAGGACCCGACCGGCCTCGACGCGCGGCGTCCAGGAGGCGGGGTCGGCGGTGACCATGCGGTCGGCCGTGCGCACCGCGGCCGACGCCACGGGCGCGCTGAGGGCGGTCGCCGGCAGGCAGCACGCCAGCACGGCGATCACCCAGGCGACGAACCGGCCGGGTGTACGCAGTGTCAGCATCCTTACCCTTCGTGTCGCGTCCCGGTCGATTGTCGCTGTCGCATCCGGAACGGTCCAGGCGCGCACCACCTTCGGGCCGATGGGACGAACCACGACAGGCGCTTCGTACACGCTGGGTACATTGCGCCTTACTCAACGTGTGCGCGCGGTGTTGCGCCTTCGACGTTGACGGCTCAGTGGCCGGCGAGGCGGTCCACCAGGCGGCCGACCTGCGACGGCTTGCCGGTACGGGCCTCAGCGCGGTCCGCGTACGTCATGCCGCGCAGCACGACGTTGGCACCGAGCCAGCGCAGCGGCTCGGGCTCCCAACGCCGGCTGCGGTGCCCCACCCACGGCAGCCGCACCAGCGGGCTGTCCACGCCGGCGATCAGATCCGCCAGCGTGCGCCCGGCAAGGTTCGTGGTGGCGACCCCGTCGCCGACGTACCCGCCCGCCCACGCCAGGCCGTTGTCGCGGTCCAGCCCGACCGACGGGAACCAGTCCCGTGAGACGCCGAGCGGCCCGCCCCAGGAGTGTGTGATCGCGTGACCGGCGAGGTCGGGCAGCAGGTCGGTGAGTACCGCCTGCAGGTGCGCCGACACGGCCGCGTCGCGGTCGAACGCCGGATCCACCCGCGAGCCGAAGTGGTACGGAGCCCCGCGCCCACCGAACGCCAGCCGGTCGTCGGCGGTGCGCTGGCCGTAGATGATCAGACTGCGGAAGTCGGAGAACGTCTCGGCGCGCCGCAGCCCGGTCCGCTCCCAGAACGCGGCGGGCAGCGGCTCGGTCGCGATCATCGACGAGTACACCGGCAGCAGCTCGCGGCGCGCACCCGCCAGGCGCGGCGTGTAGCCCTCGGTGGCGCGCACGACGACGTGAGCGCGCACCTCGCCCAGCCCGGTTCGCGCCACTCCGGGCTCGATCGACGTGACGTGGGTGCGCTCGTGGAGCGTCGCGCCGAGCCGTTCGACGGCCAGCGCGAGACCTCGCACCAGGCGCGCCGGTTGGATCGCCGCGCAGTGCGGGGTGTACGTCGCGCCGAGCACGTCGGTCGCACCGAGCAGCTCGTGCGCCTCCCCTTGTGACAGCAGCCGCAGGTCCCGGTCATCGAAACCCCACGAATGCCAGTCGGTGACCTCGGCCCGCGCACGAGCGAGCTGCAGCGGGGTACGGGCGAGCACCACGGTGCCGCCTTTGCGGTACGCCGCGTCGATCCCTTCGGCGCCCGCGACCGTGCCCACCTCGTCGACGGTGCGCTGCATCTCGCGGAACAGCGCGACCGCCGCCTCGCGCGACGACGCAGCGGCGAGCTTGTCGATCGGGGTGGGGAACAGCGCCGAGCACCACCCACCGTTGCGCCCGCTCGCGCCGAAGCCGGCGACCTCCGCCTCCAGCAGCACCACGCGCAGCGAGGGGTCGCGGCGCAGCAGGTAGTACGCGGTCCACAGCCCGGTCAGCCCGGCGCCGACGATCGCCACGTCCGCAGCCATCGAGCCGGGCAGCGCGGGGCGTACCGGCCCGGCGAGCTCGGCAGGCAGCTGGTCCCACCACAGCGACACCCGTCGGTACGGGCTCGTAGCCCCCTCGCTCACCGCTGCCACCGTTGCACGTAGTCCGGCAGCGGCTGCCCGTTGGGCACGGTCTGCACCGGGTCGCCGAACACCTCGCGGATCGGTACGTAGCCCGCCCAACTCGAGCGGTCCAGGTCCTCGTCGGCGTCGTCCGGGCCACCTGCCGCGACCTTCACGCTCCACTCGTCCAGCGGCAGCGCCAGGACCAACGTGGCCGCCAGCTCCTTGCGGGAGGGCGAGCGGATGTCGCCCCAGCGCTCGGGAAGCAGGTGGTCGGAGAGGGCCCGCAACGCGTCGTCCTTGTCGGCGCCGGAAAGCGCCTTGCAGCGTCCGAGGACCATCGCGCAGCGGTAATTCATCGAGCTCTCGAACGCCGAGCGCGCGAGCACCACACCGTCGAGCAACGTGACCGTGAAGCACGTCGGCGCCCCCGCGGCCAGTGCCCGGAACAGCCGGCTGCCCGTCGAGCCGTGCAGCAGCACCTGCTCGCCGTCGCGGGCGTACCCCACGGGCAGCACGTACGGCTGTCCTGCGTCGATCACCCCGACGTGCGCGACCAGCCCGGTGTCGAGCACCGCGTGCAGCGTGGCCAGGTCGGCCACCTGCTTCTCCGGCAGCCGGTGCACCCGGGTGCGCTCGGTCGGTCCTGCGCTCACGCGCCGCTCCTCTCGCGGGTCAGCAAGGTCGTGCCCGGCTCGCGAGACCACGCCGGTCGGTGCGCCGCGGATTTCGGTGCGCAGCTCATGATCGGGAGAACGAGGACGTAGTCGGGTGCGCCGCCCCACGCTGGTTCCCGGCGCGCGCCGCACCGGGCGGGCCGACCGGACTGCCGTTTCGTTCTCCCGATCATGGTCAGGCGCCCGGTGCGGTGCTCAGAGGACGGACTGGGCCCTGGTGAGCACGTCGCGCAGCGTCTGCTCGATCTCGTCGAACTCCCGCTGACCGATGATCAGCGGCGGCGCGAGCTGGATCACCGGGTCGCCCCGGTCGTCCGCGCGGCAGTAGAGCCCGGCCTCGAACAGCGCCTTGGACAGGAACCCGCGCAGCAGGCGCTCGGACTCGTCCTCGTCGAACGTCTCCTTGGTCGCCTTGTCCTTGACCAGCTCGATCCCGTAGAAGTAGCCCTCCCCGCGGACGTCGCCGACCAGGGGCAGGTCGAGCAGCTTCTCGAGCGTCGCCCGGAACGCGCCCTCGTTGGCCTGCACGTGCGCGTTGAGCCCCTCGCGCTCGAAGATGTCGAGGTTCGCCATCGCCACCGCCGCCGAGACGGGGTGACCGCCGAAGGTGTAGCCGTGCGCGAAGTAGTTGGTCCCGGTCTTGAACGGCTCGAACAGCCGGGCGCTCGCCAGCATCGCACCCAGCGGCGCGTACCCCGAGGTGAGGCCCTTGGCCGTCGTGATGATGTCGGGCGCGACGCCGAACCGCGTGGTCGCGAACATCTCGCCGATCCGCCCGAACGAGCAGATCACCTCGTCCGCCACGAACAGCACGTCGTACTCGTCGCAGATCTCGCGTACGCGCTGCAGGTATCCGGGCGGCGGCGGGAAGCAGCCGCCGGAGTTCTGCACCGGCTCGAGGAACACCGCCGCGACGGTGTCGGGTCCCTCGAACTCGATCGCCTCGGCGATCCGGTCCGCGGCCCAGCGACCGAATGCCTCGACGTCGTCGCCGTGCTCGGGTGCGCGGTAGAAGTTGGTGTTGGGGACCTTGTGGGCGCCGGGCACGAGCGGTTCGAAGTACTTCTTCGCGTCCGGGATACCGGTGATGGACAGCGCGCCCTGCGGCGTGCCGTGGTACGCGACCGCGCGGCTGATCACCTTGTGCTTGAGCGGTCGGCCGGTGAGCTTGAAGTACTGCTTGGCGAGCTTCCACGCCGACTCCACCGCCTCGCCGCCGCCGGTGGTGAAGAAGATGCGGTCGATGTCGCCGGGTGCGTAGTCCGCGAGCCGCTCGGCCAGCTCGATCGCCCGCGGGTGGGCGTACGACCAGAGCGGGAAGAACGCGAGTTCACTCATCTGCTTGGCGGCCGCCTCGGCCAGCTCGGCGCGCCCGTGCCCGACCTGCACCGTGAACAGTCCGGCGAGCCCGTCGAGGTAGCGCTTGCCGCGGTCGTCCCAGACGTACGCGCCGTCGCCGCGCACGATCACCGGGACGTGTCCGCCGTTCTCGTACGTGGAGTGGCGGGTGAAGTGCATCCAGAGGTGGTCGCGCGCGGATTCGGCGAGAGCATCGGAGCCGTCGTGCGAGACGTACTGCGGTGTAGCGGTCATCGGGTACCCCAGGCGTAGATCTGCTTGCGGAGCTTCAGGTAGACGAAGGTCTCCGTGTGGCGGACGCCGGGCAGCGCCCGGATCTGCCGGTTGACGACCTCGAGCAGGTGGTCGTCGTCCTCGCACACGACCTCCGCGAGGATGTCGTAGCCGCCGGCCGTGACGACCAGATAGTCGATCTCGGGCATGGCGGCCAGCTTGTCGGCGACGATCTCGACGTCACCGTCGACGCGTACGCCGATCATCGCCGCGCGCGGGAATCCGACCTGCAACGGATCGGTGACCGCGACGATCTGCATCACGCCGGCCTCGAGCATCCGCTGCACCCGTTGGCGCACCGCGGCCTCGGACAGCCCGACGGCCTTCCCGATCGTGGCGTACGCGCGCCGGCCGTCCTGCTGCAGCTGCTCGATGATGGCCTTGCTGACGTCGTCGAGCCCGTGAGCAGCGTTGCGGTCGCGGATCGGCACGGCTGTCATGCTCGCCCATCGCTCCCGACCTGGCAAGCGATTCCGTGGGATCGAGCCATAGTTGCGACGAAATCAGTCACCGCTCTCGGGTTGCTCTGTCGAAGCCGCCACCTGGCGGGTACGGTTGGGCCGACGGCTGTCCACCGCCTCACGCTCGTACCCGTACCGCACCCCGAACCCGGGGCGACCGGCTCGGGCGGGTGTCTGCGCCGACCGGCTCGGCGCGAGGGACCCGCTCGCATCGGTACGCCCGGCACTCCCGAGGAGACCCAGTGACCGACAAGCGCACCCTCTCGAACTTCATCGGTGGGCAGTCCGTACCCGCCGCCGACGGCCGCACCACCGACCTGATCGATCCGTCCACGGGCGAGGTCTTCGGCACCGCTCCGCTGTCCGGTGCGGAGGACGTCGACCGCGCGTACCGCGCCGCCGCGGAGGCGTTCGAGACCTGGCGTGACAGCACCCCGTCGGCGCGCCAGGCCGCGCTGCTGAAGATGGCCGACGTGCTGGAGTCGCACGCCGAGGAGCTCGTGGCGCTGGAGAGCCAGAACACCGGCAAGCCGCTGGCGGTGACCATGGCGGAGGAGATCCCGCCGATGGTGGACCAGGTGCGGTTCTTCGCCGGGGCGGCGCGGGTGCTCGAGGGCCGCTCGAGCGGGGAGTACATGGAGGGCTTCACCTCGATGATCCGCCGTGAGCCGGTGGGGGTCGTCGGGCAGGTGACGCCATGGAACTACCCGATGATGATGGCGGTCTGGAAGTACGCGCCGGCGATCGCGGCGGGCAACACCGTCGTGCTCAAGCCCAGCGACACCACCCCCGTCTCGACGGTAAGGATGGCCGAGCTGTTCGCCGAGGTGCTGCCGCCCGGGGTGTTCAACGTGGTCACCGGCGACCGGGACACCGGCCGGGCGCTGGTCGAGCACCCGACCCCGGCGATGGTGTCGATCACGGGGTCGGTACGCGCCGGGATGCAGGTGGCCGAGTCGGCCGCGCGCGACCTCAAGCGGGTGCACCTCGAGCTCGGCGGCAAGGCGCCGGTCGTGATCTTCGACGACGCGGACATCGCGGCCGCCGCGGAGTGGCTGGCCGTCGCGGGTTACTTCAACGCCGGGCAGGACTGCACCGCGGCGACCCGCGTGCTTGCCGGGCCGCGGATCTACGACGACTTCGTCTCGGCGCTCTCGGAGCAGGCCAAGAGCACGAAGACCACCTTCGAGGGTGGTGCGGGCGACGAGGACGCGCTCGTACCGCCGGTGAACAACGCCGGTCAGCTCGACCGGGTGATGGGCTTCCTGTCCCGTACGCCGGACCACGCCAACGTCGCGGTCGGCGGGCACCGGCAGGGTGACCGCGGCTACTACATCGAGCCGACCGTCGTCGCGGGCCTGCACCAGGACGACGAGATGATCCAGAACGAGATCTTCGGGCCGGTCATGACGGTGCAGCAGTTCACCGACGAGGACGAGGCACTGCGCTGGGCCAACGGCGTGCAGTACGGGCTGGCCTCCTCGGTCTGGACCCGCGACATCGGCCGCGCGATGCGGATGGCCCGGCGGCTCGACTTCGGCTGCGTGTGGATCAACACCCACATCCCGCTGGTCGCCGAGATGCCGCACGGCGGCTTCAAGCACAGCGGCTACGGCAAGGACCTGTCGATGTACGGCTTCGAGGACTACACCCGCATCAAGCACGTCATGGCGAGCCTGGACTGACCTGACCCGGCCGCCGCGTTGATCAAGGAGAAGGTGCCCACTTCGATCTTGGTCACAAGATCGAGAACGTCACCTTCTCCTTGATCAACGGGAGGGGGCGCGGGGCCGGTCGGCGCGGGGGTACGAGCGTCAGCGGCGCAGCGCGTCGAGGGCCAGCAACGCGACGTGCAGCGACAGGCAGCTCTCGACGTCGTCGAGGTCGACGCCGAGCACGCGCTGCACCCGGGTCAGCCGGTCGTACATGCTCGGCCGGCTCAGGTGCGTGGCGTGCGCGGCTGCCGACTTGTTGCGCCCCACCTCGAGGTACGTGCGCAGCACCGGCAGCAGCTCGTCACCGCTGCGTGCGTCGGCGTCGTGGGCCAGCAGCGGGCCCAGCTCGCGCTCGACGTACGTCTGCAGCCGCTCGTCGTCACGCAGCAGGTGCAGCAGCCCGCGCAGCCGTACGTCGGGCAGCCGATAGAAGTCGTCCGGGCCGCCGGCGGGCACCGCGTCGGCGACCTGCATCGCCTCCAGGAACGAGCGGCGTACGTCGCGCGGGCTCGGCACGACCGACCCCACCGCCATCACCCACTCTTCCTCGCCCGCCTGCGCCCCGACCTGCTTGCGGCCGGAGAGCGCCTGCGACACGCGCTCGAGTACCGGGTCGACGTCGACGCGCAACGGCAAGGAGAGCAGCGCGCCGACGCTGACGTCGTCGATGGCACCGACGAGGGCGACCGCGCGCGCGTCGCGCACCGCCCCGGCGACCCGTTCGGTGAAGTCCCGGATGGTCTCCTGCACGACGAGCGCCGGTCCGGCCGGCGGCGCGGTGAGCCGGAACACGGCGGCGATCAACGCGCGCGACTCGAGCGAGACCCCGAGCACTCGGGCCCGGAGCACGACGTCCGCGACCGGGACGGCAGCCGCGAGCAGCTCCTGCAGCAGCGCCCGATGCGCCTGGCGCTCGAGCGACTCGCGGTCGCGCTCCACGAGCCGGCTCAGCGCGACGGTCGCCGCGGCGCGCTCGAGGAGCACCTGCTCGCGCCGCGTAGGAGCAGGGGAGAGCATCACGAGCCGGCCCCAGTCCTGTCCCCGCGCCCCGACCGTCGTGACGAGCCACCCGCTGGCGTCGTCGTGGCCGATGCGCGCATCGACCCGTACCCGCCGGCTGCGGTCCTCCCAGTCGGCGAGCAGGGCGCCCGCGTCGGCACCGGCCGCGTCGTACGCGAGCACCTGGTGCGCGAGGTTCTCGAGCACCACGGCCCGTCCCGACATCCGCGCCACCTGCCCCACCACCTCGGTCGGGGATGCGCCCTCGACCGTGAGGTCGGTGAACGTCTGGTGCACCTGCTCCGAGACGCGCAGCTCCTCGAGCTGGCGGTCGAGGGTCCAGGCCGCCACCTGCTCGGCGATGTGCGCGAAGCGCACTTCGCTGCCGAGCTCGACGAGCGGCAGCCCGAGCAGGTCCGCGGCGCGCAGCACGGCCGGGGGCAGGTGCTCGAAGCGGCGCCCCGTCTCGACGACCAGCCCGGCCGCGCCCGCCGCGGCGAGCTGCTGCACGTAGTCCACGAGACCGATGTCCTCGGGTGGCAGCAGCACCCCGGTGGTCAGCAGCAGTTCCCCGCCGCGCAGCAGGCGGGCGACGTCGGCGACCTCGGCCGAGTGCGTCCAGCGCACCCGCCGGTCCAGGCCGGCGCGGCCTGCGACCACCCGCGGATCGCCCGCGCGTACGGCGGGGAGCTCGAGCACCTCGCGCACCGTGGGATGGCCACCGGGCAGCGGGTCGTCGGCGTGCGGGTCGGCCACGGCGGGCAGGCTACGCCGTACGCACCGGCTGGGCGCCCCGCTGGCGGGTGCGGCGCCGCTATACCGGAACCACACCCGCCAGCGAGGCGAGCCGGTCCGGGTGGCGGGTGCGGCGCCGCTATACCGGAACCACACCCGCCAGCGAGGCGGAGCGAGTACCCGAAACAGGCGAGACGCACCAGGTCGCTGCGGCTCCTGTTGCGCGATTGTGACCTGACCCATCGAATTCGTCGTGTTCCGGTCTCGATCCGACGGATTCGCTTGTACTGCAGGCGGTGCCATGCGAGCATCAGCCTCGCGGTCGTGGCGGGGGTTGAAGAGCGGCACGTGGAGGTCAGGCAGTCATGGCAGGCACAGGCGCGGTAGCCGGCGTGGAGTTCGCTGGCGGCACCGTGATCGGCGGTACGGCCGGTCCCGGTACGGCGGGCTCCGAGCACGACGTCATCGACCCCGCGACGGGCGAGGTCGTGATCACGTTCCAGGAGGCCGGCGAGGCGGACGTCGACCGGGCTGTCGCAGCAGCGGCGGCGGCGTTCCCGGAGTGGGCAGGGGCGACCCCCGGCGAGCGCGCCGGCGCGCTGAACCGGCTCGCGCAGCTGCTCGAGGAGCGCGCCGAGCAGTACGCGCAGGTCGAGACCGCCCAGACGGGCAAGCCGATCAAGCTCACCCGCGAGTTCGACGTACCGGGCTCGATCGACAACGTCAGCTTCTACGCGGGTGCGGCGCGCAACCTCGAGGGCAAGGCGAGCGCCGAGTACGACGGGCTGCACACCTCGGTCGTACGCCGCGAGCCGGTCGGTGTCGTCGGGTCGATCGCGCCGTGGAACTACCCGCTGCAGATGGCGATGTGGAAGGTGTTGCCCGCGATCGCGGCCGGCAACACGATCGTGCTCAAGCCGGCGGAGATCACCCCGCTGACGTCCTTGATGCTCGCGGAGGACGCGGTGCGCGCCGGCCTGCCCGCCGGCGTGGTGAACGTGGTGACCGGCCGGGGCCGCGTCGCGGGCGAGGCGCTGCTGGCCCACCCGACGGTCCGGATGGTCTCGTTCACCGGGTCGACGCCGGTCGGCAGCCGGGTGATGGAGGTGGCCTCCCGCACCGTCAAGCGCGTCCACCTCGAGCTCGGTGGCAAGGCGCCGTTCGTCGTGTTCGACGACGCGGACCTCGACGCGGCCGTGCAGGGTGCGGTGGCCGGATCGCTGATCAACTCCGGTCAGGACTGCACCGCCGCGACCCGGGCATACGTGCAGCGCCCGCTGTACGACGCGTTCGTCGCCGGTGTCGCGGACGTGATGCGCGGGGTACGGCTCGGCGACCCGCAGGACCCGCAGACCGACCAGGGCCCGCTCGTCTCACGCCGTCAGCAGGAGCGCGTCGCGGGCTTCGTCGACCGCGCGCGCAGCTACGCGACGGTCGTGTGCGGCGGCCAGGCGCCCGCGGGCGACCTCGCCAAGGGGGCGTACTTCGAGCCGACCGTGATCACGGATGCCCCGCAGGACAGCGAGGTCGTGCAGGAGGAGATCTTCGGGCCGGTGCTGGTGGTGCTCCCGTTCGACTCCGACGAGGAGGGCATCGCGCTCGCCAACGACACGCCGTTCGGGCTGGCCGCGTCGGCCTGGACCCGCGACGTGGTGCGCGCGATGCGCGCGACCCGGGAGATCCAGGCCGGGTGCGTATGGGTCAACGACCACATCCCGATCATCTCGGAGATGCCGCACGGCGGGATGAAGCGGTCCGGCTTCGGCAAGGACATGAGCCAGTACTCGTTCGACGAGTACACCCAGGTCAAGCACGTCTCGCTCGAGATCACCGGCGAGCCACGCAAGGACTGGCACCGGACCATCTTCGGTGACAGATGAACGCACACCCACGGAAGGGCCACCGATGAACAACGCACCGACCCAGAACCCGGAGTCGCACGAACCCGTGATCTCGCCGCCGTGGCTGCGCGGGTTGACCCGTCGCCGGGTGCTGGGTGGTGCAGCCGCCGTCGGTGGCATGGCCGTGCTCTCGGCCTGCGGCACCAAGGGGCAGAAGGCGCAGGGCGGCCAGACCCAGGCCGCGGACAAGTCCGACACCGAGAAGATCGTCAACTGGTCCAACTGGCCGGAGTACATCGACGTCGACGACAAGACCCAGAAGCACCCGTCCCTGGAGCTGTTCACCAAGGAGACGGGGATCAAGTGCAACTACACCGAGGACGTCAACGACAACGACCAGTTCTTCGCCAAGATCCAACCACTGCTGGCCGGCGGACAGGACACCGGCCGTGACACCTTCTGCGTGACCGACTGGATGGCCTCCCGCCTCATCCGGCTCGGCTGGGTGCAGGAGATCGACCAGGCGAACATCCCGAACCTGAAGAACCTCGACCCGACCCTGCGTGACGTGCAGTTCGACCCGGGCCGCAAGTACTCGATCCCGTGGCAGAGCGGGTTCACGGGCATCGGCTACAACCCGAAGTCGACGGGGGGCAAGAAGATCGAGACGATCGACCAGTTGCTCACCGACCCCTCGCTCAAGGGCAAGGTGACGCTGCTGACCGAGATGCGCGACACCGTCGGGCTGGTGATGGTCGACATGGGGATCGACCCCGCCAACTTCACCGACGACGACTTCGACGCCGCCATCGCCAAGATCCAGAAGTCGGTCGACGCCGGCCAGATCGCGAGCTTCACCGGCAACGACTACGGCAAGGGCCTGTCCTCCGGCGACATCGCGGCCTGCATGGCGTGGACCGGCGACGTGGTGCAGCTGCAGGCGGACAACCCGAACCTCGGCTACACGCTGCCCGAGAAGGGCCACATGGCCTGGTCGGACAACTTCCAGATCCCGAACATGGCGCAGCACAAGAAGAACGCCGAACTGCTGATCAACTTCTACTACGATCCGAAGCCGGCGGCCATGGCCGAGGACTACGTCAACTACATCTCACCGGTCGTCGGCGCCAAGGAGGTGCTGCTGAAGGAGGACCCGGAGGTCGCCGACAACCCGCTGATCTTCCCCTCGGACGCGGTGCGCGCGAAGTCCCACGTCTTCCGCGCCCTGTCGCAGGAGGAGGAGACTGCGTACAACGCGAAGTTCCAAGCCCTGATCGGAGCCTGAGATGTCGCTCGATTCCCTCGACCCGACCCAGCCCGCCCCGGTGCAGGAGAGCACGAACGGGGACGAGGTGTCCGGTGACCTCGTGCTGACGCGGGTCACCAAGGAGTTCGGTACGTTCAAAGCGGTCGACGACATCGACCTGACGATCCCGCAGGGCTCGTTCTTCGCCCTTCTCGGCCCGTCCGGGTGCGGCAAGACGACGACGCTGCGGATGGTCGCGGGACTCGAGCACCCCACGGTCGGCCGGATCAGCATCGGCTCGACCGACATCACGGGCACCAAGCCGTACAAGCGCCCCGTCAACACCGTGTTCCAGAGTTACGCGCTGTTCCCGCACATGGACGTGTACGAGAACGTCGCGTTCGGGCTGCGACGCCGCCGGAAGAAGGACGTCAAGAAGCAGGTCGACGAGGTCCTGGAGCTGACCGAGCTGACGGCGCTCTCGCGGCGCAAGCCGGCCCAGCTCTCCGGCGGCCAGCAGCAGCGGGTCGCGCTCGCGCGGGCGATCGTGAACCGGCCGGGCGTGCTGTTGCTCGACGAGCCGCTCGGCGCGCTCGACCTCAAGCTGCGCCGCCAGATGCAGGTGGAGCTCAAGCGCATCCAGACCGAGGTCGGACTCACCTTCGTCCACGTCACGCACGACCAGGAAGAGGCCATGACGATGGCCGACACGATCGCCGTCATGAACGCCGGGCGGATCGAGCAGATGGGTGCACCGGTCGAGCTGTACGAGGCGCCGCGTACCACGTTCGTCGCGAACTTCCTCGGGCAGTCCAACATGGTCGACTGCACCATCACCTCGACCGCGGGCGACCGCCTGATCGCGGACATGCACGGCACGAGCGTCGCGATGCTCACGGCGCGTTCCACGGTGACCTCCGGCAAGCTGCTGCTCGGCATCCGTCCCGAGAAGCTGCATGTGATCACCGACGAGGTGCCCGCCGGCGACCTGGACGTGGTCAAGGGCGGGGTCATCACCGACTCGTCGTTCATCGGTGTGAGCACCCAGTACCTCGTGCGGATGCCGTGGGGACAGGAGCTGATGGTCTTCCACCAGAACCGCGACACCGCACGGGTCCTCGCACCGGGGACCCCCGTCACGCTCGCCTGGAGCCCGGAGCACGCGTTCGGGCTCAGCGCGGAGCAGGACGCGCACGCCGGGGTCGAGACGGTGGACGAGGCCGCATCGTGACGGCGTTCGCCGGGCTGGAGCGCGGCAGCCAGGGGCCGGCGCAACCACCCCCCGACTCCGGCAAGACGCGCGGGCGCTGGACCCCGTACTTCCTGCTGCTGCCCGGCATGGCCTGGCTCGCGGTCTTCTTCATCGTGCCGGTCGTGTTCCTCGTCTCGATGTCGCTGCAGACCGGCAACATCGTCGACGGCTACGAGCTCACGTGGAACTTCGGGACGTATGGCGATGCGATCACCCAGTACTGGGACCAGTTCGTCCGCTCGTTCATCTACGCGCTGATCGCCACCGTCGCGGCGCTGCTGATCGCCTACCCGCTCGCGTACGCGATCGCCTTCAAGGCGGGCCGGTTCAAGAACCTGCTGCTGGTCATGGTGATCGCGCCGTTCTTCACCAGCTTCCTGATCCGTACGCTGGCCTGGCAGGTCATCCTGCAGAGCGACGGCATCGTCGTCGGCATCATGGAGAAGCTGCACATCATCAGCCTGCTGCAGTGGTTGCAGCTGTTGCCGACCGACCAGGTGATCTTCAGCCCGTTCGCCGTCATCACCGGGCTCACGTACAACTTCCTGCCCTTCATGACGCTGCCGCTGTACGCGAGCCTGGAGCGGCTCGACCCACGGCTGCTGGAAGCGGGTGGCGACCTCTACGCCCGGCCGTTCACGTCCTTCCGGAAGATCACCCTTCCGCTGTCGATGCCCGGCGTGGTGGCCGGCACGCTGCTGACCTTCATCCCCGCGGCCGGTGACTACATCAACTCGCACCTGCTCGGCAACACCTCGACGACGATGATCGGACAAGTCATCGACGGGCAGTTCTTGCGCGTGCTCGACTATCCGACCGCGTCCGCCTTGTCCGTCACGCTGATGGCCACCATCGTCATCCTCGTCGCCGTGTACGTCTGGCGCGCCGGTACGGAGGAACTGGTCTGATGGCTCTCACCGCACCGGCCGACCCCGCCGACCTGGTCAGCACGGCCCAGCCCGGACCGCCCCCGGTCCACCGGCGCTCGCGCAACCCGATCACCTGGGTCCGCGAGCACATCGTCGGCATCTTCGCGTTCCTCGCGTTCGTCTACCTGCTGCTGCCGAACGCGGTCGTCGTGCTGTTCTCGTTCAACAACCCGACGGGACGGTTCAACTACCAGTGGGCGTCGTTCTCGACGCATGCCTGGACGAACGTGTGCGAGCCTGCCGGCCTGTGCAGCTCGCTCGTGCTCAGCCTGCAGGTGGGGGTGCTCGCCACCGTCGGTGCGACCGTCCTCGGCACGATGATGGCGTTCGCCATGTCACGGCACCGGTTCCGCGGTCGGGCACCGACGAACCTGCTGATCTTCCTGCCGATGGCGACCCCCGAGGTCGTCATGGGTTCCTCGCTGCTCACCCTGTTCGTGAACATCGGGATCCCGCTTGGATTCTGGACGATCCTGATCGCCCACATCATGTTCTGCCTGAGCTTCGTCGTGGTCACCGTGAAGGCGCGCATGGCGAGCCTCGACCCCCGGTTGGAGCAGGCGGCCGCCGACCTGTACGCGAACGAGACGCAGGCGTTCTGGCGTATCACCTTCCCACTCGTCGCGCCCGGCATCGCGGCGGCCGCGCTGCTGGCCTTCTCGCTGTCGTTCGACGACTTCATCATCACGAACTTCAACGCCTCGCCCTCGTCGATCACCTTCCCGATGTACGTGTGGGGCTCGGCGACCCGGGGCACCCCCGTCCAGATCAACGTGGTGGGCACGCTGATGTTCCTCATCGCGATCCTCGCGGTGGGCATCAGCCAGTTCGTCAGCTGGCGCCGTTCGCGCCGGGCCTAGGACCTACCCGCGGGAACTGCGCCGGCTCCCCGCTCGTCGCTCGGGACGAGCGGGGAACGCGGGCGCCCGATGCGTCGCCCACGCGCGGTGGCGAGCGTCACCGGCCGCGCGGCTCGGTCCCGGCCCGCAGGTGTCGTACGGTCGACCCAGTCCACGGTTCTCGTAGCGGAAGGAAAGCGCGATGTCGGAGATGGGCGAAGACCCGCGGAACGGGGCAACTGCCGGCGCTGCGAGACTTCCCTCGACCCCGCTGCTGCGCGGGCTCACCCGCCGGCGCCTGCTCGGCGCCGGGGCCGGGGTGGCGGCCCTCGCCACCCTCGCCGCCTGCGGGACCCCGGGACAGAAGGAGCGCAACGCCGACGCTCCGACGAGCGTCCCGGACCGTTCGGACACCGACAAGATCGTGAACTGGTCCAACTGGCCCGAGTACATCGATGTGACGAAGAACGGCAAGCACCCCACGCTCGAGTCGTTCACCAAGCGGACCGGGATCAAGGTCAACTACACCGAGGACATCAACGACAACGACGCCTTCTACGCCAAGCTGCAGCCGTTCTTCACCCAGGGGCAGGACACCGGTCGGGACCTGCTCACCTTCAGCGACACGTACTGCGGCCGACTGATCAACTTCGGCTGGGTGCAGGAGCTGGACTTCGCGAACATGCCGAACGTGACGGCGAACCTGGACCCGACGCTCAAGGACGTCAGCTGGGACCCGGGCCGCAAGTACTCGCTGCCGTACCAGGCCGGCTTCACCGGTATCGGGTACAACACGAAGGCGACGCGCGGTGCGAAGGTGGAGACCGTCGAGCAGCTGCTGACCGACCCCGACCTCAAGGGCCGCGTCACGCTGTTGACCGAGATGAGCGACACCATGGGAATGGTCATGACCTCCATGGACATCGATCCGCGCCAGTTCACCGATGACGAGTTCGACGCGGCGATCGACAAGCTGCAGAAGGCCGTCGACGCCGGCCAGATCGCCAACTTCACCGGCAACGACTACGGCAAGCCGCTGGCGTCCGGCGACATCGCGGCCTGCCTGGCCTACACCGGCGACATCGTGCAGCTGCAGGCCGACAGCAAGGACCTCGCGTACGCGCTTCCTCCGCAGGGGCACATGGTCTGGTCGGACAACTGGCAGGTCCCGAACCTCGCGCAGCACAAGAAGAACGCGGAACTGCTGATCAACCACTACTACGACCCGAAGGTCGCGGCGGAACTCGTCGACTGGGTCAACTACATCTCCCCGGTGCCGGCCGCCAAGGACGTGCTCGTCAAGGAGGACCCGGAGGTCGCGAACAACCCGCTGATCTTCCCGACCGATGAGGTGCGCGCGCGCTCGTACCTGTTCATGGGGATCAGCTACGAGAAGGAGCAGGAGTACAACCGCAAGTTCCAGGCGGTGCTCGCCGGCTGACCGCCGGCCGCGCGACCTGACCGCACGCGCGTCTCGCCGGCCGCCGGACTGGATAGGCTGCCTGGGTCGTGGGCTCTCGCGGCGGACGACCCGCCCGCTCGCGGCGGCCGCGCCGTCCGCCAGGACCCGGGCGGTCGGACCCGGAAGCAGTGAAACGTGCCGTACGCGCGCCATCCCAGCCCTCGCGCCGCCGCCCAGCTGCAGGACGCGAAACCCACTCCGTACTGGCTCGATTCCCCGGAGCGTCCTGAGGCGCTGGCGCCGCTCGCCGGCGCCGAGCACGCCGACCTGCTGGTCGTCGGGGCGGGTTTCACCGGACTGTGGGCCGCGCTGCTCGCCAAGGAGGCGGACCCGGCCCGCGACGTCGTCATCGTCGAGGCCGGCCGGGTGGGCTGGGCGGCGTCCGGCCGCAACGGAGGGTTCTGCGCCGCGTCGCTCACCCACGGCTTCGCGAACGGGCTGGCGCGCTGGCCGGAGGACCTGGCGTTGCTCACCCGGCTGGGCACGGAGAACCTCGCGGGCATCGCGGCGACCGTGCAGCGGTACGACATCGACTGCTCGTTCGAGCGCACCGGCGAGCTGGAGGTCGCGACCGAGCCGTACCAGGTCGCGGACCTGCGCGACCTGCCGGCGCAGGCCGCGCCGTACGGGGAGAAGTCGGAGTGGCTCGACGCGGACGCGCTGCGCGCCCGCGTCCGGTCCCCCCTCTACCTGGGAGCCGTGCTCGACCGGGACGGCGTCGCGATGGTCGACCCGGCCCGCCTCGCGTGGGGACTGCGGCGGGCGGCGCTCTCCCACGGAGTGCGGCTCTACGAGGGCACGCAGGCGCTCGACCTGCAGGACGCCGGCACCGGCGTACGGGTGACGACGGCCGGTGCGGATGGGCCGGGCAGCGTGACGGCCGCACGGGTCGCCCTGGCCACCAACGCATTTCCGCCGCTGCTGCGACGGCTGCGGCACTTCCTGGTGCCGGTGTACGACTACGCGGTGGTGACCGAGCCGCTGCCCCAGGCGGTGTGGGACGAGATCGGCTGGGCGGGACGCGAAGGCATCGGGGACTCCGGGAACCAGTTCCACTACTACCGGCGCACCGACGACGGGCGGATGCTGTTCGGCGGGTACGACGCGATCTACCACCGCGGCGGGATGGCGCCCCAGCACACCCACCGGCCGGCGAGCTACGAGCTGCTCGCGACGCACCTCACCGAGACGTTCCCGGTGCTGGCCGACGTGCGCTTCAGCCACGCCTGGGGCGGGGCGATCGACACCTGCTCGCGGTTCGCCTCGTTCATGGGCACGGCGCGCGGCGGGCGCGTCGCGTACGCCGCCGGTTACACCGGTCTCGGCGTCGGGGCGAGCCGGTTCGGGGCCGCGGTGATGCTCGACCTGCTCGCCGCGCGGCGTACCGACCGGACCGAGAACGCGATGGTACGCAGCATGCCGCTGCCGTTCCCGCCCGAGCCGCTGCGGTCGGCCGGCATCGAGCTGACGCGATGGTCGCTGGACCGGGCCGACCGCCGCGAGGGCCGGCGCAACCTGTGGCTGCGCACCCTCGATCGGCTCGGGCTGGGGTTCGACTCGTGACGAGCGGGCCGCTGCCGGCTTGACAGGGTGTAAGTGCCGTTGCGGCGGGCGGGTGCACCGTGACGGTGGACGCGGGCGCGCGCGGCGAGCAGACTGGCGGTCATGACGACCTCCACCGCTGCGCAGCCCACTCCCATCAACCACTGGATCGACGGCAAGTCGTACGAGGGCGCGGGTACGCGCCGCGGCGAGGTGTTCAACCCCGCCACCGGTCAGGTCACCGGTCTCGTGGCGATGGCCGAGCTCGCGGACGTCGACGCCGCTGTCGCGAGCGCCAAGGAGGCGTTCCAGAGCTGGCGCCACATCTCGCTCGCCAAGCGGGTGAACATCCTCTTCGCGTTCCGCGAACTGCTGAACGCCAAGAAGGAGGAGCTCGCCGCGATCGTCACCTCCGAGCACGGCAAGGTGCTCTCCGACGCCCTCGGCGAGGTCACCCGCGGCCTCGAGGTCGTCGAGTTCGCCTGCGGCATCCCGCACCTGCTCAAGGGCGGGTTCACCGAGAACGCCTCGACGAACGTCGATGTGTACTCGATCCGCCAACCGCTGGGCGTCGTGGGCATCATCACCCCGTTCAACTTCCCGGCGATGGTCCCGATGTGGTTCTTCCCCATCGCGATCGCGGCCGGCAACACCGTGGTGGTCAAGCCGAGCGAGAAGGACCCGAGCGCGACCAACTTCGTCGCGGAGCTGCTCGCCGAGGCGGGCCTGCCCGCGGGCGTGTTCAACGTCGTGCACGGCGACAAGCTCGCCGTCGACCGGCTGCTCGAACACCCCGACGTAGCCTCGATCTCCTTCGTCGGCTCCACCCCGATCGCGAAGTACGTGTACGAGAACGGCACCAAGGCCGGCAAGCGCGTGCAGTCGCTGGGCGGGGCGAAGAACCACATGGTGGTGCTGCCCGACGCTGATCTGGACCTGACCGCCGACTCCGCGGTCAACGCCGGCTTCGGGTCGGCGGGGGAGCGCTGCATGGCGATCTCCGCGCTGGTCGCCGTCGGTGATGTCGCCGACCCGCTGATCGAGAAGATCAAGGAGCGCATGGCCACGCTGCGGACCGGTGACGGCACCCGCGGGTGCGACATGGGCCCGCTCGTCACCGGCGCGCACCGCGACAAGGTCGCGTCGTACGTGCAGGCCGGCGTGGACGCCGGCGCCGAGCTCGTCGTCGACGGCCGCGATCCCGAGGTCGACGGTGAGGAGGGCGGGTTCTGGCTCGCGCCGACGCTGTTCGACAAGGTGACGCCGGACATGTCGATCTACACCGAGGAGATCTTCGGTCCGGTGCTGTCGATCGTGCGGGTCGAGACCTACGAGGAGGCGCTCGCACTGGTGAACGCCAACCCGTACGGCAACGGGACGGCGATCTTCACCAACGACGGCGGCGCCGCGCGCCGCTACCAGAACGAGGTGGAGGTCGGCATGGTCGGTGTCAACGTGCCGATCCCCGTACCTGTCTGCTACTACTCCTTCGGCGGCTGGAAGGCCTCGCTGTTCGGCGACGCCCACGCCCACGGCACCGAGGGCGTGCAGTTCTTCACCCGCGGCAAGGTCGTCACGAGCCGGTGGCTCGACCCCAGCCATGGCGGGCTGAACCTGGGCTTCCCCCAGACGCACTGACACCGATCGTCCTGGCGGTGGCCGCGAGTCCGACCAGGACTCGCGGCCACCTTCGGTTTACGGCCCATGAGGGTGCGAGCCCGGCCCGCGATGCCCGAATCGCCCACGCCGCACGATTTCCGGTCGTCGGGCATCGCTTGTGTAGATCGTTGGTCAGGGTCGCTCGCGGTCACAGGTAACGGCTCCGGGTCGTCGCTACGTTGCCGTGCGCTGCGGCAAGAGCCGTAGCTCACCTGACTGGAGGTGCGTCATGCATCGAAGGACAACCCTGGCCGTCGTGGGGGTCGCCGCCCTCGCCGGTGCGATGCTCTACGCGACGCCGGGGGCGTACGCAGCAGCCGACCACACGCCACCCAAGCTCACGGCCGTCGCTGGGTTCGTCGTCGGCAGCCAGATCACCGATTACGACGCCGGAGGCGGGCTGGGGCCGAACGCGTACACGTCGGTCCCTGAGATCGTGAAGTGGACCGGCAGCGACGCATCGGGGATCTGTGGCTACGACGTGGACGCCGACTATCCCGGGATCGACCCGGAGCGCATCCTCACGAACACGATGAGTGTCAGCTACCGGAGCGCGCTGACCAACTACGACGGAAGCTACGGCGGCGGGGCGCTCACGCAGGACGGCTGGCTCGTCACCGCACACGACTGCGCCGGCAATTCCACAACCGTCTTGGTCGGCAGGCAACCGGAGGTGTTCCAGGAGAATGGCACCAGCGTGACCTTCTCCGACGACCTGACGTTCACGTACTCCGGTGCATGGACCAACTCCACGTGCGCGTGCGCCTCCGGCGGCAAGCAGCGCTACACAGCAGCCAAGAACGCCTCGGTGACGATCAAGGGGTCCTTCGACCGCGACAACTATCTCGGCCTCGTCATGGCGCAGGGACCCAAGCGCGGCAAGGCCGCGGTCTACCTGGATGGGAAGAAGCTGACCACGGTGAACACGTACGCGAAGGCCAATGTGAACCGCACGGTCGTCTTCAGCAAGTGGCTCGACGCCGGCCGGCACACGCTCAAACTGGTGAACCTGGCCACTCGCGGACACAGCCGGATCGACCTCGACGCGGTGCTCCGCGGCTGAGCCGCCCGGCAGGCCACGAGCGGTGCACAAGCGCCCGCTCGAGCACTGACGATCCCGGCCGCTGCCGACCCCGCGGGACCCGGCGGCGCGATCTGCCGAGGACTCGCGATGACAACGGGATATGGACCGCGGGAGGGGGGTGCCGCTCCGGCACCCCCGTCCCGCGCTGCCACCGTGAGCGCAGAGGCGATCGCAGCGAGTCTTCTGCAAAGAACCGACTGCAGAGAAATGCTTGCAAAGAAGCTTCTGCGATAGTAGTTTGCTCGCCATGCCGGAGCAGCCGCATCGCAAGAACCCAGCCTCGTTCGATCCGGAACGCGATATCGCCGTCGACGCCCGCACGATCAAGGGCCTGACGCACCCGCTGCGCGTCGAGCTGCTCGGTCTGCTGCGCGAGCACGGTCCATCGACGGCCACCGAGCTGGGCCGCCGTACCGGCCAGTCCAGCGGGGTCACGAGCTACCACCTGCGCCAGCTCGCCCAGTACGGCTTCGTCGAGGAGGACCCGGGCCGGGGAACCCGTCGCGAGCGGTGGTGGCGGGCCCGGCACCGCGGCACGTACTTCGACCCGTTCGTCGAGGACGCGACGACGCGCGCGGCGGGACAAGAGTTCCTGCGCGCGATCGCCCGGACCAACGCCGAACGCCTCATGCGGTTCGTCGACGGTATGTCGACGTACGTCGAGGCGATGGGCCCGGGATGGGAGCACGCGGCGACGCTGAGCGACGCGTCGTTCTGGCTCACCGCGGAGGAGTCCACCCGGCTCACCGAGGAGCTCGACGAGCTGCTGATGCGCTACCGCCGCGACGCCGAGGCTCCCAGGGAGGGCCGGGCCCGCGTCTTCGTGCAGTACCAGGTGCTGCCCCAGCCGCCGAGCCAGGCGGACGAGGAACCCGGCGACGGGCAGAGCGATGCCTGAGCCGCACCGGCGGCGCGGCCTGGTCGGCCTGCTCGCCGCCGAGGGCATCTCCCGCGCCGGTACCGCGATGTCGGCGCTCGCGATCCCGTGGTTCGTCCTGATCGCCACCGGAAGCCCGGTCCTGACCGGGCTGACCGCATTCGCGGAATGGACACCGTACGTGTTGTTCGCCGCACTCGGTGGGCCGTTGGTGGACCGCATCGGGGCTCGCCGCGTGGCGATCTGGGCGAACGTCGGTGCCGCAGGGCTCGTCGCCGGCATCCCGGTGCTGCACGCCGTCGGGTTGCTGCACACCGCGACGCTGCTCGGGCTCGTCGCCCTCGTCGGCGGGGCGCGCGGGGCGGCCAGCAGCACCTATGTGCTGGTGCCGGGCGTCGCCGAGATCGCGGGTACGGCGATCGAGCGCGTCACCGGACTGCACGACGGCATCAACCGGACCGCGGGCATGCTCGGCGGTCCACTTGCCGGCGTCCTGCTCGCCGCGTTCTCGCCCGACCTGGTCCTCCTGCTCGACGCCGGAACGTTCGCCGTCGGCGGGGTCCTGGTGCTGCTGACAGTCCCGAAGTCCGCGGACCCCAAGCACAATCCGGCCCTGCTCGAAAGCGGCGCGCAGGACCTGGCGGTCGACGGCTCCGGCATGCGCGGGTACCTCGCCGCGCTGCGCGCCGGATTCGCCTTCCTGCGCTCGGACCGCACCCTGGTCGCCGTGGCGGTGATGTGCCTGGTGACCAACCTGCTCGACATGGGCTACAGCTCGGTGCTGCGCCCCGTGTGGGTGCACGACGTGCTCGGTACGCCACTCGCCCTCGGCATCCTCTCCGGCGTCTTCGGCCTGGGCGCAGTCCTCGGCAGCGCCGGGTACGCCTGGCTCGGCCCGCGCCTGCCCCGGCGCCAGGCCTTCGCCTGGTGCTTCCTGCTCGGCGGTGCACCGCGATTCGTCGCGATGGCGCTCGCCGCCACGCTGCCGCCCGTACTGATCGTGATGCTCGTCGCCGGTATCGGCTGCGGCGGCATCAACCCGACCCTCGGCGCCGTCGAGTTCGAACGGGTCCCGCGCCACTTGCAGGCACGCGTACTCGGTGCGCTCGAGGCCCTGGCCGCGGCCGGTATCCCGCTCGGCGGCCTGCTCGCCGGAGCCGCCGTCAGCGGCCTCGGCCTCACCGTGGCGCTGTGGCTGACCGCCGCGGCGTACGCAGTGACGACGCTCGCACCGTTCGTCCTGCCCGCGTTCCGCGGGTTCGACCGGGTGCTCCCGCGGTTGCCCGAACCGGTTCCGGCATGACAGCCGCCGCCCTCAACGCCAACACCCGCGCCCCCCACGACGCCCGTACGACTCGGAGAACCCCATGAGCCTCATACCCGAACAACTCGTCCGAAGCCGGCAACGCGACCTCATCGCGGAGGCGGACGCGCGCCGTCTGGCCGGAGCGCTGGTACGGCTGCGCCGCGCGGAACGGCGCGCCCGCCGCAGCGCGGCCGCCGCCCGGGCGCGATCGGCCGCCGCGCAGGACGCGTCGCTGCAAGCCGCACTCGTGGCCCACCGCGCGCCCGTCTGATGAGCCCTCGCGGGCTACTCCTTGACCGGCTTGGGACGCCAGACCAGCAGCACGAGCACGGCGCCCACGAACGAGCCGATCAGACCGGCCGGCCGCAGCTCGAGCCCGTTGCCTGTCAGCAGGCTGACCAGCAGCCCGCCCACGAACGAGCCGAGGAGCCCGGCCAGGAGCGCCTGTCCCCAGTTGATCGAACGGAAGCTGCCGCCGCCGACCACCAGGCTGGCCAGCCCACCGGCCACCATGCCGAACACGATCAGCCCGAGGATCAGCACCGGCGTACTCCTTGTCGCTCGTCCAGGTCGGTGCACAGGTTCTCACGCGTTCGGGCGAGCGTCGAGCACCGGGCCGCGCCGTGCGGTGTTCCGCGCCAGTAGCGCCCCTGACGCCGCCCGATGGCCTAGGTTGCCCTCAGCGCCGCTGGTCCAGCGCGGCGGCGCGCCTGCGAACCGTACGGCCGGGTGGCTGCTGCGGGTGAGGGAGGGACGTGGGAACGATGCGGATCCTGGTGGTGGGAGCCGGCGGGGTGGGGTCGTCGGCGGCGCTGATCGCCGCGCGGCGCGACTTCTTCGAGGTGATGGTGATCGCGGACTACGACCCGCAGCGCCCGCGCGACCTGGTGATGCGGATCGGTGACGACCGGTTCCGTGCCGCACAGGTCGACGCGTCGTCGGCGGAGGCGATCACCGCGCTCGTCCACGAGCACCGGATCACCCACGTGCTCAACGTCGTCGACCCGCGTTTCGTGATGCCGATCTTCGACGGTGCCTTCGCGGCCGGCGCCCACTACCTCGACACGGCGATGTCGCTGTCCAAGCCGCACCCGCGCCAGCCGTACGAGATGCCCGGCACCAAGCTCGGCGACGAGCAGTTCGCCAAAGCCCCGCAATGGGAATCAGCCGGGCAGCTCGCGCTCGTCGGGATGGGCGTCGAGCCGGGCCTGGCCGACGTCTTCGCGCGGTACGCGGCCGACCACCTGTTCTCCCAGGTCGATGAGTTCGCGGTGCGTGACGCGTCCAACCTGGTCGTGGACGGCTACGACTTCGCCCCGTCGTTCTCCATCTGGACCACGATCGAAGAGTGCCTCAACCCGCCGGTGATCTGGGAGAAGAGCCGCGGCTGGTACACCACCGAGCCGTTCAGCGGCGCGGAGGTCTTCGACTTCCCGGGTGGGATCGGGCCCGTCGAGTGCGTCAACGTGGAGCACGAAGAGGTGCTGCTCATGCCGCGCTGGCTCGACGCCCAGCGGGTCACGTTCAAGTTCGGGCTCGGTGACGAGTTCATCGAGATCCTCAAGACGCTGCGCAAGCTCGGGCTCGACCGGACCGACCCGGTGAACGTGCGCGGCATGCAGGTCTCGCCCCGTGACGTGGTCGCGGCGACCCTTCCCGACCCGTTGACGCTCGGCGACAGGATGCACGGCGTCACCTGCGCCGGGGTCAACGTCACCGGCACCGGCAAGGACGGCCAGCGGCGCGAGGTGTACCTCTACCACCTGGCCGACAACGCCTGGACCATGCAGGAGTACGGCGCCCAGGCGGTCGTCTGGCAGACCGCGATGAACCCGGTCGTCGCGCTCGAACTGCTCGCGACGGGTGTGTGGTCGGGCGCCGGTGTACGCGGGCCGGAGTCGTTCGACGCCGTACCGTTCCTCGACCTGCTGCGTGACGGCTACGGCCAGCGTTGGGAGTGCGAGGACCGCACGCCGGCCTGAGGACACGCCGCGGGCTCGCCGCTCAGGCGGTGAGGACCGCCTGCTCGAGCACGTCGAGCGCCTCGGTGAGCAGGTGCTCGGGGATCGAGAGCGGCGGCAGGAAGCGCAGCACGTTCCCGTACGTCCCGGCGGTGAGCACGAGCACGCCCTGTGTGTGGCACGCCGCGGCGACCGCACTCGTCGCTGCCGGATCGGGCTCGTCGCTGCCCGGGATCACCAGCTCGACGGCCAGCATCGCTCCCCGGCCGCGGATGTCGCCGATCCGGCCGGACTTCTCGGCCATCGCGCGCAGCCGCGGCACCATCACGGACTCGATGTGCCGTGCCGTGGCGGGCAGGTCGGACTCCTCCATCGTGGCGATCGCGCCGAGGGCGGCCGCGCAGGCGACCGGGTTGCCGCCGAAGGTGCCTCCCAGCCCGCCGGTGTGCACCGCGTCCATGATCTGCGCGCGTCCCGTGACGGCCGCGAGCGGCAGCCCGCCCGCGATGCCCTTCGCCGTCGTGATCAGGTCCGGCACGACCCCCTCGTGATCGCAGGCGAACCAGTCACCGGTACGCGCGAACCCGGTCTGGATCTCGTCGGCGACGAACACAATGCCGTTGGCCTGCGCGTACTCGGCCAGCCCGGGCAGGAAGCCTTGTGCTGGAACGATGAACCCGCCCTCGCCTGCGATCGGCTCGATCACGATCGCGGCCACGTTCGTTGCGCCGACCTCCTTGTCGATGCGCGTTATGGCACGCCGCAGCGCGTCCTTGGCGTCGAGGCGGTCGCGGTACGGGTACGACAGCGGCACCCGGTAGACCTCCGGCGCGAACGGCCCGAAGGACTGCTTGTACGGCATGTTCTTCGCCGTCATGCCCATCGTCAGGTTCGTCCGGCCGTGATAGCCGTGCTCGAAGACGACGACCGCCTGCCGCTTGGTGTACGCGCGGGCGATCTTCACGGCGTTCTCCACGGCCTCCGCGCCCGCGTTGAACAGGGCGGACCGCTTCTCGTGGCTGCCGGGCGTGAGCCGGTTCAGCGCCTCGCACACCTCGACGTAGCCGGCGTACGGGGTGACCATGAAGCAGGTGTGGGTGAAGGCGGCGACCTGCTCCTGCACCCGCGACACCACGTGCGGGGCGGCATTGCCGACAGTCGTGACCGCGATCCCGGAGCCCATGTCGATCAGCGAGTTCCCGTCGACGTCGACGAGCACCCCGCCGCCGGCCGCGGTGATGAAGACCGGCAAGGTGCCCCCGACCCCGGAGGACACCGCCGCGGTGCGCCGGGTCTGCAGCTCGACCGAGCGCGGACCGGGGATCTCCGTGACGAGCCTGCGCTGCTGGGGGAGCGCGGGGCCGCCGACCGGGCTCGTGCCTGCGGGAGCTGTGGGCGAGGAAGCAGTCATGACCTCAGGCTACGGTCGCGACACCTCTCCGTTTCGCGGCCGCCCCGGCACATCCGCCCGTTAGCGTTGTCCATCTCGGACAGCGCGCAAGCGGAGGACCGGCATGCCGCCACGGGTACGTGATCTGCTCGCCCTCGCCGAGCTCGGCCTGCGACTGCGCGCCGGCTCGGGCGGGCTGGACCGACCGGTCCGGTGGGTCGCGACGAGCGAGCTGGAGGACCCGGGCGCGTACCTCGAGGGCGGTGAACTGCTGCTCAGCACCGGCATGCGCCTGGAGCCGCAGAACCCGCACGCGGTGCAGGCGTACGTGCAGCGGCTGGTCACGGCCGACGTCGCGGCCCTCGGGTTCGGTGTGGGGCCGGTCCACTCCGAGACGCCGCCGGCGCTCGTCGCTGCCACCGAGGACGCCGGACTGCCGCTGCTCGAGGTGCCGCTGCCGGTGCCGTTCATCGCGGTGTCCAAAGCGGTGTCCCGGCTGCTCGCGGCCGAGGAGTACGAGCACGCGGCCCGGGGCTTCGCCGCCCAGCGCGACCTGATCCGCGCCGCGGTCGGCAGCGACGATGCGCCCGCTGCCTTGCTGCCCCGGCTGGCCCGCCACCTCGGCGGGTTCGCGCTGCTGCTCGACCCGCACGGAACCGTGCTCTTCGCCCAGCCGGCCACTGCGGCGGTGCGCGCCGGCGAGCTGCAGGAGGAGGTCGCTCGGCTGCGACCGCGCGGGCTGCTCGCCTCCGCTGTCGTCGCCACGTCGTCCGACTACGTCGTCCTGCACCCGCTCGGGGTGCACGGCCGCACCCGCGGCTTCCTCGTCGCCGGTAGCGCCGGGCCGCTGCTCGCCGGGGAGCAGGCGGTGGTCAACCTGGCCGTGTCGCTGCTCTCGCTCTGGCTGGCCCGCGATCCCGGTGGCGCCGACCGCAGCGTGCGGCGCGCGGCCCTGGCGCTGCTGCTCGAGGGCTGGGCGCACCGGCTGCCGCTCGCCGAGCTCGGCTGGTGGGCCCTCGACGGGCCGGTGCAGGCGGTGCTCGTACGCGTGACGCCCGGCGCCGGGGACGCCGCCGAACGCGTGCGTGAGGTACTGCCCGGCGCCGCGGTCAGTGACGGAGTGGTGCCCGATCCTGACCTGGTCGTGGCGGTCGTGGCGGCGCGGACCGACCTGGCCGAGCTGCGCACCCTCGTCGCAGCGGACGAGGCGCTCGTCGGCGCGGGGGTGGGGGACGTCGCTGCGCTCGAGGACCGCGAGTCGCTGGCCCGTTCGCTCGCGCAGGCGCGGCGGGCCGCGACGCGCGCGGTGCGCACGGTCCGGTCGTACGACGAGCTCGGCAGCGGGCTGGACGGGCTGCTCGAGGCGGGCGCGGCCGACGCCTGGGCGGCCGCGCTGCTCGCCGCGCTCGACGCGCCGACCGAGCGCGCCGACCTCGCCGGCACGCTGCGTGCCTGGCTGGCCCGGCACGGCCAGGTGGACGCGGCGGCCGGCGACCTCGGGGTTCACCGGCACACCGTGCGGCACAGGCTGCGACGGGCCGAGGCGCTGCTGGGCCGCTCCCTCGACGACCCGGGCGTACGCGCCGAGCTCTACCTCGCCCTCTCGCGCCGCCCCACCGGGATCACCGGCTCGGAGCCGTGACCTGATCCGCTTGTACGGACGGGTGAGCCACGTCGTGGCGCGCCGCCGTAGCGTCGCGGTCATGAGTGATGCTCGCCCCTTCTACGTCGCGGGCGCCGCGACCACGTCGCCCGACGTCGCCGAGGTGCTCCATCCCTACGACGGCTCGCTCGCCGGCGCCCACCACGTGCCCACCGCGGACGACGTCGCGCGCGCCATCGACGCCGCGGACGCGGTGCGTGGACGGTTCGCCGCGACCAGCGCATCCCAGCGCGCCGCGGCGCTCGACCACGTCGCGGCCCGGCTCGCCGGACAGGCCGAGGTGGTCGCGCACCTGATCACCGCGGAGAACGGCAAGCCGCTGCGCTGGGCGCGCGCCGAGGCGCACCGCGCGGCGTCGACGTTCCGCTGGGCCGCTGAGGAGGCACGGCGTTTCGGCGGTGAGCTGCAACGGCTGGACACCGACACCGGCTCGGAGGGCCGGGCGGCGCTCGTACGGCGATTCCCGCGCGGCCCGGTGCTGGGCATCGCGCCGTTCAACTTCCCGCTGAACCTGGTGGCGCACAAGGTCGCACCGGCCCTCGCCGTCGGCGCGCCGATCGTCGTCAAACCGGCCCCTGCCACCCCACTGTCGGCGCTGCTGCTCGGCGAGCTGCTCGCCGAGACCGACCTGCCGGAGGGCGCGTGGTCGGTGCTGCCGGTCGGCAACGACGCGGCCCCCGGCCTGGCGGCCGACCCGCGGCTGCCGGTGATCTCGTTCACCGGCTCCGAGCAGGTCGGGTTCGCGATCCAGGCGGCGCACCCGCGCAAGCACGTGACCCTCGAGCTGGGCGGCAACGCCGCCGCGGTGGTCTGCGCCGACTGGGAGGACCTCGCGCAGACGGCCGAGCGGATCGCGACGTTCGGCAACTACCAGGGCGGACAGTCGTGCGTCTCGGTGCAGCGGGTGCTGATCGACGCGTCCCGGTACGACGAGCTCGCGGCCCGGATCGTCGCGGCGGTGGCGGATTTGCCCACGGGCTCGCCGTGGGACGAGGCGACGGTGGTCGGCCCGCTGATCGACGAGGCCGCCGCGATCCGGGTCGCCGAGTGGGTGGACGAGGCGGTCGCGGCCGGCGCGCGGGTGCTGACGGGCGGGCGGCGCGACGGTGCGACGTACGCCCCGACGGTGCTCGCCGACGTCCCCGCGGACGCCCGCGTCTGCCGGGAGGAGGTGTTCGGGCCCGTGATGGTGCTCGAGCGTGTCGACTCGATCGACGACGCGTTCGCCCGCGTCAACGACAGCCGGTTCGGCCTGCAGACGGGCGTGTTCACCCACGACCTGCGCATCGCCCACCGGGCCCACCGCGAGCTCGAGGTCGGCGGCGTCGTCATCGGCGACGTGCCGAGCTACCGCGCCGACCAGATGCCGTACGGCGGGATCAAGGCCTCCGGTGTCGGCCGCGAAGGCCTGCGCTCGGCCATGGAGGACTACACCTACGAGAAGGTCCTCGTCCTCCCCGACGTCCTCTGACGTCACTGTTCTGGTGGCGAGTTATCGCGCCTCTGGGGCCCGATTCTCGACCATCAGGACAGTGACGTCGGAGGACGTCGGGAGCAGTTTGCGGAAGCAGCGGGTCAGCGGGCTGTCCTTGTAGTGCCCGTACGGCGGCGCCGGCTCCCACCCCGTGCGCTCGTACAACGCGATCGCCTCGGGCTGGCGCGTCCCGGTCTCCAGCACGAGCGAGGTGTACCCGACCGCCGCAGCGACCGCCTCCGCGCGCGTCATGAGCAGCTGCGCCAGACCGTGTCCGCGAAGTGCCGGTACGACGTAGAGCCGCTTGATCTCGCCGACCTCGGACGGTGACCCGGGCCGGGTGTGCGCCAGCGGCTGCACCCCGACGCAGCCGGCAGCGGTGCCGTCCGGGAGGCGCAGCAGCAGCCAGCGGGTCGCCGGGTGCAGCGGGGGCTGGACGAAGCCGTGGGTGTCGATGTCGCCGTACCGCGCCTCGACCTCGGCGAACTGGTCGGCCACCAGCCGCCGGAGGTCCGGATCGTCCGCGGGCACCTCCACCACGGTCGCCTCGGAGCTCGCCACGGGCGGATCGTGCCATCCGCTCCCGTCACCCGGCGCCGCGGCCCCCGCGATCGGCGACAATGGTCCGGTGAGCAGCGCCGAGGTACGGGACGTCGTCCTGCTCGGCAGCACCGGCTCGATCGGCACCCAGGCGCTCGATGTCGTTCGCGCGAACCCCGAGCGCTTCCGCGTCGTCGGGCTGGCGGCCGGTGGGCACGACCTCGCACTGCTGACCGCCCAGACCGTCGAGTTCGGCGTACCGACCGTCGCGGTCGCCGACGCTGCGGCCCGCGACCGGCTCACCGAGCGGCTGCGCGCGGCGGGCAGCCGGGCGACGGTGCTCGCCGGGCCCGACGCGGCGAGCGAGCTGGCGGCCGTGCCGGCCGACGTCGTCCTCAACGGCATCACCGGCTCGATCGGGCTGGCTCCGACGCTCGCCGCGCTCGCGACCGGAAGCACGCTGGCGCTCGCCAACAAGGAGTCCCTCGTCGCGGGGGGCCCGCTGGTGAAGGCGGCGGCCGCGCCCGGGCAGCTCGTACCGGTCGACTCCGAGCACTCCGCGCTCGCCCAGTGCCTGCGCGGGGGACGCGCCGCGGAGGTGCGCCGGCTGGTGCTGACCGCCAGCGGCGGGCCGTTCCGCGGGCGTCGGCGCGACCAGCTCACCGACGTGAGCCCCGCGCAGGCGCTCGCCCACCCCACCTGGGACATGGGCAAGGTCGTCACGACCAACTCGGCCACCCTGGTCAACAAGGGCCTCGAGGTGATCGAGGCGCACCTGCTGTTCGACGTCCCGTACGCGTGCATCGACGTCGTGGTCCACCCGCAGTCGCACGTCCACTCGATGGTCGAGTTCGTCGACGGGTCCACGCTCGCGCAGGCCAGCCCACCGGACATGCGCCTGCCGATCGCGCTCGGCCTGGCCTGGCCGGACCGGGTCCCGTACGCCGCGGCCGGCTGCGACTGGTCCGCCGCGACGAGCTGGAGCTTCGAGCCGCTGGACACGGAGGCGTTCCCCGCGGTGGGGCTGGCCCGCCGGGCCGGGGAAGCCGGCGGATGCGCTCCCGCGGTGTTCAACGCGGCGAACGAGGAGTGCGTGGAAGCCTTCCACGCCGGCGCGCTCACCTTCCTCGGCATCGTCGACACGCTCGAGCGGGTGCTGGCGACCTATCTGGCACAGGGGGTAAGGAACCCGCGTGATGTTGCCGACGTCCACGAAGCGGAGGCATGGGCGCGGGCCCACGCCCGGGAGCGGATCGGGGTCGCGGCGTGATCGGTCTGGAGGTGCTGGGCTGGCTGGTCGTGCTCGTCGGCATCGGGATCTCGATCGGTCTGCACGAGCTCGGCCACCTGATCCCCGCGAAGGCGTTCGGCGTACGGGTCACCCAGTACATGGTCGGGTTCGGCAACACCGTCTGGTCGCGCAAGACCGCCGAGACCGAGTACGGCATCAAGTGGATCCCGCTCGGGGGCTACATCCGCATGATCGGGATGTTCCCGCCCGCGAAGGACTCGGACGGCACCGCGCTGCGCGCCTCGTCGACCGGGCGGTTCAGCACGCTCGTCTCCGACGCCCGGGCGCAATCGCTCGAGGAGGTACGGCCCGAGGACGCCGACCGGGTGTTCTACAAGCTGCCGGTGCGCAAGCGGATCGTGATCATGCTCGGCGGGCCGCTGATGAACCTCGTACTGGCCTTCGTGTTCTTCGCGATCGCGCTGAGCCTGATCGGCGTACCCAACTACGACAACCCGACCACCACCGTGTCGGCGGTCACCTCCTGCGTGCCCACCAAGGACAACCTCGGCGGTGTGGCGAGCGGTGACTGCCCGCCCTCGCCCGCGGCCGCGGCCGGCCTGCGACCCGGCGATGTGGTCGTCGCGGTCGACGGTCGACCGGTCACGGCCTGGCCGCAGGTGCAGCACGCCATCGTCGACGCCGGACCCGGGCCGCTGTCGGTCACCGTGGACCGCGACGGAACGCCCGTCGTGCTGCACGCCGACCTCGTCGCGGTTCCTCGGCCGGTCCTGAACGACGCCGGCGAGCAGGTCGGGACCGAGGTCAAGCCGTTCTTCGGCATGGCACCGACCGTGACCCGCGAACGCCAGCCACTGACGGCCGTACCGGGCTTCGTGTGGGACACCAGCGTGCGCGCGATCGGCACGATCGTGACGCTGCCGGCGCGGGTGTGGGACCTGGTGCAGACCGTGACCAGCACCCAACCGCGCGACCCGAACGGCATCGTCGGGGTCGTCGGCGTCGGGCGGCTCACCGGTGACGTGATCGCCCTCGACGACACACCCGTCGCGGACAAGGCAGCGACCGTCGTGGGCATCCTCGGCGGGCTGAACCTGTTCCTCTTCTTGTTCAACCTGATCCCGCTGCTGCCGCTGGACGGCGGTCACGTCGCCGGTGCGCTGTGGGAGGGGACGAAGCGTTCGTACGCCCGGCTGCGCTCGCGTCCGGACCCCGGCCCGGTCGACGTCGCCAAGGCGCTCCCGATCGCGTACGCCGTCTCCGGCCTGCTCATCGTGATGAGCGTGGTCATCCTCTACGCCGACATCGTGAAACCCATCACGCTCCAGTAGCGGCACCTGTTCCCCCAAAGGGGCGATCACGGCAGTTCAACTGCGCATTCTGACCCGAAGGCGTGATCTTCGTGTCGTACGCGCGCTGCGCCCGGCCAGCCAAGATCGCTCGTTCGGGTCGGGATCGCGTAGTTGAACCGCGCTGATCGCCCCTTTGGGCAGGAAGGTGTGGGGTGCTGCGGTCGTGGAGGGTCGCGGCGCGAGGGATGATGAGCGGGTGAGTACGGACGTCGCCCTCGGTATGCCCACCCTGCCCGCGCCGGTCCTGGCGCCGCGCCGGCCCAGCCGCAAGATCGTGCTGAAGCACCCGACCCACCCGGTCGAGGTCGGCGGCGGCGCGCCGATCAGCGTGCAGTCGATGACCACGACGCTGACCAGTGACGTGAACGCGACGCTGCAGCAGATCGCGGAGCTGACCGCGGCGGGCTGCCAGGTCGTACGGGTGGCCGTGCCCAGCCAGGACGACGCCGACGCGCTGCCCGCCATCGCCAAGAAGTCGGGCATCCCGGTCATCGCCGACATCCACTTCCAGCCGCGGTACGTGTTCGCCGCCATCGACGCCGGATGCGCCGGGGTCCGGGTGAACCCGGGCAACATCAAGACGTTCGACGACCGGGTCAAGGAGATCGCCAAGGCGGCGGGCGACGCGGGTACGCCGATCCGCATCG
This sequence comes from Candidatus Nanopelagicales bacterium, assembly GCA_017848795.1. Lineage (GTDB taxonomy): Bacteria > Actinomycetota > Actinomycetes > S36-B12 > CAIYMF01 > JAFIHG01. The sequence continues at coordinate 115,195 of JAFIHG010000042.1, read as the reverse complement.
GGGTCAACGCCGGGTCGCTGGACCGCCGGCTGCTCGCGAAGTACGGCAAGGCGACCCCGGAGGCCCTCGTCGAGTCGGCCCTCTGGGAGTGCTCGCTGTTCGAGGAGCACGGGTTCCGCGACATCAAGATCTCCGTCAAGCACCACGACCCGGTCGTGATGGTGACGGCGTACCGGTTGCTGGCGCAGCAGTGCGACTACCCGCTGCACCTCGGGGTGACGGAGGCGGGCCCGCCGTTCCAGGGCACCATCAAGTCGGCCGTCGCGTTCGGCGCGCTGCTGGCCGAGGGGATCGGCGACACCATCCGGGTGTCGCTCTCCGCCCCGCCGGTGGAGGAGGTCAAGGTCGGCCTGCAGATCCTCGAGTCGCTGAACCTGCGCAAGCGAGGGCTGGAGATCGTGTCCTGCCCCTCCTGCGGGCGCGCGCAGGTCGACGTCTACACGCTCGCCGAGCAGGTGACCGCCGGACTGCAAGGGCTGGCGGTGCCGCTGCGGGTCGCCGTCATGGGATGCGTCGTGAACGGCCCGGGCGAGGCGCGGGAGGCTGACCTCGGCGTCGCATCCGGCAACGGCAAGGGGCAGATCTTCGTCAAGGGCAAGGTCGTCAAGACGGTGCCCGAGTCGCAGATCGTCGAGACCCTCATCGAGTACGCCCTCGAGCTCGCCGAGCAGATGGGCATCGACCCGGAGGCCGACCTGTCCCCGACCGTCTCCGTGGGCTGACCACCCGGCGGGGGTCGAGCGTCGGCGACATCGCGCTCATGCTCGGCCCGGTCGCACGGAGTCAGGCAGGATGGGACCGTGACGGCGACCACCACCGGATCGCTGCGGGTCCTGGGACCACGGGACCGGCCGGCGCTGCAGGCGTTGCTGGCCAAGGACCCGCTCGCGCACTGCTTCGTCGCGTCACGGGTCCAGCTCGGCGGCCTCGACGGCTGGCGTACGGGGGGAGAGCTGTGGGGCTGGGAGGAGCACGGCCGGCTGGTCTCGGCGGTCTACCTCGGCGCCAACCTCGTCCCGATCGAGACGACCCCGACGGCACGCGACGCGTTCGCCGAACGGGCCCGGCGGACCGGCCGTCGCTGCTCGTCGATCGTGGGCCCGGCGCTCGACGTCGGCCCGTTGTGGAACCTGCTGGCACCGGCGTGGGGCCCGGCGCGCGAGGTACGCGCCTGCCAGCCGCTGCTCGCCATCGAGGGACCGCCCCGCGTCCCGGCCGACCCGCGGGTACGCCGGCTGGCGAGCGACGAGCTCGATGTGCTGCTGCCGGCGAGCATCGCGATGTTCACCGAGGAGGTCGGCGTATCGCCCATGGCCGGGGGTGCCGGGGACGCGTACCGCGCACGGGTCGCCGAGCTGCTCGCGGCAGGCCGCGCCTTCGGGTGGGTCGAGGACGGCAAGGTGGTGTTCAAGGCGGAGGTCGGCGCGGTGGCCGACGGCGCCTGCCAGGTGCAGGGGGTGTGGGTCACCCCGGAACGCCGAGGCGAAGGACTGGCCGCCTCCGCGATGGCGGCCGTCGTGTCGCTCGCGTACGACCTGGCGCCCGTCGTGACCCTCTACGTGAACGACTTCAACGCTCCAGCGCGCGCGGCGTACGCCCGGGTCGGCTTCCGGCAGGCGGGCACCTTCAGCACCGTGCTCTTCTAGAAGACAACCTCACGTCGACGGCCGTGACTTGCTGGTCACGGCGAACTTCACCTTGTACGGCTTGCTCTTCCCGCTGGGACTCAGCGAGCGGACCTTCGCGACGTACTTGCCGACCTCGAGCCCCTTGACCGTCGCCTTGCGCTTCTTGCCGGTCGAACGCACCTTCGTGCAGGTCTTGCCCGCGCCCGTCGAGCAGGTCTGCACCGTGTAGCGATTGCCGGGCTTGACGCCCTTGGGGAACCTGGACTTCGGCCAGGTCTTCGCCTTGGGCCAGGTGACCTTGTATTGGTACAGCGTGGGGCCTTCGCCCGGGAGCCGGATGGTGCCGCAGGTGCCGTACTTGAACGCGTACACCAGCTCCGCGTCCTTGCTCGCTGCGATCTTCTTGGCCAGCGCGGTGTCCGGGTAGATCGGTACGGGGATCGTCCAGTCGTACGGGATCGCGTACACGTCGATGCGGTCACCGGCGGCCAGGCGTGGCATGAGGGTCTTGAAGGTGTACGTGCTGGCGCGGAAACTCGAGAATCCGCCGCCCAGCACCCCGGCGCCGCCCTTGTGCACGAACACCGTCTGGATGTAAGGACCCTTGCCGGAGGTGATCTGGCTCGACAGCGCGCCGACGGTTGTCTTCCCCCACGGGACCTTGCAGTCGTAGCTGACCTTGCCGGTCCACCCGGCGTACGTGAAGGTACGCGCGGCAGAGTTGCTCGGGAGCGACTTCTTGGCGGCCGAGTCGATGCCGCAGTAGGTGAAGCTCCCGATCTTGCGACCGCGGGTCTTCATGCTCGCCGCGGTCGGCTCACCGTTCGGGTTCTCCTCGAGCCAGACGTCGACGTTGTCGCCGCGGGTGAAGTTGACGCCGTACGCGCCGACCGCGTCGGTGTTCTCCTCCCACACCGCGACGTTGGGGCTGCCGAGGGCGCTCGTGCCGATGATCTCCGTCGCGCCCTTGACGACGAACCCGACCCCGAATCCCACGGCGTTGCCGTCGCCGGTGGCAGTGAGGTCTTGGAAGGTGAGCCGGTACACGTCGGTGGCGCAGTTGTACGCCACCGTCGTCGTGATCCGGCCCTCGCCGGCGGCGGCGGCCGGTCCGGCGGGCACGGCGACGGCGAGGCCGGCGACCAGCGCCACCGCTGCCACGCCCGTTACGGCGCGGCTGCGGGTGGCCAGCAGGGCAGCGGTGTTGGGCAGCGGTGTCACGAGGATCCCCCGAGTCGGCGACGGGCGTGGTAGGCGGACGCTAGACCGCGCACGGGCCTTGTGCCCAGGGCACCGGGCCAACTCTGGCCGTTCGGAGGATGAGCACCCGGCCACCGGTCAGCCGGTTCTTGGTGACGCGAGCGCCGCTATCCTCGGCGGGTCCCGTACCGATGAGGAGACCTCGTGCTGCTGCGCATGTCGACCCTGTTCCTGCGCACCCTGCGGGACGACCCCGCCGACGCCGAGGTCCCGAGCCACAAGCTGCTGGTCCGCGCCGGTTACGTCCGCCGCACCGCGCCCGGCATCTATACGTGGTTGCCGCTCGGCATGCTCGTGCTGCGCGCCGTCGAGCGGGTGGTCCGCGAGGAGATGGACGCTGCGGGGTTCCAGGAGGTGCACTTCCCGGCGCTGCTGCCGCGTGAGCCGTACGAGGCGTCGAACCGCTGGACCGAGTACGGCGAGAACCTCTTCCGTCTCAAGGACCGGCGCGGCAACGACATGCTGCTCGGACCGACGCACGAGGAGATGTTCACGCTACTGGTCAAGGACCTGTACTCCTCGTACAAGGACCTGCCGGTGTCGCTGTACCAGATCCAGACCAAGTACCGCGACGAGGCGCGGCCGCGCGCGGGGATCCTGCGCGGTCGCGAGTTCGTGATGAAGGACTCGTACTCCTTCGATGTCGACGACGCCGGGCTCGAGCGCTCGTACCAGAGGCACCGGGACGCATACGTCCGTACCTTCGACCGGCTCGGTCTGCCGTACGTCATCGTCTCGGCGATGTCCGGTGCGATGGGCGGCAGCAAGTCCGAGGAGTTCCTCGCCCCGTGCGAGTCGGGGGAGGACACCTACGTGCGCTCACCCGGCGGGTACGCGGCCAACGTCGAGGCGGTCACGACGGTGGCGCCGCCCGCGTTGCCGTACGACGACGTGCCCGCCGCGCACGTCGAGGACACCCCGGACAGCGCGACCATCGAGACGCTCGTCGCCGTGGCCGCGCAACGGTTCCCCAGACGGGACTGGTCGGCGGCCGACACGCTCAAGAACGTCCTGGTGATGCTGCACCATCCGGACGGTTCACGTGAGCCGCTCGCCGTCGGGCTGCCGGGCGACCGCGAGGTCGACCTCAAGCGGCTTGAGGCGGTGCTGAGTCCGGCCGAGGTGACCCCGTTCGGCGACGCGGACTTCGCCGCGTACCCCGCCCTGGTCAAGGGGTACATCGGGCCCGGTGTGCTCGGCGAGCGGAACGCCAGCGGCATCCGCTACCTGGTGGACCCGCGCGTCGTGGCGGGCACCCGCTGGGTCACCGGTGCCGACCTCGCGGGCAAGCACGTCTTCGACCTGGTGGTGGGCCGCGACTTCGTACCCGACGGGACGATCGAGGCGGCCGAGGTGCGCCCCGGGGACGAGGCGCCGGACGGATCGGGACCGCTCGAGCTGGCCCGCGGCATCGAGATCGGACACATCTTCCAGCTCGGCCGCAAGTACGCCGACGCACTAGAGCTGAAGGTGTTGGACGAGAACGGCAAACAGGTCGTCGTCACCATGGGCTCGTACGGCCTCGGGGTCACCCGGGCCGTCGCCGCGATCGCCGAGACGACCCACGACGAGCTGGGACTGTGCTGGCCGCGGGAGGTCGCGCCGGCGGACGTGCATCTCGTCGCGACCGGCAAGGACGACGCCGTGTTCGCGGCCGCCGAGAAACTGGCCGCCGACCTGGACGCGGCTGGGGTACGGGTGCTCTACGACGACCGCCGCGCGGTGTCTCCCGGCGTGAAGTTCAAGGACTCCGAGCTCATCGGCGTCCCGACGATCGTCGTGGTGGGCAAGCGCCTCGCCGATGGTGTGGTGGAGGTGAAGGACCGCCGTACGGGGGAGCGCCAGGACCTCCCCGTCGCGATCGCGGCGCAGCACCTGACCGACCTCGTCGCCGCCGGGGAATGATCGCCGGCTGGCAACAGCGAGACGAGTCACCTTGAGCCTGGTGGCGCGTCCGCCGGTGCGCGAAAGACCGGGCGAGCACTCGCTGGTCGAGCGTAGTCGAGTCACTTTGGGCCTGGCCGGCGCGCCCGTCGGCGCATGAAAGACCGGGCGAGTACTCGGTGGTCGAGCGTAGTCGAGACCACTTCGGTGATCATGGTCTCGACTACGCTCGACCGACGGCTGGTTGCGTCCGCTCTTTCGGAGCAGTTGCGTCGGTGATCATGGTCTCGACTACGCTCGACCAGCGGATGGCCGCTCAGACCGCCGAGGCGGGCTGGGCCGGCCGATGCCCGCTTCGAGGCGGAACTAATCGAGGCCCTGGGTCCACTCGCCTGGCGCGAGGCGGACCGGGAAGGGCCGCGAAACTTCGAGCTCCTCGCCTGGGCCCACGACGGCGCGCTCGACGTACTCGCCGTCCTCCAGCTCGAGCACGGTGACGGCGGGAGCGAGCGGGTCGACCAGCCAGTACGACGGCACGCCGATCTGCGCGTACACCTCGCGTTTGCGGCGCACGTCGTTTCGCCACGTCGAGGGGCTGAGCACCTCGACGGCCAGCAACGGCACGACGGTGTCGTCGCGGAAGCCGGCGCGCGGCTTGACGGCGACGTCCGGCTCGAAGTGACGGCGCTCGCCGATCGTCACGCCGATGGGCGAGGCGTACACGAGCAGGTCCGGGGGGCACGCGGCGTCGAGCACTTTCGCCAGGTCGAACGCGCGGATCTGGTGGCGCTCGTCGGGAGGCGGGGTCACGACGAGCTCGCCGTCGAAGATCTCGTATCGGGTCGCGCCGTCCGGGAAGGCATCCAGATCGGCGACGGTCCAGTCGCGGTCCAGCGCACTCTTCACCTCGCCCATGGTGCCTCCTGTCGCGGTCCCCGCCAAGCCTGCCGAATGGCGCGCTCGCGCCGAGCGCGCTGTCCACAGCCAAAACCCGGTGCCGACCTGGCGCGATCGGCGCCTACGCTCCAGGTTCGTGGCAACGGATGCGGTGATCTTCGACTGGGGCGGCACGCTCACCCCGTGGCACGACGTCGACCTGCGGGCGCAGTGGTACGCGTACGCGCAGGCGTACGACCCGCAGGGCGCCGGCGAGCTCGCGGACGCGTTGCTCGCCGCCGAGCTCGCCCTTTGGGAAGGCCAGCGCTCCAGCGCCGGTGCCAACGGCACCGGCAACCTCGACCACGTATTCCGGGCCGCCGGGGTGGACCTCGGGTCGGCCGCGCATGAACCGGCGCTGCGTGCGTACCTGGAGTTCTGGGAGCCGCACACGTACGCCGATCCCGACGCGCGACCGCTGCTCGAGGCGTTGCGCGCCGACGGCGTACGGATCGGCGTGCTGTCCAACACCCTCTGGCCGCGGTGGCATCACGAGGCGGTGTTCGCCCGTGACGGGCTGCTCGAGCTCATCGACGGCGCGGTGTACACCTCCGAGATCCCGTGGGGCAAGCCGCACGCGGACGCGTTCCGCGCCGCGCTCGAGGCGATCGGCTCGCCGGAGCCGGGACGTACGGTCTTCGTCGGCGACCGGATCTGGGACGACGTCCACGGCGCTCAGCAGGTCGGGATGCGCGGGGTGCTCGTACCGCACTCGCGGCTGCCGCTGGAGCAGCAGGTCGCCGTCGAGGTGACCCCGTACGCCGTCGTGGACCGTCTCGGCGACGTGCTCGCGGTCGTGCGCCGCACCACCTGACCCGTGTCCCTGCTCGAATCGTCGTCAACTCGACGAGTTGACGACGATTCGAGCAGGGACACGCGGGCGGGAGGGTCAGCTGCGGCGGCGGACGAGGGCGCCCGCAAGCAGCGCAGCGACCGGTGCGGCGGCCATGGCGGTCAGCCAGCCGTACGTCGCCACGGCCACGATCAGCCCGGCCAGTGCGCCACCGACAGCGCCGCAGGCGTTCATCAGCAGGTCGGAAAGGCCCTGCACCCCAGGTCGTTCGACCTCCGGCACCGACTCGGTGAGGAGGGTCGATCCGGCCACCAGTCCGCAGGACCAGCCCAGCCCGAGCAGGAACAGGCCCACCCCGAGCGCGAGGGTGTCGTCCGGGGCGGCGGTACCGGCGACGAGGCAGGAGACGAGCAGCAGCACCGCGCCCGACACGATCACCGGGAGGCGCCCGAGCCGGTCGGCGGCGATGCCCACCAGCGGCGACAGCGCGTACATCCCGATGACGTGCACGCTGATCACCAGACCGATCATCACGAGCGACACGTCGACGTGCCGCATGTGGATCGGGGTCATCACCATCACCGAGACCATCGCGGTGTGCGCGATCGCGACCGCGGCGAGCCCGAGCCCCGCGCCCGGGGAGGTGCGTACGACCGCGAGCGACTCGCGCAGCCCGGGACGGTGCCGCACCGCGCGTGCCGCCGGGTGGAGGGTGCGCGCGGTGAGCAGCGGGTCGGGGCGCAGCAGCAGCCACACGACGACCGCGCCGACGCCGAACGTGAGCAGCGCGAGCAGGTAACCGCCGGACAGCTCGGGAAGGCCCGCCCAGAGCGCGAACCGCCCCGTGGGGTCGGCGAGGTTCGGCCCCGCGACCGCGCCCACGGTCGTCGCCCAGACCACCGTCGACAGGTCACGGGCGCGGTGCGCCGGTGCCGCGAGGTCCACGGCGGCGTAACGGGCCTGCAGCCCGGACGCGCTCGCCGCGCCCGAGAGCAGCAGCCCGAGGAACAGCAACCAGATCAGGTCGTACGCCGCGCCGACGACCACCATCACCGCACCGAGGGCGGCGATCAGCAGGCCGGTCGCCAACCCGATCCGGCGGCCGTGCGCCTCGGTGATCCGTACGAGCGGCAACGCGGCGAGGGCGGCGCCCACCACGCTCGCGGTCGAGGCCAGGCCAGCGGCGCCCTCCGAGCCGGTGAGGTCGGCGGCCAGCAGCCCGCCGACCGCGACGCCCGCGCCGACGCCCAGACCGCCCAGGACCTGCGTGCCGGACAGCACGAGTACGGCCCGGCGTTGCACGTGCTGGTCGACGGGCAGCTCCGTGACGCTCACGCCTCACCCGACCACACGGCCGCGGTGCCCGTCCACGTGGTGGCCCGGACCGCGCAGGCCTGGGCGGCACCGGCCGCCCACGTCCGGGCGCTGCCGTCGGTCGCGCCCGCCGCGGCGGCGAGCAGGCCGGCCATCCGGTCCTCGACCAGCCCGGCGAGCCGGCGGGCAGCAGCAGGGGAGTCGACGGCGAACGGCGGGTCGTACGCGGCGGCGGCCGGCGTGGGGGACTGGCCCTCGCCGGTGAGCAGGTCGAGCAGCCGGTCGCGGACGCGGCGCTGCTCGGCCATCGCGGTCAGGGCGCGCGCCCGGTCGGTGCCGGTGAGACGGGCCCCCGCCAGGCCGTACGCGTAGACGGCGGCGTGCGCGCCCGCGAGGGCGTTCTGCAGGGCGGCGGGATCAGCCACGGCTGCCCCCGAGCTGCGCCGCGGCGGCGGCGCAGCCGGCGCCGATCAGCGCGAGCAGTCGCGCCAGCTCCGGATCGGCCGCGCGGCGGCACTGCGCGAGCCGCTGCTCGGCCGCTTCGCTCTCCGCCCGGCCGAGCTCGGCGAGCACGGTCCGCTTCGCCGGCGCGCGTGTCGCGCCCGGCGAAGCGGTGGGGCTCGCGTCACCGGCGAGCGCCGCGGCGTAGAGCCGGTGCCGGTCCCCGACCGCGAGCACCTCCCGCAGCTTCGGGTAGCTGGCGCGGGCGGCGGTGTACCGCTCGGCGAGTGCGAGCTCCTGGCCGTACGCCTCGGCGCGCAGCACGTCGTCCGGCGCGGCCGTGCCGGAGGGGTCCGGTGTCGGGCCGGGAGCGGCCCCGTCCGGTGTCGAGCACCCGCTCAGCCCCGCGAGACCCGGTAGCGCGGCGACACCGAGGCCGACCAGCACCGTCCGTCGCGTCACGACGGGCGGTGCGGTCCGGGCCTTTCCGCTCACCGCGGCACCCTCTCACGCGGCGGCGGTGGCCCCGGGTGCCAGTCACGGGCGGGGGAGCGCCGCGGAGGTCCTGCCGTGATCCGCGGCGCCGGACAAGTAATGTCGACTCGTACCTGCGCTCCTCACGACCGGTCGTCGCACGCCCGCCTCGCGGCACCGCAGCCGGGGCACAGCGGATCGATCACAGCAGCACAGCGGGGGCGGACGGAGGACCGCGGGATGTCCAGGGACCGTCGGCGCGCCGCGAGCGCGCCCCACCAGGCGCGGGGCAGCGTCGACCGGGAGCGGGTGGTCGCGGTGCTCGCCCCGGTCGTGACCGGCGCGCATCTCGACCTGGAGGACGTCGAGGTACGCAGTGCGGGCCGGCGCCGCATCGTGCGGGTCCTCGTGGACGCCGAGCACGGCGTGAGCCTCGACGAGGTCGCGGCGGTGTCCCGCGAGGTGTCACAGGCGCTGGACGACAGTGACGTCCTCGGCGAGCAGCCCTACACCCTGGAGGTTTCTTCACCGGGTGTGGACCGGCCACTGACGCTGCCGCGGCACTGGCGGCGCAACACCGGGCGGCTGGTACAGGTGACGCTGCGCGCCGACGCGCCCGTGACCGGGCGCATCAGCGCCGTCGACGAGGGCGGCGTCGACCTCGACCTGGAGCCGGGGACACGCCGGGTCGCGTTCGAGCAGGTCGCGCGCGCGATCGTGCAGGTGGAGTTCCGCGACGTGGAGGCGGACGAGTCGCCTGATCCGCCGGCGGCCGCCGAGGAGGCATGACATGGACATCGACGTCGGTGCGCTCAAAGCGTTGGTGCAGGCCAAGGAGATCTCGTACGACCTGGTCGTCGAGACGATCGAGCAGGCGCTGCTGTCCGCCTACCAGCACACCGAGGGTGCCCAGACCCGCGCCCGTGTCGTCCTGGACCGCTCCACGGGCCACGTGACGGTGTGGGCGGCCGAGGTCGGCGAGGACGGCGAGACGCTGCGCGAGTACGACGACACGCCCGAGGGTTTCGGCCGGGTCGCCGCGACGACGGCCCGGCAGGTCATCATGCAGCGGCTGCGGGACATGGAGGACGACCGTACGTTCGGCGAGTTCGCGGGGACCGAGGGCGACCTGGTCTCAGGCGTCGTCGCGCAGGGTCCCGACCCGCGGACCGTGCTGGTCGACCTGGGCCGGGTCGAAGGGGTGCTGCCGCCGCAGGAGCAGGTGCCCGGCGAACGGTACGAGCACGGCTCGCGCCTCAAGTGCCACGTCGTGTCGGTGACGCGCGGACCGCGCGGTACGCGCGTGACGCTGTCGCGCACCCACCCGAACCTGGTGCGCACGCTGTTCGCGTTGGAGGTCCCGGAGGTGGCGGACGGCTCGGTCGAGATCGTCGCCGTCGCGCGGGAGGCCGGTCACCGCAGCAAGATCGCCGTGCGTTCGCGTGTCGAGGGGGTGGGCGCCAAGGGGGCGTGCATCGGCCCGATGGGGCAACGGGTGCGCGCCGTCATGGCCGAGCTGCACGGCGAGAAGATCGACATCGTGGACTGGTCGGACGAGCCGGCCCGGTTCGTGGCCAACGCGCTGTCCCCGGCGCGGGTCAGCGAGGTCATCGTCGTCGACGCGGACGCCCGGGCGGCACGCGTGATCGTCCCGGACTACCAGCTCTCGCTCGCGATCGGCCGGGAAGGTCAGAACGCGCGCCTCGCGGCCCGGCTCACCGGGTGGCGCATCGACATCCGCAGCGACGCCGCGCCGACCGATGCCGACCGCTCCGACGCCGGGGCGCGTACGGCGGGTGCCGCGGGACCTGTCGCGGCCGGTCGCCCGGAGCGCAGCGGTGGACCGGCAGGCGACGGCGGGCGCCCCGACCCGGCGCGCGCCGGCGGGGCCGGGTGAGCCGGCGTACCACCGGTCGGCGGGGCGTCGGACAACCCGCTCCGCGCGGGGTAGACTCGCCCCTGGTCGGTGGTCCGGCCGCTTCCCCACGCGCTCCCGTGCGTACCTGTGTGGGATGTCGGCGCCGGGATCGCCGGTCCGCGCTGGTACGGGTGGTCGCGGAGCAAGGTGCAGTCGTACCCGATCCCGCCGCCCGGCGTCCGGGGCGAGGTGCGTGGTTGCATCCCGTCCCGGAGTGCCTCGACCTCGCCGAGCGACGTCGTGCGCTGCCGAGGGCCCTGCGGGTCCCGGGACCGCTCGACCTGACCGCGGCGCGATCGTGGTTCGATGCGTTGTCCCCGGCGGCGACCGACCGGTCGTCGCCTCGTCCAGAGGTTCGGGAGTCACCATCCTCATGAACGACATGAGCCCCCGATGACCGTCACATCATGAGCGCCCAGCCATGGGTGTGCCAGTCATGACTGTGCCAGTCCTGAGTGTGTCCGTGAACGTCTAAGTCTCCCAGGGTCCTGATCTGCGGCCCGGGCGGCAGATCAGGAGAACCGTGTCCAAGGTCCGGGTCTACGAGCTCGCCAAGGAGCTCGGAGTCGAGAGCAAGGCGGTCGTCGCCAAGCTGCAGGAGATGGGCGAGTTCGTCCGCTCCGCGAGCTCGACGATCGAAGCGCCGGTGGTGCGCAAGCTGCGGGACGCGTACCCCGCGCCCACCGATGGCGCGGCCGCGCCCGCCAAGAAGGCGACCAAGTCGCAGGCCGCGAAGCCCACCAAGTCCACCAAGACGGCAGAGCCGGGCGCGGCGCCCGCGGCCAAGGCGGAATCGGCTGCCACGGCCGGCACCGTCACCGCAGTGCCGACCGCTCCCGCGCCGGCACCCCGACCGGCCGCCGCTCCGCCGGCGACGCCTGCCGCGCCAGCGGCCCGTACGGGCACCCCGCCGGCTCCCGCGCCGGCCCCGCCGCGTCCGGCCGGTCCGCGCCCAGCCGGTCCACGGCCGGGCAACAACCCGTTCACCAGCCGCACCGATGACATGCCGCCGCGGCCGGCCGGCCCGCGGCCCGGGAACAACCCGTTCACGGACCGCAGCGCCGCACCGCGGCCCGGCGTGCCGGGAGCGCCGCGCCCGATGGGCGCGCCGCGTCCCAACCCCGGGATGATGCCCGTGCAGCGCCCGACCGCACCGGGTCGGGGAGGGCCCGGAGGTGCACGTCCCGGCGGTCCCGGTCGCCCCGGCGGTCCGGGTGGCCGTCCCGGCGGCGGGTTCGGCGGGCGCCCCGGTGCCGGCCCGGGCGGGCGTCCCGGCGGTGGTCCGGGTGGCCGTCCCGGCGGGTTCGGCGGCCGTGGCGGCCGCGGGCAGACCGCGGGTGCGTTCGGTCGTGCGGGCGGCAAGCCGGCGCGCGGGCGCAAGAGCAAGCGCGCCAAGCGGCAGGAGTTCGACAACATGGCAGCGCCCTCGGTCGGCGCCGAGATCCGGCCGATGGGCCAGGGGCAGACCGTACGGCTGCCCCGCGGTGCCACGCTGACCGACTTCGCCGACCGGATCGGGCAGACCCCGGGCACGCTCGTGACCATCCTGTTCAAGCTCGGCGAGATGGTGACCGCGACCCAGTCGGTCAGCGACGAGACGCTGCTGTTGCTCGGCGAGGAGCTGAACTACGACGTCCAGATCATCTCGCCGGAGGACGAGGACCGGGAGCTGCTCGAGAGCTTCGACCTCGAGTTCGGGGAGGACGAGGGCGACGAGTCCGACCTGGTCTCCCGCCCGCCGGTCGTCACGGTCATGGGTCACGTCGACCACGGCAAGACGCGGCTGCTCGACGCGATCCGGCACACCAACCTGGGCGCCAAGGAGGCCGGCGGCATCACCCAGCACATCGGTGCGTACCAGGTGATCACCGACGCGGTCGAGGGCGAGCCACGGCCGATCACGTTCATCGACACCCCGGGTCACGAGGCGTTCACCGCCATGCGCGCCCGCGGTGCGCAGGTCACCGACATCGCGATCCTGGTGGTCGCCGCCGACGACGGGGTCAAGCCCCAGACGATCGAGGCGCTCAACCACGCCAAGGCGGCGGACGTACCGATCGTGGTCGCCGTGAACAAGATCGACAAGGAGGGCGCCGACCCGACCAAGGTGCGCGGCCAGCTCAGCGAGTACGGACTGGTGCCCGAGGAGTACGGCGGCGACACGATGTTCGTCGACGTGTCCGCCCGCGAGGGGACCGGCATCGACTCGCTGCTCGAGGCGGTGCTGCTCACGGCCGACGCCGCGCTCGACCTGCGGGCCAACCCGAAGCAGGACGCGCAGGGCGTCGCGATCGAGGCGCACCTGGACCGCGGTCGCGGCCCGGTCGCCACGATCCTGGTCCAGCGCGGCACGCTGCGCCCGGGCGACAGCCTCGTGGTGGGGGACGCGTACGGACGGGTACGGGCGATGCTCGACGAGCGCGGGGAGCACCTGGAGGAGGCCGGGCCGGCACGGCCGGTGCTCGTCCTCGGGCTCACCGCGGTCCCGGGAGCCGGCGACAACATGCTCGTCGTCGACGAGGACCGTACGGCGCGCCAGATCGCCGAGACCCGCGGTCACCGGGAACGCAACGCGCAGCTCGCCCGGGCCCGCGGCCGGCGGACGCTCGAGGACTTCCTGCGAGCGCTCGAGAAGGGCGAGACCCAGGAGCTCAAGCTCATCCTCAAGGGCGACGTGGCCGGTTCGGTCGAGGCCCTCGAGGACGCGCTGCTCGGGATCGAGCTCGGCGACGAGGTGTCGCTGCGGATCCTCGACCGCGGAGTCGGTGCGATCACGCAGAACGACGTGAACCTCGCGACCGTCGACAACGCGATCATCATCGGGTTCAACGTGCGGTTCGCCGAGCGGGTCCAGGAACTCGCCGATCGCGAAGGGGTGGACGTCCGGTTCTACTCGGTCATCTACCAGGCGATCGACGACGTCGAGGCCGCGCTCAAGGGGCTGCTCAAGCCGGAGTACGAGGAGGTCGCGCTCGGCAGCGCCGAGATCCGCGAGGTGTTCCGCTCCAGCAAGTTCGGCAACATCGCCGGCTGCCTGGTGCGCTCCGGGCTGATCCGCCGCAACGCCAAGGCGCGGCTGGTCCGCGACGGCACCGTGGTGGCCGACAACCTGTCCATCGACACGCTGCGGCGGTTCAAGGACGACGTGACCGAGGTGCGCGAGGGTTACGAGTGCGGTGTGGGCCTGGGGTCGTACAACGACATCAAGGTCGACGACGTCATCGAGACCTTCGAGATGCGCGAGAAGCAGCGCGCCTGATCGTCGCGGAACGGGGTAGTTCATCCGGTCCCCAGGCTCGGTGGGTTACCCCGTTCCGTGAAGGAGTGGTGATGTTCGTCGGCAGCCTCGAGCTGGACGTGCTGCTGGGCGACGTCCACTCGCGCAAGGGCAAGCGTTCGGTCGTACGACCGATCGTCGCCGAGCTGCGGCGGCGCTTCGAGGTCTCGGCGGCCGAGGTGGGCCACCTGGACCTGCACCGGCGCGCCGCCCTCGGCGTCGCGGTGGTCGCGGCGGACGCCCACCACGTCGGCGAGGTGCTCGACCAGTGCGAACGGCTCGTCGCCGCCCGCCCCGAGATCGAGCTGCTCAGCGCCCACCGCGAGCTGCGCTCCTCCACCGACTGACCCGCCGCACGCCCGACTGAATGTGGCAAGAGTTCGTTCCGGACGAACTCTTGCCACATTCAGTCCGAACCAGCAGGACAAGGAGATCGCCATGGCAGACCCGGCCCGGGCCCGCAAGCTCGCCGACCGGATCCGCGTGATCGTCGCCGAGACGCTCAAGACGCGCGTCAAGGACCCCCGGCTCGGGTTCGTGACGATCACGCAGGCACGCGTCACCGGCGATCTGCACGACGCCACGGTGTTCTACACGGTGTACGGAGACGACGTCGAGAAGGATGCGACCGCTGCCGCCCTGGAGAGCGCCAAGGGCGTGCTGCGCAGCGAGGTCGGCCGGCAGACCGGCGTACGGTTCACGCCCACCCTGACCTTCGTCCTCGACGCGCTTCCGGAGACCGCGGCCCACATCGAGGACCTGCTGACCCGGGCGGCGCAGGCGGACGCGAGCGTCCACGCCCAGGCCAGCCGCGCGCAGTACGCGGGCGACGCCGACCCCTACCGCCGCCCCGCCACGCAGGAGGAGCCGGGCGAGGGGATCACTGGCGAGCGGCCGGACCGGGAAGGCTTCGACTCGTGAGGCCCGCCGCAGCTCCGCAGCAGTGGCGGCAACGACCTCGGGAGGCCGACTGGTCCGCCGCGGTGCAGGCGCTGCGCGAGGCGCAGCAGGTGCTGCTGCTCGCCCACGTCGCGCCGGATGCCGACGCGCTCGGCTCGGCGCTCGGCGTCGGGCAGGCGCTGCGGGAGCTCGGCACCGAGGTCCAGGTCAGCTTCGGCGACCAGCCCTTCGAGGTGCCGCGGGTACTGCGCGGACTGCCCGGTCTCGACCTGCTCGCACCACCGGACCTGGTACGTCCCGCTGCCGCGGCGGTGTCGTTCGACGTCAGCTCCAAGGACCGCCTCGGCGTGCTCACGGCGGCGTACGACGCGGCACCGCAACGCATCGCTGTCGACCACCACACGTCGTACACCGGGTTCGCGACGACCTCCCTCGTCGACGTCACCGCGCCCGCGACGGCGGTCCTGGCCCTCGACCTCGTCGACCGGCTCGGGGCCGGGCTCACCCCTGCGGTGGCCACCGCGTTGTACGCCGGCCTGCTCACCGACACCGGGTCGTTCCGCTTCGCCGCGACGACACCGCGCACGCACGAGATCGCCGCCCGGCTGCTCGCCACCGGCATCGCGCACGACGACATCGCGCGCGCGCTCTACGACGACGAGCCGTTGCGGGCGCTGCAGGTCTTGGGGCTCGCGCTCGGTCGCGCCGAACTGCACCCGGCGGCGGTCGGGCGCCGGGGGCTGGTCGAGACGCACGTGTCACGGACCGACCGTGACGGGCTCGCGCTGGACGGCCTCGAGCGGGTCATCGACGTGCTGCGCTGCACCCACGAGGCGGAAGTGGCCGCGGTGCTCAAGCAGGACGACGCCGGCGCCTGGCGGGTCTCGCTGCGCAGCAAGGGAGCGGTCGACGTCAGTTCCGTCGCCCGGTCGTTGGGCGGCGGCGGTCACCGGTTCGCCGCCGGGTTCACCGGCGCCGGCGACCTCGAGACGGTACGGGCCGGGCTGCGCGCCGCCCTGGACGCGGCCGGAGCCGGCTGACGTGGCCCGCGGTCCGCGTGCGCGTACCGCCCCGGACACCGTCCTGGTGATCGACAAGGCGGCCGGGATGACGTCGCACGACGTCGTCGCGCGGGTGCGCCGGATCGTCGGGTCGCGCAAGGTCGGCCACGCCGGGACGCTCGACCCGATGGCGACCGGGGTGCTCGTGCTCGGTGTCGAGCGGGCGACCCGGCTGCTCGGCCATCTGACCAAGGACGACAAGGAGTACGAGGCGACGATCCGTCTCGGGGCGAGCACCGTCACGGACGACGCCGAGGGCGAGACCGTCGCGACCGTCGACGCCTCCGCC
The DNA here is from genome assembly GCA_017848795.1 of Candidatus Nanopelagicales bacterium. Lineage (GTDB taxonomy): Bacteria > Actinomycetota > Actinomycetes > S36-B12 > CAIYMF01 > JAFIHG01. The sequence goes on along the minus strand of JAFIHG010000042.1, from coordinate 99,020 downwards.
GTCGCCGACGAACAGGTGCACCGCGGCGTGCGGGCGCTCACCGGCAGGCTGCAGCAGGTGCCGAGCGCCGTGAGCGCGGTCAAGATCCACGGGGTGCGCTCGTACAGGCGGGTGCGGGCCGGCGAGCAGCCCGACCTGCCGGCGCGGCCGGTGACGGTGTCGCAGTTCGCGGTACGCGACATCGCGCGCGGGCGGGCGCCGGGCGTCGTCGACGTCGAGGTCACGGTCGTCTGCTCGGCCGGCACGTACGTGCGCGCCCTCGCCCGAGATCTGGGGGAGGCGCTCGGGGTAGGCGGCCACCTGACCACGCTGCGCCGTACCCGCGCCGGCGCGTTCAGCCTCGCCGACGCGCTCACGCTCGAGCAGCTGCAGGACACCTGGCCCGCCGCCGGAGTGCCGCTGCTCGCCGCCGTACGCGCGCAGTTCGGCGTCCTCACCGTGGACGCGGACCACGCGATCCGGGTCCGCCACGGCGCCGCCGTCGGGATCTCCGCCGTGTCGGGGCCGCTCCCGGCACGCGGGCCGGTCGGGCTCGCATCCGGCGACGAGCTGCTCTCGCTCGCCGAGGTACGCGACGGGAAGCTGCACCCGCTGGCGGTCCTCGCGTAGCTCGCCCGTCGGAGGCCGGTCCGCTCCGCCGCGCGAGCTGCCCGCGCCTCACCTGCCTGGACAGCGGACGACGGTGGTGCTCAGTCGAGGCCCACGACCGCGACGGGGACGTCGCTGTCGGTGGTCGTGCCGTTGCCGAGCTGCCCGGAAATGTTGTGTCCCCAGCAGCTGACGCGGCCCGAGACCGATACCGCGCAGGAGTGGCCTACGCCGCTGGACACCGCCGTCACCGGCGCGAGACCCGTCACCGTGACCGGTGTGCTGCTGTCCGTGGTTGTCGCATTGCCGAGCTGGCCGAAACCATTGAAGCCCCAGCAGCGAACGCGGAGGCCGGTCAGCACCGTGCAGGCGTGGTTGCCTCCGGCGGCCGGGGCGCCGGAGGCGGTGGTGATGCCGTCGACGGCCACCGGTGTCGTGCTGTCGGTGGTGCTGGTGTCACCGAGTTGGCCGAAGCGGTTGGATCCCCAGCAGCGCACGGTGCGCTCCGCAAGCGCGGCGCAGCTGTGGAACCCACCGGCGGCGACTGCGGTGGCGGTGTGGATGCCGGTGACGACGACGGGAACAGTGCTGTCGCCGGGGGCGCCCTTGCCGCCGAGCTGGCCGTACACGTTGTAGCCCCAGCACCGCACGCGCCCCGAGGAGAGTACGGCGCAGCTGTGGTCACCGCCGGCGCTGATGGCGGTGGCGGTGTGGATGCCGGTGACGCTGACCGGGTTGCTGCTGTCGGTCGTTGTCGCATTGCCGAGCTGGCCGAAGTTGTTGTAGCCCCAGCAGCGGATCGTGCGATCCGCCAACAATGCGCACGTGTGGGGACCCAGTCCGGTGGAGACGGCCGTGGCGGTGGTGATGCCACTGACGGGTACGGGAACGTCGCTGTCGCTCGTGGTGCCGTTGCCGAGCTCACCGCGGGAGTTCCGGCCCCAGCAGCGGACCGTGTGATCTCTCAGCAGGGCGCAGCTGCGTTCGCCCCCGGCGGTGATCGCGGTGGCCGTGGTGATGCCGGTGACCGTCACCGGAGTGAGGCTGCTGGTGGTGGTGCCGTTGCCGAGCTGGCCGTACGTGTTGGAGCCCCAGCACTTCACCGCCCCACCGTTGACGATCGCGCAGCTGTGCCCCGCACCCGTCGCAACGACGCCCGTGGTCGAACCTACGACCGTCAGACGGCGGGTGTTGCTGACTCCCGCGCGGTGCGTGCGTGCCGCGCGGGCCCGCACCCGCAGCAGGTACTCCCCGGGACTGCCGGCCCGCCAGTGCAACCGGTACTTCGCCGCCCTGTTGGTGCGGCCCGTCGTGACCGGGTGCCACTTCCCGCCGTCCTGCCTGGCCTGCAGCACGACCCGGTCGCCGCGCACCCTCGGGCGTACCTTGCCCTTCACCGTGACCTTGCTCCTGACGGGGATCTGCGCTCGGCTCAGCCGGAGCGTCACGTGCAAGGGTGGCCGGCCATCCCGTCGCGCTCCAAGCGCGACCGTGGTGCCCCGACCTCCGTACGCGACGCGGGCCGTGACCGCCCCGGCCCTCGATCCGTCCACTGCCCGGGCAGCCAGCGCGGCGGGTGCCCCGGTGCCGGTCAGAGCGAGCGCGACCGCGCCACAGACCGCGGCCAGTCCACGTATCGGTGCAAAGCCCGTCATCACGATCTCCGTTCGCCACGAACACCTGGCGGCATCGAGATGTCCGGTGCAGGAGGGACGCCGTACGTGCTCGTTGCCGGCCCCCCGAGATCGAGCCGCAGCGTACTGCGCAGTGCGTGTGCGGCGGTACCCCGTCCGATCGGCCGCGAGGTCAAGAGTTCACCAACTGCTGCGCCGATTCCCGTGCCCACGTCCCCGTCCGTGGTCGGGTCGCGATGCGCCGGACGGTGGCTGGGCGCGCAGTGGATGTGGTGCTCGTGACCTCGGCGTGGGGGTGCGCCGCGTCTCCGGCTAACCTGGCGGGGAGCGGATGGCGGGCTCCCGCCTAGCGGCGACAGGACCCGGACCACGATGCATCAGGATGACCGGCCCGCCGGGCGCGGCCGGGTCGTCACCGCGCTGCTGCTGTCCATGGCCCTGGTCGCCATGGACACGACGATCGTCGCCACCGCCATCCCGCAGGTCGTCGACGACCTCGGCGGGTTCTCGCTGATCGGCTGGGTCTTCTCGATCTACCTGCTCGCGCAGACCGTCACGATCCCGGTGTACGGGAAGCTCGCCGACCTGTACGGCCGCAAGCCGGTCCTGGTGATCGGCGTCATCGTGTTCCTCGTGGGCAGCGCCCTGTCCGCGGCCGCCTGGAACATGCTGTCGCTCATCGTGTTCCGAGGCCTGCAGGGACTAGGGGCCGGATCGATCGGCGCGACGGTCAACACAGTGGCCGGTGACCTGTACCGGGTCGAGGAACGCGGCAAGATCCAGGGCTTGCTCTCGAGCGTCTGGGGCGTGTCCGCGGTCCTCGGGCCGGCGCTCGGCGGCGTCTTCGCCGAGTACGCCTCCTGGCGCTGGATCTTCTTGGTGAACCTGCCGGTCGGCGCGCTCGCGCTCACCTTCCTCGTACGGGACCTGCACGAGCGGGTCGAACGTCGTAGCCACCGGATCGACTACGCGGGCGCCACCGGGGTGCTCGCCGCGGCCGGGTTCGTGATCTTCGGGCTGCTGCAGGGCGGTCAGGCCTGGGACTGGTTCTCACCGCAGAGCATCGCGGTCTTCGCCGCCGCGCTGGTCGCCGTCGTCGTCACGGTCCGGGTGGAGCGCCGCGCGCCGGAGCCGATCCTCCCGCCGTGGCTGTGGCGACGGCGGGTCAACGCCGGGTCGCTCGCCGCCACCTTGCTCTCCGGCCTGATGCTCATCGGGCTGTCCACCTTCCTGCCGACCTGGGCCCAGGCGGTGCTCGGCCTCGGGCCGGTGGCAGCCGGCTTCGTCCTGTCGGCGATGAGCCTGGGCTGGCCGCTCGCGTCGTGGTTCTCGCCACGGCTCTACATGCGGATCGGCTTCCGCGACACCGCGTTGCTGGGAGCGGTCCTGACGACCCTGGCCGCGTGGCTGTTCACGATCGCGGACCCCGCGACACCCGTCTGGCACATCGTGCTGTCCAGCGCGGTGATGGGCGCGGGCCTCGGCCTGGTCGCCACGGCGCTGCTCGTGGGTCTGCAGTCGACGACCGGGTGGTCCGGGCGCGGGGTCATGACCGGCGCGGTGATGTTCTCGCGGTTCCTCGGCCAGAGCCTGGGAGCGGCGATCTTCGGCGCCGTCACCAACACCGTGCTGCTGAGCTGGCTGCAGTCGGCGCCGCCGTCGATCGCCGCTCACGTACCGGGCCGGGTGGACGGGGTCAGCGACACCCTGCTCGGCGGGCACGCATCACCGCAGGTGGCGACCTACCTGCGCGATGCGCTGCAGGCCTCGACCCACGCCGTGTTCGCCGGGCTGCTGGCGGCCGGCGTCGTCTCGGTCGTGGTCCTGCTGCTCGTACCCCGACGTTTCGAGACCGTCGACCAGCCCCGCGTCCCTGCTTGAAACGTCGTTAACTCGCGCGGATAACGACGATTCGAGCAGGGACACGGGTCAGGGGGTGAGGAGCAGGGCGAGGGTGGACCCGGCGACGAGAGGGATGATGCCGAGCGCGCCGACGAGCGCGTACTCCCGCGCGCTCACCCGTACGCCGCGCCGCCGGCACCGCTCGTGCCAGAGCAGCGTCGCGAGCGACCCCCACAGCAGCACCACCGGCCCGAGGTTGACCCCGACGAGCAGGGCGTACGGGCGCAGGCCGCTCGCCGCCGCCGGAGCGAGCGCGGCGTACGCGGGAAGGTTGTTCACCAGGTTCGCTCCCAACGCGCTGGACCCGGCCAGCCGCAGCAGGTCAAGCGTGGAGTGGCCGGTCCCGACGAGCGAGGTGAGCAGGTCGAGCGCGCCGTGGCGCTGCGCCGCCGCGACGGCGAGGAACAACCCCGCGACGAGTAGTACCAGGCGCCACGGCACACGCGTCCAGGGCAGCCGGCGACCGCGACCGCGTACGGCGAACCCGAGCGCCACCACGGCTGCGCCGATGCTCGCGGCCCAGGGCGCCGGTACGCCCACGAAGCCGAGGGGACCGACGAGCAGACAGGCCGCGGCCGCGACCCGGAAGAGCAGCCGGTCGCCGGGCAGCGCGGCACCCGGGTGCTGGTAGGCGCCGCCGAGGCGCGTGCGGTAGCGCAGCCCGAGCACCAGCGCCGTCACGAGGACGGCGACGACCGCGGGCGCCCACATGACCGCGGCGAACTGTGCGGTGGTGGCACCGGTGTGCTGCAACGAGAGCAGGTTCGTGAGGTTCGACACGGGCAGCAGCAGGCTCGCCGTGTTGGCGCACCACACGACCACCATCGCGAACGGCAGCGAGGGCAGGCCACACCGCTCGCACAAGGTGAGTACGACGGGGGTGAGCAGGACCGCGGTGGTGTCGAGCGACATCAGCACGGTCGTCACCGTGGCGAGCGCGAGGACCAGCAGCCACAGCCGGCGGACGCGACCACCGCCGAGCCGGGCGATGCGGTACGCCGCAGCATCGAAGACGCCGGCGAGGTCGGCCAGTTCGGCGAGCAGCGTCATCGCGACGAGGAAGACCAGCACCGGGGCCAGCTGCGCGAGGACGGCGAGCGCGGCGTCGGGCGGCAGCGCACCGGTCAGCACCACGAGCAGGCCGGCGAGCACCGCCACCAGCCACATCCCCCGACGATCCCATCCGCCCACCGGCACCGCCCGCCACCACTGCTTGCGTGGGGTGAATGTGGCAGGAGTCCGCTAAGAGCGGACTCCTGCCACATTCACCACACGGGATGGTCACGATGGTGGCGGCGGCGAGGGCCCGCCGCCCCGGTGCGTACGGCCAGCGCGGCCCGCAGAGGCGCGCCATGGCAGGCTTGGCCCGTGCAACGCTGGCAGGAGCTGGAGGACGTCCCCACCGGCTGGCCGCGGTCGGTCGTCACGATCGGCGTGTTCGACGGCGTGCACCGCGGGCACCGGATCACGATCGGGCGCGCGGTCGAGCACGCGCAGCGGCTGGGCGTACCGGCCGTCGTCATCACGTTCGACCCGCACCCGACGGAGGTCGTACGCCCCGGCACCCACCCCCCGATGCTGTGCACCCTCGACCACCGCGTGGAGCTGCTCGGGAGCCTCGGCATCGAGGCGGTCTGCGTGCTGCCGTTCACCCGCGAGCTGGCGGCCAAGACGCCCGAGCAGTTCGCCCACGATGTGCTCGCGGACCGGCTGCACGCGGTCCAGGTCGTGGTGGGGGAGAACTTCCGGTTCGGCAACCGGGCGGCCGGCGACACCCAGACGCTCGCCGAGCTCGGCGCCACCCTCGGGTTCGAGGTCGACCCGGTCCCGCTGGTGGCCGGTACGGGCGGGGTGTGGTCCTCGACGTACACCCGCGCGCTGATCGCCGCCGGCGACGTCGAGCAGGCCGCCGTCTCGCTCGGACGCCCGCACCGGGTCGAGGGTGTCGTGGTGCACGGCAACAAGCGCGGCCGTGAGCTGGGGTTCCCGACGGCGAACATCGCCACCACCCCGCACCCCGCGATCCCCGCGGACGGGATCTACGCGGCCTGGGTCGTACGCCACCCGTACACCCCGCTCGAGCAGCGGATGCCGGCCGCGCTCTCGATCGGCACCAACCCGCAGTTCGACGGCGTGGAGCGCCGTGTCGAGGCGTACGTGCTGGACCGCGACGATCTCGACCTGTACGGCGAGCACCTCGCGGTCGACGTGGTGGCGCGGGTGCGACCGACCCTGAAGTTCACGACCGTCGAGGCGCTCGTCGCGCAGATGCACGAGGACGTCGCCGAGATCCGTGACCACCTCCGCTGATCCGCCCCGCGCCCGTACCCGGTCCGCGCCGCCGCCCGATCCGCTGACGGCCACCGAGCGGTGGCTGATCGCCCGGGGCATGCCGATGCTCGTGGAGGACTACCGCTCGGGCACCGACGTCTGGACCCGCGCACTGCCGGCGCTGCTTGTCGTGTTCGTGCTGCTGCTGCCCGTCCCGGCCACCAACCAGGTCTCGGTCGTGGACGCGGAGGTCGTCGAGCTGCACCTGGTGCTCGACTGGGGCGGGCTGCTGCGCGAGCTGGCGGTCCTGGCCGCATTCGTGATCGGCTACGTCCTCGTCAACCTCTCCCGGCGGCGAAGGCCGTTCGCGCGCCCGCAACGGGTGAGCTGGTGGGTGCCGGGCGCGGTGATCCTCGTCCCGACCGCGCTCGAGCTCGTCACCGACGACGACATCACGACGGCGCTGGCCGTCGCGGTGACCGCCGCGCTGCTCGTCGCCGTGGTGTACGCGGTGACCCGCTACGCGCTCGTCGCGCTGTTCTGGTGGGCGGTCCGCTGGACGCTGCGCCAGCTCGGCGACCTGGTGCGCCTGACGACCCGTGTGCTGCCGCTGCTGCTGCTCGTCGTGACGTTCCTGTTCCTGTCCACCGAGCTCTGGCAGGTCGCAGGCACGATGGACGGCCGGCTGCTCTGGAGCGCGCTCGCGGTGTTCGGCGGCCTCGGCATCGTCGTGCTGCTGAGCCGGGTGGGGGAGGAGGGCGACCGGCTCGACCTCGGCGCTGACCGGGCGTACGTGCTGGAGGCCAGCCGCGGCACCCCGATGGCGGCGCTCGCCCCGGGACTGGTGGGGCTCGAGCACCGGGTGGCGCTGACCCGGCGCCAGCGGTACAACGTGGCGCTCGTGCTCGTCGTCGCCCAGCTCGTGCAGGTCGGGCTGATCGGGCTCGTGGTGTGGGCGTTCTTCGTGCTGTTCGGCGCGGTCGCAGTGGGCTTCCCGGTGCAGCAGGCGTGGCTCGGCCCGCTGGGGATCGTCGAGCCGCTGTTCGGGGCGACCGGGGACCACGGCGTGAGCCGCCAGCTGCTGCGGGTCGCGACCTTCCTCGCCGGGTTCTCCGCCTTCTACGCGATCGTTGTCGCCTCCGGCGACAAGGTCTACCGGGAGCACTTCGTCGAGCACATCGGGCACCACGTACGCCAGACGCTCGCGGTGCGGCGCGTCTACCTCGCGGCCCGCCGCGCCGACGGGCTCTCCGCTCCGGATCCGCTCACGCCGGATCGGCTAGACCCTGGTCCGATTGCTCCGCCGGAGCCGCCACGTCACGTTCCGTGACACAAAGGTACAACCGGATGCCGCGCATTGCGCTGGAACGGTGAACCCGACGCTGGCGTAGCGCTCTGCCACGGGTGCCGCGGTTACGGTACGTCACGTGAGTCGTTCCGAAGCGCTGCGAGATCTGTACGAAGCCCTCGAGATGCTCGACGCCCGCCAGACGGGCCGCAGCCGCCCCGCGCCGCCGAAGGTCCCCGATGTCCTGGTGGACCTGCGCGACCCGAACCCTGACACGATCGTCGCCGGGACGCTGCGCCATGAGGTCCGCACCACGCTCGGCGCCGATTGGGACGCACGCGGCTCGCGCTGGTAACCTCGGCGCCGACGGTCGCGAGGGAGGCGCTTCGCGACGCGTGACTGGACGAGGGCCGTGCTTCCTGTGCCGCCCGTGACCGCGCCTCGACGAGGATCTGCATGTCGCTCGACACCGCGACCAAGAACGCCATCATCGACGAGTACAAGACCGCGCCCGGTGACACCGGGAGCCCCGAGGTGCAGGTCGCCCTGCTGACCCAGCGGATCCGCGGCCTCACCGAGCACCTGAAGCTGCACAAGCACGACCACCACAGCCGCCGCGGCCTGCTGCTGCTCGTCGGTCAGCGCCGCCGGCTGCTCAAGTACCTGGCGAAGACCGACATCAACCGCTACCGCTCGCTCATCGAGCGGCTCGGCATCCGCCGCTAGCGCTCCGCTCGAGCGCGAACGACTGCACGCGGGACGACCTGCGTGCCACAACTGAACACCGAACCACTTCCCTGACCGGACGACAGGGCGAGTCCCCGAACGACTCTCAGCCGTCGGTCCTCGGTAGTGGCGCCCGGGGGCGCGACCTCCCCGCAGGAGGGGAGGCACGCATCTGCCCCGTGCGCTTCGATCGAAGACCGGCCTCCTGCCCGGCTGGCCCGCTCGTGAGCGGGATCCGCCCCCGTCCGCCACGCTCCCGCGTGGACGACAGACGAGGAGGGCACCCGTGGAGGGTCCCGAGATCCACACCGCCGAAGCCGTCATCGACAACGGCTCGTACGGCACCCGCACCATCCGGTTCGAGACCGGCCGTCTCGCCCGGCAGGCCGCCGGGTCCGCCGTCGCCTACCTGGACGACGACACCATGCTGCTGTCGGCGACGACCGCCGGCAAGCACCCCAAGGACCAGCTCGACTTCTTCCCCCTCACGGTCGACGTCGAGGAGCGGATGTACTCGGTCGGGCGTATCCCCGGCTCGTTCTTCCGGCGCGAGGGCCGGCCGAGCGAGGACGCGATCCTCACCTGCCGGCTCATCGACCGCCCGCTGCGTCCCTCGTTCGTCAAGGGCCTGCGCAACGAGGTGCAGGTCGTCGTGACGGTCATGTCGCTGAACCCGGACCACCTCTACGACGTCGTGGCGATCAACGCGGCTTCGATGTCCACCCAGCTCGCCGGGCTGCCCTTCAGCGGTCCGATCGGCGGGGTGCGCGTGGCGCTGATCGGCGACCAGTGGGTCGCCTTCCCGACCCACAGCCAGCTCGAGCACGCGGTGTTCGACATGGTCGTCGCCGGTCGGGTCGTCGGCGACGACGTCGCGATCATGATGGTCGAGGCCGAGGCCACCGAGGGCACCGTGGCGCTGGTACGCGGCGGTGCGACAGCGCCGACCGAGGAGGTCGTCGCCCAGGGGCTGGATGCCGCCAAGCCATTCATCCGCACGTTGTGCGAGGCGCAGGCCGACCTCGCCGCCCACGCCGCGAAGGCCACCCGGGAGTACCCGCGGTTCCTCGACTACCAGGACGACGTGATCGCGGCCGTCGAGGAGGCCGTCGGATCCGAGCTGGCCGCAGCGCTGACGATCGCCGGCAAGCAGGAGCGCGAGGCCGAGCTCGACCGCGTCAAGGAGCTGGTCGGCGACAAGCTCGCCGAGCGTTTCACCGGTCGGGAGAAGGAGATCGGCGCGGCCCTGCGCGCGGTCACCAAGAAGCTCGTACGCCAGCGGGTGCTGCGCGACAAGGTCCGCATCGACGGTCGCGGCATCACCGACATCCGCACCCTGTCGGCCGAGGTAGAGGTCGTCCCGCGGGCGCACGGCTCGGCGTTGTTCGAGCGCGGCGAGACCCAGATCCTCGGGGTGTCCACGCTGAACATGCTGCGCATGGAGCAGCAGCTCGACACGCTCTCGCCGGTGACGCGCAAGCGCTACATGCACAACTACAACTTCCCGCCCTACAGCACCGGCGAGACCGGGCGCGTCGGCTCCCCGAAGCGCCGCGAGATCGGCCACGGCGCCCTCGCCGAGCGTGCACTCGTGCCGGTGCTGCCGAGCAAGGACGAGTTCCCGTACGCCATCCGCCAGGTCTCGGAGGCGCTCGGTTCCAACGGGTCCACGTCGATGGGCTCGGTCTGCGCCTCGACGATGTCGCTGCTCAACGCGGGAGTGCCGCTGAAGGCACCGGTCGCGGGCATCGCGATGGGGCTGATCTCCGACACCGTCGATGGCAAGACGGAATACGTCGCGATCACCGACATCCTCGGCGCGGAGGACGCGTACGGCGACATGGACTTCAAGGTCGCCGGTACCAAGGAGTTCGTGACCGCGCTGCAGCTGGACACCAAGCTCGACGGCATCCCCGCCTCGGTCCTCGCCCGGGCGCTGACGCAGGCCAAGGACGCGCGCCTGGCGATCCTCGACGTGATGCTCGAGGCGATCGACGCGCCCGACGAGATGTCGCCGTACGCCCCGCGGATCATCACGGTGCAGATCCCGGTCGACAAGATCGGTGAGGTGATCGGGCCCAAGGGCAAGGTCATCAACCAGATCCAGGAGGAGACCGGCGCCGACATCACGATCCAGGACGACGGCACGATCTACATCGGCGCCGTCGACGGGCCGAAGGCCGAAGCGGCACGCGCGCAGATCAACGCGATCGCGAACCCGCAGATGCCCGAGGTCGGCGAGCGCTACCTGGGGACCGTCGTGAAGACCACGACCTTCGGTGCGTTCGTCTCGCTGCTGCCGGGCAAGGACGGCCTGGTCCACATCAGCAAGCTGCGGTCGCTGGCCGGCGGCAAGCGGGTGGCCAACGTCGAGGACGTGGTGCAGATCGGGCAGAAGATCCTGGTCGAGATCAGCGAGGTCGACTCGCGGGGCAAGCTGTCGCTGACGCCCGTCGAGGAGAACGCCGACGGGGCGGACCAGGCCGAGCCGGCGCCGGCCGCCGCGGACGCCTGACGTTGACCGGTACGACGAGGACGGGCACGCGGCGCCGCCGCGTGCCCGTCGCGTACGAGCAGCGACCCGGGTCCACCGTCACGCTGCTCGACGAGGACGGCGCCCGGGTCCGGCGTACCGTGCTGCCCGGCGGCCTGCGGGTCGTCAGCGAGCACCTGCCGGGGGTGCGTTCGGTGTCGCTCGGCATCTGGGTCGGCGTGGGTTCCCGTGACGAGACCGTCCCGCAGGCCGGCGCGGCCCACTACCTCGAGCACCTGCTGTTCAAGGGCACCGAGCGCCGCAGCGCGCTGGAGATCTCAGCGGCGGTCGACGCGGTCGGCGGTGAGCTGAACGCGTTCACCAGCAAGGAGTACACCTGCTTCTACGCGCGGGTGCTCGACGTGGACCTGCCGCTCGCGATCGACGTGGTGTGCGACCTGGTGACCTCTGCGCTCCTGCGTCCGGCGGACGTGGACTCCGAACGCGACGTGATCCTCGAGGAGATCGCGATGCGTGACGACGACCCGTCCGACCTGGTGCACGAGGAGTTCGCCGAGGCGATGTACGGCACCGGCCCGCTCGGCCGCTCGATCCTCGGCACGACGCAGTCGATCGAGACGATCACGCCGCGCGCCATCCGCTCGTTCTACCGGCGCCGGTACCAACCGGAGAACATGGTCGTCGCCGCTGCCGGCAACATCGACCACCCGACGCTGGTTCGCCTGGTGCGCAAGGCGTTCCAGGCCGCGGGCCGGCTCGAGGGCACCGCTTCGCCGGCGGCCCCGCGCTCGGGGCGCGCCCGTACCGTCGGTGCGGGCGACGTGCGGGTGGTGCGCAAGGGCACCGAGCAGGCCAACCTCGTGCTCGGCGTGCCCGGCGTGGACCGGTGCGACGAGCGCCGGTTCGCGCTCGGTGTCCTGAACGCCGCGCTCGGCGGCGGCATGAGCAGCCGGTTGTTCCAGGAGATCCGCGAGAAGCGCGGCCTCGCGTACTCGGTCTTCTCCTTCGCCTCGCAGTACGCCGACACCGGCATGTTCGGCGTCTACGCCGGGTGCCTGCCGAAGAAGGTCGACGACGTACTCGCCATCTGCCGGGACCAGGTGGCGCTCGTCGCCGAGCACGGCATCACATGTGATGAGCTGCTGCGCGGTCAGGGGCAGATGCGCGGTGGGCTGGTGCTCGGGCTCGAGGACACCGGCTCGCGGATGAGCCGGCTCGGCAAAGCCGAGCTGCTGCACGGGGAACTACCGCCGGTCGGCGAACTGCTGGACCGGATCAGCGGGGTCACGCTCGAGGACGTGCAGCAGGTCGCCACGGATCTGCTGGCGACCCGGCCCACGCTCGCCGTGATCGGACCGTTCGACGCCGACCGGGACTTCGCCCGGGCCGTCGCGTGATCAGCACGGCGCAGCCTGCCGACGATCGCGTACCGGGCGTGCAGGGAGTGGTGAGGGCGTGACGATTCGGGTCGCAGTGCTGGGTGCACAGGGCCGGATGGGCTCGACCGCGGTGGCCGCGGTCGAGGCGGCCGCGGATCTGGAACTTGTCGCGGCGCTCGGCCGTGACGGCGCACTCTCTGCGTTGGTCGACGCCGGCGCAGAGGTCGTGGTGGACCTGACCACGCCCGACTCGGTGATGGCGAACCTGGAGTTCGCCGTCGGCCACGGGATCCACGCGGTCGTCGGGACGACCGGGTTCGACGACGCCCGGCTGGCCGCCGTGCGCGAGTGGTGTGCGGCCGTCCCCTCGGTCGGGGTGCTGATCGCGCCGAACTTCTCGGTGGCCATGGTGCTGCTGATGCAGTTCGCGGCGCAGGCGGCCCCGTACTTCGAGTCGGTCGAGGTCATCGAGCTGCACCACCCGGCCAAGGCCGACGCGCCCTCCGGCACCGCGCGCCGGACGGCGGAGCTGATCGCTGCCAGCCGCCGCTCCGCGGGCAGCGCCCCGATGCCCGACGCGACGGCCGACTCGCTGCCGGGCGCGCGGGGGGCCGAGGTCGAAGGCGTACGCGTCCATTCGGTGCGGCTGCGCGGATTGCTCGCCCACCAGCAGGTCCTGCTCGGAGCCGCGGGGGAGACGCTGACGCTGCGCCACGACTCCCTGGACCGGACCTCGTTCATGCCCGGGGTGCTGCGCGGCGTACGCCAGGTCGCGGCGCACCCGGGGCTGACCGTCGGCCTCGAGCACTACCTCGACCTGCCCTGACCGGGCGGTGCAGCCCCCGGATCGAGTCGGCGCGAGCACCCGCCGGCCTGCGCGCCGCTGTGTCGGCCGTTTCGCCCAGCCCCGGCGAAGTGCGCGCGCCGGAGATCACCGGCTCACGTGAGCCGCGTGGTGCGGTGCTGAGGCGACGAGGGCGCCCGGCTTGCGGTTCACATCGTCAGATCCGTGTCAATACGGGCGCGCCGGGCGCGCGGATTGGCTACGGTACGAGCGATCTCATCGTTGTTGACTTAACTTGGGAGACCGCCGTGCCGCAGACCGTTCGTTCCACCCGCCGCCTGCTCACCCGCGGCGCCGTCGCGGGGGTGGCCGCGGCGGCCGTCGGGCTGCTGGGCCTTCCGCTCGCCGCACCGGCGTACGCCGGGCCACCCGGCACCTGGACCACCCTGGGCAAGCAGGGCGTACAGAACAGCAGCCAGCCCGGCCTGCTGCGCGTCGGCAAGACGCTCACGGCAGCGTGGACGACCGTACCGAGTGCAGGGAAGAACTCGATCCTCACCCGGACGGTCTCGGCCAAGGGCAAGGCCGGGGCGCAGCAGACGGCCGTCGAATCCTGGTCAAGCCTCGCGTTCGACCCGAAGCTGGTGAATGCCGGCGGGGAGCGGCAGTTGATCTTCGGCGGCGTGCGTACGACGCAGACCAGCGGTTCGTACGACGGCACCCGCATCTACAGCGCCGTCGGCGACTCGTGGAGCCTCTCGCCGCAGACCCGGTTCCCGTTCTCCTCGAACCAGGCCTACGGCGGCTACGGGTACGGCGCGGTCGTGCTGCCCGACGGTCGGACGGTCGTCGCGTACTCCTTGAACGGCACCATCTACCTGTCCGACGACTCCGGCAAGATCAACACGATAAACCTGCCTGGCAACAAGACCACGTACAACACCAGCCTGGTACGCGACCGTGCCAGCGGAGCGGTCTGGGTCGTCGTCTTCGTGCAGGACGGCGACACCACGGCAGCGACGAAGACAGGGGTCTGGGCGCACCAGTTCGACATGAGCTCGGGCCTCGTGCCGGAGGGCGACTGGGTGCGGCTGGCCGACTCGGTGACGAGCACCGCCGGACGATGGACGGCCGACAACAAGCTGCAGGACCAGCCCGTCGCGGCGCCCGCCGGCGGCGGTGCGTACGTGGCGTACGCCATGGGCAACCCGACCAAGCAGATCCGGGTGCAGCGGCTCGGATCGAGCGCCGGGTTCACCGTCGCCGCAGCCGGCGCGCGCAAGATCGCGCTGACCTCCTACGGATCCCGCGTCTGGCTGTCCTGGGCCGGCACCGGTGGGCAGCTGTGGTCGGCGCGCAGCAACCTCGTCAAGACGAAGGTCGGCAAGGCGACGCGCGTGGTCACGCCAGGGCAGGGCGAGGTCTACCAGCTGTCCTCGGAGGGGAGCACCGGGCGGCTCGACCTGGTGGTGACGACGCAGGCCTTCCCCAAGCCGATGTCGGTGCTGCACACCCAGGTGCTCGCCGGGCTCACCGTCAAGGTGTCGAAGAAGAAGATCAAGTCGGCGAAGGGCGGCAAGGAGGTCATCACCGTCAGGGACGTCGGTGACCCGGTCGCGGGCGCGAAGGTGAAGCTGGGCAAGCAGGTCAAGAAGACCAAGGCCAACGGCAAGGTCACCTTCAAGATCAAGAAGGGTACGGCGAAGGGCAAGAAGTCGATCGTGGTGAAGAAGGGCGGCTACGCGCCGGGCAAGGCGAAGTTCAAGGTCACCTGAGCCCCGCCGCGACCGACGGCAGGTTGCGCCCCTCTTGGGCGGCGGTGCGCCGTCAGGCGCGCCCGGCCTGCCACCACCGTTCCAGCGCCGAGGCCGCGATGTCGTACGCCTCCGCGCGTCCGGCGAAGTCGGCGGCGCCGGTCGCCACCGGCGTCGGTACGTCGGACCCGCCGCGCAGGATCAGCAGCACCCGCTCGCCGTCCTGGCGGACCATCGGGAGCCCGAACACCGCCTGCGGCCCGGCCACGCGTCGTACGTCGACGACCTCGTCCCAGCGCATCACCCGGGACCGGCGGAGCGACACCACCCGTACGCCCTGGTCGTTGACGTAGACCCCGGAGGTCATCGCCCGGGTGAGGAGCAGCCCGAGCCCGGCGAGCACGAGCGCCGCGACGAGCAGCGTGCCCAGGTGCAGCACCGGATGCACCCGAACGGCGAGCACCGCGACCAAGACGATGGAGGCGGCGAACGCGAGCACCAGCGCGGCCGGCACCAGCACCGCGACCCGCCACGGGCCCGGTCGGTAGAGCCGCACCCAGCGGGTCTGGACGTAGTCGTGGTCGAGGGGGCGATGCGGGTCGGGCTCGCGCCCCAGCAGCCGCGAGACGAGCGAGCGGCGGGGGGCGGGTGCTGTCACCTGCCCATCATGCGGCACCGCACACGGGCGGGCGACGGCGCGGCGCTGCCCGACTTTCCCAGCGCGGGGCCCGACCGGTCCGACGCGCTGACAGACCGCTTCGGGCGGTGCAACAGTTGTCGCCGGGAGGCGACGATGGGGCTCACCGAATCGGAAGCGACCCGGGCGTACCGGGCGGCACGTGACCAGCTGCTCGAGCTGCGCACCGACCAGGCGCGCGCGGTACGGGAGTTCCGTTGGCCGCAGTTCCCGGGCCGCTTCAACTGGGGCGTCGACTGGTTCGACGTCATCGCCCGCGGCAACGAGCGCACCGCCCTCTGGATCGCCGAGGAGGACGGGTCCGAGCAGCGGTGCAGCTTCGAGCAGCTGCGGCACCGCTCCGACCAGGTGGCCGTTTGGCTCGAGTCACGGGACGTACGCCGCGGCGACCGCGTGATGCTCATGCTGGGCAACCAGGTCGAACTGTGGGAGACGATGCTCGCGGTCATCAAGCTGGGCGCGGTGATCATCCCCACCACGACCGCACTCGGTGCGGCCGACCTCGCCGACCGGATCGAGCGCGGCGGCGTCGCCCACGTCGTGGCCGGTCCGGCGGACGCCGCGAAGTTCGCGGACGTACCGGGGACGTACGGCCGGATCTGCGTCGGCGAGCTCGCCGGCTGGGCCGACTACCGCGAGGCGTACCAGATCAGCGACCCACCTGCGCGCGAGGCGGTGACGGCGGCCGACGACCTGCAGCTGCTCTACTTCACCTCAGGCACGACGAGCCGGCCCAAGCTCGTCGCCCACACCCAGCAGTCGTACGCCGTCGGGCACCTGTCGACCCTGTACTGGATCGGCATCCAGCCCGGCGACGTGCACCTGAACATCAGCTCGCCGGGCTGGGCGAAGCACGCGTGGAGCTGCTTCTTCGCCCCGTGGATCGGTGAGGCGAGCATCTTCCTCTACAACTACAGCCGTTTCGACGCGGCGCGGTTGATGGAGCAGATCCGGCGGGTGGGCGTCACGACGTTCTGCGCGCCGCCGACGGTGTGGCGGATGCTGATCCAGGCCGACCTGTCCGCCGGGCCGGGCCGGCTGCGCGAGGTCGCCGCCGCCGGCGAGCCGCTGAACCCCGAGGTCATCACCCAGGTGCAGCAGCAGTGGGGGTTGACGGTCCGCGACGGGTACGGGCAGACGGAGACCTCCGCCCAGATCGGCAACCCGCCGGGGCAACCGCTGCGCCCCGGGTCGATGGGCACCCCGTTGCCCGGTATGCCGGTCGCCCTGGTCGACCCGCTCACCGGCCGTACCGGAGACGAGGGCGAGATCTGCCTCGAGCTCGCGCGGCGCCCGGTGTGCCTGATGCAGGGGTACGTCGACCGCGGGCAGAACGAGCACGCCATGGCGGGTGGCTACTACCACACCGGTGATGTCGCGGTGCGTGACGCGGACGGCTACATCACCTACATCGGACGTACCGACGACGTGTTCAAGGCCAGCGACTACAAGATCTCCCCGTTCGAGCTCGAGAGCGTCCTGGTCGAGCACCCGGCGGTGGTCGAGGCCGCGGTGGTGCCGGCGCCGGATCCGGTGCGGATGGCCGTACCGAAGGCGTACGCCACCCTCGCGGCGGGCTACCGGCCCGACGACACGACCGCGCTCGCGATCCTGCGGCACGCGCGGGAAAGACTCGCCCCGTACCAACGGATCCGCCGGTTGGAGATCGTCGACGATCTCCCCAAGACGATCTCGGGCAAGATCCGCCGCGTCGAGCTGCGGGGGCTCGAGGAGCGGGCCGAGCACCCCGGTACCGAATGGCGCGACGACCAGTTCCCGGAGCTGCGTACGGGCGACACGCCCTCACGTTGAAGCGGGGCAGTTCAGGCGGCCCAGCCGAGCGCACGTACGCCAGCCGCGGCCGCCGCGGCGACGATCACCACCACCAGGAACGGCGCGCGCAGCAGCAGGGCGACGACAGCGGCCGCCAGCCCGACGGCGCGCGCGTCGAGGACGAGCGCATTGCCCAGCGCGAAGGTGTTCGTCACGACGAGTGCCGCCAGCAGCGCCACCGGCAGCGGGTCGGCGATCGCCTGCACCACGGGACGGTCGAGCACCGAACGCGGCATCGACTGGCCGGCGAGCTTGAACGCGTAGCAGCCGAACGTCGCTGCCAGCACGGCGATCCACGTCGCGCTCATGGGCGAAGTCCCGCGCGGCGACGGACCTCGAGCAGGCCGGCCACGACCGCCACGACGGCCGAGAGCAGTACGGGAATCCCCGGCCGCAGCAACGGTGTCAGGGCCAGCGCGACGACCCCGGCGCCGAGCGCCACGCCCAGCGCGCGCCGCTCGCGCAGCCGCGGCCACACCAGCGCGATGAAACCCGCCGGGATCGCGGCGTCGAGGCCGAACGTACGCGGATCGCCGAGCGCCTCGGCCGACAGCGAGCCGATCAGCGTGGCGAGGTTCCAGAACACGAACACCGCCAGACCGGTCGCCCAGAACCCGAGCCGTGCGGCGCGGCCGTCGTACGCGCGTTCGTCCTGACCGAAGGACACGGCGGTCGACTCGTCGATCGTCAGCTGGGCGGCCGCCAGCCGCTGCAGCCCGCGTACCCGCAGCACCGGGGCCAGGCGCAGCCCGTAGAACGCGTTGCGGGCACCGAGCAGGACGGCGGTCGTCACCGCCGATGCCGCCCCGCCGCCGCCGGACAGCACGCCGACCAGCGCGAACTGCGAGCCGCCGGTGAACATCAGCGCGGAGAGGACCTGCGCCTGCAGCGGGTTCAGGCCGCCGGCGACCGCGATCGCGCCGAACGAGATGCCGTACGCGCCCGTCGCCAGGCCCACGCCGAGGGCGGTCGACAGGACGCTGCGACGCGTCGTCTGCCAGCTCCCGGACACCGCCGCGACCCTACCCGCCCCCCGCTCGTACCCCGTGTCCCTGCTCGAAACGTCGTCAACTCGCGGAGTTGACGACGTTTCGAGCAGGGACACGCGGAAGGAGGGGGGGTGGATCAGGCGAGCAGGGCGGACCAGCGCTGCTGGCGGATCGTCACCGCGCCGGTGCCGTCGAGGTCCAGGACCCGGCCGAGCGGTTCGGCGGCGAACCCGGCCGAGAGCAGGAACCGCTGCCGGGCCAGGTCCTCCTCGCCCACCCAGGTGAGCACCGAGGTGAAGCCCGCATGGCGCAGCAGATCCACGGCCGCGGCCATCAGCCGCGACCCGTGGCCGGCCCGCCGATGCTCCTCACCGACCACCAGCTCGCCGATCTCCGCGCCCGGCCCGTCACTGGGCCCGGCCGTCGCGTACCCGACGACGAGGTCGCCCGCGCACGCGACGAGCAGCAGGTTCGGCCCCGGCTCGGCGATCGCCCGCTCCCACTGCGCGGCCGCCGCCTCCAGTTCCGGGACCGGCGCTGCGGGCAGCTGGGACAGCCAGGACCGTACGGTCAGCGACGCCACGGCGCGGGCGTCCGCGGGTCGCGCTTGTCGTACGGACACGTCGGCCACCGCTCCATCCTGGCCGACCGGCCGCCGCCGGCGACCGGGCGGTTAGCCTGCGGGGCATGCGGGTGGTGGTCGTCGGGGCGGGCGCATGGGGACTGCCCGCCGCCGCGGAGCTGGCCCGGCGCGGGCACACCGTCCGGCTGCTGGACCGGTACGGCGTCGGCAACCTGCTGTCCTCGTCTCCCGGGCCGACCCGGATCTGGCGGCTGACCCACCCGGATGCGGTACGGGTACGCCTGGCGCTGCGCAGCGTCGAGGCGTGGGACCGGCTCGCCTCGCTCACCGGGGCACGGGTGCACCTCGAACGCGGCCTGCTCTGGCGCGATGACGAGTCGCTGCCCACCGCCGTCGAGGCGCTCACCGCCGCGGGAGTGCCCCACACCGTCGTCGACGCGCCCGACGTCGGGCGGTTCTTCCCCGGTCTGCGCCCGGACGGCCGCGCCGCGGTATGGCAGGCGAGCGCCGGGCCGCTGCTCGCCGCAGAATCACTGCGGGCCCACCACCAGCTCTTCGCGAGCGCCGGCGGCACCCTGACCACCGCGACGGTACGTGCCGTCGTACCGGACGGTGAGCGGGTACGGGTGGAGTGCGAGACCGCGGCGTACGACGCGGACGTCGTCGTCCTCGCGCCCGGGCCGGGAGCCGGTCCGCTGGTGCGGACGCTCGGGATCGCGCTGCCGCTGCGCCCGCATCTCGAACAGGTCGTCCACTTCGGCGACGCGGCGGACCCGACCCTCACCGACATGCTGCCGTGCCTCTACGACGGGCCGAGCGACGCGCGCGCCGGGCTCTACGCGATGGCGACGCCGGGACGCGGCTACAAGCTCGGGCTCGATGCGCCGTTGCGCGACTTCACCGAGGCCGACCTGGACCGTACGCCCGACGACCGCCTCACGGCGCAGCTCGCGGCACGCGTCCGGGCGGACCTGCCCGCGGTACCGCCGACGGTCCTCGACGCCCAGGTGTGCGTCTGGACCGACTCGCCGGACGGCCGGTTCGTGATCGACCGGGTCGCGGACGGCAGGGTGGTCCTCGCCTGCGGGGACTCCGGCGAGGGCTTCAAGTTCTCCGCCCTCATGGGCCTGGTGCTGGCCGACCTCGCCGAGGGCGGGGCCGCCGACCCTGACCTCGCCACCTTCGCCCTGGACCGCTTCGATGCCGGCTTGCCGGAGCCGGGCGTGCACCGGCTCGGTCGCTAGCGCGGACGGTCGCGAGCGCGGACGTGTCGCTGGCGCCGACGCGCCGGTCCCGGCAGGTAGCCTCGAACGGTGAGCGATCCCGACCTGCCCGAGGTGAAGTTCCGGTCCGACGTGACGGTCGAACTGGTGAAGTACTCCGCGTCCGACAGCGACGTGCTGTTCGCCGCGCGGGTCTCGACGCAGGGGGAGCGGTCCATCGAATCGGCGACGGCCGACGCGCAGGCCTCCGCCGGGCTGATCCGGTTCCTCATGCGCGAGCGGCACGGCAGCCCGTTCGAGCACTCCGTGATGACCTTCCACGTGCAGGCCCCGATCTTCGTGTGGCGCGAGCACATGCGGCACCGGATGAGCTCGTACAACGAGGAGAGTGGACGCTACCGGGTGCTGGAGCCGGTGTTCTACGTGCCCGGCCCGGAGCGCAACCTGATCCAGGTGGGCAAGGCGGGCGCGTACGACTTCCAGCCCGGCACCGCCGAGCAGCACGCGCTGACCGTCGAGGCGTGCGAGCAAGCGTGCCGGCAGGCGTACGCGCAGTACCAGCGGATGCTCGACGCCGGAGTGGCCCGCGAGGTCGCCCGCACGGTGCTGCCGGTGAGCACGTACTCCTCGGCGTACGTGACGATGAACGCACGTGCCCTCATGAATTTCCTGTCGCTGCGCCGGCGCAGCGACGACTCCCGCTTCCCCTCCTACCCCCAGCGGGAGATCGAGATGGTCGCGGAGCTGTACGAGCAGCACTGGTCGGAGCTGATGCCGATCACCCATGCGGCGTTCGTCTCGAACGGCCGCGTCGCTCCCTGATCCGCGGCACGCGGCCGGTATCGAGCACCTGCACGCCGCCCGCCGCACCGTGTGGTTCGTCAGCGCCACGACACGCCGGGGCGACGAACCCTCCGGTACGGCGCGCGCCGGCCTTGCTCAGCTGCTGAGCGGCGCGGACCGGGGGGCGAGGGCGATGAGGGTGCCGCCGCCGTTGAGGTTGCGGTTGTCCTCGTGCGCGACCTCGATGGTGCCGGGCCGGCGTTGCACGAACAGTTCCACGGCCTGCTCGCCGTGCTCGCGCCGGAAGTCCTCGAGCGTGTAGTCGTCGGTGAGCTCGAACTGCCGTACGGCGAGCCCGGACAGCGTGCGACGGTCGAGCTCGGCGCGCGAGAGCGCCGGTACGAACGCATAGCGCGCGGACAGGTGACCGGCGGTGTCGTGCTTCTCGTCGCCCGTCCCGGTCATCCGGGCGTCCCGGTGCAGCTGGTAGGTGTTGGCCCCACCGAAGACCCGGGCGAACTCGCGCGCGGCGGTGGCGTTGACCTCGTCCTCGGGGGTGCATGCCACGAAGTGGCCGATGCCGGCCAGGTCCATGTCCTTGACCGCGAACTCGGAGAGGATGTTCGCGGTGAGGGTCTCCAGACCCGCGCTGCGTGCCTCGGCGAGGGTGCCGGCGTTCCGCGCGACGATCAGCGTGTGTATCCCGAGCTCCCGCAACAGTTTCGCGGTCTGCACGACCCAGGTGTTGACACCCACGAACAGCACGCCTTGCGGGTTCGCCGAGGCCAGTCCGAGACGTTCGGCGAGTGGTCCGATCGCCAGCCCGTAGAGCGCGACCGTGCAGACGATGATCACGAAGACGGTGGGCACCAGGCGCGTCGCCTGGTCGGCGAGCCCGGTCAGGTCACCGGCGCCGCCCGCTCCTTGCGCCGCATCGGCGAGCCCGAGCGCGAAGATGCTGGTGACGGCGGCCGCGACAACTCCGCGCGGCGCCATGCAGGCCAGCACCGTGCGCTCCTTGCGCGTGACGTTGGTGCCGCGCAGGCCGAGCAGGACGCTGACCGGTCGCACCACCAGGACGAGCGCAGCCAGGAACAGCAGCGCCGTCGGCAGCACCGCGACGACCTGCTCGGGGGTGACCCGGCCGGCGAGGACGATGAACAGGGTGCCGACGAACAGCACCTGCAGGTGCGCCGTGAACTCGGCCGCGTGCTGCAGCTGCACCAGCGGACGGTTCGCGAGGTAGATCCCGAGGAGCGTCACCGTCAGCAGGCCGCTCTCCGGCTGGAGCGCATCGGATACCGCGAGGGCGCCCACCGCCGCGGCGAGGAACACGACACCGTGCAGGAAGTCCGGAACCGCGTGACGGCGCATCAGGAACTCGAGCGCCGCACCGAGGACGATCGCGATCCCGAAGGAGACGAGCAAGGTACGGCCCAGCGACAGCAGCACCGCCGGCACCGCCTGGCTCGCCTCGCCGGCGAGGATCGCCTGGAACACCAGCAGCGCCAGCACCGCACCGATCGGGTCGACGATGATGCCCTCCCACCGCAGCAGCGAGGACACCCGACGGGTGGGGCGCAGCGTCTGCAGGATCGGGTTGATCACGGTCGGTCCGGTGACGACGAGGATGGCGCCGACCAGCAGTGCCAGACGGGGGTCGAAGCCGAGCGCCCACGCCGCGAGCGTGATCAACACCCACGCGATCAGCACCGTCACCGACACCAGGCGTCGTACGGGCGTACGCAGGTCGGTCACCTGGCGGAAGCGCAGCGACAGGCTGCCCTCGAACAGGATCACCCCGACGGCGAGCCGGACGCCGCCGAACAGCACGTCGTGCCCGAACACCGCCTCCGCGCGCACGAGCTGGCCGAGGCCGAACCCGACGAGCAGCAGCAGCAGGATCGACGGCACGCGTACCCGCCACGCGACCCACTGGCAGAGCACGCTGACTGCGACGACCAGCGCGAGGTAGCCGGCAGGCGGGATGGAACGGACCGCGTCGAGCACAGTGGTCAGCGCGGGCATCCCCGCGACGATTCCAAGCCCGCCCCCCGTTCGCAACCCCGGGTCCGGCGTTCAGAGGCCCGGACTGCTGTGCATCAGGCCACCGTCGACGAAGAACGTGCTGCCGGTCACATAGTCGGCCCCGTCCCCGGCGAGGAACGCGACGACGTGCGCGACCTCCTCCGGGCGCGCCATACGCCCGAGCGGGATCGCCGCATCCAGGATGCGCAGCTCGTCCGGATTCGCCAGTGTGGCGGCGTTGATCGGCGTGGCGATCGCGCCCGGCCCCACGCCGACGACCCGGATGCGGTGCGGGCCGAGTTCCTGCGCCGCGGTGCGGGTGAGCATGCGCATGCCACCCTTGGACAGGCAGTACGGCGTGTTGCCCGGCATCGGCCAGTCCTCGTGCACCGAGCTGACATTGATGACGACCCCGCCCGCACCGCTCGCGATCATGGCCTTCGCCGCGAGCTGGGTGCCGAAGAACGCGCTCTTGAGGTTCACGGCGAGCACCCGGTCGTACTGGTCCTCGGTGGTGTCGAGCACGGACGTCCGCGTCTCGATCCCGGCGTTGTTGACCATCACGTCCAGACGTCCGAACCGCTGCAGGGCGCTGTCGACGAGCCGCTGCAGGTCCGCCACCTTGCTCACGTCCGCCTCGACGGTGATCGCCTGCGCGCCGGTGCCTTCGACCTGCGCCTCCAGCGCGTCGGCCGCGGGCGCCCCCGTCACGTAGTCGATCACGACGTTCGCCCCGCGCGCGCCGAGCTCGGCGACGATCGCGGCACCGATGCCGCTGTTGCCGCCGGTCACGATCGCGGTCCTGCCCTGCAGTTCCATGGCATCTCCTCCAATGTTGCGATCGTCGTCGCTGCGGTCATGCGGCGCTCATCCCGTACCCGGCACCTGCACGGTGGGGTTCGCCGTGTCGGGGCGCGGGCTGTGCACCCGCAGCAGCAGGTGTGCCACGAGCGCCGTCCACCCCGTCTGGTGCGAGGCGCCCAGGCCGGCACCGGTGTCGCCGTGGAAGTACTCGTGGAAGGCGATGTTGTCGCGCCAGCGCGGGTCGCGGGCGAGGAGCGGGTCATCGCCATGGCACGGGCGCCGGCCGTCACTGCCCGGCAGGAACAGCGAGACCAGTCGCGCGCTCAGGTCGTCCGCCGCCTCCTTCAGCGTCAGGTGCCTGCCGGAACGGGCCGGGTACTCGACGGTGACGCTCGGGCCGAGGTAGCGCCCGTAGTCGCGTAGCGCCTCGACGAGCAACGTGTTCAGCGGGAACCACACCGGTCCACGCCAGTTGGAGTTGCCGCCGAACAGCGCGGTGCTCGACTCGCCGGGCTCGTAGTCGACGAACGAGTGCATCCCGTCGACGTCCAGGCGGAAGGGCTCGGCGCGGTGCTCGGCCGAGACCGACCGGATGCCGTACGGCGAGAGCATCCCGTCCTCGTCGAAGGCCCGTTCGAGCACGGGCAGCAGGCGCTCCGGCGGTACGACCGAGAGCAGCCGGTGCACCGCGTGCTGGCCCTCGCGCAGGTGGAACGAGCCGGCCAGCGCGGGGCGGTTGGTGAGGAACCACACCGCGCGAGCGGTGAAGTCGGGCAGCCGCTCGGGCACCATGTCGTCGTACGACGTCGCGGCCGTCACCGGGAGCAGCCCGACCAGCGAGCGCACCCTGATCGGTACGTCGCGGCCGTCGGCGAGGTGCAGCCGGTCGTAGTAGAACGCGTCCTGCGGGTCCCACAATGCGGCCGAGTTGGCCGCGCCCGCGATGGCGAGGAAGTGTTCGAAGAACTTGGTCGCCACGTCCTGGTACGCCCGGTCCTCGACGGCCAGGCGCAGCGCGATCTCGAGCAGGTCGAGCGCGTACATCGCCATCCACGCGGTCGAGTCGGCCTGCTCGAGATAGCCGACGGACGGCGGCAGCGCCGAGCGGTCGACCGGTGAGATGTTGTCCAGCCCGAGGAACCCGCCCTCGAAGATGTTGTTGTCGCCGTGCTGCTTCTTGTTGACCCACCACGTGAAGTTGATGGTCAGCTTGTGGAACACGCGGGCGAGGAACTCGTGGTCGGTGCCGCCATCGATCAGGAAGACCTGCAGCGCCGCCCAGGCGTGCACCGGAGGGTTGACGTCCGAGAAGTTCCACTCGTACGCGGGCAGTTGGCCGTTGGGGTGCATGTACCACTCGCGCAGCAACAGGACCAGCTGGGACTTGGCGAACTCGGGATCGACGTGGGCGACGGCGACGCAGTGGAAGGCGAGGTCCCACGCGGCGTACCAGGGGTACTCCCACGGGTCCGGCATGAGCAGCACCTCGTGGTTGCCGAGGTGGCGCCAGTCCCCGTTGCGGATGTCGCCGCGCCCTGGGGGTGGTGCCGGCCAGCCGGCGTCGCCGTCGAGCCAGCGGTCGACGTCGTAGTGGTAGAACTGCTTGGACCAGAGCAGGCCGGCGAACGCCTGGCGCAGCACGCGGTTCTCCTCCACCGTGCACGCCGGGGGCGTGAGGGCCCGGTAGAAGTCGTCGGCCTCGCGCTTGCGGTCCGCCATGACGGTGTCGTACCCGGCGAACAGGTCGACGGGCGTGGTCGTCGGCTCGGTGGTCGCGGTGAGCCGTACCCGGATCACCCGGGTCTCCCCGGGGTCGAGGGCAAGCGTGTGGTGCAGCGCGACCTTGGTGCCGGTGTGCTGCGGATCGACGGTCGGCGCACCGGAGACCACGTGGTCGTTGATGCCGTCCTTGGGGTACCGGCTGCGGGAGGTCGTGCCGTAGATGCGTTCGTTGTTCGTCTCGTTGTCGCAGAACAGCGGTTCGTGGGCGGTGTCGCTGCTCAGCACCATCGCCCCGGCCCGGTCGTGCAGGCCCACGACCCGGTCCGACTCGAGCCGCAGCGAGCCGCGCCGGTCGTCGGGATAGCCGAAGTCCCAGTTGTTGCGGTACCAGAACGTCGGGAGCACGTGCAGGTCGGCGCGCTCCGGTCCGGCGTTCTCGACGGTGATGCGCATCAGCAGGTCGTACGGTCCGGCCTTGGCGTAGTCGACCGTGACGACGAAGTAGCGGTTGTCGGCGAAGACGCCGGTGTCGACGAGCTCGTACTCCGGCATGGTCCGGTCGCGGCGGGCGTTCTCGGCCACCAGGTCGGCGTACGGGAACTCGCGCTGCGGGTAGTGGTAGCGCCAGGTGTGCCAGGAGTGGGTCGGCGTGCCGTCGAGGTACCACCAGTACTCCTTGACGTCCTCGCCGTGGTTGCCCTCCGGCCCGGTCAGCCCGAACATCCGCTCCTTGAGGATCGGGTCGGCGCCGTTCCACAGCGCGAGGGCGAGGCACCAGTCCTGGGCGCTGTCGCAGAAGCCGGCCATGCCGTCCTCGTTCCAGCGGTACGCCCGCGACCGGGCGTGGTCGTGCGGGAAGTACGCCCAGGCGTCGCCGTCGGCGCTGTAGTCCTCCCGCACGGTGCCCCAGGCGCGCTCGGCGAGGTACGGCCCCCAGTCCCGCCAGCCGACCGTCCCTGCGTCCGCCGCTGCCAACCGTTCCCGCTCCGCGTCCTTCGGCACCTGTCCAGCATGACCCACCCGGCGCCCGTATCAGGGCTGGTGCGGGCGATCACCCGGCCCGGTTAGCCTGGCGGCATGGCCCCCACACGTGATCCGCGGCGTCCCTTCGGGCGGGTGCTCACCGCGATGGTCACCCCCTTCCGTCCGGACGGCGCCCTGGACCTGGATGCCGCCGGCAAGCTCGCGAGCGACCTCGTCGACGGCGGGAACGACGGCCTGATCATCAACGGCACCACCGGAGAGTCGCCCACGACCAGCGACGAGGAGAAGGACCAGCTGGTCCGAGCGGTGCTCGAGGCGGTGGGGGACCGCGCGTACGTGGTCGCCGGGGTCGGCAGCAACGACACCCGCCACACGATCGAGTCGGCGCGGGCCGCGCAGCGCGCCGGCGCGCACGGGCTGCTTGTGGTGACCCCGTACTACAACAAGCCGCCCCAGGACGGGTTGCTTGCCCACTTCAGGTCGGTCGCCGACGCGACCGACCTGCCGGTGCTGCTGTACGACATCCCGGGGCGCACGGGCGTACCGATCGAGACCGACACCCTGCTGCGGCTGGCCGAGCATCCGCGGATCGTGGCGAACAAGGACGCCAAGGGGGACCTGTTCGCGGCGGCGCGGGTCATGGCGGCCAGCGGCCTGGCCTACTACTCCGGCGACGACGCGCTGAACCTGCCCCTGCTCGCCGTCGGCGCGGTCGGGATGGTGAGCGTCGTGGGCCACCTCGTCAGCTCCCGGCTGCGGGAGATGGCCCTCGCGTACGAGACAGGCGACGTGGGACGGGCCCGGGACCTGAACGCCGAGCTGCTGCCGGTGGTCGTCGCGATCATGACGCGTACCCAGGGCGCGATCGCCGTGAAGGCGGCGCTCGAGGAGCAGGGCCGGGCCGGCGGTGGTGCGCTGCGCCTCCCGCTCGTCCCGATGGGCGAGCCGGCGCGGGTACGGCTGCGGGCCGACCTCGCCGCCGCGGGCGTGCCAGGCTTCGCCGCATGAGCCATCCCCACCCGGAGCTGGGCGACCCGCCGCCGCTGCCCGCCGACACGCTGCGCATCGTCCCGCTCGGCGGCCTCGGCGAGGTCGGCCGCAACATGACCGTCTTCGAGCAGGACGGCAAGCTGCTCGTCGTCGACTGCGGCGTGCTGTTCCCCGAGGACTCCCAGCCCGGCGTCGACCTGATCCTGCCCGACTTCTCCTACATCGCCGACCGGCTCGACGACATCGTCGCCATCGTGCTCACCCACGCGCACGAGGACCACATCGGGGCGGTCCCGTACCTGCTGCGCGGCAAGCCCGACATCCCGCTGCTCGGGTCCCGGCTGACCCTCGCGCTGCTCGAGGCCAAGCTGCGCGAGCACCGCATCAAGGCGTACTCCATGGAGGTGGGGGAGGGCCAGGTCGAGCGGCTCGGGCCCTTCGAGCTGGAGTTCATGGCGGTCACCCACTCGATCCCCGACGCGCTCGCCCTCGCCATCCGCACCAGCGCCGGTACGGTCCTGCACACCGGCGACTTCAAGATGGACCAGCTGCCGCTCGACGGCCGGCTCACCGACCTGCGGGCGTTCGCCCGGCTCGGCGAGGCCGGGGTCGACCTGTTCATGGTCGACTCGACGAACGCCGAGGTCCCGGGCTTCCTCGCCAGCGAGCGGGACCTGCAGCCGGTGATCGACCAGGTGATCGGGCGCGCGACCGGCCGGGTCATCGTCGCCTCCTTCGCCTCGCACATCCACCGGATGCAGCAGGTCATCGACGTCGCCCGCGCCCACGGACGCAAGGTCGCGTTCGTCGGCCGGTCGATGGTGCGCAACATGGGGGTGGCCCGCGAGCTCGGTTACCTGCAGGTCCCCGACCACGTGCTGGTCACCCCGGAGGAGCTGGCCGAGCTGCCCGACGACAAGGTGCTGCTGATCTGCACCGGTTCGCAGGGTGAGCCGATGGCGGCCCTGTCGCGGATCGCGAACCGCGACCACTACATCTCGGTCGGTGCCGGCGACACCATCCTGCTCGCGTCCTCGCTCATCCCCGGCAACGAGAACGCCGTCTCGCGCGTGATCAACGGCCTCACCCGACTCGGCGCCAAGGTGGTCCACAAGGGGAACGCGCTCGTCCACGTCAGCGGTCACGCGGCCGCCGGCGAACTCGTCTACTGCTACAACATCGTCGGCCCGAAGCACGTCATGCCGATCCACGGCGAACCGCGCCACTTGCGGGCCAACGGCGAGCTCGCCGTGCTCACCGGCGTGCCCCCCGAGCGCGTGCTGCTCACCCTCTCCGGCGGTGTCGTCGACCTCGCCGCCGGTGTCGCCCGGGTCGTCGGTGCGGTCCCCTGCGGGTACGTCTACGTCGACGGCTCCAGCGTCGGCGACATCACCGAGGCGTCGCTCAAGGACCGCCGGGTGCTCGGCGCCGAGGGCTTCGTGACGTGCGTCGTGGTCGTGGACTCGGTCGAGGGCAAGGTGACCGGTGGCCCGGAGATCCAGGCCCGCGGCGTCTTCGAGGACGAAGGCACCTGGGAGCCGGTCGTACCGCGGATCCAGCAGGCGGTCGAGGACGCGCTGCGGCAGGGCACCAGTGACACGTACGCGCTCGCGCAGATCGTGCGCCGCCAGCTCGGGCGCTGGATCAACGAGAAGCACCGACGCAAGCCGATGATCGTCCCGGTCGTCGTGGAGGCGTAGCCCGGCGCTGCGCCGGCTGGCGCCGGCCGTGCTGGCTGCGCCGCGCCTGCGGGGCGGCTGCGGTGCGGCACCGCGTGGCGGATGTGACTGGTGGGACCCAGCCGGTAGCGTGCGGATCATGGCGACCCGTACGTCCACCTCCTCGCGCCCCCGGTCGGGCACCTCCAGCCGGGCGCGCGGTGCGAGTCCCCGGAGCAGCAGCTCCCGCGGGCGGGGGAGTGCGCCGGTACGCCCCGACCCGCTGACGCGGGCGATCTTCGCGATCGGCCGCGGGCTGCGGGCGCTCTGGGTCGGCTTCGCGCACCTGCTCGGCGGTGGCGCGCGGCGCGTGGGGCACGGCGCTCGGGACCGCGCGCGGGAGCTGGACCCGGCGCACCGGCGCGACGGGCTGGGCCTGCTCGTGCTCGCCCTCGCCATCGTCGTCGCGGCCGCGACCTGGTTCGCGGTCGACGGGCCGGTCCCCGGGCTCGTTCGCACCGTCGTGACCGGCGCGACGGGCCGGCTCGACTGGACGGTGCCGCTGCTGCTGGCCGCGCTCGCCTGGCGGGTGCTGCGCCACCCGGATCAGAACGCCGCGACCGGCCGGATCGTCATCGGCTCCGTCGCGCTCGCGCTGGCATGCACCGGTCTCTGGCACGTGACGCACGGGACGCCGCTGCCCGCGGACGGCACCGCCGCGATGCGCTCGGGGGCCGGATGGCTCGGCTGGGCGGTCAGTGCGCCACTCGTCGCGGGTGTCGGGCCGTACGTCGCAGCGGTCCTGCTCGTCGTGCTGGGCGCGTTCGGTCTGCTCGTCGTGACGGCGACCCCGGTGGCACAGCTTCCGGCCCGGATCCGCGGGTTCTCGGCGCTCCTCGCCCGCCGCTCCGCAGGCGCCGCCGACCTGCAGGACGTCGACCCCGACATGGACGGCCTGCCGCACGATCCGGCGACCGCGCGCCAGCGCCGGCGTCGCCGCGCGGCCACGGCTCCAGGAGCAGCGGCCGAGACGGGCCTCGAGGCAGCCGGCGACGTGCCGTTCGACACTCCGGTGGTCGCCGCGCAGGGCGGGCGACGGCGCCGGCGCAAGGACAGCCCTCCAGAGACACCCCCGGCCCCGTTCGACGAGGCGGAGACCGTCGTCGTCGACCTGACCGACGCGACCGGACCGGTAGCCATGACCCCGCCGGCCGACCCGCTGCCCGACCTGCCCTCGCGCGTCGAGCAGCTCGCGCTCTCCGGCGACATCACCTACCACCTGCCCAGCACCGAGGCGCTCAAGCCGGGCGCGGTGCCCAAGAGCCGCAGCAAGGCGAGCGACGCGGTCGTCGACTCGCTCGCCGATGTGCTCGACCAGTTCGGTATCGACGCGCAGGTGACCGGCTACACCCGCGGTCCTACGGTGACCCGCTACGAGGTCGAGCTCGGGCACGGCGTCAAGGTGGAACGGGTCACGGCGCTTTCCAAGAACATCGCGTACGCCGTGGCGAGCGCCGACGTGCGGATCCTCTCCCCGATCCCGGGCAAGTCGGCGATCGGCATCGAGATCCCGAACACCGATCGGGAGCTGGTCAGCCTCGGCGACGTGCTGCGCAGCAAGGCCGCCACGAGCGACCACCACCCGATGGTCGTCGGGCTCGGCAAGGACGTCGAGGGCGGGTTCGTCTGCGCGAACCTCGCGAAGATGCCGCACATCCTCGTCGCGGGGGCGACGGGCGCCGGCAAGAGCGGGTGCATGAACACCCTGATCACGAGCATCCTGATGCGCTCGACGCCCGACGAGGTGCGGATGGTGCTCGTGGACCCCAAGCGGGTCGAGCTGACCGCGTACGAGGGCATCCCACACCTGATCACCCCGATCATCACCAACCCCAAGAAGGCGGCGGAGGCGCTGCAGTGGGTCGTGCGCGAGATGGACCTGCGCTACGACGACCTCGCCCACTTCGGGTTCCGGCACGTCGACGACTTCAACAAGGCGGTCCGCGCCGGGTCGATCACGCCGGAGCCGGGCAGCGAGCGGGTGCTCACCCCGTACCCGTACCTGCTGGTGATCGTCGACGAGCTCGCCGACCTGATGATGGTCGCCCCGCGCGACGTCGAGGACTCCATCGTGCGCATCACCCAGCTGGCGCGGGCCGCCGGGATCCACCTCGTGCTCGCGACCCAGCGCCCGAGCGTCGATGTGGTGACCGGCCTGATCAAGGCGAACGTGCCCAGCCGGCTCGCGTTCGCGACCTCCTCGCTCGCCGACAGCCGGGTGATCCTCGACCAGCCCGGTGCCGAGAAGCTGGTCGGCCAAGGTGATGCGCTGTTCCTGCCGATGGGCGCCAGCAAGCCGATGCGGCTGCAGGGTTCCTGGGTCACCGAACCGGAGATCCGGGCCGTCGTGGCGCACTGCAAGACGCAGCTGGCACCGACGTACCGCTCGGACATCGACGCGCCTACCGGCCCCGGCAAGGTGATCGACGAGGAGATCGGCGACGACCTCGAGCTGCTGCTCGCCGCGGTCGAGCTGGTCGTGACGACGCAGTTCGGGTCCACCTCGATGCTGCAGCGCAAGCTGCGGGTCGGGTTCGCCAAGGCCGGCCGGCTGATGGACCTGATGGAGAGCCGGGGCGTCGTCGGACCGAGCGAGGGCAGCAAGGCGCGCGAGGTCCTGGTGAGCGCGGACGAGCTCGACGACATCAAGCTGTCGTTGGGCGGTTGAATCGGCGGACCACGCCGTGACGTGCTGTCACCGCGTCGCCCGGTCGGCGCCGCGGTGGTGACGGAACGTGAGTTCTCCTTGTGGGGGAACTGATCTCGCAGATCCGTGATCAACTTTGATTGGCTGTTTCCACACGTCCGGCCTAGACTCGTCGCGGTAAGTGGCCGCCGGGCGACACACCGCCCGCCCGGTCGGCGCGAAAGCCCGAGTGCCGGGGAAGTCGAGCGACAAGTCGTGAGGGCCGATAGACCGTGTCGGACGAGCAGCGTTCGGTAGGCGCGCAGCTGGTGCGGGCGCGCGAGGACGCCGCGATGACGACCGCTCAGGTGAGCGAGGCGACCCGGCTGCGCCGCACCATCGTCGAAGCGCTCGAGCGCGACGACCTGCGCCCTTCCGGCGGCATCGCCTACGCCCGGGGCCACATCAAGTCGATCGCGGCCGTGCTCGGCGTCGATCCCGGACCGCTGCTCGACGCGCTCGGCGCGCCCTCGGTGGCGCAGACCTCCCCCCATCCGGCGGACGGTCCCCGCACCGAGACTGCTCCGGCGACCCTCGGCGACCGCTTCGGTGAGAGCCGTGCTGCGGCCGCGGCGGCCGAACGCCGCGGACCGAACTGGACCGCGGTGATGGCGGTGGCGCTGGCGCTGGTCCTCGGCGTCGGGGGATACCAGCTCGTGCGAGGCGCGTCCGACTCGGTGAACCCGCCGCTGGCCGTACCGCTGCCGACGGCGTCCGGAACCGCCCCGACGGCGCCGGTCGCACCCCCGCCTCCGGACGCGACCCCGCCCACGCAGTCCGCGACGCCAGGACGTACGGGCGACGCGATCGCCCAAGCAGAAACCGTCAACGTCGTGTTGACGGTTACCGGCAGTCCGAGCTGGGTGATGGCGGAGACACCCAAGGGCACCCTGTTCGAGGGGACGCTCACCACGGGCGAGCGCAAGACCTTCAAGGACCGCAAGAAGATCAAGTTCATCTTCGGCAACGCCGGTGGCGTGTCGCTGCGGGTCAACGGCATCGACATCGGATCGCCGGGCAACGCCGGCCAGGTCGTACGCACGTCGTTCGGCCCGAACGACCCCGACAGCAGCCGCGCCTGAGTTCCCCGCGGCCGGCCGAGGTCGGCGGGTCACCCCACGCGGGTGAGGGCCCGTATCCTCCCGGGGTGAGCGACTCCCGATCCGCGCGCCGGGTGGCCCTGGTGACGCTCGGCTGTGCGCGCAACGAGGTCGACTCCGAGGAGCTCGCAGGCCGGCTCACAGCGGCCGGCTGGAACCTCGTCGCGGAGCCCGCCGACGCGGACGCCGTGCTGGTCAACACCTGCGGGTTCGTCGAGGCGGCCAAGAAGGACTCGGTCGACACGCTGCTCGCGGCAGCGGACCTGCGCACCGCCGAGGAGGGGCCGCGCGCCGTCGTCGCGGTCGGCTGCCTGGCGGAGCGGTACGGCGCGACGCTCGCCGAGGCACTGCCGGAGGCCGACGCGGTGCTGGGCTTCGACGCGTACGACGACATCGCCGCCCGGCTCGAGCGGATCGTCGCGGGGGAGCGCGCACCGTCGCACACGCCGCAGGACCGCCGCCGGCTGCTGCCGGTCAGCCCGGTGGAGCGCCCGGGCGCCGCGACCTCGACCCCGGGGCACGCGGTCGTGCTCGACCCGCCCGACCTGGCCGGTGCCCCGGCGAGCGGGCCCCGCGTGGTGCGTCGCCGCCTCGACGGCGGCCCGACGGCACCGCTCAAGCTCGCCAGCGGCTGCGACCGGCGGTGCACTTTCTGCGCGATCCCCTCGTTCCGCGGTTCGTTCCTGTCACGCCGGCCGCCCGACGTGCTCGCCGAAGCGGCCTGGCTCGCCGGTCAGGGCGTGCGGGAGATCGTGCTGGTGAGCGAGAACTCGACGTCGTACGGCAAGGACCTCGGTGACCTGCGGCTGCTCGAGGCGCTGCTGCCGCAGCTCGCAGCTGTACCCGGGGTCGACCGGGTGCGGGTGTCCTACCTGCAACCGGCCGAGACCCGCCCCAGCCTGGTCGAGGTGATCGCAGGCACGCCGGGCGTCGTGCCGTACTTCGACCTGTCCTTCCAGCATGCGGCGCCGGCCGTGCTGCGCCGGATGCGGCGCTTCGGAGGGACGGAGGAGTTCCTTGCGCTGCTCGCCCTGATCCGCTCCCATGCGCCGGAGGCCGGGGCTCGCAGCAACGTCATCGTCGGGTTCCCGGGCGAGACCGAGGCGGACCTCGAGGAGCTCGAGCGCTTCCTCACGCTCGCCCGGCTCGATGCCGTCGGCGTCTTCGGGTACAGCGACGAGGACGGCACGGCAGCCGAGGGGTTCGACGGCAAGTTGGAGCCCGAGGAGATCCGGCGGCGGGTGGAACGGATCACCACCCTGGTGGAGGAGCTCACCGCGCAACGAGCCGAGGACCGCCTGGGCGAGCCGGTGCGGGTGCTCGTCGAGCGGGTGTCTCGAGGTGAGGTAGAGGGTCGTACCGACACCCAGGCGCCGGAGGTCGACGGGACGACGCTGCTCGTCGGTGCAGATGCGGCAGGGCTGGTGGTCGGGGACCTGGTCGAGGCGACCGTGGTGGGGAGCGACGGCGTCGACCTGCGCGCTGCGGCCCGACCCGCGACTCCGTACGCGCGATCGTGATCAAACCCGCGGCGCCGGATCACGCAGGCGACCCGGTCCGGTCCACCGCCGTGGTGAACCTGCCGAACCTGCTCACGGTGCTGCGGTTGTTCATCGTGCCGGTCTTCGCCTGGGTGCTGCTGCGCGACGGCGGCCACGACAGCCTCGACCGCGTCATCGCTGCCTGCCTGTTCGTCGTCGCCGGCGTCACCGATCTCGTGGACGGCGAGCTGGCCCGGCGCCGCCATCTCGTGACGACCTTCGGCAAGGTCGCCGACCCGATCGCCGACAAGGTGCTCGTCGGTACCGCGCTGATCCTGCTCTCGGTGCTCGGAGATCTACCCTGGTGGATCACCTGGCTGATCCTGGTCCGCGAGCTCGGGGTGACCGGGCTGCGGTTCTGGGTCATCCGCCGCGGAGTCATCCCGGCGAGCCGCGGCGGCAAGGCCAAGACGCTCGCCCAGATGCTCGCGATCCTGCTCTACCTGCTGCCGCTCGACGGTGGCTGGCTCGTCGTCCGAGCAGCCGTCCTCGCGGTCGCCGTCGTGCTGACGGTCGCCACGGGGCTGGACTACGTGGTCCGCGCCGCGCAGCTGCGGCGGGCGGCCCGGCCGAGCGCATGAGGAACGACGAGCTGCTCGGGCGGCTGCGTGCCGCCGGAGCGACCGTGGCGACCGCGGAGTCGCTCACCGGAGGACTGCTGGCAGCCGAGCTGACCGCGAAGGCCGGCGCGTCGGCCGTGATGCGCGGCGGGATCGTCGCGTACGCCACCGACCTCAAGCAGCGCCTGCTCGACGTCCCGGCGGCGCTGCTCGCCGCGCATGGCCCGGTCGATCCGCAGGTTGCCGCCGCCATGGCGCTCGGGGTTCGGCAGCGGTGCAGTGCGACCTGGGGGCTGGCCACCACCGGGGTCGCCGGACCCGACCCACAAGGCCCGGCTCCGGTTGGCACCGTCTACCTGGCTGCGGCGGGCCCGCGTTGCGTGGTGGTGGAGCGCTGGAGGTTCTCCGGTGATCGCTCGGCGGTCCGGGCCGCGACAGTGCGCGCGGCGCTCGCGCTGCTCGCGTCGCTGTTGGCGCCTGGGCCGGTGCGGGGAACAACGACGGGCACCGGCTCGTTGCGCTGATTACAGCATTACAACCCCTGCACGGCGGGAGACTGGCATTGATCGACACCGCATCGCGACCCGCGACGGACGCCCGGACCGGGCGACGCGCCGACATCGAGCGCTCGCGGGTGCTTCTGCGGCGAGGTGAACCAGACCGGTACCGTAGTCGTAGACCCACCGGGGTGACCGTTCGAGGAGGTGACACCGTGCCCGTGCTACGACAGGTGATCGGGGACGAGCTGCGGCGTCGCCGCGTCGGTCAGGGTCGCACCTTGCGCGAGGTCTCCGGGGTCGCACGCGTCTCGCTCGGCTACCTGTCCGAGGTCGAGCGCGGTCAGAAGGAAGCAAGCAGCGAGCTGCTGGCGGCGATCTGTGGGGCGCTCGACGTGCCCATGTCGGCGGTGCTGCGCGCGGTCAGCGACGAGGTCGCGATGCAGGAAGCGCTCGCGGCCCGTCGCCAGGTGGCGCGCCTGGCCGATCACACCGAGACGCGCCCGTCCGGGCGCGTCCCGTCCGCTGCCTGACGGGCCTCCCCGTGCCCTCCTCTGCCGAGTCCCGGCAGCAGCGCCCTCCGCAGTCCCGCGCCGGCAACGGCATGTTGCGTACCCGCGCGGCGGCGATCGACGGTGCCCGGCGGGTCCTCGCCGAACGCGGGGTGCGCCGCACCACGATGAGCGAGGTCGCGGTCCGCGGCGGCGTCGCCAAGGCGACCCTCTACAACCACGTACGCACCAAGGCCGACCTGCTCGCCCTGGTCGTGGAGGACGCCCGGGAGCGGGTCGTCGCTGCCGCGGGCGCCGCGTTGTCTCGCGGTGATCTGGCGGGGGCACTGACCGCGGCCGCTGAGCAGCTCGCGCAGGACGAGGTGCTCGTAGGGCTGCGGCGCGTGGAGCCGACGGCATTGCTGCCGCTCGTGGCCCCTGGCGATGGTCCCGAGTGGCAGGCCGTCCGGGTGGCCGTGTGCGGCGCGCTCGAGCGCGCCGACCGCGCGACCGACGGCGCGGCGGTGGATCTGGTACTGCGCTGGCTGCTCTCGTTCGTGCTCTCGTCCGGCACGGCGGCCGACCGTTCGGGCGGTGCCCGGCGCCTCGCACTCGCGCTGCCCGCCCGCCCGGCGCGCACCGCGTTCCTCACGCCCGGCGATCCTGGCCGCTGAGGCAGACCTGGCCGTGGCCCACCGTGGGGCCGGCTCTGTTGGGGCTGCCACCCGCACCCGATTCGGCTAGAGTGGAATAACTCAAGAATACGGAAAGGGGAACTGACATGCCAGTCACCAGCACCCTCGACACGTCCGCGCAGAAGGTGACGGGGGAGGCGCTGCAGGGCGCGGTCTCCGACCTGCTCGACCTTTCTCTGGTCGGCAAGCAGATGCACTGGAACGTGACCGGTAAGAACTTCCGCTCCCTGCACCTGCAGCTGGACGAGGTCGTCGCGTTCGCCCGTACCTACGCCGATACCTGCGCCGAGCGGGCGGTCGCGATCGGCGTCACCCCGCAGGGCCGCGCCGGCGACGTCGCGTCGGGCAGCGGCTTGCCCGAGGCGAAGAGCGGCTGGGTGAGCGACAGCGAGGTCGTGACGTACATGATCTCCTGCTACGACGCGCTCGCCGACCGCTTCCGCCAGCGCATCGAGGCCACCGAGGAACCCGACCCGGTGACCCAGGACCTGTTCATCTCGATCACGGCGGAGCTCGAGAAGATGCGCTGGATGTTCCAGGCCGAGAACGCCGTCTGAAACTCGGGCGGCGGAAACACCGGCCTGTCGCTAGTCGGCTGAGCGCAGAAGGCCGGCAAACCCTCGTCGGTCGAGCCACCTTGGACCTGGTGGCTCGTCTGCGCGTGAAAGGCCGGGCGAGCACTCGGTGGTCGAGCGCAGTCGAGTCACTTTCGGCCAGGTGGCGCGTGAAAGACCGGCCAGTACTCGGTGGTCGAGCGTAGTCGAGACCACGCCGGTGCTCATGGCCTCGACTGCGCTCGACCGGCGAACGGCAATCTTCCGACGAGCGTGATCCCGTCACGTCGGCCCGGACCGGGCTCTACCCCGTGGAGTCAGCGGCGCGGCTGGCAGGCCGGACACCAGTAGGTGATGCGGTCGTACGGCGGTGTCCCCTGCATCGCACTGGCGATCGCAGTGCCGCAGCGCCGGCAGGGCCGTCCCTCGCGGCCGTAGACCCAGTGCTGCATGCCGTGCCGCAGCGATCCGGTCGTGGACTGCTCGGGGCGGTCACGGTTGGCGAGCAGCAGTTTCCGAGCACGCTCGACCAGCGGCGGCAGCTCGACCGAGCTGGCCGGCTCCCACGGCCAGACCCGTTGCAGGAACAGGGATTCCGACTTGTAGAGGTTGCCGATCCCAGCGAGGTTGCGTTGGTCGAGCAGCGCTTGTCCGATCTCCCGTGCGGGATCAGAGGCGAGGTTGCGCACGGCCATCGTCGCGTCGAATCCGGGGTCGAGCAGGTCCGGGCCGAGATGGCCGACGACGCGGTCCTCCTCGGCGGTCGGGAGCAGCTCGACGACGGGCAACCGATAGCCGACCGCGACCCAGTCGGCTGTCCGCAGCACCACCCGTACCTGCCAGTCCGGTCCGCCCGACCAGCGCGCGCCCGGCCGGTAGAGGTGCCAGCTGCCTTCCATGCGCAGGTGGGTGTGCAGCGTGCTTCCGGGCGCGACCCGCAACAGCAGGTGCTTGCCGCGGGACACCACCTCCGTGACCACGTGACCGGCGAGGTCGACGGTGGCGAGCGCCGGTACCCGGAAGTCGGTGGCGGTGAGCGTCTGGTCGGCCAGCGCGGCGTGCAGCCGGCGGGCGGTGAGCCAGACGGTGTCGCCCTCGGGCACGTCGTCACCCGCGCAGCCGCAGGCCCTGCGGCGTGGCGTGGAACCCGGCGGATTCGAGCGCCGCTCCGAGCGCAGAACCGGCGGCGAGCACCGGTTCACCGTCCGCGCGGTGCACGGTCAGGCGACCGAGCCACCCCGCCTTGACGGCATGCGCGAGGGCGGTCGCGGCGGCGGCGAGCGCCTGCGGGTCGGCCATCCAGGACAGCAGGGTGCGTCCACCGCGCTCGACGTAGAGCGCGAGTTCCCCGTCGAGGAGGACGACGAGCGCGCCGGCCTTGCGACCCGGACGGTGGCCCGACGCGACCTCCTCGGGCCGTGTCGGCCACGGCAGCGCCGCCCCGAAGGGGTTCGCGGGGTCGGCGGCGGCAAGTACAAGCGGCTGCGGCGCATTGCCGGGTTCGCTGCGCCCCGGAGCGAACGTGCGTACGCGGTCGATCGCGCCGGGTGTGGCGAACTGTGCCGCGCCGAGGCCTTCGACGACGTAGCCGCGGCGCACGCGGCCCGCGTCCTCGTACGCCGACAGCACGCGGTAGGCGGCGGCGAAACCGCCGCTCACTTCTTCAGCGGCGACCGTCCCGCGGGTCACGAGCCCGTACCGGTCGAGCAGCTGGTCGCAGATCGCGGCGGCCCGCAAGGTCGGGTCGTCGACCGGGGTCGGCAGCACCGACCAGCGTCCGGCCACCGTCGGGGCGGGGCGTACGCCCGATGCGGGTCGGGAGTAGCGCGCGCGAGCGGTGGGCCGGCGCCCGGCGCCGGCACGTCGTGGTCCGCGTCCGCCGCCGACGAGCGCGCGCAGCGGCGCGAGCGTGTCGCCGGTGATCCGGCCGGCCCACACCAGGTCCCAGAGCGCACGGGCCAGGTCGGCGTCCGGCGCGGCGGTGCGCTCGGCGAGGTCCCGGAAGAACCACCCGCCGCCGCCGGCGAGGGCGGCGAGCAGGTCCTCGTGGACCGGTTCGAGGGTGAGCGGTCCCGGCGCGGGCAGCAGCAGCGGCGCCCGATCGGCCGGGAACAGCGTCACCCACCCGTCGTTGCCGGGCAGCCCGCCGGCTCCGGCCCACACGACCTCGCCGGCGACCGTCAGCTCGTCGAGCAGCGCGGGGGAGTAGTCGAGCACGCGCGTCGGCAGCACCAGGGTCTCCAGCGCGGAGGCGGGGAGCCGGGCGCCCGCCAGCTGCTCGACGACGCGCAGCACTCCGTCGGGGCCGCGCAGCCGGCCGCCGACGTGCTGCCAGGTCGGGAGGAAGCGACCCAGGGTGGCGGGCGGGACCGGCTCGACCTCCCGGCGCAACGCCGCGATCGAGCGGCGGCGCAGCATGCGCAGTACCGCCGGATCGCACCACTCCGCGCCCTGCCCTCCTGGGCGGAACTCACCGGCGAGCAGCCGTCCCTCGGCCGCCAGTCGCTGCAGCGCCGCACTGACGACCGCCGCACCGAGACCGAACTCGGCTGCGACGTCGGTGGTACGGAACGGGCCGTGGGTGCGCGCGAAGCGGGCCAGCAGGTCGCCCAGCGGGTCCGCGACCGGCTCGGTGAAGGCGTCCGGAAGACCGACCGGCAGCGCCACGCCGAGTGCGTCGCGCAGCCGAGCGGCGTCCTCCACCGCGGCGAAGCGCGCCTCGCCGCCGACCCGGACCTCGATCGCCCGGCGCGTCGACACCAACGGCTGCAGCCAGGCCGGCTGCCCGCCGCGCGCCTGCACCGCTTCCGCGCTGAGCGGACCCAGCATCCGCAGCAGGTCCGCCACCCCCTCGGTGTCCCGTGCGTGGCGCTCGGGCGTCAGCCGCTGCAGCTCTGCCTCCACCGCGGTGAGCGCGTCGGGGTCGAGCAGCTCGCGCAGTTCGGCCTGCCCCAGCAGCTCGGCGAGCAGCCCGGTGTCGAGGGTGAGCGCGGCCGCGCGTCGCTCTGCGAGCGGTGAGTCACCTTCGTACAGGAACTGCGCGACGTAGCCGAACAGCAGCGAGGACGCGAACGGCGAGGGCGTCGGGGTGGTCACGTCGACGACACGGACCTCGCGGGAACGCACGGCGCGCATGAGCGCGACAAGACCGGGCACGTCGTAGACGTCCTGGAGCACCTCGCGCAGCGTCTCCAGGACCACAGGGAACGACCCGTAGCGCGAGGCCACGCCCAGCAGCTGCGCAGCGCGTTGACGCTGCTGCCACAACGGACTTCGCCGACCGGGGTCTCGCCGTGGGAGCAGCAGCGCCCGGGCCGCCGCCTCCCGGAACCGGGAGGCGAACAATGCGGAGCCAGCAACCTCGGCGGTCACCAACGGTTCGACTTCGTCCGGTTCCACGACGAGCAGGCCCAGCAGCTCGGCGAACGCAGTCTCGTCGTCCTCGGTGTCCGGCAGGCGCAGCACGATCCCGTCGTCGGCGTGCATGGTCTGGGCGTCCATGCCGTAGCGCTCGCGCAGCCGGGCGCTCAAGGCGAGCGCCCACGGCGCGTGCACCTGCGCCCCGAAGGGGGAGTGCACGACGACCCGCCAGTCGCCGAGCTCGTCGCGGAACCGCTCCACGACGATCGTGCGGTCGTCGGGGAGGTGCCCGGTCGCCTTGCGCTGTTCATCCAGGTACGCCAGCAGGTTCTGCCGTGCGAGCGGGTCGAGGCCGGCCCGCTGCAGCCGCGTTTCGAGCTTCCTGCCGGCTGCGTCGCGCAGGAACTCTCCGACAGCGGCCCCCAGCTCGTACGGACGGCCGGGAGAGTCGCCGTGCCAGAAGGGCAGCCGGCCCGGCACGCCGGGAGCCGGGGAGACGAGGACCCGGTCGTGAGTGATGTCCTCGATCCGCCAGCTCGAGGCGCCCAGCGTGAATACGTCCCCGACGCGGGACTCGTAGACCATCTCCTCGTCCAGCTCGCCGACGCGGGAGGCCTTCTCGCCGATGAGGAATACTCCGAAACTGCCGCGGTCGGGGATGGTGCCGCCGCTGGTGACGGCGAGGCGTTGCGCACCCGGACGCCCGGTCAGCGTGCCCGCGACCCGGTCCCAGACCAGGCGGGGCCGCAGTTCGGCGAACTCGTCACTCGGATAGCGGCCCGCCAGCATGTCGAGGGTGGCGTCGAACGCGGCCTGCGGCAGCGAGGCGAACGGCGCCGCACGCCGTACGACGGCCAGCAGGTCGTCGACCGCCCAAGGTTCGAGGGCGCACATCGCGACAACCTGTTGTGCGAGCACGTCCAGCGGGTTGCGGGGCATCCGGATCGCCTCGATCGCCCCTGCCGTCATGCGCTCGGAGGTGACCGCCGCGGGCACCAGGTCACCACGGTGCTTGGGGAACATCACCCCCGTGCTGACGGCACCGACCTGGTGCCCCGCTCGCCCGATGCGCTGCAGGCCGCTCGCCACCGAGGGCGGCGACTCGACCTGCACCACCAGGTCCACAGCGCCCATGTCGATCCCCAGCTCCAGGCTGCTGGTCGCCACGACGGCGGGCAGCCGGCCGGACTTCAGGTCCTCCTCGATCAGGGCCCGCTGCTCCTTGCTCACCGAGCCGTGGTGCGCGCGGGCGAGGACCGGCGCCGCTCCGGCGCTGGATCCGGACTGGCCCATCAGCTGCGCAGGTGCCGCAGCGTCACCGGCATGTTCTCCGCAGGTCCGCTCGGCCCAGATCTCGTTGATCCGTGCGGTGATCCGTTCAGCGAGCCGACGCGAGTTGGCGAACACGATGGTCGAGCGGTGCGCCGTCACCAGGTCGACCAGCCGAGCCTCGACGTGCGGCCAGATCGACGTGCGCTCCACCGCTCCGGCCGCCGAGCCGTGCACCTCGCCGGTGGGACGGCCGAGCTCGGCCATGTCCTCGACCGGGACGACGACCGACAGGTCGAAGGTCTTGTCGGAGGGCGGGTGGACCACCTCGACGGCGCGTCCGCCGGCGAGGAAGGTCGCGACCTCGTCCACCGGTCGTACGGTCGCCGACAGACCGATCCGTTGCGCCGGACGCTCGAGCAGTTCGTCGAGCCGTTCGAGGCTCACCGCGAGGTGGGCGCCGCGCTTGGTGCCGGCGACGGCATGGACCTCGTCGAGGATCACCGTGCGCACCCCGCGCAGCGACTCGCGTGCCTGGGAGGTGAGCAGGAGGAACAACGACTCCGGGGTCGTGATGAGCACGTCGGGCGGTCTGGTCGCGAACCGCCGGCGCTCGTCGGCAGGGGTGTCGCCGGAGCGGATGCCGACGCTGATCGCGGGTTCCGAGAGGCCCAGGCGCGCCGCCTCCCGGCGGATCCCGGCGAGCGGGCTGCGCAGGTTGCGCTCGACGTCGACCGCGAGCGCCTTCAACGGGGAGATGTAGAGGACCCGGCAGCGGCGGCGCGCCTCGCCGGGGACCGGCTCGTTCGCCAGCCGGTCGAGCGCCCACAGGAACGCTGCCAACGTCTTCCCGGAGCCGGTCGGCGCCACGACCAGGGCGTGATGCCCGCTGCTCGCCGCCTCCCACGCGCCCACCTGGGCGGCTGTCGGCTCGGCGAAGGCCGAGGCGAACCAGGCCCGGGTGGGCGCGGAGAACCGGTTCACGACCTCGTGCACAACGCCCATCCTCACCCGAACGGCCGACAGCGCCCAGCGGCTCTCCAGGGGCCGGGTGGAGTACGCGCGTACGCATGTGTCAAGATCCCTTGCGCATGAGCCACTCTCCGACTCCGTCCCACCGTCCCCGTAGCCGGCTGCGGCGTGCGATCCCGCTCGCGGCCGGCGCCGCGGCGGTCGTCCTGGCCCTCACCGGCTGCCTCAAGGTCGACATGGCGGTGAACGTCAGGTCGGACGACAAGGTCGACGGAAGCGTGCTGATGGCCGTCGACAAGTCGCTGCTGTCGATGGGCGGGCAGTCGCCGGAGGACGCGTTCAAGGAGTTCTCGGGAGAGGGGCCGTTCCCGACAGCGCCTGCCAGCGGCTCGGTGTCCACCGAGGTGTACGACCAGGACGGCAAGTACGGCCAGCGGTACACGTTCTCGGACGTGCCGGTGAGCGAGTTCGACAACGAGGACTTCAAGATCGCCCGGGACGGCGAGTTCTTCGTCGTCGACGGCAACCTCGACCTCAGCGAGGTCAGCGCCAACTCGGACACCAGCAACTCGGATGACAGCAACCCCGACAACGGCAACCCCGACAACGGCAACTCCGAGTTGGGCGACCTGAGTGGCCTCGGCGATGCGCTCGCCGCGGGCTTCGACATCCGTGTGGCGGTCACCTTCCCCGGCGAGGTCGTCGAGCACAACGGCACGCTCGAGGGCACCACCGTGGTCTGGACTCCCAAGGCCGGCGAGAACCTCGCAATCAAGGCCAAGGCGAAGGCGGAGGGTGCGGGTGGCGCCGGCTCGACGCTGCTGGTCCCGCTCGTCATCGGCGGGGTCGTGCTGGTGCTGCTGGTGGTCGGCGCGATCGTGCTCCTGGCGCGTCGCAAGAGCCCGACGCCGGCTGTCGTGGGTGCTGCTGGTGCTGCCGGCCCGCCGGTAGGCGGCGCCGGTCCCGCCGGGGGCGGTACCCCGCCGGCGGCCACCCCGCCGACCACGCCACCCACCGAACCGCCGGCCTGAGCAGGCGGCGGCGCCGGGCCGTGCCGTGAGCGTGTGCAAGGCTTCTACGGTGCGGCTGACGGACTTCTGGGAACGGATGGAGCAAGCGCTCCCACCGGGCTACGCCCGGTCATGGGCGCACGACCAGGTCCTGGCCGAGCTCGGTGGACGTACCGTCGAGCAGGCGCTGGAGCAGGGTGAGGACGCGCTCGTCGTGTGGCGTGCCGTGCACCGGGTCCTGGAGCTCCCTGCCAAGGACCGCTGAACGAGCGGGGCGAGCCGCGTACGCAGGCTGCGAGACTTCCCGCGTGACGGTGCGCGGTACGGGCAGGCGGGGGCGGCCCGCCACGCTGGACCGCGACGCGATCCTCGACGCGGCGGAGGCACGAGCGGGAGCGTCGGGCGCGGACGGGGTCTCCATGCGCGCGCTGGCGGCCGATCTCGGCGTCACGCCGATGGCGCTCTACCGGCACTTCGCCGACAAGGACGCGCTGCTCGTCGCGGTACTGGACCG
The DNA here is from genome assembly GCA_017848795.1 of Candidatus Nanopelagicales bacterium. Taxonomy (GTDB): domain Bacteria; phylum Actinomycetota; class Actinomycetes; order S36-B12; family CAIYMF01; genus JAFIHG01. The sequence continues at coordinate 54,597 of JAFIHG010000042.1, read as the reverse complement.
GCAGGTGGACGGCCTGCGCCGCCCGCGCCTGCCCACCGACCCGGCGGCTCGCGCGGTGGGGCTGATGCTCTGGCTGCACGCCGAGCTCGACGCGCGACCGTGGGTGCTGGAGGCGCTCTCGCGCGGCGACCTGTACGCCCCGCGCATCCTGCCGACGATCGAGGAGGTGCTCGCCGCGTTCGTCGCAGCCGGGCTCGCGCCGGACGCGGCGGTCGACGCGTACCAGACCTGCTGGCGGTACGTCGTCGGGGACCTGCTGATCAAGCATCGGTCGGCCGCGACGAAGGCGCGGCTCGCGCGTCCGACGGTGCAGGACGCGGCGGTACGGGCACCGGATGCCGGGCAGCTGCCACTGCTGGCGCAGACGGCGGCACGCTGGCCGCAGGCCCGGAGCCATCACGACGTACGGGCCGGGATGCAGGCGCTGGTCGACGGCCTGCTCCGCGCTTGACGGCATGCTCTCGACCGGTAACGTATACGCGTACACAAACCCCCTGAGGAGGCGCGATGACAACTCCCGCACAGCTCACCTACTGGTCGCTGCCCGTCACGGACGTCGAGCGTGCGAAGGCGTTCTACGGCCGGCTGCTCGGCTGGACGTTCAGCCCGCCCGGCTCCCTCGGCGGTGTGCACGTCATGGAGTCCGAGCCCTGGGGCGGCCTCGCCCCGTCGGACCGGAAGATCGGGACCCTTGCCTTCGGCGTCGAGGACATGGACGCAGCGATCGCGACGGTACGCGAGCTCGGCGGGACGGCGAGCGACCCGCAGGACGACGGCGGGTACGGCCCGTGGAGCGACTGCACCGACGACCAGGGCACGCGGTTCGCACTGTTCGTCCGCAACCCCGACGCCTCGTAGCCGGCGTCAGCCCGCGGCGCCGTCGGGCGCTGCAGGACCGGCCTGCCCTTGGGGCCTACCCGTCGGTGGTCGAGCGTGGTCGAGACCACGCCGGTGATCATGGTCTCGACCACGCTCGACCGACGGCTGGTTGCGTCCGCTCGTTCGACTCAGACCGCCCTCACGAAGGTCTCGACCGCGCTGGACCGACGTGTGGTTGCGGTCGCCGTTCCCGTGCAGACCATGATCACCTGGGCCAATCGTGCGGACCCCCGGCCTGGCGACGGGCGTGTCTCTTGCGCACAGTGACGCGGTCACCGGCACGTGGGCGTGTCGCACGCGCTTCGAACACCCGTTCGACGTAGAGTGGTGTCCACAACGACGGCCGCTGCCGCGTCGTCCACACCCCCGCCCGGTCGAGACACCGTTGTCGGACCCCAGTCGTAGGTTCCTCGGTGCTGCCTCGACCGGAGGCATGCCGACCGAGCCGACGAGAGAGGTCCCGCCCATGGCTCCCACACCCCGCACCCCCGGTGGCGCCGCCCCCGACCGCGAGAAGGCGCTCGACACCGCGCTGAGCCAGATCGAGCGGCAGTTCGGCAAGGGCTCGGTCATGCGCATGGGCGAGGAGGGTCGCGCCCCCATGGAGGTGATCCCGACCGGCTCCATCGCGCTCGACGTCGCGCTCGGCATCGGCGGGCTGCCGCGCGGGCGCATCGTGGAGATATACGGACCGGAGGCGTCCGGGAAGACCACCCTGGCGCTGCACGCGATCGCGAGTGCGCAGGCGGCAGGCGGGATCGCGGCGATCATCGACGCCGAGCACGCCCTCGACCCCGACTACGCCAAGGCGCTCGGGGTCGACACCGACGCGTTGCTGGTCAGCCAGCCCGACAACGGCGAGCAGGCCCTCGAGATCGCCGACATGCTGATCCGCTCCGGCGCGCTCGACCTCATCGTCATCGACTCGGTCGCGGCACTGGTGCCCAAGGCGGAGATCGAGGGCGAGATGGGCGACAGTCACGTCGGGCTGCAGGCCCGGCTGATGTCGCAGGCGCTGCGCAAGATCACCGGTGCGCTGTCCAGTTCCGGGACCACGGCGATCTTCATCAACCAGCTGCGGGAGAAGATCGGGGTCTTCTTCGGTTGCATGTCCTATGGGACGAAGGTGACTCTCGCCGATGGCTCCCAGGAGAAGATCGGCAAGATCGTCAATCAGAAGCTGGACGTCGAGGTCATGTCGTACGACCCCGAGACGGACCGGGTCGTGCCGCGCCGTATCACGAACTGGTTCGACAACGGTGTGACCGACGAGTTCCTGCAGTTCACCGTGGGGAAGTCCGGTGGGAACGGTCGTGCGCAGTTCGCAGCCACCGCGAACCACCTGATTCGCACGCCGGGCGGCTACCGCGAGGCAGGCGATCTCGCGGCCGGCGACCGGGTGATGGTCGTCGAGCCACGTCGACTGAGCCCGACGCAGTGGCAGATGATCCTCGGCGGCCTGATGGGTGATGGCGCGTTGTCCCCGAACACCAAGGGATGCAACGGGACTCGTTACCGGATGGGGCATGGGGCCAAGCAGGTCGAGTATCTCGACTGGAAGGCGTCGATGTTCGCGAACATCCGGCAGTCCCGGACGACCAATGCCGCAGGTGCGACGTTCGTCGACCTCACCCCGCTCCCGGAGCTGGCCGAGCTGCGTGAGGCGGTCTACATCGGCGGCAAGAAGGTGCTTTCCTGGGACTACCTCAAGGCGCTCACCCCGCTGGCGCTCGCGGTCTGGTACATGGACGACGGCACGTTCGCCGTGCGGGCCAAGGGTGTACAGCAGCGAACGAAGGACGGTTCGGGACGCAGCCAGATCTGCATCGAGGCGATCAATCCGGAGAGCCGACGCTGGCTCGTCGAGCACCTGGCAGGAGCGTACGACCTTCATCCCCGCCTGGTACTTCGCGGACCGCGCAAGCAGGCGAACCTGGTCTTCCCCAAAGACGAGACCGCCAAGTTGCACGCGATCATTGCCCCATACGTCCATCCGTCAATGCAGTACAAGCTGCTCGAGCGCTACCGCGGGCAGTTCGCCGTCCAACCGGAGTTCGTCGAACCTGAGCTCTACCCCGTGCCGGCCCGCATCCTCGACATCCACGTCAAGCCTCCGACCAGGTCGATGCACCGCTTCGATCTGGAGATCGAAGGCACACACAACTACTTTGTCGACGGCGTCATGGTGCACAACAGCCCCGAGACGACGACGGGCGGCAAGGCGCTGAAGTTCTACGCCTCGGTCCGGTTGGACGTGCGCCGCATCGAGACCCTCAAGGACGGCGCCGACGCAGTGGGCAACCGCACCCGCGTCAAGGTCGTGAAGAACAAGTGCAGCCCGCCGTTCCGGCAGGCCGAGTTCGACATGCTCTACGGCCAGGGCATCAGCCGGGAGGGCGGGCTGATCGACCTGGGGGTGGAGCACGGCCTGGTGCGCAAGTCCGGCGCCTGGTACACCTACGAGGGCGACCAGCTCGGGCAGGGCAAGGAGAACTCCCGGAACTTCCTCAAGGACAACCCCGACCTCGCCAACGAGCTCGAGAAGCGGATCCTGGAGAAGCTCGGCATCGGCGCTCAGCTCGACGCCGAGGCCGGGGACCTCGACGTGGACCTGGCCGAGCCGGCACCGATCGACATCTGATCGGCGTGCGGACGGTGCGGGGCGCGGCCGGCCGCCGGACGGGCGCAGGCCCTTCCGGAGGGCCGCCCTCGGACGGGTACGACGCGGCACGCGGCTACGTGCTCAGCGCGCTGGCGCGTGGTCCGCGTACCCGTTACCAGTTGACGACCATGCTCACCGGCAAGGGTGTCGCGCCCGAGGTCGCAGCGGCGGTCGTGGACCGGTTCGCGACGGTCGACCTGGTGGACGACGCCGCGTACGCGGAGGCGTGGGTGCGCGCTCGTCACGAGGGACGGGGGTTGTCACGGCGGGCGGTGGCCCGGGAGCTGCAGGCGCGCGGGGGCGAGGACGAGGTCGCCGCCGAGGCGCTCGCGCAGATCGACGCGCACGACGAGGAGGAACGGGCGCGCGAGCTGGTCGACGCCAAGCTGCGGGCGACGCGCGGCCTTCCGGTCGCCACGCGCACCCGGCGGCTGGTGGGGATGCTCGCCCGCAAGGGTTACCCGCCCGGACTCGCCACCCGGGTGGTGCGTGAGCAGCTCGCACTGGAACCGGACGTGGACCCGCAGGATCGGCGTTTCCTCGACGGCCTCGACGGTCCGCTCAGCGAACTGGCCGAGCGGGGGGAGTAGCGCGCGTCGGTGCCGCCACCGGGTGCCCGCCGCGACCGGTGTCGGGCCGGCCCGTGCGGGAGCCCAGTGCGGGAGCCCGGTGCGGGAATTCAGTGCGGCAGGCGGAGCACGACCTCCAGCTCGGCCTCCACCAGCGCCGGTAGCGCCTCCAGCCGGTCGGCTGCGGTGTCCGCGATCCGGGCGAGTAGCCGCGTGAGGGTACGCACGTCGGCGGCGTCCCAGTCCGCCAGCATGGTGCGCGTCACGAGGCGGCGCATCCGCGCCGTGTCGGCCACCACGGCGGCGCCGGTGGCGGTCAGCGCCAGCGTGGCGCGGCGCCGGTCACGTTCGTCCACGCCGCGGACCAGCAGACCGTCGTTCTCGAGCTCGCCCATCAGCCGGCTGACCGTGGAGTGCTCGAGACGCAGGGTCGCCGCGACGTCTTTGACGCTGACCGGACCATCGCCGGTCGTGAGCTCGTGCACCGCGTCGAGGGCGAGCACTTTCGCGAGCTCGAGCGGCCGGCCGAGGGAGGGGATCGCCATGTCCACCGTCGTCGGGCGCACCAGCGACCGGCGCAGCCGCCGGAACGCCCGGTCCAGACCGTCGACCAGCTCGTCGGTCAGCTGCGGGGAACCCTGCGCACCGCCCCCGTCGTCCTTACCGGCGCGTCCCGCTCCGGTAACCGGCACCATCGCGTCCTCCTCCCGTCCGGCTCAGGGGTAACAGGATTGCATGTGTCGGGCATATAACCTACTGTCTCTCCCGGCCCGCACCGCTGGTGCGGCTCTCCCGCGACCGGCGCCGCGCGCCGTGGGCGGACGGACATCTTGAGAAGGAAGTGACAATGGGCCGCGTCTCCCGCTGGGCCGTCCGGCATCCGATCTGGGGTATCGGAGCCTGGCTGCTGCTCGTCGCGCTGTTCGCGGTCCTCGGCACGAAGTTCGCCGGTGTCTACCGCGACACCTTCGAGATGCCCGACACCGAGTCCACGACCGCCCAGCAGTTGCTCAAGGACCTGCCCGGAGGAGGTTCCTCCTTCGACGCGGTGACCGGGCGGCTGGTGTGGAAGGCCGAGGCCGGCGACCCCAAGGACGCCGCGACCGTGGCCGCGATCAACGGTCTCGCCGAGCGGGTCGCGGCCGTACCGGCGGTCGCGTGCGTCATCACCCCGTACGGCGCGCCGGTCGGGAAGGACTGCCCGCCCGCCGACCCTGCCGCAGCCCAGTCCGGGCAGCAGGGCCAGACCGGCCAGCAGGACCAGGCCGGTCAGCAGGGCCAGGCCGGTCAGCAGGGCCAGGCTGATCAGCAGGGCCGGGCCGGTCAGCAGGACGACGGGTCGGGCCAGCAGGGTCTGATCCCGGACACCCCGCAGGCAAAGCGGGCCCTCGCCGCGTTCGGCGCGGCCGGGCTGAGCCCGGACCACCCCATCGGCTACGGCACCATCGCGTTCACGGGCAAGTACGACGACGTGCCGCAGACCGACGTCGTCAAGGTGCTGCACGAGATCACCGCGCTCGACGGTACTGACGGTGTCGTCGTCGGGGTGAGCGGGGAGATCTTCACCTTCGCGGGGATGGAAGAGCCGTCCTCGGAGTCCATCGGCGTGCTGGTGGCGCTCGTGATCCTGCTGTTCGCTTTCGGCTCGTTGCTCGGTGCGTTCCTGCCGATCCTGTCGGCGGTCCTGGCGGCCGGTGTCACCACCGGGTTGCTCCTGCCGTTCGTCGCCCGGTTCCTCGACGTCGCGACCTTCGCCCCGATGCTCGCCACGATGATCGGGCTCGGGGTCGGGATCGACTACGCGCTGTTCGTCATCAACCGTTACCGCGAGGCGCTCCAACGCGGCCGCAGCCCGCGGGCCGCCGCCCTCGAGTCGGTCAACACCTCGGGCCGGGCGGTCCAGTTCGCGGCGGGCACCGTGGTCATCGCGCTGCTGGGTCTGTTCCTCATGCGGATCAGCTTCTTCAACGGCCTCGCGGTGGCGTCCGCAGCGATGGTCCTGATGGTCGCGATCAGCTCGCTGCTGCTGCTGCCGGCGGCGCTGTCCCTGCTCGGCACCCGGGCGTTCGCCGGGCGGATGTCCTGGATCAACGAGGACGAGGCGGTGAGCAAGACGCGCCGCGACGGTCCGCTGCACACCGGCGCCGTCGTGTTCCGGACCCTCGGCCAGGTGCTCGTCCTCCCCGTCACCCTGCTGGGCCTGCTGTGGCGGGCCACCCTGGGCCGGCGCCGGGCGGACCGGGTGCACCACGGCAATGCGTTCGCCCGGTATGGCAACTGGATCCAGCAGCGGCCCTGGCTCGCGGCGATCGTCGCGCTCGTGTTCCTCGTCCTGGTCTCGCTGCCCACGTTCGCGATGCGGCTGGGGTTCCCCGACGACTCGGGGGCACCGCTCGGCAAGCCGGAGCGGACGGCGTACGACCTCGTCGCCGAAGGCTTCGGCCCGGGCGTGAACGGCCCGTTCTTCATCGCCCAGGAGTTCACCGGGGACGCCCAGGCCAACCAGGCCGCGTTCGGCAAGCTCGTCGGGGCGCTCAACCAGACACCGGGCGTGGCTGTCGCTGCTGGTCTGCCGCCCGCCGCCGATGCGACCGCCACGGCGATCCAGGTCGTACCCACCACGGCGCCGCAGGACGCGGCCACGACCGACCTGCTGCACCAGCTGCGCGACGAGGTGATCCCGACCGCGACCGCGGGCACCGGCTCGACGGCGTACGTGGGCGGCACCCAGGCGATCACCGCGGACTTCTCTGCGGTGCTGGCCGACGCGCTGCCGCTGTTCCTGCTCGTCGTGGTGGGACTCGGCTTCCTCGCCCTGGTGTTCCTGTTCCGCTCGGTGCTCGTGCCGTTGCTGGGCGCGCTCACCAGCCTGTTGTCGCTCGGGGTCGCGCTCGGCGTGACGGTCGCGGTATTCCAGCTGGGATGGGCGGCGTCGTTCTTCGGCGTCAGCTCGACCGGGCCGATCCTGCCGTTCCTGCCGGTGATGGTGTTCGCGATCCTGTTCGGGCTCTCGATGGACTACCAGGTGTTCCTGGTGAGCCGGATGCAGGAGGAGTGGGCGCACACGCGGGACAACCGGACGGCGATCCGCCGGGGGCTCGCCGGCAGCGGCCGGGTCGTCGCCATCGCGGCCGCGATCATGACGAGCGTGTTCGCCGCCTTCATCTTCGGCAGCAACTCGACGATCAAGGTGTTCGGGCTGGCGCTGTCCACCGCGATCCTGGTCGACGCCTTCGTCGTCCGCCTGGTGCTCATCCCCGCGCTCATGACGATCATCGGCAAGGCCAACTGGTGGCTGCCCGGTCCGCTGGCGCGGGTGCTCCCGCACGTCGCGGTCGAGTCCGAGGACGACTACGAGCCGGTCGACGACATCGACGAGGGCGACGGCAGCGGTGACGACGGGCGGGCCGAGCCGGTGCTCACCCCGGCGGGCACCTGAGGCCCGGCTCGCCGGTTCGTGCCGGGTCGCGGGTACGGGCCTTGCTCGCGTACTAGCCTGAGCGCACCAGACACCGCCCGGGCCGCCCCGGGCAGAGACGACGCACCGACCTCCGGCGCAAGCCGGTGCCCTTGACCTGCTGCGCGACCTGAGTCGTGCCGCTGTGGCGTACGTGTGCCGTCTCCGGAGCTGACGGAGGTGGACCGTGCGCACGCTCGACGTGGTCCTGTCCGTCCTGCTCGTGGCCGTGCTCGGCGCGCTCGTCGCCGTCCTGGTGGCGGCCGCCCGTCGCACCCGCGCCGTCGAGGAGCGTGCGGAGGCGGCCGGCCGCGAACGAGCGCAGGCCGAGCTCGCCGCCGCCACGGCGCAGGCGCAGCAACAGCTCGCGCGGGCCGAGCAAGAGGCCGACCAGTTGCGGGAGGCGGCGGCAGCCGACGCGGCCGCGATGCGCAGCCGTACCGAGGCCGAGCGGCGCAGTCTCGAGGCCGAGTTGGCCCGGCTCACGGAGCGCCGCGCGAGCGCGGAAGGCGAGGCCGCGGCCCAGCGCGCCGAGGTGGCGCGGCGGGCCGACGAGGCGGATCGGCGCGACACCCGGCTGCTCGAGCGCGAGTCCCGGCTCGACGCCGAGTTCGCCCGCCTCACCGAACGCGAGCAGTCGCTCCACCAGCGCGACGCCGACCTTGCCGCCCGGGAGGCGGAGGTGGCCGGCGCCGAGGCGCGCCTGGTCGCGGAACTCGAACGCGTGGCCTCGCTGACCGCCGAACAGGCGCGCGCGGAACTGGTGTCGAGCGTCGAGGCCCAGGCCAAGCGGGAAGCGGCCGTGACGGTACGGGAGATCGAGCGGGAGGCGCGCGAGCAGGGCGAGGACCGCGCGCGACGGATCGTCACGCTGGCGGTGCAACGGGTCGCCTCCGAGCAGACCGCGGAGTCGACGGTCTCGGTGCTGCACCTGCCCGACGACTCGATGAAGGGCCGCATCATCGGCCGCGAAGGCCGCAACATCCGTACCTTCGAGGCGGTCACCGGCGTCAACGTCGTCATCGACGACACCCCGGAGGCCGTGCTGCTGTCGTGCTTCGACCCGGTACGCCGCGAGGTGGCCCGGCGGACGCTGGAGGCCCTCGTCACCGACGGGCGCATCCAGCCCAGCCGGATCGAGGAGGTGTACGAGAAGAGCCGGCTCGAGGTGGACGCCCGCTGCATACGCGCCGGGGAGGACGCCTGGCACGAGCTCGGGCTGGGTGATGTCCACCCTGACCTGATTGCCCTGCTCGGTCGGCTGCGGTACCGCACCTCGTACGGCCAGAACGTCCTTGGCCACCTCGTGGAGTGCGCGCACCTGGCCGGGGTGATGGCGGCCGAGCTGCGGCTGCCGATCGAGCACGCCAAGCGGTGCGCCGTCCTGCACGACGTCGGCAAGGCGCTCACCCATGAGGTGGAGGGCAGCCACGCCCTGGTCGGTGCGGAGGTCGCGCGCCGCTACGGCGAGAACGAGGACGTGGTGCACGCGATCGAGGCGCACCACAACGAGGTCGAGGTGCGCACGCTCGAGGCGGTCCTCACCCAGGCCTCCGACGCGATGAGCGGCGGGCGGCCCGGCGCGCGGCGCGAGTCGCTGGAGCACTACGTGGAGCGCCTCGAGCGCCTGGAGTCCATCGCGCTCGCCCACACCGGTGTCGACAAGGTATTCGCGATGCAGGCCGGCCGGGAGGTCCGGGTCGCCGTGCTGCCCGACGTCGTCGACGACATCGCCGCCCAGGTGCTGGCCCGCGACATCGCCCACCAGATCGAGTCCGAGCTCACCTACCCCGGTCAGATCCGCGTCACCGTCGTACGCGAGTCCCGCGCGACCGGGCTGGCCCGCTGACCGCACGTACCGACGTCACTGTCCCGGTGGTCGTTTACGGCCCGGATTCGGGCTCATTCCCGACCACCAGGACAGTGACGTCGTGAAGGTGGGGGTCACAGCTGCTGGTCGGCGTACGCGCGCAGGGCGTCGCGGACGAAGGTCGCGCCCGCCTCGCCGCCGTAGTTGGCAGCGAACCGGGAGTCGGCGACGTACATGTCACCGAGCCCGGTGACGTACGCCTTCAGGTCGCCGTCCGGCTCGGCGGCAGGTGTCCCGGGTACGGCGCGCAGCCAGTCCACGTGCCGGGCGGCGAGTTCCTGCGCGTGCGGGCCTTCGGGCGCCTCACCGGACGCGGCCGCGGCGACCCAGTCCTGTATCAGCCGCGCGGAGTGTGCCTTCCACTCCTGCTGCCCCGCGGCGCCGAGCCCGCGCCACCAGCCATCACTGCGGGCGTACGCGTCCGTGCCCCAGCGCTGCTCGACCTCCTCCTTGTACTGCGTGTGGTCGAAGCCGTCGAACATGTTCTGCGCCATGAGTTCTTCTCCTTGCTCGAGAGTGTCGATGGTGTGGCGTACGGAGGCGATCTGGCGCGCTAGCCGCTGCTGCTCGGCCTGCAACCAGTCCAGATGGGCACGCAGCGCGCGAGCGGGGTCGGTCTCGCGGTCGAGCACCGCGGCGATCGCGGGAAGCCCGAGGCCGAGCTCGCGCAGCAGCAGGATCCGCTGCAGGCGCAGCAGCGCGGCGTCGTCGTAGTAGCGGTACCCGTTGCCACCGGTCCGGCTCGGCGGGAGCAGACCGACGTCGTCGTAGTGCCGCAGCGTGCGACTGGTCGTACCGGCGAGCCGTGCGAGCTGCTGGATCGAGCGTTCCATCACGTCCTCCTTCCGCGCAGCGACGCTAGACGTTGACGCCACGTCAAGGTCAAGACGAGATCCCCGGAAGCGGCAACGCCGCCCCGCGCCTACTGTCGATGAGGTGAGCACGACGACCGCCGCGGCACCGGCCGCGCACCCCGACCGCTCCGTCCCGTCACTCGCCAGCGTCGATGCCTGGTGGCGCGCCGCGAACTACCTGTCGGTCGGGCAGATCTACCTGCTGGACAACCCGCTGCTGCGCGATCCGCTGCGCCCGGCCGACATCAAACCGCGCCTGCTCGGCCACTGGGGCACCACGCCCGGCCTCACGTTCTGCTACGCGCACCTGTCCCGCGCGATCCGCGCACGTGACCTGGACCTGATGTACGTCGTCGGTCCCGGCCACGGAGGCCCCGCCGTCGTGGCGGCCGCCTGGCTCGAGGGGACGTACAGCGAGATCTACCCGCACGTCTCGCAGGACGCGACGGGCATGCGCCGGCTGTTCCGGCAGTTCTCCTTCCCCGGCGGCATCCCGAGCCACGCCGCCCCGGAGACCCCGGGCTCGATCAACGAGGGCGGCGAACTCGGCTACTCGCTCGCGCACGCGTACGGCGCCGCGTTCGACAACCCGGACCTGGTCGTGGCGTGCATCGTCGGTGACGGCGAGGCGGAGACCGGGCCGCTCGCGACCGCGTGGCACTCGAACAAGTTCCTCGACCCGGTACGGGACGGCGCGGTGCTGCCGATCCTGCACCTGAACGGTTACAAGATCGCCAGCGCGACGGTGCTCGCGCGGGTCCCCGAGGCGGACCTGCTCGGGATGCTGCGCGGCTTCGGGTACGACCCGGTGGTGGTGTCCGGCTCGAACCCGGCACAGGTGCACCCGGCGATGGCCGCCGCCCTCGACCGGTGCATGGACGGCATCGCCGCGATCCAGCGGCAGGCGCGCAGCGGCGGGCGCCTCGACACCCCGCCGCGCTGGCCGATGATCGTGCTGCGGACGCCCAAAGGCTGGACCGGGCCGCGCGAGGTGGACGGCGAGCCGGTCGAAGGGACCTGGCGCGCGCACCAGGTCCCGCTGCCCGGCGTACGGGAGAACCCCGAGCACCTGGCACAGCTCGAACGGTGGCTGCGCTCGTACCGGCCGGAGGAGCTCTTCGACGCCGAGGGAACGCCGGTCGCCGCCGTGCGCGACCTGAACCCCGCGGGTGAGCGGCGGATGAGCGCCAATCCGCATTCCAACGGCGGAAAGTTGCTGCGCGACCTGGTGCTTCCCGACTTCACCGACTACGCCGTACCGGTCGATACCCCCGGTGCCACGTCCGCCTCCGCGACCCATCGGCTGGGCGGCTACCTGCGTGACGTGATCCGCGACAACCCGCTCAACTTCCGGCTGATGGGCCCCGACGAGACGGCGTCGAACCGGTTGCAGGACGTCTTCGACGCCACGGACCGCACCTGGCTCGCGCAGCGCCTGGAGACCGACGAGCACCTCGCCCCGGACGGCCGGGTGATGGAGGTGCTCAGCGAGCACCAGTGCCAGGGCTGGCTCGAGGGCTACCTGCTGACCGGCAGGCACGGGCTGTTCAACTGCTACGAGGCGTTCACCCACATCGTCGACTCGATGTTCAACCAACACGCGAAATGGTTGTACGTGAGTCGCCGGCTGCCGTGGCGCGCACCGATCGCGTCGCTCAACTACCTGCTGTCCAGTCACGTGTGGCGCCAGGACCACAACGGTTTCACCCACCAGGACCCGGGTTTCCTCGACGTGGTGCTGAACAAGAAGCCCGAGGTCATCCGCGTCTACCTGCCGCCGGACGCCAACACGCTGCTGTCGGTCGCCGATCACTGCCTGCGCACCAAGGACTACATCAATGTGGTGGTCGCCGGGAAACAGCCGGCGCCGCAATGGCTCGCGATGGACGAGGCGATCCGTCACTGCGTGCGCGGCGTGGGCATCTGGGAGTTCGCGAGCACCGACCGCGACGGCGGCGACCCGGACGTGGTGCTCGCCTGCGCCGGCGACGTACCGACGCTCGAGACGTTGGCGGCGGCGGCGCTGCTGCGCGAGCACCTGCCCGACCTGCGGGTGCGCGTCGTGAACGTCGTCGACCTGATGCGGCTGCAGCCGCCCAGCGAGCACCCGCACGGGATGAGCGATGCCGAGTACGACGCGGTGTTCACACCCGACCGGCCGGTGGTGTTCGCGTTCCACGGTTATCCGTGGCTGATCCACCGCCTCACCTACCGCCGCACCGGGCACGACCACCTGCACGTGCGCGGCTACAAGGAGGAGGGCACCACCACGACCCCCTTCGACATGGTGATGCTCAACGACCTCGACCGCTACCACCTGGTCATGGACGTCATCGACCGGGTGCCGGGCCTCGCCTCGGCAGCCGGTCATCTGCGCCAGCGCATGGCCGACACCCGGTTGCGCGCCCGGCAGTGGACGCGTGACCACGGGGAGGACCTGCCCGAGGTCGCGGACTGGAGCTGGCCGGGCTGATGCGGCTGCTGACGGTCAACGCCGGCTCGTCCAGCCTGAAGCTGGTGCTGCTCGACGGCGAGCAGGTCGTCGCCCGCTGGGACGAGCTCCCCGAGCGATTGCCGCCCCTGGACGCCGTCGCGCACCGGATCGTGCACGGCGGCACCCGGTACGTGCGGCCGACGCTGATCGACGACCACGTCGAGCAGGACCTGCGCGAGCTCACCGGGCTCGCCCCGCTGCACCAGCCGAAGTCGCTGCGCGCGCTCGACATCGTGCGCACACAGGTGCCCGACGTCCCCCACGTCGCGTGCTTCGACACCGCGTTCCACGCGACGATCCCGCCGGCCGCGGCGACGTACGCCGTTCCCGCCGAGCTGACCGAGCGATATGCGTTGCGCCGCTATGGGTTCCACGGACTCGCGCACGCTTGGGTCGCGAGCCGGGTACGCGAGCTTGCGCCGGCCGCCCGCCGCATCGTCACCTGTCACCTCGGGGCCGGTGCCTCGCTCTGCGCCGTGCTCGACGGCCGCTCGGTCGACACCACGATGGGTTTCACCCCGCTCGAGGGCCTGGTGATGGCGACCCGCTCCGGCTCCCTCGACCCCGGTCTGGTGCTCTGGCTCGCCGAACGCGTGCCCGACCTGGGTGAGCAGCTCGAGCACGGCTCCGGACTGCGCGGGCTGGCAGGGACGGGCGACATGCGGGCACTGCTCGAGCGCACCGATCCGCCGGCGCGGCTCGCGCTCGCGGTGTACGAGCACCGCCTCGTCACCTCGATCGCGGCGATGGCCGGCGCGCTCGGCGGTATCGACGCACTCGCGTTCTCGGGCGGCGTCGGCGAGCACGCGGCACCGGTACGGGCGGACACCGGGGCAGCGCTGCGGTTCCTCGGCGTGCAGCTCGATGGGGAGCGCAACGCCGCCGCGCACGACGACGCCGAGATCAGCGCCGCCGGCGCAGGCGTGCGCAGCTTCGTCGTCAGCGCCCGCGAGGAGCTCGAGATGGCCCGCGAGGTGGCGGCGAGCGGCGTCCTTCGCCGAGGAGCACGTGCGGTCCGCAGGTGAGATGGTGGACAGGTCCGTAGGGGCTTTCGCAGCGACGGGAGAGACGGCATGCGAGCAGCGGTGTTCCACGGCAAGGAGGACGTCCGGGTCGAGCAGGTCGACGAGCCCGCGCCGGGGCGGGGTCAGGTGAAGCTGCGCAACAGCCACTCGGGCATCTGCGGGTCGGACCTGCACATCTACTACAGCCCCGAGGCGGCGGGGATCGACTTCACCGAGCCCCATCCGGTCACCGGCTCGCTGCCGCCGCAGGTGCTGGGCCACGAGTTCTCCGGCACCGTGGTCGAGCTCGGCGAGGGGGTGAGCAACGTCGCGGTCGGCGACCGCGTCGCGGTGTGGCCGGTGTACTACTGCGGCCAGTGCGCGGCATGCCGGCGCGGCCGGTTCAACGCCTGTCGCCACATCGGGTTCCACGGCATCTCCAGTCACGGCGGCGGGATGGCGGAGTTCACGACGGTCGCCGCGGACAAACTGCACCCGCTGCCGGAGAACGTCGACCTGCGGATGGGGGCGCTCGTCGAGCCGATGGCGGTCGCCTGGCACGCCGTCAGCCAGAGCAAGGTCGAGCCCGGACAATCAGCGCTGGTCGCCGGGGCCGGCCCGATCGGCATCGGGACCTGGTTCGCGCTGCGCGCGCGCGGAGTCGATCGCGTGCTGGTGTCCGAGCCGAGCGCCGAACGCCGGGACGTGCTCGCACGCCTCGGCGCCGACGTGGCGGACCCGGGCGCGGGCGGGCTCGGCGCCGCGGTCGCCGACTTCACCGACGGCGACGGTGTCGACGTGGCCTTCGATGCGGCCGGTGTGGGGCCCGCCGTCTCGAGCGCACTCACGGCACTCACGCCGGGCGGCCGCCTGGTGATCGTCGCGATCCACGAGCGCGGCTTCGAGTTCAACCCGACCGCGCTGGTGATGGGCGAGACCGAGGTGGTCGGCGCGCTCGCGTACCTGCCGCAGGACTTCGACGAGGTGATCGCCGCGATGGCGCAGGGCGAGTACGCGACCGAGGGCTGGGTCGAGGAGATCGACGTCGACCAGGTCGTCGATGCCTTCGGCCGGCTGCGCCAGGGGCTCGGCATGAAGGTGCTCGTCAGCGTCTGAGCGGGGCCCGGGCACCCACCTCGTACCCTGGGTGCGTCATGAGCAGCGCACGCACGTACCAGGTCCGCACTTTCGGGTGCCAGATGAACGTCCACGACTCCGAACGGCTCGCCGGGCTGCTCGAACAGGCCGGTTACGCCCGTGCCGCGGACGACGCACCGGCGGACGTCGTGGTGTTCAACACCTGCGCGGTACGGGAGAACGCCGACAACCGGTTGTACGGCAACCTCGGCCAGCTCAAGCCGGTCAAGGACCGCAACCCCGGCATGCAGATCGCGGTCGGTGGGTGCCTGGCGCAGAAGGACCGCGGCGAGATCACCCGCCGGGCGCCATGGGTCGATGTGGTGTTCGGCACGCACAACATCGGCTCGCTGCCGGTGCTGCTCGAGCGTGCGCGCGTCGCGGCCGAGGCGCAGGTCGAGATCCTGGAGTCGCTCGAGACGTTCCCCTCGACACTGCCCACCCGCCGCGAATCGCCGTACGCCGCCTGGGTCGCCATCAGCGTCGGGTGCAACAACACCTGCACGTTCTGCATCGTCCCTGCGCTGCGCGGCCGGGAGAAGGACCGCCGCCCCGGTGACATCCTCGCGGAGGTGCAGGCGCTCGTGGCCGAGGGCGTTCTCGAGGTCACCCTGCTCGGGCAGAACGTCAATGCCTACGGGGTCGAGTTCGGCGACCGGTCCGCCTTCGCCAAGCTGCTACGCGCGTGCGGCGGGGTCGACGGGCTGGAACGGGTGCGGTTCACCTCACCGCACCCGCGGGACTTCACCGACGACGTCATCGAGGCGATGGCGCAGACCCCGAACGTGATGCCCTCGCTGCACATGCCGCTGCAGTCCGGGTCGGACCGGGTGCTCGCCGCGATGCGCCGCTCCTACCGGTCCGAGCGCTACCTCGGGATCATCGACCGGGTGCGCGCAGCCATGCCGGACGCGGCGATCACCACCGACATCATCGTCGGCTTCCCGGGGGAGAGCGACGCCGACTTCGAGGCCACCCTGGAGGTCGTACGGGCGGCGCGCTTCGCCTCGGCGTTCACCTTCCAGTACTCGCCGCGCCCGGGCACCCCTGCCGCGACCATGCCGGACCAGGTGCCGGCACAGGTGGTGGGGGAGCGCTACCAGCGGCTCGCCGCCCTGGTCGACGAGGTGGCGTGGGCGGAGAACCGGCGTCAGGTCGGTCGGGTGCTCGAGCTGCTCGTCGCCGAGGGGGAGGGCCGCAAGGACGGGGAGACCCAGCGGCTCTCGGGCCGCGCCCCGGACAACCGGCTGGTGCACTTCACTCCTGGCGGCACCGCGCCGCGGCCCGGCGACCTGGTGACGGTCGAGGTGACCTACGCGGCGCCCCACCACCTGGTCTCGGACGCCCCGGTGCGCGCGGTGCGCCGCACCCGCGCCGGCGACGCGTGGCAGGCGGCACAGGAGCGTCCCGCGGATGCCGCGCGCCCGGCCCCCGTCAGCCTCGGCATGCCGTCGCTGCCGACCTCCTGAAGCCGACGCCCGGCGGTTCCCGTCGCGGCCCGGCGGCCCCGGACGCACGACTGCGGCCGCCGGCGCGCTGTCTAGGGTGGCGAGGTGATCAGCGCGCTCGCCTTCTGCCCGCACCCACCGCTGCTGGTGCCCGAGGTCGCCGCTGGCGCGGCAGCCGAGCTCGACGGCTTGCGTGCCGCGTGCGATGCCGCGCTCGCCGCGGCGCTCGCGAGCGACCCCGAGCTGCTCGTCGTCCTCGGGGGCGCGAGCGCGGAAGGCGCACCGCCCGGCGATGCGGTCGGCCGGCTGCACCCCTACGGTCTCGACCTCGACGTGCCGTTGAGCCCCGGACTGCACGGTACGGCGGTGCTACCGCTGTCGTTGACGATCGGGGCATGGCTGGTGGCCCGCAGCGGCTGGGACGGACCGCGTGAGGCGGTGCATGTCAGGTTCGATCCGATGCAGGGGGCCGGCGACCGTCGGGCCGCGGCCCAGGCCCTCGTCGAGCGCGCCGAGCGCATCGCCCTGCTGGTGATGGGCGACGGGTCAGCGGCCCGCACCGAGAAGGCCCCGGGGTCGTACCACCCGCAGGCAGCGGACTTCGACGCGCGCATCGCCGCGGTGCTCGCCGGCGGTGACCCCGGACCGGGGCTGAAGATCGCGTACCACGACGCGGAGCGGGTCGGCGCCCAAGGCTGGTCGGCGTGGCGTACCGCCTTCCACGCCGCCCGGCCCGGACCGTGGCGCGCGCGGCTGCACTACGACGACGCGCCGTACGGGGTCGGCTACCTCGTCGCGTCCTGGACCTGACCGTTCCTCAGGTGGCGGCCGGCGGAGCCGTACCGCCGCCCTTGCCGGACTTGAGCGCGCCGACCGCCTTCTCGGTCAGGTCGTCGACCTTGTCCGTGACGTTCACGATCCGCCCGCCGGTCTTTGCATCGACGTAGTCAGTGCCCTTGTTCACGGCCCCGGTCACCTTGTCACCGTGCTCGTCCGCGAGGGCGCTGATCGCCTCCTTCGCCTTGCCCGCGAGCTCGCCGGCCTTCTCGCCGACGTCCTTGGCCCTGTCGCCAGCGTCCTCGGCGACGTCCTTCGCCTTGTCGAAGATGCCCATCGTCCGCTCCTTCGCCGCGCCTGCACCGATGGGTCCCACGCTAGGCCACCCCCGCGCGGCCGGAGCAGTGATCTGCGGTTGACTTGCCTAGGATCTTCGCCGTGACGTCCGTCGGCACGGGCAACGGCCCGCCGGTTGTGGCGGTCGTCGGCGCCACGGCCACCGGCAAGTCCGACCTCGCGGTCGCCCTCGCCGAACGGCTCGGCGCGCAGGTCGTGAACGCGGACTCGATGCAGCTCTACCGCGGCATGGACATCGGCACCGCGAAGCTCACCGAGGCGCAGTGGCGCGGCGTGCCGCACCACCTGCTCGACCTCTGGGACGTGCGGCAGGCCGCGAACGTCGCCGAGTACCAGCGCCTCGCCCGCCAGGTCGTCGACCGGCTGCGCGCGGCCGACGTGATCCCCGTGCTCGTGGGCGGGTCGGGCCTGTACGTCCGCGCCGTCCTCGACGACCTGCGCTTCCCGGGCACCGACCCCGTAGTACGCGCCCGGCTGGAGGCCGAGCTCGCGCAGGCGGGCCCCGAGGTGATGCACGCCCGGCTGGCGGCGCTCGCGCCGGCCGCGGCGGTCGCGATCCTGCCGACCAACGGCCGCCGGATCGTACGGGCGCTCGAGGTGGTGGAGCTCACCGGCGGGTTCACCGCCACCCTGCCCGCGCTCGACCCGGTGTACCCCACGGTCCGCATCGGGCTGCAGGCACCGCGCCCGGAACTCGATGCACGCATCGCCGCCCGCGTCGATGCGATGTGGCGCGCCGGTCTCGTGGCCGAGGTGCGCGCCCTTGCCGAGCAAGGGCTGCGCGAGGGGCCCACCGCATCGCGTGCCCTGGGGTATGCGCAGGTGCTGCGGTTCCTCGACGGCCGGTGCAGCGAGGAGCACGCCCGCGCCGAGACGGTCCGGCTCACCAAGCGGTTCGCACGCCGGCAGGACGCATGGTTCGGTCGCGAGCCGGTGACCTGGCTGGCGTACGACGCGCCCGACCTGCTCGCGCGCACGCTCGACACGATCCGCTCGGCGTCCATCCCGTGACCGGTCTGCACTGCGTGGCCGTACCCAGGAGATGACGTCGGGTACGGCCCGACGTCAGTCGGCCAGCTCGACGATGCCGCTCGGCGCATCGAGCAACGGCACCGTGCGCCGCGCCGCGTCCGCCACCGAGATCCGCGGCGGTTCTGGCAGCTCCTCCGGGTAGTAGGTCCCGGGGCCGTACAACTGGCCGTAGCGCACGACCGTGCCGCCCGCCGCCACCACGGCGCTCTCGTGCCAGGCGACCGCCTCGCCGCCCGCGCCGTCCAGCGGCCACGCGACGCTCTGCGCCACGACGCGTACGTCGTCCGCGGCGGCGAGCAGGTTCGCGGTGCCCTCCGTGCGGATCCGGGCGTTGGCCGCCGCGTCGATGTGCGCCGGGTCGTCGGCCAGGTCGGTCAGCTGGTCCACGATCACGTCCGGCTGGTAGGCGCGTACCACCGCGGTCAGCCGCGCGGCGTCGTAGACGTCACAGACGGCAGCGTCCGCCCCGAGTGCCTGCAGCGCCTGCACCTTGTCCGGCGAACGGGTCAGCCCCAGCACCTGGTGGCCCTCGGCAAGCAGCAGCGGCAGCAGTGCACGCCCGATCACCCCGCTGGCACCTGCCACGACGATCCGCACCTGACCACCGTACGCCCACGCCGTTGGTGGCCGGCTTGCGGACGAGGCCGTCAGGGAGTGATCCGGCGGTACCACTCGGTGCCGAACACCAAGCGGTACAACGGTTTCGGCAACCGCAGGAAGGCGGCGAGAGTGCGGTCCCCGCCGTCCGCGGTGGCTTGCGAGGCGTGCGCGTCCATCGCGGCGCGCTTCTGCGCGAGGTATGCGCGCACGTCGACGCGGTGGGTGATGTCGGCCGCCGCCGTGAAGGCCCGCTCGAAGCTCGTCGGGTCGAACTCGGGCGGGAACCGATACACGAGCGACGCCAAGCGGATCCCGCGCAGCAGCAGGTCGCGGGGCACGGTGGCCTCGAACACTGTTGGTACCGGTACGGCCTGGGCGGCGGCGAGCGCGACCGCCCGGCTGCGGACGTGGTCGGGGTGGCCGTACCCGCCGCTGGGGTCGTAGGTGACGAGCACGTCGGCGCGCTCCTCGCGCAGCACCTCGGCGAGCCGCGCCGCGGGCTCGGCGACCGGTGCCTCGCACAGGGTCGCCGCAGCGCCCGCGGACCCCACCCGGTCGCCGTGCAGCCCGGAGTCGCCGTAGCCGAGCCGGACGCTACGCGCGACCCGCAGCGCGGCCGCGCTCGCGGCCAGCTCCCGCTCCCGCGTCGCTGCCAGGTCGTGGAACGACGACGCGGCGAGTCCCGCGGCGCCGTCGGTCGCGACCACCAGGACCACCCGCTGCCCCTCGTCGGCGGCGCGCGCCATCGTCCCGGCGGTGAGCAGCGCCTCGTCGTCCGGGTGCGCATGGAAGAACACCAGCGTCCGCCCCACCGCACCTCCCAAGACGGCCCTTCTCAGCGGCCGGATCATCGCATTCCCGCTCCACCGGCCGACCTCACCGGAGATCCTGGACGCGCCGGCCGGGCCGTAGGGTCGACCCGTGCGGATCGTCCACGTCAGTGACTGCTACCCACCGCGCCTCGGCGGCATCGAGACCCAGGTACGCGGTCTGGCGATGCGGCAGGCCGCGGCCGGTCACGACGTGCACGTCATCACCGCCACCCCCGACGCCGGCACGCCGGAACCCGGACCGGTCGACGGCGTGACCGTCCACCGGGTCGTCGCGGGCCTGCCGTTCGACCTGCCGGTGCACCCGCGGGTCGTGCCGGAGGTACGCGCCCTGCTCACGGCGACCTCGCCGGACGTCGTGCACGTCCACGGCGGGGTCGTCTCACCGTTCGCCTACCCGGCCGCCCGGGTCGCCACCGTGCTGGGCCTGCCGACGGTCGCCACGTTGCACGGGGTGTGGGGGCCGCTGATGACGCCGGTCGCCGCGGCCGCGGACCGGCTGCTCGGCTGGACCTCGTGGGGGGTGCTGCTCACCGCCGTCAGCGACGCTGCCGCGGCTCCACTACGCAGCCTGGGGGCCGAGGTGCAGCTGCTCCCTAACGGCATCGACGCCGCCGGCTGGGTGGTGCCGCACCAGCCCGGACCTGACGGTGAGGTGCGCGCGCTGTCGGTGATGCGTCTGGCGCCCCGCAAGCGCGGAATACCGTTGCTGCGCATGATCTCCCAGGCCCAACACCGGCTCGGTACGACGCGCCTGCTGCGCCTCACGCTCGTCGGGGAGGGTCCGGCGCGCAGCACGCTCGAACGCTACGCGCGGCGCACCTGCACCCCCGTGCGGTTCACCGGCCGCATCACCCCGCAGCAGGTGCGCGACGAGCTCGCGCACGCGGACGTGTTCCTGGCACCCGCCCGGCGTGAGTCGTTCGGGATCGCGGCGCTGGAGGCCCGTACCGCGGGAGTGCCGGTTGTCGCCCTCGAAGGCACCGGCGTGACCTCGTTCGTCCGCGACGGCGTGGAAGGTGTGCTCGCCGCCGACGACAACCAGCTCGTCGACGCGCTCGTACGCCTCGCGCTCGACGGCGCCCGCCGCGCCGCGATCGCCGAGCACAACCGGCAGCATCCACCGCAGCAGGACTGGTCGCAGGTGCTGGCGCTCGTGCAGTCGTACTACCGGGCCGCCGGCGCCCGGGACGACGTCCGGGCGGATGCCGCGACATGACCGCACAGTTTCGCAAGGGGCACGGGACCGGCAACGATTTCGTGTTGCTGCCGCTCGGTTCTCCCGATCCCGACCCGTCGCAGGTGCGGCGGCTCACCGACCGGCGCACCGGCATCGGCGGTGACGGTGTGCTGCGCGTCGTACGGACGCCGGACGCCGCCGACCCCGCTGTGCAGGCGATGGCAGGCCGTGCGGCGTATTTCATGGACTACCGCAACGCGGACGGCTCGCTCGCCGAGATGTGCGGGAACGGGGCCCGGGTGTTCGCTCGCCACCTGGTGCAGACCGGTCACGAGCAGCCCGGCGAGTTCGCGGTCGCGACGCGCGGTGGCGTACGTCGGATCCGCATCGCGGAGCAGGGCGATGTCGCGGTCGAGATCGGCCGCGCCGAGTTCTCCCGGCTGCGGGTCGCGCCGGTCGTGCAGGTGGGGGAGCGCAGCTGGTCGGCGGTGGCGGTTTTCCTGCCGAACCCGCATGCCGTCGTCTTCGTCGACGACCTGACCGCCGCGGGCCCGCTCGCGACCGCGCCGGTCGTCGCGCCGGACCAGCTGTTCCCCGAGGGGGTGAACGTCGAGTTCGTCGTGACGGTCGGGGAACGGCACGTCGCGATGCGGGTGTACGAACGCGGGGTCGGCGAGACGCACTCCTGCGGGACTGGCGCGGTGGCCGCGATGGTCGTCGCCGCGGCCCGTGACGAGGCGCCCGCGGCCACGACGTACACCGTCGACGTGCCCGGCGGACGGCTGCAGGTCCGGCGCGACGACGCGGGGCTGCTCTGGCTGCACGGCCCCGCCGAGTTCGTCGCCGAGGGCACCACCTCGCTGCTCGACTGACGCCGCGCGCGCCGCTGGCCCGGGAAGGAGCGGCGGCGCAACCGTGTTGGCCTTTGCGAGCCGCCATGCCACCCTGGGAGCACGATGACCGAACCCGCCATGCACGACCTCGATGACGACCGTCGCGACGACGACCTGACGACCGGGCAGCGGGACCTCGCAGACCGTGCGGCGCTGCGCCGCGTGGGCGGACTGTCCACGGAGCTCGCGGACGTCAGCGAGGTCGAGTACCGGCAGATCCGCCTCGAGCAGGTGGTGCTGGTCGGGGTCTGGACCGACGGCACCGCCGAGGACGCCGAGCGCAGCCTGGCCGAGCTCGCGCGCCTGGCCGAGACGGCCGGCTCGGTGGTGCTCGAGGGAGTGATCCAGCGCCGCGACAAGCCCGACCCGGCCACCTACATCGGGTCGGGAAAGGCCCACGAACTGCGGGAGATCGTCGTTTCGTCCGGGGCCGACACGGTGATCTGCGACGGTGAGCTGACCCCCGGCCAGCTGCGCCGCCTGGAGGCGGTCACCAAGGTGAAAGTCGTCGACCGCACCTGGCTGATCCTCGACATCTTCGCCCAGCACGCCCGCAGCCGGGAAGGCAAGGCGCAGGTGTCGCTCGCGCAGATGCAGTACATGCTGCCGCGGCTGCGCGGCTGGGGCGAGGCGCTGTCCCGGCAGGCCGGCGGGCGGGTCGCCGGCGGCGGCGGCATCGGCACCCGCGGTCCCGGCGAGACGAAGCTCGAGACCGACCGGCGCCGGATCAACAAGTCGATGGCCAAGCTGCGTCGCCAGATCGCCGCGATGGGGACGGCACGTCGTACCCAACGGGCGGGGCGACGTCGTCACGAGGTGCCCAGCGTCGTCGTCGCCGGTTACACGAACGCCGGAAAGTCCAGCCTGCTCAACCGCATCACCGGCGCTGGTGTCCTCGTGGAGGACGCGTTGTTCGCGACGCTCGACCCGACGGTACGTCGCGCGCGTACGCCGAGCGGGCGCGAGTTCACCGTCGCCGACACTGTCGGATTCGTACGCCACCTGCCGCACCAGCTCGTCGAGGCGTTCCGCTCCACCCTCGAGGAGGTCGCGGAGGCGAGCCTGCTGCTGCACGTCGTCGACGCGTCCGACGCCGACCCGGAGGCGCAGCTGACCGCGGTCCGCGAGGTGCTCGCCGACATCGACGCGAGCGCCGTGCCGGAACTGGTGGTAATCAACAAGGTTGACGTCGCAGACCCGCTCACCGTCGCACGGTTGCGTCGCCGTGAGCCGCACTCGGTCGTCGTGTCGGCGCGTACCGGTGCCGGCATCGACGAGCTGCTCGCCGCGATCGACGCGGAACTGCCGCGCCCCAGCACGGAGATCGAGGTCGTCGTGCCCTATGACAGGGGCGACCTCGTGGCCCGCGTGCACCGTGAAGGGGAGGTGCTCTCCCGCGCGGACGAGGCGCACGGTACGCGCCTGCATGCGCGCGTGACGGCCGAACTGGCCGAGCACCTTGGGACCTTCGCCCCTACCCGAAGCAGTTGAGCGTCTGCCGGACCGTCCGCAAGCGTTGCGGTTTCATCACAACTCCGCGGCCCGCTGCGCCGTCCGGTTGACAGCGATACCGCGCCGTCCCTAGGTTCCGCCGTACGGAACCGCGTTACGGGAGACGGGTGAACGCACGTGGGGAACTTTCGGAGAACCGCTGTCCGCGCATTGGCCGTGCTTGCTGCGTCCGCCCTGGTCGCCGGGCTGGTGAACGGTCCGGCCGTGGCCGCTGACCCCCCGGATCCCAGCGATCCGAGCCCGCTCTTCGCCCAGATCACCGACGGTGACCTGCGCATGCAGTTGCAGACCACTGCGCGACTCGACGGCGGCGACACGGTGTTCCGCATCAGCGGCACGGTGATGAGCAACGTCCCCGGCAACCAGTACGCGCCGACCTTCGCTCATGGTCAGACGCTCTTCGGCTTCGAGGGCTACAACATCCGGCGCTGGTACCGGGTTCCCGGCACCAATGACATCCAGATGGTGTCGCGGGAGATCGTGTTCTACACCGATCTTAAGACCGGCGAGGTGCTGACATCGTGGGTCAACCCCTTCGACGGCAAGTCGCATGCGGTGCTGCCAGTCGCGAACGACCACGTGAACCAGACGCGACTTCGGATGGTCGACGGAAAGCTGTTCGTGGTGTTCGGTCCGCAGCAGTTCCCGTACAACTACACGCCCGGTCAGCAGTTCCTGGGACGAGAGTCCTGGACCGCGAACATCGCCCCGCTCTACTCGCTCGCGGAGCGGTACGGCATCGACGAGGACTTCGGGCTCGTCGATGGGATGTACGCCTCGTGGGAGCTGTTCGACACCTCCGTGGACCGCGAACAGGTTGCGCCGTGGCGCAGCACCAGTGAGATCCGCCACGACGCGATGCCCACCGCGATCAACTGGACCCGTACCGGTCCGACCGTGCCGTGGATGTGCATCGCGGAGAACGAGAAGGACGTCCACCTCCTCTACAGCGCCCGGTCCTGGTCCATGTCCTCGTTCGACGAACTGGAGCCGTGGATCAAGACCCTTGTCACCGAGTCGTACCCGCTCTACCGGAGCGCGCCGACCGAGGTCGACCCGGCGCCCAACGCCACGACGTGGACCGCCTTCTACTACGACCAGCTCGCGGGCAAGGGCCCAGGAGGGACGGACCTGTCCTGGGCCCGCTGGTGCGACGCGCCGCGCGCGACGACAACTGCGCTCACCAGCGACCGCAGCACGCAGGTGTACGGGGCCAAGGCGAAGCAGCGGGTGACCTTGACGGCCACCGTCGCGAGCCCTGACGGTACGCCCGCCGGTGGTTCGGTCGAGTTCCGTTCCGGAAAAGACGTGCTGGCCACCGTAGCGCTCGCCGCGGGCAGCGCGACGTACCGCCTGCCCAAGAGCCTGGCCGCGGGTATCTGGCGGCTCTCGGCCCACTACCTGGGAGGCGATACGCACGCCGCATCGAGCTCCCAGCCGGTCAAGGTGCGGGTGCAGCAGGCCACTTCCAAGACCAAGCTGCGACTGAGCAAGTTCGTGCAGCGCAAGGGAAAGAAGCCGGCCAAGGCACACGTCACCGTGCGGTTCTCGCCCGCGGCCGCCCCGGCCGGCACCGTCACGATCTCGGTCGACGGGTCCGCGGTCGCGACAGCACCGGTCCGCAAGAACGGCACGCTGAAGGTCGCCGTCCCGCGCACCACGCGGGCCGGTGTCCACACGGTGCGTGCCCGCTACAACGGCACCTCCAATCTCGCCGCTTCGACGAGCCGGCCCATCCCGCTGGTCGTGGTGCGGTGAGCAAGCAGAAGCAGCCGCCTCCGTCACGCAGCGAGGTGCACGTCCCGACCCACCGACCGCTCTCGATCCAAGGAGAATCATGAGGACCAAGGCCCGAACCGGCCTCGTCGTAGCGGCCGTCGCCGCGCTCGCACTGACCGGCTGCTCCGGCAAGAGTTCTGCGCCGGCAACGGATCCCACCGGCGGCGGTGACGCCGGTTGGAGCGCTGGGACCGACAGCATCAAGATCGGGCTCATCGGCCCGATGACCGGCCCGCTCGGTGTCCTCGGGGTCTCTCACCAGAACTCCCTGCAGGTGCAGATCGAGGCGCTCAACGCCGCGGGCGGGATCGGCGGTGCGAAGCTCGAGCTCGTCACCCGCGACAACGCGCTCGACCCGGGCAAGGCGGTCGCTGCGGCGAACGAGCTCGCTGGTGACGACAGCGTGAAGCTCGTCGTCGGGCCGTCCCTGACGGGCTTCTACATGGCCGCCAAGGACACGTACGAGCAGAACAAGAAAATCAACTGCCAGCCCGCCGTGTCCGGCGGGTCGTTCGCCGAGCTGAAGTACGGGTTCCGCTCCCAGGAGCAGGCGACCGACGTCGTCAACAAGATCGTGTCCTACCTCGCGAGCCAGGACGCCAAGAGCATCGGGCTGATCTACGAGAACGACGACACCGGCAAGGCGTACGACGCGCTGCTGAAGCAGGCCACTGCCGACGCGGGCATCGAGTACAAGGGCATGCAGGCGACGCGCGAGGACGACCAGAGCCACACCGGGTACGTCCAGAAGTTTATGGACACCGACGCGATCTTCATCTCCAACAACATCTCCGGCGCCAAGACGGCGGCGGCCGCGGTCGAGCTCGGCTACAAGGGCAAGGTCGCGAGCGGCTCGGGGATGCTGCTCAACATCGGGTTCTTCGAGGCCGCGGGCGATGCCATGAACGGCGCGCTCGCGGTCGCGCCGACGTACGACTGGCTGGTGCGCGACAAGGACGCCTGGGCGCCCGGTTACCGCACGCACATCGACGCGGTCGTCGACCAGTTCGGCGTCAACACCGGCCCGAAGAGCGGCATGACCACCCCGAAGGGCGCGCCGCTCGCTGCCGACTGCCTCTACGCGTACGCCGCCGCTACGGACGCCGCGCAGAGCCTCGACCCGGACAAGGTCGCTGCCGCCATCGCTGCTCTCGACATCCCCGCCGACCAGACGCCGTCCGGCAACGGCATCAAGCCCGGCGAGGCCCACGAGTTCTACGGCGAGAGCGACATTCACGTCTACGAGGTGCAGAAGGACGACAAGGGCTGGTTCACGAACGACCTCACCAGCTCCTGAACCAGCACGCGAGGACGGACCCCGCCGATGGATCCCCAGATCGTCGTCGACGCGCTGTACTACGGCGGGGCCTATGCGCTGATCGCGTTGGGCATGACCGTGATCTACCAGCCCACGCGGATCGTCAACTTCGCGCAGGGTGAGGCGTTCGTCCTCGGGGCCGCGGTCGGCTTCCAGGTGGTCGGGCTGTGGCAGGGATCGTGGGCGGTCGCGATCCTTGCCACGCTCGGCGCCGCCGCACTGCTCGGCGTGGTCATGGAACGGCTGATCATGGTGCCGGTGCGTCGCTCCGGCTCGAAGTACGCATGGCTCGTCGCGACGCTCGCCGTCGCCCTCATCCTCGAGTCGGTGTTCGCGCTGACCTATCCCGAGGGATACCTCTCGCCGGCCGCCCTGATCCCCGGGGACCTGGTCATCGGCAGCGTGATGATCGCCTGGCAGAAGATCCTCGTGATCGTCGCCGCCGTCGTGATCATGCTGGCGTACGACCAGTTCCTGCGTCGCACGCCGTACGGCCGGGCGGTCCGGGCGACCTCGTTCGCCTCCGGCACCGCGCTGCTCATGGGCATCCCCGTCAAGCGCGTCATCCTGCTCAGCTTCGTGATCGGCAGCGTCGTCACGAGCCTCGCCGGGCTGCTCGCCGCGCCGGTGTTCTACATCAGCGCGGCCGGCGGGCTGCTGTTCACGATCAAGGGATTCATCGCAGCAGTGATCGGCGGGGTCGGCTCGCCGTCCGGTGCGCTGCTCGGCGGCCTGATCGTCGGCACCCTCGACGTGCTGGTGCCCCACGTCTTCGGGGGCTCGAACGGCAACTTCTACGTCTTCGGTGCGCTCGTGCTGATCCTCGTCCTCTTCCCGCGCGGGCTGGTCGGGCGCGCGGTGGCGGCGAGCCGATGACGACCTTCTGGCAGCGCTACTACCGAGCCCGCCCGTGGGCGTTGCGCGCCCTGGTGGTCGCGGTGCTCGCGCTGCTGGTGCTGTGGCCGTTCATCATCGACTTCTACAGCTACAACGCGCGGTACTACGTCGGCGACGTCGTCGGGTTCGCGATGATCACCGCGATCCTGACGATCTCGCTGAACCTGTGCATGGGGTACGGCGGGCTGCTGTCGCTGATGCACACCGGGCTGCAGCTCGCGGGTGGGTACGCCGTCGCCGCGATGGCGGTACGGCTCGGTCTCTCGCCGTGGTGGGGGCTGGTCGTGGCGATCGTCGTGGGGGCCGTGCTGGCCGCCGCGACATTGCTGGTCAGTCTGCGCGCCACGTACCTGTATTTCGCGCTCATCACCCTCGCGGCGAACCTGCTCATCATGGAGGTCGGTCGCAGCAGCGAGTGGCTCGGCAGCGACATCGGGATCAGCAACATCCCCCTGCCCAGCGTCTTCGGTCGCGACCTGTCGCGCGCCTCGCTCGCCGACGTCAGCATCTTCTACTGGATCGTGCTCGGCACGCTCGTTCTCGTCTGGATCCTGCAGCGCAACCTGGTCCGCAGCGGCGTCGGACGCGCCGCCATGGCGGTCCGGGAGTCGCCGGAGACCGCGGCCGCGCTAGGCATCGCTCCAGTCCGGACCAAAGCCCTGCTGTTCGCCATCGCCGGTGGTGTGGCCGGTCTCGCCGGTGCGCTGTACGCCATGCAGAAGGGATTCATCAACCCCGCCGTCGGCGCACTGGACAACGGACTGATCTTCTTCGTGGGGCTGCTCATCGGCGGCATCGCCACCCTGGAAGGACCGATCCTCGGCGTCGCGGCCGTCGCCGCGATCGACTTCGTCATCCGCGACTACGGCCCCTACCGGGTGCTGATCCTCGGGGCGGTGCTGCTGCTCACGCTGCTGCTCGTGCCGCGTGGCATCGTCGGGAGCTGGCGCGGCTCGCGCTGGGGACGGCCCGTCCTCGACGACTCCGGTGAAGCGGTCCGGAGCAGCGCGGTGCCCGATGTCGTGCCCCGGCTCGAGGCAGCCCCCGGCACCGTCGCGCTCGCGGGGATCGGGCTGCGCAAGTACTTCGGCGGCGTGAAGGCCGTCGACGGGGTCGACCTGGAGGTCCTCGCCGGGACGGTGCACGGCATCATCGGGCCGAACGGCTCGGGGAAGTCGACGACCGTCTCATGCTTGACGGGTTTTCTGCGGCTCGACGGCGGTCGGGTGGAGGTGTTCTCCCGCCCCGCCCCGACGAGCGCACAGGCGATCTCCCGCGCCGGCGTGACCCGGGTGTTCCAGGTGCCCCACCTGTTCGAGCAGGTCAGCGTGCTCGACAACGTCCTGACCGGTATGCGATCGCGCGAGCGCGCCAGCTGGGTCGAGTCGGTCCTGCGGCTGCCGCGGCACCGCAGTGAGGACCGTACACATCGCGAAGAGGCGTTGGAGCTGCTCGCCTTCGCCGGTCTCGCCTCGCGTGCCCAGTGGCCCGCCGATGCGCTCTCGCACGGCCAGAAGCGGCTGCTCGAAGTCGTACGCGCCGTCGCGACCCGCCCCCGGGTGCTCATCCTCGACGAGCCCGCCACCGGCCTGACGCAGGACGAACTCGCCGGCCTCCGGGCGCTCGTCACCGCGCTGCGCGAACGAGGCCTGGCGGTCGTGCTCATCGAGCACAACGTGGAGTTCGTCATGGGACTCTGCGAACGCATCACGGTCCTGGACAGCGGGCGCGTCATCGCCGAAGGCACGCCTGCGGAGGTGCGCGACGACCCCGCCGTCCTCGAGGCGTACCTCGGTGCGGAGCCGGAGGGGGCGAGCTGATGACCGAGTTGCTGGCGGTGGACCGGATCAGCGTGTCGTACGGTGGCGTGCGCGCGCTGACCGAGCTCTCGCTGCGCGTCGAGACCGGTGAGTTCGTGGTCCTGCTCGGCCCCAACGGTGCAGGAAAATCCACGACGCTCAAAGCCATCTCCGGCCTGGTACGCGCCAGCGCCGGCGGCATGACGCTACGCGGCACCGACCTGACCCGGCTGCCGGCCTGGCAGCGGGTGTCCGCCGGCATCGCACTCGTACCGGAAGGGCGGCAGATCTTCGCCGACCAGACGGTCGGCGAGAACCTGCTGCTCGGAGCGTTCAGCCGGCGTCGGGAGCGGGCGGAGCTGGCCACGACGCAGGAGGAGGTCTTCGGGCTCTTCCCGCGCCTGTACGACCGTCGCCGGCAGCTGGCCGGGACGCTCTCGGGCGGGGAGGCGCAGATGCTGGCCGTGGCCCGCGCACTCATGAGCCGACCGGCGCTGCTCATGCTCGACGAACCGAGCCTCGGCCTGGCGCCGCTCAAGGTGGAGGAGATGTTCGCCTACCTGGCCCGCTTGCACCGGGAGCACGGGCTGTCGGTGCTGCTCGTGGAGCAGCAGGCGGCGATCGGGTTGCGGCTGGCCGATCGTGGCTACGTCCTGGAACGTGGGCGGGTCGCCGTGGCGGGCGCGGCAGCCGACCTGCGGGACGACGACCGGGTGCGAGCGGCCTACCTCGGGGCGTAAACCACCCTGGCACTGCTGCGTGTTCGGGACCAAGGTCCCTGGCCGCTGCTGCCGCGTCTCGGTGGGATTGGCCAGTCGCTGCTGTCCTGACCGCGTCGGAGGATCCGTGCCCGAACAGCAACCGCCCGAGATCGTGCCGGTCCCGCGGTCGGGAGCCGCGGAAGCGCCGGTCCTCGTCAAGGTCGCGGTCGGGGTCGCAGTCGCTGCGCTGCTGGTCGCCATGATGGCGTTCGCGTCGTCCGCCTCCGGCGGCATGAAGATGGCCTCCGATCGCGGCGGCACGGCGGCGGCCGTGGTGACGAACAGTGCCGGCGCAGCGACGGTCGAGGTCGTCCTCGGCGAGATGTACGTACGCCCCGATCGTATCGAGGTGACGGCGGGCCAGGAACTCGTGCTGCAGGTGACCAACGAGGGGGTCATGCAGCACGACCTGGCCCTCGACGGCACGACCGGTTCCCGCATGCTCGCGCCGGGCGAGAGCGAGACCGTGAATCTCGGCGTGATCCAGGCCGACGCCCAGGCCTGGTGCACGGTTCCCGGGCACAAGGCGGCCGGAATGGTGATGGACATCGTCGTCACCGGCGCCCACGAAGGGGGTACGCGCACCGACACCACCGGCACGGGTACGGCCGCGGAGCCGGCGAGCACCGAGACGGCGAGCATCTCGGCGAGCGCGGAGCCCGGACCGCAGTGGCGGCCCTACGACCCGCGACTCGCGCCCGCACCGTCCGGCACCGAGCACAAGCTCACGCTGGAAGCGGTCGATCGGCTCGTCGAAGTGTCGCCCGGTGTCACGCAGCTGCTGTGGACCTTCGGCGGCACCGTGCCGGGGCCGGTCATGCGCGGCAAGGTCGGTGACCTGTTCACGGTGACCTTGGTGAACAAGGGCAGCATCGGGCACAGTGTCGACTTCCACGCCAGCCGTACCCCCATGGACACCGACATGCGCACGCTGGAACCGGGGGAGTCGCTGGTGTACCAGTTCAAGGCCGAGCACTCCGGCATCTGGATGTACCACTGCGGCACCCCGCCCGTGCTGCACCACATCGGCAACGGCATGTACGGCGCCGTGGTGATCGACCCGGTCGGCCTGCCGAAGATGGACACCGAGTTGCTCCTCGTGCAATCCGAGCTCTACCTCGGTCCGCCGGACAAGGAGATGAGCCTGGACAAGATGCTGGACGACAGCCCGGATGCGGTGGTGTTCAACGGGTACGACCGGCAGTACGCGTTCGCGCCCGTCACCGTTCCGGTCGGTGAACGGGTGCGCATCTGGGTGCTGGTGGCCGGACCGAGCCGGCCCAGCGCCTTCCATGTCATCGGCACGCAGTTCGACACCGTCTTCAAGGAGGGCGCGTACCTGTTGCGGCGCGGCAACGCGGTCCGCGGCGGCGCGCAGGCGATCGACCTGCTCCCAGGGATGGGCGGCTTCGTCGAGATGTCCTTCCCGAAACCCGGGCACTACGCGTTCGTGAGCCATCGTTTCGTCGACGCGGCCCGCGGCGCGATCGGCACGATCGTGGCGGAGCGGGGGGCTGCGCGGTGAGCTGGCTGAACACGCACGACGTGCTGAAGTGGTTGCACATCCTCGCCATGGTCTACTGGCTGGGCGGTGAGTGGGGCGTCTGGAACACGTCGCGGTACGTGACGAATCCCGCGCTCTCGCAGGAGGAACGCGGCCGTCACATGGAGACGGCCTACCGCATCGACATCCTCGCGCGCACCGGCATCATCCTGCTGCCGCTGGGCCTGCAGATGGGCTACGACCTGAAGGCGCAACCGCTCGGCGGGCCGTGGATCGTCGGCATGTGGGTGTTCGTCGGTGCCTGGCTCGCGCTGCTGTTCACCGCATACCACAAACGCGACACCGACACCGGCCTGCGCCTGACGCGCTACGACGAGGGCATCAGGTTCGTGCTGATCCCGCTGCTGGTGTCCGTCGGGGTGCTCTCGTTGCTCACCGGGCAGCCGCTGACCGCGCGCTGGTACGCCGCGAAGGTCACCCTCTACGGACTGCTGCTGATCATCGGACTGATCCTGCGGTACATCATGCGCAACTGGGTCGGTATGTTCCGTACGCTCGCCGCGATCGAGGCGCAGGAGCGCGCCGAAGACCCGGCCGCAGAAGGACTTTCCGGCCCGTCCACCGCAGGGGTGGCCACCCTCACCCGTACCCGGGAGGCGCTCGCGGCGCAGCGCACCGCGGTCGAGGCGCGGATGGCCC
Organism: Candidatus Nanopelagicales bacterium; assembly: GCA_017848795.1. Lineage (GTDB taxonomy): Bacteria > Actinomycetota > Actinomycetes > S36-B12 > CAIYMF01 > JAFIHG01. Next base: position 22,285 of record JAFIHG010000042.1, on the reverse strand, counting down.
GTGAGATCCTCACCGGGCGCCGCATCGCGTACCTGTACTGGGCGGGGATCGCGACGGTCTGCTTCTTCGGGGTGACCAAGCCGCCGCTGTGAGCGTGGCTCGGATCAGCGGCCCGTACGCGAGAAGTGCTGGTAGTCCGGCGAACGGTACGTGCCTCCCCACGTCCAGCCGCGCTTGCGCATCACCTTGGTCATCGCCGAGCCGGCACGCAGCATTCCTTTGTGCTTGCGACCACGGTCGGCGAACCGGGCGCCGTTCGGCGGGTACGTGCGCCCGCCGAGCACGTGCGGGTTCTCGCGCGGGTTCACCTCCACTGCGTCGCCCCAGGAGTGTGCGGAGAACCGGGACGAGCCGGTGGCGTACCGGCAGTTGAACGCGGAAGTGTTGTCGGCGCGCATCGAACGCGCATCGGACTTCGCCATGCCGGCGCGGCTGCCGCGGTAGTACCGCTCCACGGGACGGATCTTGCGGACCTTGAACCTGTCCCGGAACGCCCCGCGGAACGCGGCCCGTACCGGCGCGACCGCCCAGTGGGCGACGATCAGCGTGCCGCGGTGCACGTCACCGTCGAACCCCCAGTACGAGACCCGCAGTTTGCGCAACTGACGCGGCGCGACCGGGCAGCCCGGGGCGTACGAGTACCGCACGTCCGCGCGAGTGACCGGGCGCACCGTCGCCCGGAACGTGCGCGCCGTACGACCTTCCGGCGCCCGTGGGGCCGTGCTCGGCGTCGCGTCTCCGGTCGGCGACGGGTCGCCGGACGATCCGGGAGCGGAGGGTGCCGATGGGGCGGTGCTCTCGCCGATGGGCCCGGACGATGGTGGGTCCGCGCACGCGCCGAGGGACAGTGCGGAGGTGAGCACGAACGCGAGGACAGCAGGGCGCACCGGCTCGACGCTACCCGCGTACCGCAGCGGCGGCATGACCGACGCTGGCGGCGTTACCGACGCTGCCGGCGCTGTGGACGGGCGGCGCCGCGGACGGCGCGCGCCGGTGTTGGATGGAAGCCCGCCCCCGCCCGAGGTGATCGTGACGAGTCCCGCCCCGCCCAAGACGTCCGCCGCACCGACCGTGCGCGCCGCGCTCGCCGCTGCGGTGCGCTCGCTGGACGGCGAGCACCGGGAGGGGCAGCTGGCGATGGCCGAAGCGGTCGCCGCGACCCTCGCCGGTGGTGACCACCTGCTCGTGCAGGCCGGGACCGGCACCGGCAAGTCGCTCGCCTACCTGGTGCCCGCGATGCTGCACGCGGCCGCGCATCGGGAGCGGGTTGTCGTCGCCACCGCCACGCTCGCGCTGCAGCACCAGCTCGTGTCACGCGACCTGCCGCGGGCGGCCGACGCCCTCGAGCCGGTGCTCGGCGAGCGTCCGACGTACGCGGTGCTCAAGGGCCGGCACAACTACCTCTGCCTGGACCGGCTGCACCGCGGCGCCGCCGACGACGACCAGGCCGCGCTCTTCGCCGCTCCCAGCACCGCCCTGGGACGGCAGGCCGCGCAGCTGCGGGAGTGGGCGGACGACAGCGAGACCGGTGACCGTGACGACGTACCGTTCCCCGTCGACGGGCGGGTGTGGCGGGCAGTGAGCGTGTCCGGGCGCGAGTGCGTCGGGGCGCAGAAGTGCGCGTACGGCGCGGAGTGCTTCGCCGAGCGGGCGCGCGAGGTCGCCAAAGCCTCCCAGCTCGTCGTCACCAACCACGCGATGCTGGCGATCCACGCCCTCGACCAGGTGCCCGTGCTGCCGGAGCACGACGCGGTGGTCGTCGACGAGGGCCACGAGCTGGTCGACCGCGCGACCCAGGCGGTGTCGCGCGAGCTGGCCGCGGCGATGGTCGAGCGGGCCGCGCAGCGCGCGCACCGGTACCTGTCCGACGACGCGCAGGACCGGCTCGAGACCGCGGCGGAAGAACTCGCCGAGCAGCTCGACACGCTCGAGCCCGGCGCGCGGATCCTCGCGCCCGACACCGGCTTGCGCGCGGCGTTGACCGCGGTACGGGACGGCGCGCGCGGCGCGCTCCAGGAGTTCGCGAACCCGCAGAACCGCGAGCGCGCCAAGGACGATCCGCAGGACGCCGCCGCCCAGCAGCGCGCCAAGGGCCTGCTCAGCGAGGTCATCGACGTCGCCGAGAAGGTGCTCGCGCTCGACGAGTCGCACGTCGCCTGGGTCGAGGCGGCGGAGCGGCGCCCGGCCGTACTGCACCTGGCGCCGCTGTCCGTCGCCGGTGTGCTGCGCGAGGCGCTGTTCGACGAGGTACCCGTCGTCGTCACCAGCGCGACCCTCACTCTCGGCGGCTCGTTCCGGCCGATCGCGGGCTCGTACGGGCTCACTGTGCCCCCGAGCCCGCGCGGTGCACCGGCTGCGGAGAGTGGACCGGGATGGCGGGGGCTCGATGTGGGGAGCCCGTTCGACCATGCCCGGCAGGGGATCCTCTATGTCCCGAAGCAGATCCCTGCGCCCGGCAGGGACGGGGTGAGCGAGCAGGCGCTCGACGAGCTCGCCGCCCTGATCGGCTCGGCGGGCGGGCGTACCCTCGCGCTGTTCTCCTCCTGGCGTGGGGTCGAGCGGGCCGCGGCCCACCTCGCCGAGAAGCTGCCCGACGAGCTGCTCGACCGCGAGATCGTCCCGACCGATGCGCCCGTGCTGGTGCAGCAGCGCGGCGACTCGGTGGCCGACCTGGTGCGCCGCTTCGCCACCGAGCCGCGCTCGGTGCTGCTCGGCACGCTCTCGCTGTGGCAGGGCGTGGACGTACCCGGCAGCTCGTGCAACCTGGTGGTCATCGACCGCATCCCCTTCCCGCGCCCCAACGAGCCGCTCACCCGCGCCCGCTCCGACGCCGCCGACGCGGCGGGCGGCAGCGGGTTCGCCGAGGTGTCGGTGCCGCGCGCCGCGCTGATGCTCGCCCAGGGCGTCGGGCGACTGATCCGTTCCGGGCAAGACCGCGGCGTCGTCGCGGTGCTCGACTCGCGGCTGGCGACCATGCGGTACGGCACCTTCCTGCGCGCCTCGCTGCCGCCGTTCTGGTACACCAACGACGGTGCGGCCGTACGCGGTGCGCTCGCCCGGCTCGACGAGCTCGCCGGCTGAGCACCCCCTCCGCGGTGGTCGAGCACGGTCGGGACTGCGTACCGGTCGTTCCGCCGCTGGTGCTGCCGGCCTGGCAGACTCCAGGCATGAGCGACTTGGAACGCCTCGAGCTCCCCGACCCCGGACGTGTCCTCGCGATCGTCGCGCACCCCGACGACCTGGAGTACGGCGCCGCCGCTGCCGTCGCGCTCTGGACCGACGCCGGGCACGAGGTCGTCTACACGCTGGTGACGAGCGGTGAGGCGGGCATCGACGGCATCGCGCCCGCCGAGTGCGCCCCGCTGCGCGAGCAGGAGGAGATCGACGGCGCGGCCATCGTCGGGGTCAGCGAGGTGGAGTTCCTCGGCCACCGCGACGGGATGATCGAGTACGGGCTGCCGCTGCGTCGCGACCTGGCCGCCGCGATCCGCCGGCACAAGCCGGACACGCTGCTGCTGTTCAACCACCGCGAGGGCTGGGGCTACCCCGGCTCGCTGAACTCGCCGGACCACCGCGCCACCGGCCAGGCGGCACTCGAGGCGATGGGCGATGCCGGCAACCGTTGGATCTTCCCCGAGCTGCTCGAACAGGGTCTCGAGCCGCACAGCGCTGCGCGCGCACTGGTGACCGGGTCGCCGCAGGCCACGCACGCGATGGACGTGAGCGGTGGCATCGACCGCGCCGTACGGTCGCTGGCCGCGCACAAGGCGTACCTGGACGGGCTCGGCGACCACCCGATGGCCGACCCGGAGTTCCTGCGCATGAATGCCGAGCAGACCGCACTGCGGCTGCCCGGCGCGCCGCCGGGAGCAGGCGCGCTCGCCTTCGAGCTGTTCGGCACCGTTTGAGAGAGCGGGCGTGCGACTGCTCGGGGCTTCGCGGCGATCGGAGGGCCGGGAAGCGGGGTGCGGACTAACCTTCGGTCATGACCCAGACGACGCTTCCCGAGTCCCATGCCGACCTGCTCACGCGCCCGGCGTTCGCCCATCTCGCAACGATCCGGCCCGACGGTTCGCCGCAGAGCAACGTGATGTGGTTCGAGTGGGACGGTGAGCTGCTCCGCTTCACGCACACCTCGACGCGGCAGAAGTACAAGAACCTGCAGGCCGAACCGCGTGTCGCGGTGTCGATCGCCGACCCCGACAACAACTATCGGTACGTCGAGATCCGCGGCACCGTCGAGAGCATCACCGAAGACGACGCGCAGGCGTCGTTCTACCGGCACTTGCAGGAGCGGTACGACAGCGTCTATCCGATCAACGATGCCGCCGTACGGGTGATCATCGCGGTGCGCCCGACCGCCTTCGTCGTCAAGGACTGACGGACCGTTTCCGGCGCGCGGGTACGATCTGCTGCACCAATCCGATCCCGGAGAAAGGTGCTCCGCTGTGCGCAAGTTCCGAACCGGCGCGGTGCTGGTGGCGCTCGTGCTGGTGCTCGCGGGGTGTGCGTCCTCGGATGGAAGCCCGACCGCAGAACCTACGAGCCCAGCCGCGTCGTCACCGTCCGACGGCGCCGATCTGTCCCCGACCGACAGCCAGACGCCGACAGCGCAGCCGACACCCTCGGACACCATCTCGCCGTCGTCCGACGTCGCCGGCTCCACCGAGCTCACCGCCTGGCTCACCCAGGTCTGCGCCGCGAGCAACCAGACGATCGACAGCATGCCGCAAGTCGACCCGAGCCAGTTGGCGAAGGACCCGCAGGTCGCACTGCAGAAACTGCAGACCGCCTATCGCGATCTGGGGACCAGGATGCAGGACTTCGCGTCCCGGCTCGAGCAGATCGGTGCCCCGGACGTGCCGAACGGGAAGTACATCACCGATCACTTCGTGGACGACCTCAACGCGGTGGGCCAGGCCTTCGCCTCGGCGAGCAAGGCGCTGTCCGGTAAGAATCCGCAGCAGGCGATGATGGAACTGGCGAAGGTGATGAAGAGCAGCAAGGTGCAGGCAGCGTTCGCGGATATGAAGAAGGTCGGCGACATGCTCGGCACCAAGCAGATCAGGGACGCGGCCAAGGCGATCCCGCAGTGCCGCAAGGCGAACATCGGCTGACTTCGGGTACGACGTGTACCGGCCGCCAGCGGCCTCCCCGCCCAGGGAGCCGCCGGCGGCCGGAGTCGTCCGGCCTCAGACCCGGCGCAGCACCGAGACGACCTTGCCCAGGATCTGGGCGTGGGTGCCGTCGATGGGGGAGTAGGCCTCGTTGTGCGGCAGCAGCCACACCTGCTTGCCCTTCTTCTGGTACGTCTTCACCGTCGCCTCGTCGTCGAGCAGCGCCGCGACGATGTCGCCGTTCTCCGCGACCGGCTGCACGCGGACCGCGACGAAGTCGCCGTCGCAGATCGCGGCGTCGACCATCGAGTCACCGACCACCTTGAGCAGGAACAAGTCGCCCTCGCCGACCAGGGTGCGCGGCAGCGGGAAGATCTCCTCCACCGCCTGCTCGGCGAGGATCGGACCGCCGGCGGCGATCCGCCCGAGCACCGGGACGTACGCCATGTCCGGGAGCTCGTCGCCGCTGCCGGTCTCCTCGCCGCCCATCGCGTGCACCACCGGCCCGAAGCGGCCGTCGGGCAGCCGGACCTCGATGGCGCGCGGCAGGCGCGGGTCGCGGCGGATCCAGCCCTTCTCCTCCAGGGCGCGCAACTGGTAGGCGACGCTGCTCGGGCTGTAGAGCCCGACGATCTCGCCGATCTGGCGCATCGAGGGCGGGTACCCGCGCTCCTCGACGTGCTCCTTGATCACCTCGAGGATCTTGCGCTGACGGACGGTGAGCCCGTCGATGCTCGGCTCCCGGTCCTCGGGAGTGATCCGGGGTCGGCCCGGACGCCGTCGGGGCTCGCCGACCGTGCGCTTGCGTGAGCGCCCGCCGCCCTTGGTTGCGGCCATCGCCGCCTCCTCCCTACCGGCTCTCGCCGGTCGTCGTACGGGGATCGATCCCCGCTGTCGCACACCGTAGACCGCGGTACCGACAATGCCCAACGTCTGTACTAATCGGCGTGTCGCTGCAGGTCAGGGCGGTGTCAGAGGTCCGTTGCAGGCTTGGCGCATGTCCCGCAGAACAGTTCGACACCCGTACGAATCGACTGGACACGCGTTCGAGCCCGTGATACCAATACGACACGAGTTCGATCGTACGTCTGTACGAGCGCAGTTGGCGACCCGCACCACCGAGGAGCCCGACATGGCGAGCATCACCGTCCCCGGCCGGAGCGCTGCGGCCCCGGCGTCGTCCGCACCACGTCCGCGGCTGCGGCTGACGCGGCGCGGCCGGCGCTTGCTGCGGGTCGCGGTGGTGCTCGCGACGTTGGTGCTCGCCTGCGTGGGGTTCGTGCTCGGGGGCGCGGTCTCCCGGGCGGGGGACGGGCCGGCCGGGCCCGCCACGACCCAGGTCGTCGTGCAGCCCGGCCAGACACTGTGGTCGATCGCGGCCTCGACGCTGCCCGATCTGGACACCCGCGAGGCGGTCGCGCGCATCGCCGACCTCAACGGGCTCGACGCCGGCGCCCTGGTGCGTCCCGGTCAGCCGCTCGTCCTTCCCCTGAGCGGCTGAACGCCCGGGCGGCCGGCGGCTGACCAGCGGGGCAGCTGGGCGCCGGACCGTCAGCGTGACGTGGCGTAGAGGACCAGTCCGACGACGACCGCGAGCACGAGTGCGGTGAACAGCCAGCCTCCGGTGCGGCTCGGCGAGCGCTGCAACCCCTCGGGCCGGAAGGTCGTGCCGGGCTGCGGGATCGACTCCCAGCTGCCGCCGCTCGTACCGGTGCGCGGCATCGCCGTACGGGCCGGGGCCCGCGCCCCGGACCGCGTGGGCGCCCGCAACGGCGGTGCGGCCGACTGCGCGACACGGCGAGGCGCCGGCGTTATCGGGTTCCACGGCGCGCCGGCGCGGTGGACGTACGACGTCCACTGCGAACCGTCGTACCAGCGCAGCACGCCGGAGCCCTGCGGGGACTGCGGGTCCGGGTACCAGTCGGCCTTGTACGCCATCGAGGTCCTCCCGCCGCACACCCTCTCACCGCAGCCGCCTTCGACCCGCGCGACCGACCGGCGCGGCGCCCGGACCGGCCCGCGATCGCGGCGCGGGCCAGGGTTCCGGGCCGCTCGGTACGGTCATGCCGTGCCGCAGCTGCTGGTCATCCACCACACCACCTCCCCAGCGACCGAGGAGCTGTTCGACGCGCTGGTGCGCGGAGCGAGCACCCCGGAGATCGAGGGCGTCGAGGTCGCGCGCGTCCCCGCGCTGTCGGTGGGGGTGCCGGACGTGCTCGGCGCGGACGGCTACCTGCTCGTGACGCCCGCGAACCTCGGTTACATCAGCGGCGCGCTCAAGCACGCCTTCGACCTCGTGTACTACCCGGCGCGCGACGCGACGCGGGGCCGACCGTACGGCGCGGTCGTGCACGGCAACAACGACACCACCGGAGCGGTGCGCGCGATCGAGACCATCACCACCGGGCTCGGGTGGGTGCCGGTCGCCCCGGTGCGCTCGGTGATCGGTGCGCCGACCAAAGCCGACCTCGAAGCGTTGTGGGAGCTCGGCGCCACTCTCGCCGCGACCGTCGCCTCCTGACCCGGGGAGGCACCGAACGTCCAGCGAGCATGATCGGAAGCAACATCGAGCCCGCGGATCGGGCCGCCCCGTGCGTGCAGGGCTGTGTGCAGGGCCGATGGAAGGGCCGGATCCTGCTTCCGATCAAGCCTGCGCGTTCCGAGCCGTCAGGGCCGCCACCGAGGCGGTGGCACGTGGCGCGGCATCGTGGTGTGAAGATCGGCGGCCCGGGTCCGCCAGAAGCTCTCGATCTCGCCGAGCAGCGGCTCGAGGCGGTGCTCGATGTCCTGTACGAGCACGGGCAGCAGGCTGATGGCGTCGCTGACCAGGATCTCGGCGAACCGCGCGGTGTCGGCGAGCCAGGTCGCGGCGTGATGTTCGCGGCTCTGCACCTCGTACCCAGCACGCAGCGGCGCCAGGTAGCCGTCGATGCTGCGCTGTCCGCCGCGGAGTGGATGGTTCAGTACGGGGACCGGCATCCGGTGCTCGACCTGGGCCCGCCACAGCGCCGCCTCCGGGCCGGACTCGGCGCCGGCGAGGACCTCCTCGACCAACCGGCGCACCTGGGTCATCCGTCCGTGCGGCGCCCGGGCCGCCGCCCGGGCGACCGCTGCTGGGGTCACGATCCGCGACTGGACGAGGCCGGTGACCAGGGCACGGCGGTCCGCCTCGTTCAGGTCGTCCGCTGCGCACACCTGCGCCGCGGCCACGTCGGGCGGTACGAGCGGCAGCCCCATCCGGTACGCCGGCGGGCACCACAGGCGAGTCTGGTGGTACCTGACCCCGCGGCAGTCTGCGACGCGGACTCCCATGGGCAGCAGCAGGTGCAGCGTGCTGCGCGGCTCTCGGCCGAGCCAGATCTGAACCGCGGACTGATGGCTGACCTGGGCATCCGGCCCCGCCCGCAACAGCGCTGCCCCGAGCACGTCCCAGACGCTCATCAGAGTTCCGGAGGCGACCACCCCCGGTACGGGGTGCTGCCACTCACCACGCCGCACTCGCGCGCGCTCCATCTTCGCCGAGACTCCACGCGTGCGGAGTTGCGCGCGGGTCACCAGTTCCGCCGGTTCGGGCACCCCTCGACCGTGGCGCATGCGTGCGGGGCGAAGGGGAAGAGCAGGCGCCGGCGGTGGACGACAGCGCGTTCGCTGGACCTGGGGATACCGCTGATTTCGCGGCCGAAGGGGTGGACAGTGGCGAGGCCCGGCGGCTCGCAAGGCGGTGAGGCGCCTTGCCGAAGATCGGAAGAAGATTCGTGCCCTCGCAGGCCGACGTCCGCGGCGTGCGTCGCAGGAACCGCCCGTTGTGGTGGACGCGTCGCTGCTTCCGATCATGACTTCGGGCCGGTTGCTCCTGCATGCACTCGCGACGCGCGCGTCCGGACGCGCGCGGTTCGCTCCTGCGACGCACCGGTTCGGCGCGACACGCCGGAAGGTCTTGCATTCGGGGCGCGGGAGGCTCTACGGTCCTACATCTAGTAGTTACACCCGTGTAAGTCGTCCACATGTTGTGAACAGCAGGTGGAACGACATCCCCAGGTTCTCCCCAACGGATCCACCGACCGGTCCACAGACGAGTCTTACGAGGAGGCGGCTGTGCACTGCCCATACTGCCGCCACGCGGACTCCCGCGTCATCGACTCGCGCGTCACCGACGACGGCACCGCGATCCGCCGGCGCCGCTCCTGCCAGCAGTGCAACCGGCGCTTCACCACGGTCGAGACGGTCACGGTGAGCGTGGTGAAGCGCAACGGCGTCAGCGAGCCGTTCAGCCGGGACAAGGTGCTGGTGGGCGTGCGCAAGGCCTGCCAGGGCCGCCCGGTCAGCGAGGACGACCTGGCGCTGCTCGGCCAGCAGGTCGAGGAGGCGGTACGCGCGACCGGTGCCGCGGAGATCGCCAGCCACGAGATCGGCCTGGCGGTGCTCGAGCCGCTGCGAGCGCTCGACGAGGTGGCGTACCTGCGGTTCGCCTCCGTCTACCGGGCGTTCGAGGACCTGGCCGACTTCGAGGCCGAGATCGCCCTCCTCCGAGCCGAGCGCGACCTCTCGTCGGTCGAGCGCAGTCGAGACCCCTCGTCGGTCGAGCGCAGTCGAGACCCCGAGGCGGTCGAGCCCCGCTCGTCGGTCGAGCGCAGTCGAGACCACGAACCCCCACAGACCCCCGTCGCCGCCGAGTTGCGGGCGGCTGCACCTGCACCGACTCGTGCAGCCGGCCGCAAGTCGAGCGGCGCCGGGGACCTGTCAGTGCCAGAACGGGCTCCAGCCCGTCCAGCCACTGACAACTCGCCCTAAGCCACCCGGCAGCGGAAGCCCCAGCACCTCCCCGGTGTTGGAACAGGTACCGCTGTCGGACCCCCCGAGAAGACTCAGACCACGTACGTCCCGACGCGCGAAGGAACCCACATGACCGAGACCCACAGCTCCGAGCTCCGCGTCGTCCCCGGCAAGGGACTGCGGATGGAGCGGCTCTACACGACGGCCGGGGTGCACCCGTACGACGAGGTCACCTGGGAGCTGCGCGACGTCGTGCAGACCAACTGGAAGACCGGCGAGGCGGTGTTCGAGCAGCGCGGGGTGGAGTTCCCGGACTTCTGGTCGGTGAACGCGTCGACGATCGTGACGACCAAGTACTTCCGAGGCGCGGTGGGCACCGACGCGCGAGAGCGCTCCCTCAAGCAGCTCATCGACCGGGTCGTGCTGACGTACACGCGGGCGGGCAAGGAGCACGGCTACTTCGCGACCGACGAGGACGCGACGATCTTCGAGCACGAGCTGACCTGGATGCTGCTGCACCAGGTGTTCAGCTTCAACTCCCCGGTGTGGTTCAACGTAGGCACGTCCAGCCCGCAGCAGGTCAGCGCTTGCCAGCCGTACGACGCGCTCGTCTCGACGCCGGCCGGCATGGTTCCGATCGGCAAGCTCGTCGAGGACGACGCGGTCGGCACGAAGGTGTACGACGCGCACGGGATCACCAAGGTGCTGGCGACCAAGGCGAACGGCATCAAGGAGGTCCTGCGGATCCACCTGAAGTCGGGCCACGCCCTTGACGTGACGGCCGACCACCTCGTGTGGAAGGCCGGCAGCTCGAAGGTCGCGGATGGCGATTTCGTCGAGGCCGGGACGCTTGCGGTTGGAGACCTTCTGCTGGAGGTCGCGCCGGAGCTGGGTGGGACGAACACCTGGGCACACGCCATTGAGCGGATCGAGTCGCGCGGTGAGATGGAGGTCTATGACATCCAGACCGAGAGCGGTGAGTACCTCTCGGCGAACCTTCGCGTCCACAACTGCTTCATCCTCGCGGTCGACGACACAATGGACTCGATCCTGAACTGGTACCGCGAAGAGGGCCTGATCTTCAAGGGCGGCTCCGGCGCCGGGCTGAACCTGAGCCGGATCCGCTCTAGCAAGGAGCTGCTCTCCAGCGGCGGCACCGCCTCCGGGCCGGTGTCGTTCATGCGCGGCGCGGACGCGAGCGCGGGCACCATCAAGTCCGGCGGGGCGACCCGGCGCGCGGCGAAGATGGTCGTGCTCGACGTGGACCACCCCGACATCGAGGAGTTCGTCGAGACCAAGGCCAAGGAAGAGCACAAGATCCGCGCGCTGCGCGACGCCGGGTTCGACATGGACCTCGGCGGGGCCGACATCACGAGCGTGCAGTACCAGAACGCCAACAACTCGGTACGCGTCACTGACGAGTTCATGCGCGCAGTCGAGAGCGGCGGCGAGTTCGGGCTCAAGGCCCGCAAGACCGGTGAGGTCATCGAGACCGTCGACGCCCGCGAGCTGTTCAAGAAGATCGCGCAGGCGGCCTGGGAGTGCGCCGACCCGGGGCTGCAGTACGACGACACAATTAATGACTGGCACACAAATCCAGAAACGGGAAGAATTACTGCATCTAATCCATGTTCCGAATACCTTTCACTGGATAATTCGTCCTGCAATCTCGCCTCCTTGAATTTGATGAAATTCCTGAAGGAGGACGACACCTTTGACGCCGAGAAGTTCGCCCGCGCGGTGGAGTTCGTCATCACCGCGATGGACATCTCCATTTGTTTCGCGGACTTCCCGACCGAGCCGATCGGCGTGACGACCCGCGCGTACCGCCAGCTCGGCATCGGGTACGCAAACCTCGGCGCGCTGCTGATGGCGACCGGACTGCCGTACGACTCCGACGGCGGTCGGGCGCTCGCCGCCGCGATCACGAGCCTCATGACTGGCACCGCCTACAAGCGGTCTGCCGAGATGGCCGGCGTGGTCGGCCCGTACGAGGGCTTCGCGCGCAACGCGGAGGCGCACGCCCGGGTGATGCGCAAGCACGCCGCGGCCACCGACGCGGTCCGCAGCGTGACGAGCCTGGACTCCAACGTGCTCAAGCTGGCGACCAAGGCGTGGGCCGACGGCAACGAGATCGGCGCGAAGAACGGCTGGCGCAACGCCCAGGCGAGCGTTCTCGCACCAACGGGAACCATCGGCTTCATGATGGACTGTGACACCACGGGCATCGAGCCGGACTTCTCGCTGGTGAAGTTCAAGAAGCTCGTCGGTGGCGGGTCCATGCAGATCGTCAACCAGACGATTCCGCGGGCGCTCCGCATGCTCGGCTACGCCGAGGAGACCGTCGAGGCGATCGTCGAGTACATCGCAGCACACGGGCACGTGATCGATGCGCCCGGCCTCAAGCCCGAGCATTACGCGGTGTTCGACACTGCGATGGGGGAGCGGGCCATCGCACCCATGGGCCATGTTCGGATGATGGCTGCGGTTCAGCCGTTCCTCTCCGGCGCGATCTCCAAGTGCGTCACGGGTGACAGCCTGGTCGCGACAGCTGACGGCTTGGTCCGCATCGGCTCGTGGTACGACGGCGAGAGCGCGGACTCGTTCCGTGACCACGTAGTTGAGGTTGCCTCCCTCGGTGGCACAGCGAAGACGGATGCGTTTTACTACGGCGGCCTCCGCCCCACTCGACGAGTGGTGCTTCGCTCCGGCCACCGTGTCGTCGGGACGCCGAACCACCGCCTGCTCGTCGCCGGCGAGGGTGGCCTCACCTGGCGCACGCTGGAAGACATCGAGCCCGGTGAGTACGTGGCCACCAGCTACGGCAAGGAACTGTGGTCCGACCTGCCCGCAAGCCTGCGGGACGTGAAGGTGTCGAAGGCGTACGGCAGCCAGAAGCATGTGGACCTGCCGCAGGAGATGACCGAGGAGCTCGCCTTCCTGCTCGGCGCGTACGCGTCCGAGGGTCACACAACCCGGTCGACCTGGACGGTGACGATCACCAACTCGCAGCGCAACGTGCTCGAGCGGGTGCGCGCGGCCTGGGCGACGCTGTTCGGGCTGGAAGCGCGCATCGTCGAGCAGCCCGGCAAGTGCCCAGGTGTGATCCTCGCGAGCAAGACCGTCGTCGAGTTCCTGGCCGCGCTCGGAGCCGGTGATCGGGCGAGCACCAAGCGGATCCCGGACGTCGTGCTCCGGTCGCCGCGCCCGATGGTGCTGGCGTTCTTGCAGGGTCTTGCGCTCGATGCATACGTCCACAACGGCAACGGCGCGAAGTGGGGCATTTGCGTCGACAGCCCGCGGATGCTGGACGACCTACAGGCGGTGCTGACCAACCTCGGTGTGGTGCACGGCCGGATCAGCAAGCAGAACAAGGACAACGGCAAGACTTACGACGAGGTGTACGCGTGCGGAGAGCACGCGGCGAAGCTGCTGGAGCTGGTGCCGTTCCTGGAGGCCGACAAGGCCGCTCGGGCCGCGGAGTTCCTCGCCACCACGCGGGCACAGAGCACGGCGGACGTGGTGCCCGGCATCACCGGCCGCGAGCTGTACCGCATGCTGCCGAAGGGCTCCGGTGGTCGTGGTCACTTCGGCGGGCGTTCGAAGTTCGCCTTCCTGAACGACGCTCGTACGCAGCACGTCTCGCGACGGACCCTGGAACGCGTGGCCGAGGTGTCCGGTGTGGAGCTGCCCGCCTGGCTGCGGATGGTGCTGCAGGACGGCCTGCGCTTCTCACCGGTCGAGGAGGTGACCGACGCGGGTGCCCGCGAGGTGTACGACGTATCGGTCCCGACGACCCACGCGTTCGTCGCTAACGGCATCGTCAACCACAACACCGTCAACATGCCGGAGTCGGCGACGGTCGAGGACGTCGAGGAGATCTACTTCGAGTCCTGGAAGCTGGGCCTGAAGGCGCTCGCGATCTACCGCGACAACTGCAAGGTGGGCCAGCCGCTCTCGGACGGCGTCACCAAGTCCTCGTCGGTCGAGCCTGTCGAGACCACGGCCCCGATGGTCGAGTACCGCCCGGTCCGCAAGCGGCTGCCGAAGAAGCGGCCGAGCCAGACGGTGTCGTTCACCGTGGGCGGCGCCGAGGGCTACATGACGGCCGGCTCCTACCCGGACGACGGCCTCGGCGAGGTGTTCCTCAAGCTCGGCAAGCAGGGCTCGACCCTGGCCGGCGTGATGGACGCGTTCTCCATCGCCATCTCGATCGCGCTGCAGTACGGCGTGCCGCTGGAGGCGTACGTCTCCAAGTTCGTCAACATGCGCTTCGAACCGGCCGGCATGACCGACGACCCGGACGTGCGGATGGCACAGTCGATCATGGACTACATCTTCCGCCGGCTGGCGCTGGACTACCTGCCGTACGAGAAGCGCGCTGCCCTCGGCATCTTCACCGCCGAGGAGCGCGCCGCCACCGTGGCCGCGACCTCGTACGCGTCGGACCCGAGCTCCTCGGACGACGAGGTCGACGTCGAGGCGCTCGCCCAGTCGGCGCCGATCGAGGCGCCGGTCATGAGCGAGCAGGAAGCCGAGGACATCGTCGAGGCGGCCGCCGCGCCGGCGCCCGAGGGCGCGCATTCGTCGGCCGAGCTGCTCGAGCTCATCACCGGCAAGACCGCCGACTCACCGCTCTGCATGACCTGCGGCATCAAGATGCGTCCAGCCGGCAGCTGCTACGTCTGCGAAGGCTGCGGCAGCACCAGCGGATGCAGCTGAGCCGTCCGGACGTGAACGACCTTCCCGCCGACAAGACGGAACACGAGGATGTTGTCGTCGAGGCTCTGATCGGCACGCTGCGGAGCGCGGGCGAGAATGTGCGTCTCCTCGAGCGGCCCGACCGGCTACAAAGAAGCGAGCGCTGCTACGCCGACTTGACGACTGACGCGTTGATCGAGATCAACTCGTGCCAATGGTCGATCGACGTGATGAGCCTCGCCGCACCTGGATCTCACGGCACAGTTCCTATCGCTTTACAGAACTGCGTGGATTCCATTGCCAGTGACTGTGAAGTTCTGCTCTATCTTCAGGGTGAAAGTCCGTCAATCGACCGCGTTGGCGCAGTCTGCGGTGCTCTGCGTCGCGCAGTTGAAGCTGAGCCGAGCAGCGGGCGGTGGGATCAGGACGACATCGAGGCTGTTTGGCGGCGGGTCGATGGCGAGGAGCAGCCTTCCGGATGCATGGCCATCCTAATGGAGTCTCCGTCGGCAGAGATCCAAGAGCAGATCGCCGCCACGCTGGCTAGGCCACTCCGCCGTAAGGGAGCGATTCAGGCGGCGCCAGCGAGCTCTGCAGGGTGCAGGTCTGCGGTGGTGATCGATTGGGCAGGGCATCAAGGCATCCAGCAAGGGACGCACTGGCTCTCATCCAGTCCTTTGACCGTTAAAGCCGCCGTAGATTCGGTGCTGGATGGAGAGCAGACTCTGCTTGACGCAGTCGTACTGAGAGACCGGATCGGGGGGTGGCATCTCCTGTGGGGGTCGTTCCCTCTGGAATCGTCCAAGCCTGTCTAGTGCTGACCAGCCGCGCCGGCGGCGTCACTACCGCGGGTCGCCGCTTGCGGACCAGAAGTGGGCCCACTTGAAGCGGTAGCCGGTCATACGGAAGTCGTCCGTGTCGGTTGAGTCAAAGGGGCGAATTGCGTAGCGGACGTCGTCGGTACCGTCGGGCCGCACCTCCACCAGTGCCAGCCGATAGTCGTCCCCGCTGTTCTTCGCCATGATGACCTCGTTCTTCGTAATGAAGAACGAGTCGGCGCCGCTGATCCGCCCCTTCACCTCGATGCGAACGACCGCACCGTGCGGTCGGACGGACCGGACGTCGTAGCCAGGGTTGTTGTGCGGCATCTCAGTCGGCACCGCGCCGAGCGCACGCTCGGCTGCCATCACCGCTTCCACCGCGCGTCGTTCCACGGCCTCTGTCTCCTTCGGAGTGTTAGTGACGTCGACACCGGCCCACGCATCCACGATGGCCTGCGGAATCACGAGTGCAGCCCCGGCGATGACAGGCGGATGCACGGTCAGCGCCTCATCCAACTCCAGCCGGGCGAGCCGTTGCTGCAGCCGGTGCTCGAGATCGCGAGCTCGCTTCTCGGCTGTCTCCGGCCGCATCCGTAACTGCCGACCTGCGGACTCCTGGTCGCGCAGCAGCGTGGCCTGGTTGTCCCAGTAGTTGATCTCACTCAGCAGACGAGACCGCACCGCGTCCCGAGTGCGCCCCACGTTCGCCGCGACACGAGCGCGCACCTCAGCGGCATGGTCAGCCACGGAATGCTGGATAGCCCACTCCATCGCAACCTGCTCCACCCCCTGAGCCAGCCACGGCTGTGCAACCAGCTCCGACATCAAGTCCGACGCCGCCTCCGGCAGCGGCTCGAAGTCCAAGTACGGCGCTGGACCGGCGTCCACCACCGTGCCAGCCGGATCCAGAAGCACGTACCCGAAGCGTTTGGAGATCGTGCGCCCGTGTCCGTCGGAGATGCTCTCGCTCTCGGCAACGAGCAGCGCCGGCGAAGTCAACACACCGCGTGGATCGACGAACACCGTGCCTTGTTTGAGGAGCGACGCGTAATCGGTCACCGTCAGGTCGACGACAGCATCCAAGAGCGGATGCCCGGGCGCGAGCAGCTGCGCCGGCGGCTGCCCGGGCGCGTGCACGAACGCGCGATCGAAGCAGACTCGTTCGTACCGCTCCAGCACCGCCGAACCGACGCCGGCTTGCCGGTCTCTGTCCCGCACCCGAGCAGGGACATGCGAGATCTCGTACCGCCCGGACTCACGTGCCGCTACCCGGCCGCCCAACCGCGCGAACGCGGCGAAGAAGAACGCCCGGATGTAGTGCGGCTGCAATCGCCGAGCCCGCGCCTCCTCGATCCGCAACCGGATCTGCTCGACGTCGCTGTCGGCCAGCACATCGTGATCCAGCGCCCGCTCGGCGAGCAGCTGCTCGATGCCATCCCCGACGGAAGCGTCGATCACGGTGTCCAGCTGCGCGCGCACCTCTGGCTGGTCGCCGTAGCGGATCGCGTTGATCAGCAGGTCGCGCAGCGGCCGGTCGGCAAACGCGTCCCCCAGGACGTCGAACACCTTCCCGCCGTACGCCGCACGCTGCTCATCGACCTTGGTCAGCAGCCGCAAGAAGACTTCGCCCTCACGGGTTCCGTCCGCGACAAGGTTCCACAGGTGACAGACCTCGGTCTGGCCGATGCGGTGGATGCGCCCGAACCGCTGTTCGATCTTGTTCGGGTTCCACGGCAAGTCGTAGTTGACCATCAGGTGCGCGCGCTGCAGGTTCAGGCCCTCGCCGGCAGCGTCCGTCCCGATCAGGATGCGCACCCGCGGATCAGAGACGAACAGTTCCTGCGCGGTCCGCCGGTCCTCCCGCCGCACCCCGCCGTGGATCGTGACGACGGCATTCTCGTCACCCAGCAGAGTCGCGATCCGGTCGCGCAGGTAGTCGAGCGTGTCCCGGTGCTCCGTGAAGATGATCAGCTTGCGGGGGTTGCCGGCGGAGTCCGACGTCAGCGCGTGCTCTTGCAGGATGGCGCTGAGCTCGCTCCATTTCCGGTCGGTGCCCGAGTGCCGTACCCGGGCCGCGATCTCAACCAGGTCTTCGAGGACGGCGATCTCGCGCTCCAGCTCGGCCTTGGTACGCGCCGCCGTCGCCGAGTCAACGACCGTCTCCTCCATCTCCTCCAGCTCAGTCGAGGTGAGGTCGTCGAGGGCGTCATCGATATCGGTACGTCCGAGCAGCACGGCGAGCCGGTCCCGCACCGGGACGTCCGACGCATCACCCGCGCCATGGTCGAGCTCGCGCAGCCGCCGACCGAGCCGATCACGGCGACGCTCGAGCGAACGCAAGATCGCCTCCGGGCTGGAGGCGAGCCGCCGCTGCAGTACGGTAAGCGCGAACCCGACGTTGGTACGGCGCCGGCTCTCGCCGTCCGCGAGCTGCTCGGCCCGGCCCATCTCCTCCCGGACGTACGCGGTGACGACCTCGTACAGCTCCTGCTCCGCCGGCGATAGCGGGTACGGCACGGTGTAAGCGCGCCGCTCCGGGAACAGCGGCCGCCCGTCCATCGTCAGTAGCTCTTCCTTCACCATCCGCCGCATCAGGTCCTGCGGCCGCACGGTGTGGACGCCGTCGCGGTACTTGCCCTCGAACCGGTCGCCGTCCAGCAGCGCGAGGAACAGATGGAAGTCCTCCTGCTTGCCCGAGTGCGGCGTCGCCGTCATAAGCAGCAGGTGCCGAGTGACTCGGCCAAGCGCGCGTCCAAGCTCGTAGCGCTTGGTGGTCTGCAGCTCCGCGCCGAAGTAGTGCGCCGACATCCGGTGCGCCTCGTCGACCACGACCAGGTCCCAGTCGCTCGCGCCGAGCGCCTCGCGCAACTCATCGCTGCGCGAGAGCTGGTCCATCCGGGCGATCAGCAGCGGACACCGATCGAACACGTTCTGGCTGATCGGGGTCGCGTCGATCATCGGCCGGGTCAGTAACTCGAAGTCGAGCCCGAACTTCTGGCTGAGCTCGTCCTGCCACTGCTCCACCAGCGAGCCGGGCGCGACGATCAGGCAGCGGGCCAGGTCGCCGCGCAGCATCAGCTCCTTGATATAGAGCCCCGCCATGATCGTCTTGCCAGCGCCGGGGTCGTCGGCCAGTAGGAACCGCAGCGGGCTGCGTGGCAGCAACTCTCCGTAGACCGCCTTGATCTGGTGCGGCAGTGGGTCCAGGTCTGAACTGGCCACCGCGAGCATCGGGTCGAACAGCGCCGCGTACCGGATACGCAACGCTTCCGCGGCGAGCCGCCAGAGCTCGGCATCGGCGTCGAACGCCCGCGTCGCGGCCGCGGCCTCGACCCGTAGTCGCGGCTCATCGTCACGGCCGAGCACCGCTTGCCCGGTGCCATGTGGCGACCGGTACGTGACCTCGACGAACGCCGACCCGATCCAGCGCGTGGCGATCACGTCGACCGGACCCGTCCCGGCGACACCGGCGACCCGGGCCCCCGGCGTCAGCGTCTCGAGGGTCGCAGTCAAGGCGTGCTCGAGTGGCGAGTCGGACATGCTCTCCCTATCGGCGCCGGTCACGTCCCGCCTGACGTTAGCCGCCCCACAGCCGAAGCCGAGCAGGCCCGCCGCGGACCGGGGTGTTGTCCGGGCCCGCCGCTAGGGTCAGCGAACGTGATCGTCGACGTCTCCGGCTGGGAGCGTGAGGACGCCGAGACGATGGGCGCCCGCGACAAGGTCTGGGTGGCCGACCGCGGGCAGCGGTGGCTGTTCAAGGCGCCGCGCGCCCGCGGGCTGTACGAACCGGGAGCCGACCTGTGGGCCGAGCTCATCGCGAGCGGCGTGGCCGCTCTCTTGGGTACACCCGCCGCTGAGGTGCTACCCGCGACGCTCGATGGCATCCATGGAGTGATCTCCAAGAGCGTCGGTGGCCCGCTCGTCCACGGCAACGAGCTGCTCGCCGCCCGCAACCCGGCCTACGACTCCGCAGGCAAGGGCCACGTCGCGGGCTACGACCTCGACTCGATCCAGGGGGCGCTCGCCGACTACGACGGCAGCGAACCAGGCTTGACCGCGTACGAATCCTTCATCGGCTACCTGATCTTCGACGCGGTCGTCGGCAACACCGACCGCCATCATGAGAACTGGGCGCTGGTCCAGGCGACCAGTCGGCTCGCGCCTTCGTATGACCATGGCGTCTCGCTCGGATACAACGCGACCGAGGCGGATCGCGTTGATGTCGCACGGTTCGCTCGGCAGGGTCGCTCCCGTCATTTCCCTGGTCGGCTGACCCTTGTTGACCTGGCCCAGCGCGCCGTCGCCAGCCTTGCCGGATCGGTCGGTGACCAGCTGCTCGGGCGCGTCGCGGCGCTGGACCTGCGCCGGGTCGAGGAGGTGGTGTCAGGCGTGCCGGCCGATTGGATGTCGGAGGCGGCACGTACGTTCGTGGGGTTGACTTCATCGAGGTGAACAAGGGAAGGCTGACGCGATGACCGTCGAGGCGCTCTCGCATATCCCTGCGCAGGTGCAGACCCCGCACCGGTTCCTCGTCATGTGGCAGGACCCGCAGTCGCGCGCCTACCACCGGGTCGGGACGTTGACACGAGACGCGGCGGGCTACCACTTCGCGTACGCGTCCGGTGCCACGGTGCTGGAGGGTTTCGCCGGGTTCGCGGCCTTCCCCGATTTCCGCGGCGACTACCGATCCGCCGAACTGTTCCCGATGTTCGCCAACCGGGTCATGACCCCGCGCCGCGACAGTTACGACTCCTATATCCAAGCGCTCGGCCTGCCTGGGCCGCATCCCGAACCCTTCGAGGTGCTGGCGCGAACCCTCGGCACCCGGGCGACCGACGTCGTGCAGCTGCTGCCGGTGCCGCGGGTCCACGAGCACGGCATCGTGTCGTTCTACTTCCTCGTGCACGGCAGCCGCCACCTCGACCCGGACGGGCACCGGTTGGCCCAGCTGCGCCCGGGTGACGCGCTGTACCTGGCGCGTGAACCCGACAACCCGGTCAGCCCGGTCGCGGTGCTGGTGGGTGCCGGGCCCGAGCCAACGCGCGAGACGACGCTCGGGTGGGTCCCGGACGTCCTGGCCCCCTTGGTGCAGCGACTAGGCGAGCACGGTGCGCCGCTCCTCGTACGGGCCGAGCACATCAACTTGCCGACGGGGTCCCCGCTGCCCGATCACATGCGCCTACTCGCCCGCGTCGACGCGGCCACACCGCCAGGATTCGACCCCGAGGCGGCGCTGCCCGGTTAACGGACCCGCACGTTGGATGAGCGCCGTTCGAGCGGTCGCGCTGACCATGATCACCGACGTGGTCTCGACTTCGCTCGGCCACCGATGGCCGCCTGATCCTGGAGCGAGAACTCGCATTGGAGCGGCTCACGTGAGCCGCTCTTCATCCGCGATGGATCCCGCGCGGGCCGGACCCGCGGCGGTGCGCGACTGCGCTTGAGGGCGCGCTGCCACGTGCCGATGACTGGAATGCGGCGTGGTGACTCTGCGTGTCGGACCGGTCCGGCAAGATGACGGACCAGGCGGGCATCCGCCGCGGGAACAGGCGGGGGAGTCGTAGAGGGATGACAGTGACCGACGCGGTAGCGCACGAAGAACGGCCAGCACGACGCAAGCTGATCGAGGTGTCGCTGCCGCTGGAGGACATCAACCGGGAGTCCGCGCGAGAGAAGTCGATCCGGCACGGCCACCCCTCCACGCTGCACCTGTGGTGGGCGCGCCGCCCGCTCGCTGCGGCACGGGCAGTGCTGTTCGCCCAGCTCGTCGACGACCCCTCCTCCCACCCCGACCGGTTCCCGACGACGGAGGACCAGGCCAAGGAACGGGAGCGGCTGCACGACATCATCCGCGACCTCGTCGTGTGGGAGAACGTCGGCAACGAGTCCGTCCTGAATGCGGCGCGCGCCGAGATCCTCGCCTCCACCGACGGCAACCCGCCGCCGATCCTCGACCCGTTCGCCGGCGGCGGCACCATCCCGCTCGAAGCGCAGCGGCTCGGCCTCGAGGCCCACGCCAGCGATCTGAACCCGGTCGCCGTGCTGATCAACAAGGCGCTGATCGAAATCCCGCCCAAGTTCGCCGGCCGGCCGCCGGTGTACCCAGGCGCAGCCGAGTCCCGGCTCGGGGACTGGCCGCGCGCCACCGGACTCGCTGAAGACGTGCGTCGCTACGGCGCCTGGATGCGCGACCGCGCCCAGGAGCGCATCGGCCACCTCTACCCCGACGCCACGCTTCCCGACGGCTCGAAGGCCACCGTCATCGCGTGGATCTGGGCCCGCACCGTCACCTGCCCGAACCCGGCCTGCGGCATCGAGATGCCGCTCGTGCGCTCCTGGTGGCTGGGCAAGAAGAAGGGCAAGGAGGCGTACGTCGTCCCCTCCGTCGTCGACGACCCTTCAGCGCCGTCCGGCCGGCGGGTGGCGTACGCGATCGGCCACGACCCGAAGCACGGCCCCATGAAGGACACCGACGGCACCGTTGGGCGCACCGGCGCCACTTGCATCGCGTGCGGCACGGGCGCCGAACTGAGGTACGTCCGCGCCGAAGGTCTGGCAGCCCGGATGAGCGCGGCCTTGATGGCGGTGGTCGCCGAGGGCAACCGGCGGCGCATCTATCTGCCGCCGAGTGCGGACCACATCCGCGCCGCCGACGTGCCGCGACCCGACGACGTGCCCGAGGGAGATGTCGCCACGAACCCGCGGTGGTTCTCGACACCGGCATTCGGGATGACTCAGCCCTGATCCACCGATGATCATGATGCTGTGAGCGTGGCGTAACACAAGAATGCCCTTGCTGGGCGGGAGAATTGGGCTTGCTGAAGGTCCAGATCCAACGCCGAGCAAGGGGCACCCTGTAAGTGAAACCTTCTC
>JAFIHG010000041.1 GCA_017848795.1 Candidatus Nanopelagicales bacterium | reverse complement strand
GCCACCGTCTTCAACATCCTCAAGATCTACCGGGCGGCCGCCCCCTGACCGCCGGGCCGGAGCCGGACGAACCGCCCCACAAGATCACGAATCACTACCACCACACACGACCCGCCACCCGCGAGATTCCGCAACAGCCTCTTACAGACCCGCAACTCCATGATCGACGCGATGCGGAGCGCAGGACATCATGATTGACGCGACGTGGTCCTCGCGCGCGGCGTCACGGCCCTCAGCGAACCTGCTCGGGAGAGACGACTGCGCGCCGCCGCCCGGAGCGTCGGGCCGCCACCCGCCCTCCCATGTCCTACAGGAGCGCATCGGCCAGTCCTTGCTCTTCCGCGGCCTCGCGCGCAGCGATCTCGATGAAGGAATCAGCGGCGGCGATCCGGTACCGGTCACGATGCCAGGCGATGCCCACGAGCCTGGGGCTCACGCCGGCCAACGGCACGGTACGGATGCCCGCTCGGTGCGGGTCCACTGACAGCCACGAGATCAGCGCGGTGCCAACGCCTTCAGCGGCAAGCCCGAGGATCGTGCCGTTGTGGTTGGAGCGGAAAACGATCTGCTGCGTGAGCTCGGGGCGACCGAGCCGGCTCTCGATGGAGTGCACCTCACGCATCTGCGCGTAGGTCACCAGCGGCAACCCGGCGAGGTCGGCGTGCCGCAGCGGTCCGTCCCTCCCGAGCGGGCTCGACGCGGCAACGACCGCGACGTACGGGTCGGAGAGCAACTGGCGGTGCGCGAACGGCCCGGGCGGCATCGGATAGACCACGAAGGTGAGGTCGAGTTCGCCCCGCTCGACAAGGGCGAGCAGTTCCCCGTCGTCCTCTGCCTCGGTGAGCTCGACATTGACGCGGGGCCAGGTGGCGCGGAACTCGCGCAGGATCCTCGGCAGCACCCGGACCCCGACGCTCTGGTAGCAGCCGACCCGCAGCAGCCCGGCCTCACCCGATGCGAGCGCATCCAGGTCGGCCTGCGCGCTCGCCAGTCGCGCGACGATGGCCTGCGCGTGCCCGAGCAGCAGTCGCCCTGCCAGGGTGAGCGCTACCGCGCGGGGACCGCCCGGCCGTTCGACGAGCCGATGACCGACCGTCCGTTCGAGGCGCGCGATCTGTTGGCTGATCGCCGACTGCGTATATCCGAGACTCTCGGCCGCCCGGCTGAACGACCCTTCGCGTCCGACGGCGGCGAGCGCCACGAGATATCGCAGCTCGAGGGGCCGATCTGTCACGCGCCGAGCATAAGCGCTGCTGATGAACACGACCAACAGTTGGAATTGCCCTTATGCCTTTGGTCCCTTCACCCTGGGGCCACTGCAGCCGAGCGGTTTCCGGCGCACAGCAGGTCCCATTCCCATAGCCGCCCAGGAGGTCCGCCATGTCGTCCCCCACGATAACGCCGGCCTACGCCGACGTCGTCGACCTCGAGACCTACCCGATCCACGAACTCGACAGCGAGCGCGGCCAGTCCCTCGTCGCGCGGTGCCGGGAACAGCTGACGACGGAGGGAGTCTGCCACCTGCCCGGCTTCATCACCCCTGAAGCGGTGGCTGAGATGGTGCGGCTCGCCAACGAGCTCTCCCACAAGGCCTGGAAGTCCGACCAGACCCACACCGTCTACTTCGAGTCGCCCGCGAGGGACGTCCCGCCGGAGGACCCGCGGGCCCGGACCGTGAGGTCCGCCAAGCACGGCATCGCGTACGACTACATCCCCGCCGATGCCCCGCTGCGCCGCCTGTACGAGTCCGACGACCTGACGCGCTTCATCGGTGCCGTCCTCGGCAAGCCCGTGCTCTACCGGAGCGCCGACCCGCTGGACGCATTGCAGATCACCACGTTCCAGCCCGGCGACGAGCTCGGCTGGCACTTCGACCGCAGCGAGTTCTCGGTGACCGTGATGTACCAGCCGGCGGAGCGCGGCGGGAAGTTCCTGTACGCCCCGGGGATGCGCTCCGACGACGACCCGAACTACGAGGGCGTGCAGCGCGTCCTGGACGGCGACCACAGTGGCGTCAAGGAGCTGCCCGGCCAGCCCGGAACGCTGGCATTCTTCCATGGCCACAACGCGCTGCACTGGGTCACACCGGTCGAGGGCTCACGCCCGCGCATCAACACCGTCCTCACCTACGGCGAGGTTCCCGACATGCGCCTCAACGACCTGACCTCCCAGCTGTTCTACGGGCGTACCTCGTCCTGACTCGTTTCGTCGACCTCCTTACCGGACGTCCGAGCAGCGGACGCCCGCCACCACGAAAGGCACCCATCGGATGAAGTCCATGACAGGCACAGCGATCTGGCGCACCGCCGCGGGGGCAGGCGCGGCCGTGCTGGTCCTCGCGCTCGCTGCCTGCGGGTCGAGCAGCAGCAGCGGCGCCGCCACTCCCGAGCCGACCGCCGACGCGGGCAGCACGCCGACCGCAGCGGTACCCGAAGGCGCGGACCAGGCGGTCGTCGACCTGCTGCCGGCAGCGGTCAAGGAGAAGGGCGAGCTGTCGGTCGGTATGGAGGCGCAGTACCCGCCGTTCGAGTTCTACGACACCGACAACACGACGATCATCGGCTTCGACGCGGACATCGCCAACGCGCTCGCGAAGCACATGGGTCTCAAGCTCGTGCTCAACGATGCCGCGTTCGACTCAATCATCCCGTCGCTGGCCAGCGGCCGGTACGACCTCGGGATCTCCGGCTTCACGGTGACCGCCGAACGGGAGAAGCAGGTCGACTTCGTCACCTACTACTACGAGGGTGACGGGCTGATGGTGAAGGCGGGAGACCCGTCGAACCTCACGATCGGTGACTCCCTGTGCGGCGCGAAGGTCGCCGTCCTCAAGGGCAGCACTCAGGCGCTGCGGTCGGTTCCAGAGCTGGACAAGGGCTGCAAGTCGGCCGGCAAGCCCGACATAGCGGCAACCGTGGTCCCGGGGTCAAACGACCTTGGTCTGTCGCTGCAGAGCGGGCGCGTGGACGCCGTCTTGACAGACGGTTCGAACGCGGCGTACGCAGCGAAACTGTCGGACGGCAAGTTCGAGGTCGCCACCGGCCAGCCGTACAACCCGGCGCCGTTCGGCATCGCCTCGCCGAAGGGCAACGGCATGGACAAGGCGGTCCAGAAGGCGCTCGAGGCGATGCTGGCCGACGGCAGCTACAAGGCGCCGCTCGACAAGTGGGGTATGCAGGCGGGGGCGATCGACACGCCGAAGATCAATGAAGTCACCGGCTGATCGCCACGTGCTGTCCACCGGTACGGCGGTCGCGGCGCCCCATCCGGGGGCGTCGCTGACCGCGGTACCGGTTCGCCATCCCTGGCGGTGGGTGGCGATCTTCGTGGTGCTGATGCTGGCCGCGATGCTGGTCAGCACGATCGTCACGAACCCGAACTTCGAGTGGGACGTCGTCGGAAAGTACTTCACCTCCGAGACGATCCTGCAGGGCCTCTGGATGACCCTGCTGCTCACAGTGCTGGTGATGGTGCTGGGCATCCTGCTCGGCATCCTCCTGGCCGTGATGAGGCTCTCGCCGAATCCGGTGCTCTCGGGGGCGAGCGGGCTCTACATCTGGTTCTTCCGCGGTACGCCGGTCCTCGTCCAACTGCTCGTGTGGTTCAACCTCGCCGCGCTCTTCCCGAGGATCTCAGTGGGAATCCCGTTCGGGCCCGAGTTCATGGTCCTCGACGCGAACGCGCTCATCACCCCGTTCGTCGCGGCACTGCTCGGGCTGGGTCTGAACGAAGCTGCTTACATGGCCGAGATCGTGCGCGCCGGCATCCACTCGGTCGACGAGGGACAGACCGAAGCGGCGCAGGCGCTCGGCATGCGCCGCAGCCTGACCATGCGCCGGATCGTGCTGCCGCAAGCGATGCGCGTCATCATCCCGCCGACCGGCAATGAGGTGATCTCGATGCTCAAGACGACGTCGCTGGTGAGCGTCATCTCGCTGGCCGACCTGCTCTACAGCTCGCAGATCATCTCTTCGCGGACCTTCCAGATCATCCCGCTGCTGATCCTGGCCAGCATCTGGTACCTCATCGTCACCACGATCCTGACGATGATCCAGAGCCGGATCGAGCGGCGCTACTCGCGCGGTAATCGCCGCGCGGATCCGGACTCGTTGTGGCTGCGGCTCTGGCGAAACTTGACACGCTTCCACACCGCCCCGCCATCGCAGGCACCACTGTCGGAGACCGGAGGCATCCGATGACCGATGCCACCATCCCGATGGTCAAGGCCGAGGAGGTACGCAAGCATTTCGGCCGCTTGGAGGTCCTCAAAGGCATCACTCTCGAGGTTGGCCGTGGCGAGGTCTTCTGCATCGTCGGTCCCTCCGGGTCGGGCAAGTCGACCTTCCTGCGCTGCATCAATCACCTGGAGAAGGTCGACGCGGGTCGTCTCGTCGTGGACGGGGAGCTCGTCGGCTACCGCGAGGACGGCGGCAAGCTGTACGAGCTCAAGGAGCGCGAGGTCGCTGCAAAGCGCGAGCAGATCGGCATGGTCTTCCAGCGCTTCAACCTGTTTCCCCACATGTCGGTTCTCGAGAACGTCATAGAAGCCCCGATCCGAGTCGCCGGGATCGCCAAGGCGGCGGCGACCGAACGCGCCGTGCAGCTGCTCGAACGGGTCGGTCTGGCCGACAAACGCGCCGCATACCCGAACCACCTCTCCGGTGGGCAGCAGCAGCGAGTCGCCATCGCGCGGGCGCTCGCGATGGCGCCCAAGCTCATGCTCTTCGACGAACCGACGTCTGCGCTCGACCCGGAGCTCGTCGGCGAGGTCCTCGACGTAATGCGCAACCTTGCCGACGAGGGGATGACCATGGTCGTCGTCACCCACGAAATGGGGTTCGCGCGCGAGGTCGGCGACCAGCTGGTATTCATGGATGCGGGCGTCGTTGTCGAGTCCGGTCGACCGCGTGATGTGTTGACCGCCCCCCAGCACGAGCGGACCAAGTCGTTCCTCTCGAAGGTGCTCTAGGCGCGCGCGTGGCGGGCACTGCACCCGGTGACCGATCCTCCCGCTGCCAACTCCGGTTGATCATGGGATCGTGGTGTTCATTCGGTGTGCGAGGCCCACAACCGCATGATCGATCAAAGGCCGTAAGCGGGGCGCACCTGCCGTCGGTGGCTCGGCGGTGCTGCTCAGTGGTGCTGATCAGCAGCCTGACATGGGCCGATGGTGTGGCTCGTCGTCGGAGCGGTGGCCACGAGCACCTACCTGCTGATCCTGGCGTTGCAGTTCCGGCTCGCCGCCCATCGGGTCGCGGAGGCGCTCGGTGTCAGCCCGGAGCACGTCGACGCCGGCGGGTGAGGCGGCCCCGGCATGATCCATGTCACGCTCCCGGAGCGCCACCGCGCCGCCGACGGGGAAACCTGGGAGCCTTGACGGCCGTCATACCCGGCGGCTGGCCCGCCGGGCCACGGCCGTACGACGACGTGAGGCGCCCAGGTGAGGATCGACTACCCCCGCTCGGGCAAGCGCGGGTTGTGCAAGCTCTGGCCGTCCTGGCGGCAGTGGCTCCTGCTGGTGGTCGCCGGGTTCGTGATCGTCGTCGGCGGCTTCGCCATCCTGGTGGCCCGGACCACCATCCCCACCCCCAACGAGATCGCGAGCGCGCAGGCGTCGATCGTCTACTGGAACGACGCCAGCACCGAGATCGGCCACATCGGGGAGGCGAACCGGATCAGCGTCCCGCTCGCCGACGTACCGCTCGTCACCCAGCACGCGGTGCTCGCCGCGGAGGACCGGGAGTTCTACGAGCACGCCGGCTTCTCGATCACCGGGGCGGTGCGCGCGGCCTGGAACAACCTCACCGGCGGGGCGACCCAGGGCTCCTCCACGATCACCCAGCAGTACGCCAAGAACGCGTTCCTCACCCAGCAGCGCACCTGGAGCCGCAAGTTCTCCGAACTGCTCATCTCGGTCAAGCTCGAGACCCAGGTGAGCAAGGACCAGATCCTCGAGGACTACCTCAACACCATCTACTTCGGCCGCGGCGCGTACGGCATCCAGACCGCCGCCCAGGCGTACTTCGGGGTGCCGGCGAGCAAGCTGGACCTCGGGCAGTCCGCGGCGCTCGCGGCGATCATCCGCTCGCCGGCCGGTTACTCCCCGGACAACCACAAGGCGCAGCTCAAAGGACGCTGGCAGTACGTGCTCGACGGCATGGTGACGATGGGCTGGGTCACCCAGCAGCAGGCCGACGCCGCGAAGTTCCCCAAGTTCGTACCGCCGGGGGCCACGACCCGCCTCGGCGGCACCGCCGGATACCTGCTGCAGGCCGTACGCTCCGAGCTGGCCCGGCGCGGGCTGAGCGACGACCAGCTCGCCGCCGGTGGGTTGCGCGTCGTGACCACCTTCGACCGGAGCGCGCAGCGCGCGGCGGTGCAGGCGGTACGCGCCCAGATCCCGCGCACCGGCGCGAAGGGGCTGCGGGTCGGGCTGGTCGCCATCCGGCCCGGGACCGGTCAGGTCGAGGCGATGTATGGCGGCGCCGACTACGCGAAGAACCAGGTCAACAACGCCACGCAGGCGATCGGCCAGGCCGGATCCACCTTCAAGCCGTTCGCGCTCGCCGCCGCGATCGAACAGGGCATCTCGCTCGACTCGATGTGGAACGGCAACAACGGCGTCGACGTGGACGGCTACCGCGTCGTGAACGAGGGGGACCGGTCCTGGGGGCAGATCAGCCTGCTGAAGGCGACCGAGTCGTCGGTGAACTCGGCGTACGTCGCGCTCTCCCAGCGGGTCGGCTACGAGAGCGTCGTCGACGCCGCAGTGCGCGCGGGCATCCCGCGCAACACCCCGGCGCTGTCCGCCGTGCGGACCGTCGCGCTCGGTGTCGCCTCGCCGCACGTGATCGACATGGCGAACGCGTACGCGACGTTCGCCAACCGTGGCGACGAGGTGGACCCGACGGTCCTGGTACGGGTCGAGGGCCCCGACGGGCGGGTGCTGCTACAGCCCGACCCGACCCCGCGCCAGCAGTTCGACCACGGAGTCGCCGACACGGTCAACTACGCCTTGCAGCAGGTCGTCACGAACGGCACCGGCTTCCGGGCCCAGCAGCTGGGCCGCCCGGCCGCCGGGAAGACCGGCACTACCAACGGGAACCTGTCGGCCTGGTTCGTCGGCTACACCCCGCAGCTCTCGACCGCGGTGATGCTGGTGCGGGACGGCAAGGACGGCAACCCGGTCTCGCTCGCCGGTCTCGGGGGCGGGGGCAGCGTCACCGGCGGCGGCTACCCGGCGGCCGTCTGGACCGCGTTCATGCACGGCGCCCTGGACGGAGAGCCGGTCGAGCAGTTCGTGCGACCTGCGCCGACGACGCCGGTGGAACCCAGCCAGTCCTCCTCGAGCGCGCCGCCGTCCGACACGGCGACGCCGACGCACTCCGCCACGCACTCGCCGTCACATTCGCCGTCCCAGTCGCCCTCGCAGAGTCCCTCGCAGTCGCCGACCCTGACGCCGACCCCGACCCGCACGACGAGCGCGCCGCCGCCGCCGAGCGGGTCGCCGGCCGCCGGGGGCGCCGACGACGGCTGAGGCGCACCTCGCCGGTCCTCGCCGACGGCCGCTGTCCGGTGCGCGGTCGTCGCGCTTGAGGAGCGCCGTCGACGCGTCGATATGGTCCTGCGACCTGCCGGCACCCGCCCGAGCTCGGCGGGTGAAGGAGGAGCCGGTGCGAGCTGCCCGGGTCGCCGCCCGCGTGGTCGGGATCGGCGCGCTCGTTGCCGCCGTCACGGCCGGAGCGCTCGTCCCGGGCGATCCGGTCGCTCGCGCGGTCGACCCACCGCCCGTACCCGTCGCGCACTCCCCGCAGGACGACACCGTCTGCCCGAACCTGTTCGGCTACAAGGACACCTTGCTCAAGCGCAAGACCGCTCGAGCACTCATGTCGGGGGTCGTCGACATGGGGTCGTACGGCACCATGACCATCCCGCTGAAC
The DNA here is from genome assembly GCA_017848795.1 of Candidatus Nanopelagicales bacterium. GTDB lineage: Bacteria > Actinomycetota > Actinomycetes > S36-B12 > CAIYMF01 > JAFIHG01. Next base: position 58,313 of record JAFIHG010000041.1, on the reverse strand, counting down.
CCGACGACGAACGCGCTGCGGCCCGACTGGCGTACGCAGTCGACGCTCGACCTGGCCGGGAACCGGTACGTCGACTCGCTGCAGTGGACGGTGCCGCTGCTGCGGGTCGGGCTCGACCTGACCACCGTGCAACCGGCCAGCCCGGAGGGCCCGGCGATGACGGCGCAGTTCGTCGCGCTGCTGCGCAGCTGGGTCGCCGACCAGCCCAAGCCGGCCAAGCGCGGGGTGTGGGTGAACCACCCGCAGTACGGCGGTTTCCGGCTCGCCGTGTTCGTCTGCGCCGCGCGCGAGCTGCCCGACCCGGTCGACAACGCGTGGGCGCGCACGCAGGCCCGCGCCGAGCTCGCGGTGCAGCTCGGCCACTCGCTCGCCGGGGCGAACAACACGATGCTGAACGCGCAGCTCGCCGCGTACGCCGCCGCGACCGAGGTCGGGACGGCGGCGGGGCGGACCAAGGCGCGGCGGAACGTGCTGGCGCTGCTCGGCTCGCTCGCGCACCGCGACGGTTCGGACAAGGAGGGCGCGCCGGGCTACGGGCGCTACCTGGCCACCATCGAGGCGCGCGCCGCCCGGGTGATGGAGGCGTTCGGGGACGCGCAGGGCGCCGCGTCTGCCCGCGCCGCCGTACGCCGCAGCGCCGACTTCCTCGTCGCGGCCTCCCGACCCGACCGGCGGCTGGCGACGATCGGCGACACGGAGTACCAGCGCATCCCCGCCGACCTGTTCCCCGCCGCCTCACCGGCCACCTGGGTCGCGACCTCCGGCGAGTCCGGGACCAAGCCCGCCGTGCGCTACAGCGACTGGACCGGCGGGTACGCGTTCGGCCGGTCCGGGTGGGTCGCCGGCGCGGACGAGGCGAGCACCTTCTACTCGGTGCGCACCGGGCGCACCACACCGAACGCCGCCCACCGGCACTCCGACACCACGGCCCTCACCTGGTACTCGCGCGGGGTCCCCTGGGTCGGCGACCCCGGGCCGTACCGGTACGACACCTCGGCGCTGCGCAGCTACGTCCGCGGCCGCGCCGCGCACTCCGCGCTCGTCGTCTCCGGCACCCCCGCCTTCGTGGCGCCCGCGCGGTGGGTGCGCGGCGGCACGACCGGCGGGACGGACACGACCTGCCTGCGCGACCCGGCGTACGAGCGGTACGCCCAGGTGCAGGTCGTGCGCTGCGCGTACTACCTGCGCAAGCTGGATGCGCTCGTGGTGCAGGACTTCGTACGGCCCACGGCACGCGCGACCCAGGTGCGCCAGCAGTTCGTGCTGCCGCCGGAGGTCGGGCGCGCCACGGCCCGCGGCAGGCAGGTGAGCATGACCGGGACCACCCCGAGCGGTGCGGAGCGCCACGCGACAGCCTCCGCGACCCGGGCCGCCGAGGTCCGGAAGGCGACGAGCACGCGGGCGGTCCTGGGGCGCACGTACGGGACCCGCGAGTACGGCCGGCTGCTGCGCGTGCCGTGGACGGCACCGGTCGGGCTCACCAGCAGCACGACGACGGTGCTCGCGGCGCAGGGGGCGGCCGTGACCGCGACGATGGAAGGTGGCCGCCGCGCGCTGCGCGTGACGACAGCGGGACGCAGCGAGACCGTCCGGACGCGGTTCACCGCGTTCCCGCGGCCCCGCGCGAAGGTCGCCTTGCACGCCAAGAAGTCCACCGTGAAGCGCGGTAGGACGATCAAGCTCGCCGGCGACGTGCGCGCCGCCGGGCGCCGCCTGCCCGGGCTGCCGGTCACCGTGCAGCAGCGGCTAGGCGGCACCTGGCGCAAGGTCGCGGCGGATCGTACGAACCGCAAGGGACGGTTCACCGTCGCCCGTCCCGCCGCGTCCGCGGGCGCGCTGGTGTTCCGCACCAAGGTCGGCGCCCGCCCCGGCACCGACGGCTGGAAGAAGGGCACCTCGACCACCGTCAAGGTCCGCGTCACCAAACCCGCCAAGCACCGTTCCCGGTGAATGTGGCAGAAGTCCGTTCTTGACGGAGTTCTGCCACATTCATCCGGAACCGGGCGCCGGGGCCGGGTACGCGCGGTGGCTGCGGCAGGATGGCGCGGTGGACGCGCGCCGGTCGGGACGAACGCCGGCGCCCGGTTCGGACGTGGTCCTGCCCACGCACGACGACCCGTTCGTACGGGACAGCGCCGAGGGTGTCGGCGGCATCGCCGGTACGCGGGTCCGCGCCGCCGCCGGGTTCTGGGGGCCCCTGCGGGTGCTGCTCGTGCTCGGGATGCTCGCGTTCATCGCCGGCTACCTGATGAAGGCGCCGTGCCACGGCGCGACGGGGTTCGACTCCGAGGTCCGCTACACCCACCTGTGCTACTCCGACATCCCGTACCTCTACCAGTTGCGCGGGTTCGCCGACGGCTTCCTGCCCTACCTGCAGACGGACCCGAACGGGGAGGCGCTGGAGTACCCCGTGCTCACCGGCTTCTTCATGCTCGTGGCGTCCTGGTTCACCGGCGACTCCGGCCCGGTCGGCCTGCGCGCGCTGCGCTTCTACGACTGGAACGTGATCCTGCTCGGCGCCAGCTTCCTGGTCGCCGTCGCGTGCACCGCCCTGACCCACCGCCGCCGCCCGTGGGACGCGGCGCTGCTCGCCCTCGCACCTGCCGCGGCGCTTACCGCGATCATCAACTGGGACCTGTTCGCGGTCGCGCTGACCGCGGGGTTCCTGCTCGCCTGGACGCGCTCGCGCCCGGTGCTGGCGGGGGTGCTGCTCGGTCTCGCGGTCTCGGCGAAGTTCTACCCCGTGGTCCTGCTCGGGCCGCTGCTGCTGGTGTGCTGGCGCGCCCGCACCTGGCGCCCGCTCCTGGGGACCACGGCCGCGGCCGTCATCACCTGGGTTGTCGTGAACCTGTCGGTCTACCTGGCGAACCCCTCCGGCTGGTCGCGGTTCTACACCTTCTCCGCCGAGCGCGGGGAGGACTGGGGATCGGTCTGGTACGCGCTGCGGCTCTGGGGCCACGGTGTCACGCCGAGCTCGCTGAACGACGTGGCCATGGTGGCGCTGCTCGTCTGCTGCGCCGGGATCGCGCTGCTCGCCTGGCGCGCCCCATTGCCGGCACGCCTGGCCCAGCTCGGCTTCCTCGTCGTCGCCGCGTTCTGCCTGACCAACAAGGTGTACTCGCCGCAGTACGTGCTCTGGCTGATCCCGTTCGCCGCGCTCGCCCGGCCCCGCTGGCGGGACCTGCTGATCTGGCAGGCGGGCGAAGCGGTCTACTTCGCCGCGATCTGGCTGTTCCTCGAGGGGTACGGGCAGCCGGACAACAAGGGACTGCTCGAGCAGTGGTACTCCGCGGCGATCGCGGTGCACGTGATCGCGACGCTCTACCTGTGCGCCGTCGTCGTACGCGACGTGCTGCAACCGGCACACGACCCGGTCGTCGAGGAACGCCTGCCGGTGCCGGCCGCACCGCCGCCCGGCGGCGCTGCGCCACAGGGGACGCGACCGTTCGTCGACGCGCTCGCCGCCGACCGCACCTGAACCGAAGGGCGTCAGCGGTTCAGCGCCGGAACGTCCCGCGCCCGCCCAGGTCGAAGTACTCGAACCACACCGCGCGGGCGCTGCCCGACCGGAACCGCTCGAACCGCACGACGAACGCCGAGCCAGGGTTGGCGTCCTCGCCGCCCGGCCGCAGCGCGAACCGGTCACCGCTCCAGTGCCGCAGCTTCCAGTGCCGCTTGGCCGGACCGACGACCAGCCGCAGCGCCTTCCCGCTCAGCTTGACCCGGACCCGGCCGTAGACCGGGCTCGAGTAGGTGCCGGTGTACGCGCTCAGCGCCCGCGCCGGCCGCGCGTCGGCGGGAGGCTTCCTGCCGGCCAGCGAACCCTCGGGTCCTGTCACCGGGGCGAAGGCCGCCTGGAAGAACGCCCACCAGTCCCGCTGGACCGAGCCGAACCGGGCCAGGTCCATGAACTCGCTGTTGAGGGTCTCGGCGACACCCGTCGGTGCGGCGTTGGTCAGCGTGACGATCGCCAGGTCGAGGGCCGGGATGGCGGTGAACGCGGTGCCCGCTCCCGTGGTGAACGCCCCGGAGTGGGCGAGGACCAGGTTGCCCTGGGTGTCGTACGAGACGTTGAACCCGTAGCCGTAGAAGCCCGTCGGGTCGCCGAGGGCGGCCGCCCGCCGGGACGGCGACTGCGGCGAGAGGGCCGGCAGGAGGGCCGCCGGCTTCACGATCCGTTCCCCTCGGTACGTGCCGTTGCCCAGGATCATCGCCAGCCAGCGCCCGAGGTCGTTGACGCTCGAGCTGACCCCGCCGGCGGGCGACTGGGCGTCGGGCTGACGGACGTACAGTGGCACCCAGCTGCCACCGCGCTTGACGTGCCCGTACGCGCGGTCGCTGCGCTTGACGAAATCCTTGAAGCGCGAGCTCGTCGACCTCATGCCGAGCGGGCGGTAGAGCACCTGCTGCGAGAGGCCGGCCCAGCTCTTGCCCGAGGCCCGTGCGACAGCTTCGCCGCCGGCCGTGAGGCCGAAGTTGCTGTACGCGTAGGTGTTCCGGAACGGGCTGAGTGGGAAGTAGCGCAGCCGCCGGAGGACCTGCTTGCGGTGGAAACCGACGACCTCGGCGAGATCACCGGCCCCGCCGGGTAGGCCGGAGCGGTGGGCGTACAGGTCCCCGACGGTGACATTGCGGCTGACGTAGTTCGACTTCAGGCGGAACCAGGGCAGGTGCCTGCGCACCGGGGTGTCCCACGACACGACCCGCTCTCCGACCTGGTGGGCCACGACGGTCGCGCCGATCGACTTGGACACGGAAGCGAGCTGGAAGACGGTGTCCGGGTCCACCTTGCCCGGCGCACCGGCCTTGCGGACGCCGAACCCCTTGGCGTAGATGGTCTTGCCGCCGTGGACCACGGCGACCGCCATGCCGGGGATGCGCGACTTGGCCATCAGGTCGGCGGCCAGCGTGTCGAGCCGCGCGACAGCCGCGTCGATGTCGCCCTTCGCGCCCGGCGCCGCAGTCGCGGCCGGTGACCCGGTCGCGCCGAGCAGGCTCGCCGCGAGCGCTGCGATCCCGACGCCGGCGATGCTGCGCCGGCCGATGCTGCGCCGGCCGATGCGCGTGGGATCGGGTTGCCGAACTGCCATGGGGACTCCGCGTCGAGTGGGTGCGCCCGCCGCAGGGCGGGGCCTTGCGGGCATCGCAAGATCGCGGCGTCAGGCTAGACCCGCGTTCGGTCGCCGCGCCAGGGTGCACTTCATGATCGGCAGTAGATCGAGGCTCCGACGTCGGCGCGTTCGAGGCGGCCCGCGCTCGGGTACGGGCCGCTGAGGTGGTGCGAGCGGCTCGGATCTACTTCCGATCTTCATCGGCGGGACGCGCGGTGCTACTCCAGGCCGAGGATCCGGTCGAAGGCGGCGGTCGTCATGCGTACGTCGCAGCGGACCTGGTCGCCGACGGACGGCGGCGGGACTCCGCTCGGTAGGCGCACCAACGACACGTGCACGTGCGGGGGCTCGGCGAACCAGCGTTGCCGGCCGCCGACCGTGAACGGCGAGAGCGCCCGGCCGCCGGCCTCCAGCGCTCCCGACCCGGCTGCCACCGCGCGCTGGCGCAGCGTCGACGCCGGGCTCGGGGCCTCCAGGGCGACGCCGTGGGCGGTACCTCCGGACACGACCAGCAGCGCTCCGTCGCGGCCGGCCCGGCGCTGACGGTAGCCGGCGCGTTGCCCGCGCCGCTGCGGGTGGACGGCGAGGACCGTGCCCTGGACGGCGAAGGCGTCCCGGTCGCCGAGCCAGAGCCGGGTGCCGATCCGCGGGTGCAGCGGCACTCCGGGCAGCGCCGCGCGCAGCGTGCGCAGCTCGCCGTCGTCGAGGTGCGACACCCAGAGCGCCGGAGCGCGGGTCAGCGCCTCGACGCGCGCGTTCGAGGCACCCGCGTCCGGTTCGTGCCCTGCCTGCACCTCCCCCAGCAGGGTGGTCCACCCCTGGGCCCAGGCGAGCGCCTCCCGCACCCGTGCGCTCGCGCCCGCGGGAGCGACCGGGGCGAGCGCCGTGTCGTGCCACCGCGCTCCCGGGTCGGTGCGGTGGTCGACGCTCGGCTGGGTGAGGGGCAGGTGGAGGGCCAGCCCCTCGAGCGTGAGGGTCCCGGCAGCGAGCCCGGCGCTCACCGGCACGCTGCGCAGTTCGGTGTCCAGCTGCGCGGCCGAGAACCCGAACCGTCCGGTGCTGGTGAGCGCCTCCACGACCACCCGCGCCGGGCCGGGCGCGATGGCGACCGCGCGCAGCGCGGCGGGAGAGGCGATTGTGCGGATCAGCCGCGGCGCCAGCGGCCCGGCGAGTACCTCGTCCCACACCGCCGCGGCGACGGTATCGACCGGTTCGTACGGCGTCATCACCAGCAGGTCGCCAGGGAACCCTGCGGCCGCCTCGAGCTCGAACACCGTGCCCACGGCGAGCACGGGCGTGCCGAGCCGGGTGGCCTCGCGGGCCAGCCGGGGGATCCCGAAGCCGTACCCGTTGCCCTTGGCGACCGGCACCAGGTCCCCGGCGACCGCCGCGCCCGCGACCGCCGCGCGTACCGCATCGCGTACGCCGTCGGCGTGCGCCCACCAGCGATCCGCCAGGACCTGCAGCGTGAAGCTCACGCGCGCCACCCTAGAGCGCACCCAACCGTGCCGTATCAGATCTGATACACTGGCCCCGTGGACGCGCGGAATCGCTCTCCCATCCTCCAAGAGGTTCTACAGTCTGCCGCCAGGCTGCAGCAGGCGGTGCCCGACGCGGTGCTCGTCGGCGGGGCCGCAGCCGCCCTGTACGCCGGTCACCGGGACTCGTTCGACCACGACCACGTGCTGACGGACCTATCGCAGCGGTACCTGGATGTGCTGGAAGCTGTCGAAGCAACCGGCGGATGGGCCACGTCCGTGCGGGCGTCACGGCCACCAGTGACGATCATGGGTGAGCTGGGCGGGGTCGAGGCTGGCCTGCGTCAGCTGCGCCGTACAAGACCTCTCGAGACGGCGACCCTCGATGTCGAGGGGCATTCCTTGACCGTTCCGACCGAAGCAGAGATCTTGCGGATCAAGGCCTATCTCGTCGTCGCGCGCAACGTGGTGCGCGACTACCTGGACGTAGTCGCGCTCGCGGACGATCTTGGGCTGGAGCAAGCCGGGACGGTGTTGCGCGCTATTGACACGTACTACGACGACCGATCCGCGACGAGTGGGTCGGTGCGGACCGCCCTTGCGTTGCGGCTTGCTGCGCCGGAACCGCGCGACGAGCCGGTCACGGCCGAGCTTGCGCAGTACAAGCGCTTGTCGCCGCGTTGGCACGAGTGGCCCGAAGTGGTCGACGCCTGCCGCGCTCTGGCGATCCAGGTCGCCGAGGATCAGGCGATGCCGCCGTGACGGTTTCGTTCCGCAACGTCGACGTGCGTCCAGACGCACCGGTCGACGCATGGCCCTACGAGGCGCTCGTGACGGTGCTCGAACGTGGGCTGGTCGGGGACTGGCAGCCGGTCTTCCGCGCGCTCCGCGCAGAGCCGTGGGGACCGGTGGCACGGCGCGTCGAGCGTTACCTCGCCGATACGGACGACCCGGCGCTTCGGGCCTTGTTCGGGATGTTGCTCGAGTGCGCCCGGGCGGAGCAGGAACGCAGCGAGCGCGAGGAGGTGGCGGTGCGCGTGCGTCGCGCGATCGAGGCGTCAGGTTCCACCCTGACCGAGTTCGCTTCGCGCGCCGGGACGTCGCGGTCGCGGCTCAGCACGTATGCCGCCGGCCGCGTCACGCCTTCGGCATCGATGCTGCTGCGGATCGAGCGGCTCGGCTACCGCCGGGACAGGTAGGCCCGGACCGCGCGCGCCAGCAGCGGGCGCAGCGTGAGGTCCCACTCCCCCACGTACTCCTGGGCGTACCCACCGGTGCCGAGCTTGAAGCCGATGAGTCCGAACAGCGGGTCGTTCTGGTCGAGGGTGTCGCTGATGCCGCGCAGGTCGTAGACCGCGCACCCGGCGGCGTGCGCGTGCTCGATCATGGCCCACTGCACCGCGTTCGACGGCCGTACGTCGCGGCCCTCGGTGGTGGACGCGCCGTACGAGTACCACGCGTGGTCGCCGACCGTGACCAGCGTCGTCGCCGCCAGCAGCCGGCCCTCGTGCCGGGCCAGGAACAGCGTGAGCCGGTCCGGGTCCTCCGCCGCCATCGCGTGCCACATCCGCTGGAAGTACACGAGCCCGCGCGGGGTGAACCCGTCGCGCCGCGCCGTCTCGACGTACACCTCGTGGAAGGCGGGCAGGTCGTCGTACCCCCCACGGCTCACCTCGACGTCCGCCTTCTGGGCCTTGCGCACGTTGCGACGCCACAGCTGGTTGAACCCGGCGAACACCTGCTCGAGGCTGCGGCCGGCGAGCGCGAGCTGGAAGACGTACCGCGGCTGCACGTCGCCGAACCCGGCGCCGGTGTCCGCCTGCCGGCGCCATCCGAGCCGCTGCAGCTCGGCGGTGAGGTGCGCCCCGGTGGGGCCGGTCCAGTCCGCCGGCACCTCACGCAGCCGGGTCACCTGCGGGTCGGCGACCGCGGCCTTCAAGGTGGCCGGCTCCCAGCGCCGTACGGGCACGGCCGGGCCCATCTTCACCGCGAACGCCCCCCGCCGGCGCAGGTGCGTGACGAGCGGGTCGAGCCAGTGTCCGAGGTCCGTGATCCGTTCCCAGGGCAGGTCCGGACCCTCCGGGAGGTAGGCGAGGAAGCGCGGCAGCCGCGGCACCTGGCGCAGCAGCACCAGGCCCGCCCCGACCAGCTCCCCGTCCTCGAACCAGCCCAGGCTCTGGTGCCGCCAGTCGGCCTTGACCCCCGCCCAGCTGGGCAGCTGCAGGAACGACACCGCGGGCCGGGTGCGCGCGTACGCCAGGTGCTCCGCGCCCGTGATCGGCCGGACCGTCACCGGGCCGTGCGCGCTCACCGCGCTGCCTCGGAGCGCCGCCATCCAAGAGCGTCGGTTCGGGTCACAACCGCCAGCTCGACTCCCAAGATCGCCCCTTTGGGGGGATCAACGTAGTTGAACTGCGGCAGGTGACCCGAAGTGGCGATCACGCGGCGGCTCGGTGACGGTTCACAGGCCGACCTCGACAACGACAGGCGCGTGGTCGGACGGCGGCACCGGCTTCGGCCCGCCCTTGGGCGCCTTGCCCGGCTTGCGCGCCTCGCGGTCGACGTACGCGTCGGTGACCGCATCGGCGAACGCGGGCGAGCCGTAGACCAGGTCTATCCGCATCCCGCGGTTCTTCGGGAAGCACAGCTGGCGGTAGTCCCAGTACGTGTAGTTGGTGTCGTACTTCAGCGCACGCGGCACGACCTCCACGAGGCCGGCCGTCTCCAGCGCGGCCAGCCGGTCCCGTTCCGGCGCCGTCACGTGCGTGGAACCGACGAACAGCGCCGGGTCGTACACGTCCGCGTCCGTGGGCGCGATGTTGAAGTCGCCGAGCAGGGCCATGGGCGCGCCGGTGGTCAGCTCGCTGGCGGCCACGTGGTGCAGCGCGTCCAGCCACGCCAGCTTGTACGCGTAGTGGGGGTCGGCCGGGGAGCGCCCGTTCGGCACGTACAGCGACCACACCCGGACCGGTCCGCAGGTGACCCCGATCGCGCGGGGCTCCACGGCGCCCTCGAACGCGGGCTGGCCGGGCAGGTCCCGCACCACGTCGGTGACCCCGACGCGGGACAGCACGGCGACGCCGTTCCAGCGCCCGTCGCCGTGCGCGGCGACCTCGTAACCGAGCTCGGCGACCGCCTCGACGGGGAAGTCGTCCGCGGCGAGCTTGAGCTCCTGCAGGCACAGCACGTCGGGCTGCGTCCCGCGTAGCCAGTCCCGCAGCCGCTCGAGCCGGACGCTCACCGAGTTGATGTTCCAGGTCGCGATCCGCACGTCCGGCACACTACGGGCCGCACCGGCCGGACCGAGCACGGGCCGGGGGCCGTTAGGATGGTGCGGCTCGTGCGACCGTACGCGCGGGCGCACACCCTCCTGCCGCGGAGAGACCGCGGCCGTACCAGTCCAGAGGAGGCGGGTCACCGCATGCGTCGATACGAGGTCATGGTCATCCTCGACCCCGATTCCGAGGAGCGCACCGTCGCATCGAGCCTCGAGTCGTTCCTGAAGGTCGTGAAGAAGGACGGCGGCACCGTCGACAACATCGACATCTGGGGCCGGCGCCGCTTGGCGTACGAGATCAACAAGAAGTCCGAGGGCATCTACGCGGTGCTGGACCTGACGTGCAACCCGGGCGCCGTCGCCGAGCTCGACCGGCAGCTCACGCTCAACGAGACGGTCCTGCGCACCAAGGTCATGCGCGTCGACGCGTAATCCACAGCAGCGGCTGGTCACGGCACGCCGCGCGCACCTAGCGTTCCGCGTACCACCCCCTCGACGGAAGGTGATCCTCCGATGGCGCAAGGCGACATCAACATCACGGTCGTCGGCAACCTGACGGCCGACCCCGAGCTCCGTTTCACCCCGAACGGACACGCGGTCGCGAACTTCACGATCGCCTCCTCGACCCGGGTGCTGGACAAGCAGTCCGGCGAGTGGCGCGACGGCGACACCACCTACATCCGCGGCAGCGTGTGGCGCCAGTACGCCGAGAACGTCGCCGAGTCCCTGTCCCGGGGCATGCGGGTGATCGCGACCGGCCGGCTCAAGGTCCGCCAGTACGAGACCCGCGAGGGCGGCAAGGGCACCAGTGTCGAGATGGACGTCGACGACATCGGCCCGGTGCTGCGCTTCGCCACGGCCAAGGTCAACCGCACCGAGCGCGGCAGCGGCGGTGGGGGGTATGGCGGCGGTGGGGGCGGCGGCTACGGCGGCGGAGGCGGTGGCGGCACTCCGGCACCGTCCGGCCAGGGCGGCGGCGACCCCTGGGAGTCGGCACCGCAGTCTCCGCCGAGCTACGACGACGAGCCGCCGTTCTAGGTCGGCTCACCGGCCGGGTACCCGCCCGGCGATTTCCCGTACGACCCATCCCGGCCCGTAGCCAGCAGGCGAAGGGCCGGGCTCCACGAGAAGGAGCACCACGATGGCCAAGCCCATAGTGCGCAAGCCGAAGAAGAAGCAGAACCCGCTCAAGGCCGCGAAGATCACCAAGATCGACTACAAGGACACGGCGCTGCTGCGCAAGTTCATCTCGGACCGCGGCAAGATCCGGGCCCGGCGGGTCACCGGCGTGACCGTGCAGGAGCAGCGCGACCTCGCGATCGCCATCAAGAACGCGCGCGAGATGGCGCTGCTGCCGTACACCTCGACGAACCGCTAGGAGCGAGGCGATGAAGCTCATCCTCACCCAGGACGTCACCGGGCTCGGCGAGCCGGGCGATGTCGTCGAGGTCAAGGACGGCTACGGCCGCAACTACCTGCTGCCCCGCGGCCTCGCGACCCCGTGGACCAAGGGCGGCGAGAAGCAGGTCACGCAGATCAAGCGGGCCCGGGCGGCGCGCGAGATCCGCGACCTGGACACCGCCGAGCAGGTACGCGCCCAGCTGGAGGCGGCCAAGGTGTCGATCGCGGCGCGCAGCGGCGACGGCGGGCGGCTGTTCGGTGCCGTGACGGTCGGCGACGTCGTGGACGCGATCACCGCGGCCGGCGGCCCGGCGGTCGACAAGCGCAAGGTGCAGATCCCCGGCCCGATCAAGACGGTCGGCTCGCACCAGGTGACCGTGCGCCTGCACCCGGAGTCGGTGGCGACCCTCACCGTCCAGGTCGTTCCGGCCTGACACGCCTCCCGCGGGGCCTCAGGGACCTGCCAGGCGGTCGCGGACGTACGCGACGAGGCCCGGCACGGCGGCCTGCACCATCTCCATGACCTCGGCGAAGTTGCCGTCGTAGTACGGATCGGGCAGGTCGAGCTCCGGGTCGCGTTCGTCGGCGCCCGCGAGCGCGGGATCGAACGAGCGCAGCAGCCGGACGTCCTCGGTGCCGTCGCCGAGCCGCCGCAGCCGGCGCAGGTGGCCGCGGTCCGCGGCCAGCACGAGGTGCGGCTCGGGGGACCACGACTGCTCGGTGAACTGCTGGGCGCGGTGTGCGCTGCCGTCGTACCCGTGCTCGCGCAGCATCGCGACCGCCCGCCGGTCGGCCGGTCCCCCGACGTGCCAGTCGCCGGTGCCGGCCGAGTCCACGACCACCTGATCGCCGAGCCCGCTGTCCGCGAGCGCGGCCTGCAGCACCACCTCGGCCATCGGGGAGCGGCAGATGTTGCCCGAGCAGACGACGGTCACGCGCATGCCTCCACCATGCCAAACCGCGCCGGTGGGTCCACGCCCTGCTCCGCGGAACCACGACGGGTGGGGCGGCGTCCGAGCGTCATGCGCGGCACCCGGCACGTGACGTACGGCGCGTTGGCGCTGCTCCTCGCGGGCTGCGGCACGGCGCTTCCCGACTCGCAGGCGGTCCCGGAACGGTCCGCGAGCGCGTCGGTGGAGGGGGCGGCCCAGCAGGCGCAGCGGCTCTGGGAGCGGACCCGCCCGTCCGCGTACGAGTTCACGGTCGACGTGATGTGCTTCTGCCCGACGTACGGCCGCTGGCGCATCACTGTCGACGGCCAGGACGTCGTTGACGCCGAGCCGCTCGACGACCAGCGCGGGCGCCGCCCGGAACTGCCCACGATCGACGAGATCCTCGACGAGGCGGTACGCGCCGAGACGACCCCGGGCCCGACGGTCGAGGCGCGCTACGACCCGCGCACGGGGGTACCGAGGTCGGTATCGATCGACTGGATCAAGAACGCCGTCGACGACGAGATCGCCTGGGGCGTCAGCGACTTCGCGCCGGTGTGAGGCGCATCCAGCGGTCCCCGCGGGCGCGGTACGCGAGCAGCGCCCCGCGCACCAGCATGAACCAGGTCAACGCCCACCAGAGCGCGACGACCCCGAGCGAGCCGGCCGCGACGAGCCACGCCGCGGGGACGAAGGCCAGAAGCATCACCGTGCCCGCGCCGGCGAGCCAGCGCCCGTCACCGGCGCCGATCAGGATGCCGTCGAGGGCGAACACCGGCCCGGCGAGGGGCTGCTGCACGGCCACGACGAGCAGGCACCCGGCGACGAGCGCCTGCACGGCCGGATCCGCGCTGAACCAGCCGGGCAGCCAGGGACGTGCGAGCAGCAGCGCCGCTCCCAACGCCAGCCCGAGCCAGGCGCCGAGCACCACCAGCCGGGTCGTGACGTGGCGCGCACCGGGTAGGTCGGCCGCGCCCAGGCGCAGTCCGAGCAGCGCCTGGCCCGCGATCGCCAGCGCGTCGGCGGCGAGCGCGAGCAGCGTCCAGATCTGGAAGCTCACGTGGTAGGCCGCCAGGTCGGCGTCGCCGAGCCGGGCCGCCACGGACGCCGCGACGAGGAAGACCGCGCGCAGCGCCGCGGTACGCCAGAACAGCGGAGCACCGTCGCGAGCGGCGGAGAGGATCCCGTCGCCGGTCGGGCGCAGCGGCACCCGATGACGGCGGGCGACCCGGACCAGGACGGCGGCGTACGCGGCGGCCTGCACCACCTCCGCCACCGCGGTCGCGAACGCGGAGCCGCGGATCCCCCAGCCCGCGACGAGCACCAGGTAGAGCGACAGGCCGGTGTTCAGCGCGACCGCGAGCAACGTGACGACGAGGGTGGTGCGGGTGTCCTGCAGGCCCCGCAGCACGCCGACGCCGGCCGTACCGGCGAGCACCGCCGGCATCGCCCAGGCGATGACGTGCAGGTACGCGACGGCGTAGGGCGCCGCGGCAGGCGACACCCCGAGCGCCGCCACCACCGGCTCGGCGAGCGGCCAGGTCAGCAGGCCGAGGACGGTCCCGAGGCCGCACCCCAGCACCATGCCCGCCAACCCGTGCGCGACCCCGCCAGCCCAGTCCCCCGCGCCGACGCGCCGCGCCACCGACGACGTCGTGGCGTACGCGAGGAAGATGCACAGCCCGACCACCAGCGCGAACACCGTGCCGGCGGCACCCAGTCCGGCGAGCGGCTCGGTGCCGAGGGTGCCGACGACGGCGGCGTCGACGAGCAGGTAGAGCGGCTGGGCCACAAGAGCGCCGAAGGCGGGGACCGCGAGCCGGGCGATGCTGCGGTCGGTCACCCGCCGCAGCTGGGATCGCGGGGGCGGTCCGGCGCTCACCCGCTCACTGTGCCAGGCGGGCGTCGCGGGCCGGTACGGCGCCGCCGCTAGCGCCGCGCTCCTTCCGACCGGCCCGCGCGTCCGCGCCCTGGAACGCCGGACCAACTATTTTTCCTCCCCAGGGTGTGTGAAGCATCGCCGCAGGTCAGCGGTACGTTATGGGGGTTTTCGTCCGGTTATCCCCGGGTTGTCCACAACACTGTGAACCGCCCCGCTCGGCGCGGTTCACACGCTGTCCACGACGTTGTCCACAGCCGCCGGGACGATCCAAGATCGATCCTTTGGCGCGTCGCGGCCCTCATCCCTAACGTTCCCCGCCGTGACCTGGCGGTGGGGGAAGTCCTCGGCACGGGCCGCGGACGCGGCAGCACTGTCACAGGCCTGCACGATCATCGATCCCGTGCCTCGTACACACGTACGGGCGGATCGACAGGACGGGTCGGAGGAGGTGCCGTGAGCGTCGTCGAGCTGCGCGACCACGACGGTTACGACGGCTACGGTTCCGGCCCGGACCGCACCCCGCCGCAGGACGTGCCAGCCGAGCAGTCGGTGCTCGGCGCGATGCTGCTGTCCAAGGACGCGATCGCCGACGTGGTGGAGACGATCCGGGAGACCGACTTCTACCGCCCGGCGCACGCGAGCATCTACGCCGCGGTCATCGACCTGTACGGGCGCGGCGAGCCCGCGGACGCCGTCACGGTCGCCGCCGAGCTGACCCGCACCGGGGACCTCGGCCGGGTGGGCGGCGCGCCGTACCTGCACACGCTGGTGGCGAGCGTCCCCACTGCGGCGAACGCCGACTACTACGCGCGGATCGTGCGCGAGCGCGCCATCCTGCGGCGGCTGGTCGAGGCGGGCACCCGCATCACGCAGCTGGCGTACGCCGGCGAGGGCGACGTCGACGGGATCGTGGACCGCGCGCAGGCCGCGGTCTACGACGTGACCGACAAGCGCACCGCCGAGGACTACCTGCCGCTGCGCGAGATCATGCCGTCCACGCTCGAGGAGATCGAGGCGATCGCCTCCCGCGGCGGCAAGATGACCGGGGTCCCGACCGGGTTCCAGGACCTCGACGCCCGGATGAACGGCATGCATCCCGGGCAGATGATCGTCATCGCGGCACGACCGGGCGTCGGCAAGAGCACGATCGGCCTGGACCTGGCACGTTCGGCCTCCATCAAGCATGGCCTGACCAGCGCCATCTTCAGCCTGGAGATGAGCCGCCAGGAGATCACCATGCGGCTGCTGTCGGCCGAGGCGACGATCGGGCTCAACCACCTGCGCGGCGGCACGATGAGCGACAACGACTGGACCAAGCTGGCACGCCACATGGGCCGGGTGTCCGAGGCGCCGTTGTTCATCGACGACAGCCCGAACCTCACGATGATGGAGATCCGCGCCAAGTGCCGGCGGCTCAAGCAGCGCAACGACCTGCAGCTCGTCGTCATCGACTACCTGCAGCTGATGACCTCGGGCAAGAAGGTCGAGAGCCGGCAGACCGAGGTCTCGGAGTTCTCCCGCTCGATCAAGCTGCTGGCCAAGGAGCTCGAGGTCCCGGTCATCGCGATCAGCCAGCTCAACCGCGGCCCCGAGCAGCGCACCGACAAGAAGCCGCTGATCAGCGACCTCCGCGAATCGGGCTGCCTCACGGCGGACACGCGCGTGCTGCGCGCCGACACCGGCGCCGAGGTCGCGATGGGCGAGTTGTACGCCTCGGGCGAGCGTGATGTGGAGGTGTGGGCCCTCGACGACTCATTGCGCTATGTGCGCTCCACACTCACCCACGTGTTCCCGACGGGTAGGCGCGAGGTGTTCCGGCTGCGCCTAGCGTCCGGCAAGGAGGTCCGCGCGACCGCCAACCACCCCTTCCTCACGTACGAAGGCTGGCGCGCTCTGGGCGATCTCGCACCGGGGGTCCGGCTCGCGGTCCCGCGTCACGTCTGCGCGCCGCGTGAGCAGACGCCCTGGGCCGACGCCGAAGTGGTCATGTTGGCCCATCTGCTGGGCGATGGGTCATTCGTGCGCCGGCAGCCGATCCGCTATGCCAGCGCGGACGAGGCGAACCTGGCAGCGGTCAGGTCGGCCGCCGAGCACTTCGGTATCGAGCCGGTTCGCGACGACTCTGCAATGGCGCGCTGCACGACATTGCGACTATCCGCGCCATGTCGCCTGGCGCGAGGGCGTCGCAACCCGATCGCCGCGTGGTTGGACGGCCTGGGGCTCTTCGGTATACGACCACATGAGAAGTTCGTACCGCCAGGCGTCGCCGCCCTCCCGAAACCCCAGCTCGCACTGTTCCTGCAGCATCTGTGGGCGACAGACGGCTCGGTCACCGTCAACCGTCACGGTGCGGGCGGTCGTGTGTTCTACAGCTCGACGAGCCGACGGCTGGTGGACGACATCAGCCGGCTCTTGCTCCGGTTCGGAATCAGCGGCCGAGTGAGGACCACGTCCCACGGCCACCATCGGCCGGTGCACACCCTCGACATCGTTGGCTCTGATGACCAACGTAGGTTCCTCGCAGAGATCGGAGTTCACGGCGCGCGTAGCAGCGCGGCTACCCGCTTGCTCGACATCGTGCGAACCAAGTCTGCGAACCCCAACGTCGACACTGTGCCGGTCCGGGTTTGGGACGACGTGCGGGCGGCGATGGGCACGGCCTATCGCGGCACGGCGATGGGGGAGCATTCGGCGAGCCGCGAGCGCCTCGGGCGCGTAGCGGCAGTTCTGGACAACGCCGAACTGGAGATGTTGGCGACGAACGATGTGTTGTGGGACGCGATCGTGTCCATCACGCACGACGGTTGCGAGGACGTCTTCGACGCGACGGTGCTCGAACGGCACAATTTCATTGCGAATGGTGTCGCCGTTCACAACTCGATCGAGCAGGACGCCGACGTCGTACTGCTGTTGCATCGTGAGGACATGTACGAACGCGAATCCCCCCGCGCCGGCGAGGCCGACATCATCCTCGCCAAGCACCGCAACGGCCCCACCGACACCGTGACCGTCGCATTCCAGGGCCATTACTCGCGTTTCGTCGACATGGCACAAAGCTGAGCACCGCCGTCGAGTCACTCTGGGCCGGGCGGCGCGCCCGTCGGCGCGTGAAGGACCGGGCGAGTACTCGGTGGTCGAGCGTAGTCGACGCCACGTGGGTGATCATGGTCTCGACTACGCTCGACCAACGGATGGTTGCGTCCGGTTTTTCGGAGCAGCACCCCGGGCCCTTCGACCCGCCCTGGACGGTGGAAAATCCGGCTGCGGTCGCGGGCACCCAGCGTTCGGCCCGGCTATTTTCGACTCAGACCACTTCGGTGCTCATGGTCTCGACGGCGCTCGACCGACGACTGGGAGCGCTACCGCGCGGTCACGTCAGTATATACTCACTCAGTATGTCGTATATATAGAGTAGGGTCGACGGTGACGAAACGACTGATCGAGCTGGACGACGACCTGCTGGCCGCTGCACGTCGGGAGTTGCACACCACCGGTGTTTCGGACACCGTGCGGGCGGCGTTGAAGCAAGCGGCGGACGCCGCGGCGCGAGCACGACAGGTTGACTGGCTGCGCGAAGGTGGCCTGGAACCCCTGGCGGACCGGGAGACGCGGGCCGCGGTGTGGCGCTGATCGCTCGTTACCTGGTTGACACCAGCGCGGCAGCCCGGATGCGGCATTCCGTGGTCGCCACCCGGTTAACGCCTCTGATCGAAGCCGGGGTGGTGGCGACATGCGCCACATTGGACGCCGAAGCGCTCTACAGCGCCCGCAGCCCCGCCGAGTACGAGCAGATCCGCGCTGACCGGCGGCACGCCTACGAGTACCTGGCGACCGAAGATCGTGACTGGCAAGCCGCCTTCGACGCGCAACGGTCCCTTGCCCGAACCGGCAGGCATCGCGCCGTCGGAATTGCCGACCTGCTCACCGCAGTCCTTGCCAGCGAGCATCAGCTCACCGTCGTGCATTACGACGCCGACTTCGACGTCGTCGGCGAAGTGCTCACGTTCACCGCTCAATGGGTCGCCTCCCCCGGCACCCTCCCCTGATCTCTAGGCGGGCAGCCCCATTTTCAGCGCCCGACGGGCGCCAGCAGGCCCAACGTGACTCGACTGCGCTCGACCACCGGGTGCCGGCTCTCGGTGCTGCATCCACACGTTGGGTTCGACGTACGTCCCGCTGTCCGCGGTGTGATCGATGTGAAGGGTGCTCAGCCCGTCCGGGATCACGTACGCGCCGTCGTCCGGGAAGCGCATCCCGGTCCACTCCTCCCACTGCGCGACGGTTCCGGTCATCGTCTGCGAGGCCGGCGCGAGCGCCACCATGCGCGCTCCGAGGCGAGCGTGGGTACGCAGCCAGGGGTCGAGCGGCAGCCCGTCCGCGCGGGTCCAGGAGGCGAATCTCTCGATCGGTGTCAAGGGGTAACGGCTCTTGAGGGTGGGGCGTACCGGGGCGATGACGCGTGGCAGTCCACGTCGTGCGGCCGGGTCGCGCAACGCCGTCAGCAGCTCACCGGCCAGACCGCGGCCCCGGCGCTCGGGGTGCACCTGCCCCGCCATGACGACCAACGTGTCCGGCGGCTCGCCCGCGTCGTGGCCCTCCACCGCCCGCACCAGCGAATCGGTGTAGCCGCCCGGCAGTTGCGCCGGGTCACCGTTCCAGCGCAGCGGTACGGCCCAGCCCGCAGCGACCGGGGTCTCGCCGTCCTCGAGCAGCACGAGCTCGAGGTCGGCGAACAGCTCCCGAACCGGGCCGAGGTACCTCTTGGCCACCACGTCGGCGGTGATGAACGCGGGCCAACCGTCACCGAACAGTTGCTGCAGCTTCTGGGCGGACCGTTCCCGGGCATCCATCGTCTCGACGGTCAACGACATGACGTCCTGTGTAGCAGTTCGCGTCGCGCTGTCGGCGCCCTCCTCTACGTTGAGCGGTGACCGATCCGCGACGTACGGAGGTCCGAGATGGAGATCGTGCTCGTCGCCGGCCTGTGGTTGCCGAGTGTGCTCTGGGACGATGTCGTCGGCGAGCTCGCGACGTACGGGCACCGCGCCGTCCCGGTCCGGCTGCCTGGACAGGACGATGGTGCAACGCAGGCGACGCTTGAGGAACAGCTCGCCGCCGTCCTCGCCGCGGTCGATGCGGCAGCGGACCGGCCGGTGGTCGTTGGTCACTCGGCGGCCAGCACGCTCGCCTGGCTCGCCGCCGACCGTCGTCCCGACAAGGTCGCGAGGGTCGTGCTGATCGGCGGCTTCCCTCACCAGGACGGCGAGCCGTACGCGACGTTCTTCGAGATCAGCGCGGGCCGCATGCCCTTCCCGGGCTGGGACGCGTTCGACGAGGCGGACCGGGCCGACCTCGATGCGGCCGCCCGCAGCCGGATCGAGAGCGTCGCGGTGCCGGTGCCGGAAGGCGTCGCGCGCGGGGTCGTACGGCTTCGCGACCCGCGCCGCTACGACGTGCCGGTGACGGTCGCCTGCCCCGAGTTCACCCCGGCGCAAGCCCAGGAGTGGATCGATGGTGGCGAGTGCCCGGAGCTCGCTCGCGCGGGTGAGGTGGACCTCGTCGACCTCGCTTCCGGTCACTGGCCGATGGTGAGCTGCCCAGCCGAGCTGGCGCGGCTGCTCGCGTCGACCGGCTGACCGGATCACCTGCGAGCGCTACTCGGCCAACAGGTCCCGCCAGTTCGCCGGTACCCGTCCGACCGGTCCGGGCGTCGGCTGGTCCTCGGGATGATGCAGCGGCGGGGCCAGGTCGGGCCCGGAGGTGTAGTCGGAGGTGCGGTAGTCCCACCACCAGTCGCCGCCCGGCTCGTAGGTGCGCATCACTGGGTGGCCGGTGTCGCGGTAGTGGCCGGTCGCGTGCTGGCCGGGCGAGGAGGCGCAGCAGCCGACATGGCCGCAGGTGGCACACCTGCGCAACTCCACCCACCAGCCGGCCGACTGCTCGCACTCCACGCAGCCCGGTCCGCTCGGCGGCGCGCTGGGATCGATCGCCGGATCGACGCTCACGTTCGGCCTCCCTTGCTCGATGTGCTCCTCGGCTCTCTCGACGCTACCCGTCGCGTGGCGGTCCGCACCCTGGCGCCGGAGCACCGCTCGGGGTGAAATGGAACGGAAGCGACAACACCGAGAGAGGGAGGCTGCTGATGCCTACGCGCACCGCACGGACCGCATGGAAGGGGACACTGCAGGAGGGGACGGGCCGGGTGGACCTGGCGAGCAGCGGCGCCGGCTCGTACGACGTGTCGTTCCCCAAGCGCGCCGCCGACGAGGCGGGCGGTACGACGAGCCCGGAGGAGCTCATCGCCGCCGCGCACTCGGCGTGCTTCGCGATGCAGCTGTCGGCCAACATCGCCGAGGCGGGCGGTACGCCCGAGCAGCTCGACGTGACGACCGATGTCTCGCTCGGCCCCGACAGCCCGGCCGGCTTCCGCATCACCGGCATCAAGTTGACGGTGCGCGCCAAGGTCAGCGGCCTGGACGCGGACGGGTTCGCCAAGGCCGCGGATGCCGCCAAGAGCGGCTGCCCGGTCAGCAAGGCGCTCACCGGCACCGAAATCACGCTCGACGCCGCGCTCGCCTGACAAGGGCGCGCCACCGGCCAGTGCCGCCGCTGCGCCGAACGGGTGACGCAGCGGCGACGCCGGTGGTACGGCCGGGACGCGTGTGACACCTGCGCTGTGCGGAAGTGGTGATTCGGGCGCAATGATGCGAATCGCCGCGGGAGCGGCTGCGCGGGCAGTACCGTCCGCTGGTCCGACAACGGGGAGCACTCCCCGCCGCTCGAGCCCGAGGACCGCCCATGTCGCACCACGCTGGAAGACCGCGGTGGCGTACGCCTGTCGTCATCGGAACCGCCTTGTTGATGCCGGTGCTCGGCCTGGCCGCGGTCCCGGCGCAGGCCGCACCCGGCGGCCCGGACGATGCGACCGCCGTACCCAGCCCGCGCCACCGGATCGATGCGCCGAAGAGCAAGCTCGGCCCGCTCGACCGGTCCCGTACGGCGCGGCACTCGGCGTTCGTGCAGTTCCGCGGCAAGGGGGCGGCGCAGGTGTCCGCGACGGCGCTCGGCAACGGGCGCAGCAGGGATGCCGCGCGCCGGGCCGCGACCGCACGTCAGGATGTCGTCTCGCTGCAGGCGAATGCGGTGCTGCAGACCGCGCGCAGCCGTGACGCGCGGGTGCGCCGGCTGTTCGAGGTCTCCAACGCCGTGCCCGGGATGGCGATCGAGGCGACCGGCCCCGCGCTGCGCGCCGTCGCGGCCCGCAGCGACGTCAAGAAGATCACCCCGTTGGTCCCGAAGACCGTGTCGAACGCGGGAGCAGCGCAGCTCACCCGCGTCCTGAACACCTGGCGCAGTCTGGGCAACACCGGCAAGGGCGTACGGATCGGCGTGATCGACACCGGGATCGACTACACCCACGCCGACTTCGGCGGTGTCGGCACCGTGGCGGCGTGGGACGCCGCCCACGCGAACAGCGCGTCGCCCAACTGGCGCAGCACACTGCCCGGGCTCGCGAAACTGAAGGTCGCCGGCGGTTTCGACTTCGTGGGTGACGACTACAACGCCGACCCCGAGGCGGACGACTACCAGCCCGTACCGCACCCGGACAAGAACCCGCTCGACTGCGAGGGGCACGGCACGCACGTCTCGGGCACCGCCGCCGGGTACGGGGTCACCGCCGGCGGCAAGACGTTCACCGGGGACTACCGAAAGCTCACCGGACCGGCTCTCTACAAGATGGACATCGGCCCCGGCATGGCGCCGTCGGCGAAGCTGTACGGCCTGAAGGTGTTCGGCTGCACCGGTTCGACCGACGTGGTGATCCCGGCACTGGACTGGGCGCTCGACCCGAACGGTGACGGGAACTTCTCCGACCACCTCGACATCGTCAACCTCTCCCTCGGCAGCGACTACAGCGCCGTCGACGACCCCGAGAACGACGTCGTGAACCGCATCGCCAAGCTCGGGGTGCTGCCGGTCATCTCGATGGGCAACAACGGCGACCTCACCGACACCGGCGGGTCACCCGGCAACGCGGTCCGCTCCTTGGCGGTCGCCTCGAGCGTCGACCAGTACCAGCTGCTCGACGGTCTGCGGGTCAACCGACCGGAGGCGGACGCCGGGATCGCCGCCGGGCAGGTGTCCACGGCGTACGACTGGGCGGCGATGTCCGACGTGACCGGCGATGTGGTCCGGCTCTCGCAGCCGACGAACCAGGACGGGTGCGCGCCGCTCGACAAAGCGGATCAGGCGGCGGTGAACGGCAAGATCGCCTGGCTGATCTGGGACTCCGACGACACGACGCGGCGCTGCGGCTCGGCCGGCCGGTCCGCGAACGTGAAGGCGGCCGGCGCGAAGGGCGCGATCTTCACCGGCGACCAGCCGACCTTCAACGGTGGCATCCTGGGCGACGCGGACATCCCGGTGCTCCAGCTCACCCAGCGATGGAGCCAGCAGCTCGCCCCCGCGGTGGACGCCGGGACGCTCAACGTCACCTTCTCCGCCTCGCTGCTCGCGTCGGTCAAGGACATCGATCCCTCGATCGCCGACCTGCTCTCGAACTTCAGCTCCCGCGGCCCGCACGGGTCGATCGGGGTCGTGAAGCCGGACGTCGCCGCGCCGGGTGACACGATCGCCTCCGCGAAGATCGGCAGTGGCTTCGAGCCGGTCAGCGAGTCGGGCACCTCCATGGCGGCCCCGCACACGGCCGGCATCGCAGCCTTGGTCAAGCGGGCGCACCGTGCATGGACGCCGGAGCAGATCAAGGCCGACATCATGAACACCGCCGGCCATGACCTGTTCACCAAGCAGAACCGCAAGGGTCTGCGGTACGCGCCCGCCCGCGTGGGGGCTGGGCGCGTCGATGCCCGGTCGGCAGTGGGCAACCAGCTGCTCGTGTACAACGCCGATCGTGGGGGCGGCGTCTCGGCGTCCTTCGGCGTGGTGCCCGTACCGGTCACCCGGGCCGCGACCGTGCGCGCCCAGGTGCTGCGGCTGCAGAACACCGGGAAGCGCGCGGTGAGCGCGAAGCTGCGCTACTCGCCCGTCGTGTCCCAGCCGGGCGTCTCCTACCGGGTTTCCCCCTCCCGGGTGCGGATCGGTGCGCACCGCTCGGTGAAGGCGGTCGTGATCATGACGGTCCGTACCGCCGCGCTGCGGCGCACGATGGACCGCACGATGGCAGCGGAGCAGCTCGATGTACCGCGGCAGTTCGTCGCGGACGCCTCCGGGCGGGTGCTCGTGAAGCCGAAGGGTCGAGCGCCGCTGCGGGTGCCGGTGTACGGCGCCGCCAAGCCGACCGCAGCGACCAGCGCGTCGGTCTCGGCGCGCGGTGACGCCGTCGCGCTGCGCGGTCGGGGCGTGTCGCAGGGATCGGGCAGCCAGGCCTGGAACTCGCTGGTCTCGGTGATGGAACTGGGCGCCAGCAGCCCGCGCCTGCCGCGCTGCAAGGGGACGCTCACGACCGGGTGCACGGTGAACCAGACCGCGGTCGGCGGTGACCTGCGCTACGTCGGCGCCGGCGCGACCGACGACGCGATCTGGTTCGGCATCGCCAGTTGGGGCGACTGGGCGAACATCGGCAACGTCGTGATCCCGTACGTCGACTTCGACACCACGGGCGACGGCGAACCGGACTACGAGGTGTACGTCCAGAACTACCCGGCCACGGACGTGCTGCTCGCGATCCTGGTCGACCTCGCCACCGGCAAGGCGATCGACATGGAGCCGGTGAACTTCCAGTTCGCCGACGTCGACACCAACGTGTTCGACAACAACGTGCTGCTGATCCCGGTGTTCAAGGAGTTCATCGGCCTCGCCGCAGACGCGACGACGTTCCCGATCTCGTACGCGGTGGGCATGAACTCGCCGTACACGAACAACCCGAGCGGGGACATCGACCAGGTCGGCCCGGTCACGTTCGACCCGGTCACCACGCCCTTCCGCGTCGACTCGCCGCTGTACCTGGACCGGGGCGGGGCGAAGATCGCGTTGCCCGCGCTGGGGGCAGGCCCGAACCCCAGCCCGAGTCCGAGCGCGAGTCCGAGTCCGGGCGGTGGGTACGGCCACGGCGCTGTCGCCAAGGCGCTGATCCTGCACCTGCACGGCGCCACCGGCGCCCGTGCCCAGGTGCTGACCTTCACCCGCTGACCTACCTCCAGGACCGCGTGTCCCTGCTCGAAACGTCGTCAACTCGCCGAGTTAGCGACGATTCGAGCAGGGACACGCGCTGGAGTGGGGGCGTGGACGTGCCGATGATCGGTTGTGCCCGTACGCCCGGTGCTGCTGATCCTGCTGACCGCGCTCGCGGTCGGGATCGTGGCGTGGCCGGGACGCACCGCGCGGGCCCGGCTGGTGTGGGCGCTGGCGTTCCTGGTGCTGCTGGCCCCGAACTGGTGGATGGAGGCGCGCTGGTTGCGCACCCAGGCGGCGGCGAGCGAGGTCGTACGCGCGCTCTCCGGCCGACCGGAGGCGTACGCGCAGTGCCAGCGGTTCAGCGGTGCCTTCTTCTACGCGCGCGCAGCGACGGGATGGGTCGAGTACGGCGAGGACGGCAGCACCTCGCCGGAGGCGTGGCTGACGTACGAAACCTGCCAGCGGATCCGCGACTGGCGGGAGGGTGGTCGCAGCGCACCGACCGAGCAGCAGGTCGTCGCCGTCCACGTGCTCACGCACGAGGCGATGCACGTCAAGGGTGAACGCTCCGAGGCGGTCGCGGAGTGCATGGCGATGCAGGCGGATGCCCGTACGGTGGTGTTGCTCGGCGCCACCCGCGCGCAGGCCACGGCGCTCGCGCAGCGCTACTGGAGCGAGGTCTACCCGCGGCTGTCCGACGGCTACCGCACCGGCGACTGCCGCCCAGACGGCCCGCTCGACCAGGCCCCCGGCGACGGCGCGTGGCCCTGACACCCGCGTCCAACGGCACTCCGTTGCGCTCGTCGCAGGAAGGATCGGGTGAGTAGCCGGCCGTCGAGCGTAGTCGAGTCCACTTCAGTGATCATGGTCTCGACTGCGCTCGACCAACGGATGGTTGCGTCCGCTCTTTCGACTCAGACCACGTTGGTGCTCATGGTCTCGACTACGCTCGACCAACGGATGGGTAGGCCGGTCCTTCATGGACATTCCGGCTTCGATGTGGTTGTGGTGGACGGCATCGCTGGCGAGGTCGACGAGGTGGCGCGGCGGCTGCGCGCTGCGGGTTCGGTGTACGCCGAGGACGAGGCCGCACTGCTGTGCGCGGCGCCCGTTTCGCACGCCGCGTTGGAGGCGATGGTCGCCCGGCGGGTCGCAGGGGCGCCGCTCGAGCACGTACTGGGGTGGGCGGAGTTCTGCGGGCAGCGGATCCTGCTGGACGACGGGGTGTTCGTACCGCGTCGCCGTACGGAGGCGCTCGCCCGTGCCGCCGTAGAGCGGCTGGTCGCCGTCGCGCGCCGGTCACCGGTCGCCGTCGACCTGTGCTGCGGCTCCGGCGCGATCGGTGCGGTGCTGCTGGCCCACCGGCCCGACACCACGCTGTACGCCTCCGACATCGACCCGGCCGCCGTGCGGTGCGCGCGGCGGAACCTGCCCGAGGCCCGGGAGGTCTGCGCTGACTTGTTCGACGGGCTGCCGGCCGCCCTGCGCGGACGCATCGACGTGCTCGTCGCGAACCTCCCGTACGTCCCGACCGGCGACCTTCCCACGCTTCCTGCAGAGGCACGCGAGCACGAGCGGCGGATCGCGCTCGACGGCGGCGCCGACGGGCTCGCGCCGCTGCGCCGCCTGGCCACGGACGCCCGCTCCTGGCTGGGACCGGACGGCACGCTGCTCGTGGAAGTCGCCGACGCCCAGGTGCCCGCCGCCCGCACGATCGTCGCGCGGGCCGGCCTCCACCCGCAGCTGCTCCCCGACGACGAGCGGGGGTGCGTCGTACTGCTCGGCGCGCGGCGGCCACCGGTGACCACCGGGGTCTAGGCTCGTACGGGTGAGCATCCCGGTGTCGTTGGAAGCACTCGAGAAGACCTTGCCGGAGTATGACTTCGCCTACCTGCTGACCGCGTCCGCACAGGGCGGCCCGCACGCCGTCGCGGTCACTGCGACGCTCGTCGACGGCACGCTCGACGTCGGTCAGGTCGGCAACCGCACCCGCGCAGGTGTCGCGGGGAACGCCGCGGTCACCGTGCTGTTCCCGCCGCCGGAGCGCGGCGGCTACTCGCTCATCGTGGACGGGACCGCCGCGTTCGACGCCGGCGCGCTTCGGGTCACCCCGAGCCGCGCGGTCCTGCACCGGCCCGCTGCTGCCGAGACCGACTGCGGCGCGGACTGCATCGAGCTGGGGGCCGGCGGGGCCTGAGCGCTCAGTCGTCGCTCGGACGCACGAGACGGAACAGCAGGACCGCCCCCCAGGCGCCCAACGGCCACGCGGGCCAGTAGTTGTGCCAGTTGGGATGCTGTCCGGCGATGTTCGACACCAGCCAGATAGCGTTCAGCAGCACCGCGACAGCGAGCCAGCTGCGCCAGTTGTTCCAGTTCTCCACGCGCCGCTGCCGGCGTGCGTCTGCGGCGACCTCTGCCGGGTTGCGGGGCAGCTCGGGCAGGTCCGCGGTGAGCCGGGCCAGGTCTCCGCGGGTCCGCGCGGCGAGCGCCTGCGCGGTCCGGTCGGCGTGCTCGTCCGGGCTGAGCTGCCCGGCCGCCATCGCCGCGGAGAGCCGGTCGGTCGTCACCCGACGTTCGTTGTCGCTGGCCCGCAGGTCCAGCCCATCGGGCCCTGACGGTGTCGACATCTGCAGTCTCCCTCGTGCTGCGGTCCTCCCTGGAACCGTACGCGCGTGAGGGTGGCTGCACGAGTAGAGCGGGCGACAGCCTCCAGGTCTGTCGCCCGCTCACCTAGTTCTTCGGCGCAGGCACGGGGCACTTGAGGGACCGCCCGTAGGCTGACCGGGTGATGTCACCTCGACTTCGGAGTGCGCTCGACCGGCTCCCCGCCTACGTCGCCGGGCGGCCGGCGCGCGGTGCGAGCGATCTGGCACCGTACAAACTCTCCAGCAACGAGAACCCCTATCCGCCGTTGCCAGGTGTGCTGGAGGCGATCAATGCGGCGGCCGCGGACACGAACCGCTACCCCGATGCGGCAGCGACGGACCTGAAGGCGGCGCTCGCGCAGCGGCTCGCCGTACCGGTCGAGCATCTGGCGCTCGGCGCCGGGTCGGTGGCGCTGCTGACGCACCTGGTGCAGGTGACCTGTGACGAGGGCGACGAGGTGCTGTTCGCCTGGCGGTCCTTCGAGGCGTACCCGATCGCGGCGGCCGTCGAGGGCGCCGTGGCCTGCCGGGTGCCGCTGCGCCCGGACGGCACGCACGACCTCGACGCGATGGCCGCTGCCGTGACCGAGCGCACCCGGCTCGTGCTGCTCTGCACGCCGAACAACCCGACCGGACCGGTGCTGCACCGCGACGCGGTCGCGCGGTTCCTCGACCGGGTCCGGCCGGACCTGCTGGTCGTGATCGACGAGGCGTACCTGGAGTTCGTACGGGATCCCGAGGCGGTCGACGGGCTGGCCACCTACCGCGAGCGTCCGAACGTCGCGGTGCTGCGTACCTTCTCCAAGGCGTACGGGCTGGCCGGGCTGCGGGTCGGCTACGCCGTCGCGCACGCCCCGGTGGCCGCGGCGCTGCGCCGGGTCGCCACCCCGTTCGGGGTCTCGCGGGTCGCCCAGGCCGCGGCTGTCGCGTCGCTCGCGGCCGAGCCGGCGCTGCGCGAGCGGGTCGACGCGCTCGTCGCGGAGCGCACCCGGGTGCTGGGCGTGCTCGCCGCGCAGGGGTACCGGGTGCCGCAGGCCGAGGGCAACTTCGTCTGGCTTGCGCTCGGTGCGCGAACCCCGGAGTTCGAGGCGGCGTGCGCGGAGGTGAACCTCTCGGTGCGGGCGTTCGGCGAGGAGGGCGTACGGGTCACCATCGGCGAGCCGGAGGCCAACGACCGGTTGCTCACCCTCACCCCGGCGTTCGTCCCGGCTGCCGGGTAGGCCGGCGGGTCAGGTGGCGGCGTCCGGCAGCGAGCGGACCGCCCGTCCCGGCCGTTCGCCGGTCACCACGAGCACCACCCCGAGCACCACGATCGCGCCGCCGAGCGCCATGGCCGCGGTGACGCGCTCGCCGTGCAGCAGCACCCCGAGGGCTACCGCGACGACCGGGTTGACGTACGCGTACGTGGACACGAGCGAGAGCGGGGCGTTGCCGAGCACCCACACGTACGCGACGTAGCCGACAAGGGACCCGATCAGGACCAGGTAGGCCCACGCGAGCCAGCTGCTCGTGGTGAGCGTCCCGAGGTCGAGACGCTCGCCGATCGCCAGGCCGACCAGGACCAGCGCGAGCCCTCCGGCGCACATCTCGTAGCAGGTCAGCACGAGTGGGTCGGAGGGTGTGACGAGCCGCGGCTGCAGGAAGCTGCCGACGGCCCAGGCGGCCGAGCCGAGCATGATCAGCAGCGACCAGCCGAGGGGGGAGTCGGTGCCGGATCCGGGTCGCAGCAGCACCGCGAGCCCGACCAGGCCGACGCCGACCCCCAGCCAGGTGACCGGACGCGGCCGGTCGCGGACGGTGAGGCGCAGCAGCACCACCCACATCGGGACGCCGGCGACGATCAGTGCCGCGACGCCGGTGTCGACGTGCCGCTCGGCGTACGCCAAGCCCCCCATCCCACCGAAGAGCAGCAGCACGCCGACGAGCGCGCTGCTGGCGAGCTCGCGCCTCGACACCGAGAGCACGCGTGGCCCGCGGCGTACCGCGAGGTAGCCGGCGACGAGCAGGGCCGCGGTCAGGAAGCGCAGCCCCATGGAGACCATCGGCGGCGCGCTCTCGACGGTGATCGCGATCGCGAGGTAGGTCGATCCCCAGATCACGTAGACCAGCGACATCGCCGTCCAGACGCCGGCCGGGTTCGCGCGGGTGGCCGGCACCGCGGCAGACGTCGTCACCGACCAATCATGCTGCGCTGACTCGGCGATCAGTAACGGGGTGTCTGCCGGCCGCCGAGTTCCCCGGCACGCGTGGCTCCGAGCACTTCGGAGCGGGTCAGACGCCGCGCTCGACCGGCACCCGGCCGCAGGCCGTTGCCCGCTCGAGGCGTTCGAAATCCTGCTCGACGACATCGGCGTACGCCACGCTCCACCGTCCGATCGCTTCGTCGAACCGCCCGGAGTCTGCGAGGTAGCCGGTGATCCGGAAGGCGCCCAGGCTCTGGCTGTGCGCTCGGGCGAGCAGGCGCGCGCACAGCACGCCGTACGCCGTGAGTTGCTCGGCAGTGAGCCGGGCGAGGTCGAGCCCGCCCTTCATGTCGCGGAACTGCCGGAAGTAGAAGTCGGTCGTCACCCCGTCCCGCATCCGCAGCCCTGTCACCCACCCCAGCAGCGGGTCGGAATGCGCCTGGAGGACCCGTTGGTACGCGACGACCCGACGACCCTGGCACGGCGCTGCGTCCGCGGACGTCCCCGGCACCGGCGGCTGCCGGACGCGGCCGTGGGTCTCGAGCGTCGATGGCAGAGCTTGCTTGGCCTGGACGAACAGCGGCTCATCGGCGGGCCCGACGAGCAGCGCGATGAAGCATCGAGTGCCCACGGAGCCGACGCCCACGACGCGCAGCGCGACGTCGGTGAACGTGAACTTCTCGAGCAGCACGATCACGTCCTCGCGGGCCGTACTGCGGTAGCGCCGCAGAGCCTCCTGCGCGAGGTCGCGTTGACCAGGTTCGGTGAGCGGCACGAGGACCGGGGGTGCCGTGGTGATGTGCCGTACGCCGCCCCGCTCCATGACGGTGATCTTGTCCAGCAGCTGCTCGGAGGTGCGCTGCGCCGCCTTCGTGGCGGCCTTGGTCACTACACGTCGACCGGCAACGGCGCCCGCCGCATCCGTGACGTCGTCGGCACTCACCCGGAAGTAGAACCGCTCCAGGGCGGTGAGATCCATCAGCTGCGCCAACGTGGTGCGATATCCGTGTGCCGCCCGGAGTACGGCCTGCTGCGCGGCGTCCTCGGTCAGGCCACGGTCCCGCGCGGCGAGCACGACGCTGGTCGTCAGCCGTTTGAGGTCCCATTCCCACGGAGCGATGGCGGCTTCGTCGAAGTCGTTGAGGTCGAACAGCAGCGTGCGCTCCGGGGAGGCGAACAGGCCGAAGTTGCTCACGTGCGCGTCGCCGCAGCACACGACCGTGGTGCCGGTGACCTTCGCCGTCGTCAGGTCGTGTGCCATCACCGCGGCACTGCCGCGGTAGAACGTGAACGGCGACTGCAGCATCCGGCCCATGCGGACCGGTACGAGGTCCGCGAGCCGGGTCGTGTTCTGCTGCTCCAGTACGGCGACCGGGTCGCGCTCCGGGAGGTCGAGTCCGGCGTGCTCGGAACGGCGCACTGTCGTCCGGTCCCCACGGCCCGCGGCCATCAGGTCGTCGCGTACTGCCATGTTCGCCAGCCTGGCACCTGCTCCCGGTGCCGTCGGCGCATTCGAGCGTTTCGACCGGCTATCCCGTGAGTTCCCCGGCACGCGTGAACACCCGGTCGAGCATCGCCGGGGTGAGCCGGCCGGTGAAGGTGTTCTGCTGGCTGACGTGGAAGCAGCCCAGCAGCGTCAGCGCGCGGCCGACCGGATGGGTGATCCGTACCTCGGCGCCGTGACCGAACCGGGGCCGGGGGCGTGGCACCAGCCAGCCGGCACCGACCAGCACCCCGAGCAGGGCCTGCCAGCCGAACCCGCCCAGCACGACAGCGACCCGCAACGTCGGGGCGAGCAGTTCGAGCTCGCGCGCCAGGTACGCGCTGCACGTGTCACGCTCCAACGGCGTCGGCTTGTTCGCCGGCGGGGCGCAGTGCACCGGCGCGGTGACCCGTACGCCGGAAAGGCGCAGTCCGTCGTCGCGAGAGACGGCGTGCGGTTGGGAGGCGAGACCGGCCCGGTGCAGCGCGGCGAACAGCACGTCGCCGCTGCGGTCCCCGGTGAACATCCGCCCGGTGCGATTCCCGCCGTGGGCCGCCGGAGCCAGCCCGACCACCAGCAGCCGCGCGTCGGGCGGGCCGAACGCGGGCACCGGGCGCCGCCAGTAGGTCTGCCCGGCGTACGCGGCACGTACCGGCACCGACTCCCGCCACGCCACCAGCCGCGGACAGGCCCGGCACGTGACGACCAGCTCGTCGAGCTCGGCGAGCGTGCGCACCCCACCGGCCCGCTCGGGGGCGTGCTCAAGGGGGTCCGCCACGCCTGCCACCCTGCCACGCCGGGGGTCAGGTCGCGGTACGGCGCTCAAGCAGCTCGGCGGCCTGGGTGGCCATGCGGGTGACGACCTCGGCGGCGGGACGTTGCGCGGTGAGCGAGCCGATGCCCTGGCCGGCGTACAGGACGGCCTGGCGGTAGTCCCGGGCGCTGATCGCGTCCTGCAGCACGCGGTGCGCAGCCTTGTCGCCCGCGAGCGCGTCCTCGGCGCCGTGCCACCGCGCGCTGAAGTCGTTGGCGAGCGCGCGCCCGCCGTACTCGGGGGGCCAGGGGATCCCGCGGCCGATGTCGAAGACCCGCGTATAGATCGTCTCCTCCCCGCCGGCGGCGCAGAGCCGTTCGCGGGCCGCCGGGTGGTTCGCCGCCTCCGGGCAGCCGAGGAAGGCCGTACCGACCCAGGCGCCCGCGGCGCCGGCGGCCAGCACCGCGGCGAGCCCGCGGCCGGTGGCGATGCCGCCCGCGGCGAGCACCGGGGTGTCGGGTACGGCGTCGAGCACCGCCTGCAGCAGCGGCAGTGTCGCCAGACCGTACGGCCCGTGCCCGCCCGCCTCGCTGCCCCGCGCCACGATCACGTCGACACCGGCGTCGACCGCGTCGCGGGCCTGCGCGACGGTGCCGACCTGGGTGGCGACGAGGATCCCGGCGTCGTGCAGCGGCGCGACGTACGGCGCGTACTCCCCGAAGCTGACGGACACGAGTGCGGGAGCCGCAGCGATGGCCGCGCCCAGCTGGCCGGGGTTGCCCTGCTGCGCCCACGCCATCAGCCCGATGCCGTACGCCCGGTCCGCGTCGCGCGTCAGCTGCGCCTGCTCGCCGATCCAGTCGGGCGGCGTGGCGCTTCCCACCCCGAGCATCCCGAGCCCGCCGGCCTGGGAGACGGCGGCCGCGAGGCTCCCGCCCGCGACCCCGGCCATCGGCGCGCACACGATCGGGACCCGGAGCCCGAGCCGTACCGTCAACGCTGTCTGCAACACGTCCGCCATGGGAGCCACGCTAGGCCGCCCACCCCCTCCCCGTGTCCCTGCTCGAAACGTCGTTATCCGGCGCAGATAGCGACATCTCGAGCAGGGACACGGGGACACGGGGACACGGGGTGGTCGGTCAACGAGGTCCCCGGCTACGAGGGCTACCCCGTGTGGCAGGCCCCGGTCAGCCGCGGCCGGTACGGCGGGTGAAGCCGACCCACGACAGCATGCCGCCGATCAGGCAGAGCGCTGCCGCAGCCCACATGGTGCGCGCGTACCCGTGCAGGAACGCCTCCCCCCGCACGGCGCCGCCCGCGAGCCCGCCGGCCAGCGGCAGCACCGCGACGGCGAGCAGGCCGCCCACCCGCGCCAGCGCGTTGTTCACACCCGACGCGGCGCCGGCGTGTGCTGCGGAGACGTCGGCGAGCACGGTCGTCGTGACCGGCGCGACGACCAGGCACATCCCCACGCCGAACACGACGACCCACGGCAGCACCCCGAGGGCATAGCCGGCATCCCTGCCGATCGTCGCCATCCCGCCCACCGCGACCGCCATCAGCACCGGGCCGGCGGCGAGCAACGGCCGCGACCCGATCCGGGGTACGAGCGCACCGGCCCGGGCCGAGAGCAGCGCGAGCAGCACGGTCACCGGCAGCACGGCGGCGCCGGCGGCCAGCGCGCTGTAGCCGAGCTCGGTCTGCAGCAGCACGGTGAGCATGAACATCACCACCGACAGCGCGCCGTACACGACGAAGGTCACCGCGTTCGCCACCGTGAAGGCTCGGATGGCGAAGAGCTGCAACGGGATCATCGGCGGGGGTCGCCGTACGCGCTCCCGGCGTCGCTCCACCGCAACGAACGCCCCGAGCGCGAGCAGCCCCACAGCGGCGAGGGCGGTGGCCCACCCGCCGCCGATCCGGTCCACCTCGATGAGCGGCCCGACGAGCAGCCCGAGGCCCAGCACGGTCAGGCCGCCCCCGAGGAGGTCGAGCTGGCCGCGCAGCGGCGCCGCGGTACGGCTGCCGGGCAGGTCGGGGATGCCGCGCCGGGTGAGGACGAAGGCCAGCAGCACCAGGGGCGGGTTGACGAGGAAAGCGAGGCGCCACCCCGCGGCGCTGGAGTCGATGAGGGCGCCCCCGACGAAGGGGCCGAGCGCGGTGAACACCCCCGACAGTCCCGACCACGTCCCGATGGCACGTCCCCGCGCCTCGCCGGTGAACAGCGCCGAGAGGATCGCGAGCGACGCCGGTACGAGCATCGCGGCGCCGACCCCCTGCAGCAGCCGCGCCCCGATCAGTACGGCCGCACTCGGCGCGAGCCCGCACAGCACCGAGGCGAGCCCGAACAGCACCATGCCGACCTCGAACACCCGCCGCTTGCCCAGCAGGTCGCCGAGCCCGCCGCCGACCAGGACCAGCGCACCGAGGGTGAGCAGGTAGCCGTCGAGCACCCACTGCGCCGTCGCGAAGCCCCCGCCGAGGTCCGCCGTGATGTGCGGGAGTGCGACGTTGACGATCGAACCGTCCAGGAACGCGACACCGCTCGCCGTGATGGTGGCCGCGAGCACGAGTCGGCGCTGCCGCGACCCTAGGGCCGGTCCGCGCTCGCTCACGCCGGCGACGCTACGGCAGCGGTGCCCCGGCCCTGCCGACCGAACCGGTGACCGCCCCGAGCGGTTGCTGTACGGCGCAGTAGAACGTTGCTACGGTGCCCCGCATCACCGCCGAGCGCGAATGGGGAGTACCGACAGATGAGGCACTACCGCACGGCTCTCGTGCTGCTCGCGACCGGAGCTCTCGCGGCCGCGACCATCGCGCCGGCGCAGGCCGGTCCGCTGGACAGGGGCGGGAGCGGGATCATCGCCCTCTCGGACGCGCAGGAGGTGCCGACCGCCGCGACGTTCGCCGGCAAGCTGCCCGGCCTGAAGAAGCAGCTCTGCACGGTCGCGAAGAAGCCGAAGGCGAAGAAGCTTTCGACGAAACAGGCACTGCGCAGCATCGACGCGTTCCTGGCCAAACGCACGAGCAAGAAGGCGCGCAAGAAGTTCGCGAAGAGCAAGGCGTACAAGAAGCCCGCGGTAGCCATGCAGGACGCGGTCACCGCGATCGCGGTCGGCAAGCCGACAGCCGCCGTCGCCGCGCTGCGGCGAGCACACGACCGCAAGCGCAAGAGCCCGACCCCGTTGATCGCGCTCGCACCGGTGCTGACCGATCTCGGAATGCCGAACGAGGCGCTCGCGCTGCTTGCCGCGGCCAAGAAGCTCAAGGCGCCGAAGAAGCCGCCGTTCGGCATCCCGGCGCGCGCGGTGCTCGACAACAACGTCGCGTACGCGCAACTCGCGCTGGGCAAGTGGAAGCCCGCGCAGAAGGCGGCGAAGGCCGCGGTGAAGCGCTCCCCGCTGCTGCGGGAGGCGAGCACCAACCAGGCACTCGCCCTGCTCTGCACCGGCAAGACGAAGAAGGCCGCGGACATGATGTTCCTCGGCGCGCGCCGGCAGGGCGTCACCAAGAAGAGCAAGGTGATGACCCCGCCGCCGCCCCGGGTGCAGACCCGGCTGCCGAGTGTCGAGGTGATCCAGCTCGACAAGGGCGAGCGTCCAGTGATCCCGAACTACATCTACCGGGTGCCAGGCAAGGAAGTGCGTCCGGCGTTCCTGGCGATGCAGCAGGACGCCATCGCGGCAATGGTGGCCGCCCAGCAAACCGTGTACGACGCTGCCGTCCGGTACGCCGCGCATCTGAAGACACTGTCGCCGCTCACCAAGCGGCGCACCCAGGATCTGGTCGCGGCAGCGAGCGGGATGATGGACCCGGACCTCAACGCCATGTGGGGAGTTGCGTCCCGCCGCCAGGCCGAGCTCCGGGACTACTGGAAGGTGGCACCAGGGGGCGGCGACGGGCTCATCAAGGACTGCCCTGGGTACCATCCGGCGCTGCTGTCGTTCGACAAGGCGCAGCGCGACTACACCAGCGCCCTCTACGAACGCCTGACCGCGATCGCCCACGAACTCAAGGCTGCGCCCGCGTACGACCTGGTCATGGCCCAGGCGCGGCTCGCCCTGGCGGGCAACATCGTGCTGCTCGTCGGAGAAGGGGTGCAGTACGCAGCCGTCTGCGACCCCAATCCGCTCCCCGCCGCGGGACGCGGCGAGGTGCAGAACGGCACGCTGCAGGCGGGCGAGACGGGACCGTGCTCGGACGCGCCGAGCTCGCTCGGGCTGTCCGCCAAGGTCGTGTCGGTCGTCATCGACTGCGAGAACTTCAAGCTGCGCATCGAGGGCGTGAGCCCCTGGCTCAACCCGTTCGGCTACATCAACAAGAACGTCCGCACCGGCGAGCTCACGATCGTGGCCGGTGTCTCGGTCGGTGCCAACGCCGGCCCGCTGCGGATCGGCGGCGCCGAGCAGGGCATCTACGTGACCGTCGGCGCGAACGGGGCGGTCGACGTCGGAATCCGCACGACTGCGGGCGTGTCCGCTGGCGGAGGCGGAGTGAGCGGCGGCAAGTCCATCGACTCCGACATCAGCATCGTCGGCGGTATCACCAACCTGCCGAGCGCCCTCGGCCTGCGTCCCTGACCTCGACTCCTCGCGTCCCTGCTCGAAGCGTCGCTATCTGCGCCAGATAACGACGCTTCGAGCAGGGACGCGGGAATCAGCGGCGGGTGGCCTTGAGCTGGGCCGTACGCACGCAGACCCCAGCGCGGTAGTCGAGGGTGCCGGTACGCAGCTTCTTACCCTTGAACGAACCCTTGATCGTGACCTTGCCGTCGGCCCCGGCCGGATTCCAGGTCCTCTTGAAGGAGCCGTTCTGCTTGATCTTCACGCCGGAGAACGACAGCGGGTGCGTCGCGACGCTGACGGGGTACGACCCGCACGTGACGTTCACCAGGGCGCGGAACTTGTTGAGCTTGGTGCCCTTCTTGTTCACCTTGAACGTGAACTGCTCGAGCCGCTTGCCCTTCGAGGTGTAGAAGTTCCCCACGTACGAGCCCGCCTTGGCGACGGTGCGCTTCGCCGCCGGCGCGGCGTCAGCGGTGGCGGTCGGTATCACTCCGAGCAGCGGGATCGTGACGAGGAGCGCGAGAGCGGAGAGGGGTCGACGCATCGGAGCACGGTGACAAACCGGTGCGCCCAGGTCAAGTCGAGATCGTCGCCGCGTCGTCGGGTCCGCTGTCGCGGACCGGGTCGCTCTCCGGGACGCCTGCTGGATCGATGCTGCTGGAAGGCTCTTCGGCCTCGGCCGGGGCTGTCACGGCGTCCGCCGTCAGAGCACCGACGGGTACGGGCACCGCCGTCTCGGATGCGGTGACCGGCGCGAGCGCCTCGGTCGGCTCGACCGCGCCTGTCGTGGCCGCCGGTTCCGTGCCGTTCGTGGGTTGATGATCCGGGACGGCGTCCATGGTGCTCGTCGGCTCGGCTCCGAAGACCTGCGGTTCCGCATCGTCGAGCGCGCGATCGGTCTCGGCTGCCGCGAGGACAGGGGCCGGCGTGCCGGTCGTGTCGCTGCGCGCGTGACGCGGCGTCGCGTGCAACGGCTCTGTTTCTGGCCCCGCGGGCGACGGCTCTGTTTCTGGCGTCGCGGGCGACGGCTCTGGTCCCTGCCCGACATCCGTGGGAACGCCGGCGGGAGCGACCGGCGGGGCCGATGGTGCCTCGCCCTCCAGGTTCATGTGCGGCAGGATCGCGCCGAGCCAACGCGGCACCCAGAACGCGCCCGCCCCGAACATCGCGAGCAGCGCGGGCGCCAGCAGGATCACCATCGCCCCGGCCAACGCGACGGCGACCGAGAGCCCGACGCCGAACTGCTTGATGATCGGATCGTCGGCGAGCACGAAGCTCGCGAAGACGCAGAACATGATGACGGCGGCGGCGACGATCACCCGGGAGCTCGCAGCCAGGCCACGGCGTACGGCATCGCGCACGCTGTCGCCGCCGGCGTGGAAGTGCTGCACGTGGCTGACGAAGAAGACCTCGTAGTCCATCGACAGCCCGAACAGGGCCGCGAACATCATCAGCGGGACGTACGAGGCGATCGGCACCGTGCCGTACGGGCTGTCCAGGTGCACCAGGTCCAGTCCCCAGCCCCACTGGAAGCACGCGGTGAGCACACCGAAGGACGCGGCGGCGGTCAGCAGGTTGGTGATCGCCGCCTGCAGCGGGATCAGCAGTGAACGGAAGGCGATCATCAGCAGCAGGAACGACAGTGCCAGCACGGTGAGGATGACGAGCGGCAACTGCCGGGTGATCTTGGCTGCGAGGTCGACGTTCGCCGCCGTGCTGCCGCCCACGTACGCCACGGCGCTGCCGTAGCCCGGAGCGGATGCGGACAGCGCCGCCTGCTCGACTGTGGCGGGACTGCCCGCGGCGGCCGCCGCCGGGCTGCCGGACGGGCTCGCGGACGGGCTGGCGGACGGACTCATGTCCTGGTCCTCGGCGGTCTTCTCCGCCGCCGTGGTCAGTGCCGGCGGGATCACCTGCTCGCGCAGCTGCGTGACGAGGTCGGCGGTCACCGGGTCCGCGGGCCGCGTCTTCGGGATGACCGTGAAGGTGGCCGCGGTGCCGGCCTTGCTGATGTTCGGCGGTGACACGAGGGTGACGTCCTGCGGTGTCGCGAGCGCGTCCTGCAGCGAGACCAGCCGTGGGTCCGTACCGCGGTCGTCGCCGCCGGCCTTGGTGAGCTCGGCCGTGATCTGGTCCTGCAGCGCCTCCGCTTGCTTCTGCTGCTGTTGCAGCGACTTCTTCTGCTTGTTGAGCTTGTCGGCCTGCTTCTGCAGCGCGGCGGCCTGCTTGTTCAGCTTGTCGGCCTGCTTCTGCAACTGGTTCGCCTGCTGCTGCAGCGACTGTCCCTTCGCCGCGAGCGCCTCCGCTTGCCGCTGCAGCTGATCGGCTTCGCGTTGCAGCTGGTCCGCCTGTTGCTTCAGCGCGACCGCCTGCTGGGACAGCGAACGGGCCTGTGCCAGCAGCCGGCGCGCCTTGGGCGCCAGGCCGCGCAGCGCGGACCGCGTCCTTCGGATGTCGGCACGTACGGCGCGCCGTTCAGCCCGCAGCTTCGCGCGTTCGGCCGGGGTCGGCGCCTGCCTGATCTCGCGGGCCAGCCGGACGTCCTCGCGCCGCAGGGTCACGAGCTTGCGGGCCAGCTCGCCGGCGCGCGCCCGCAGCGCCGTGCCCTCTCGTCGCAGCTGGTCGGCCTGGCGCTGCAGTGACGCCTGCCGTGCGCGCAGCGTCGCCTCCTGGGCGGCGAGCGTTCGCGCTTGCGCTTCGAGCTGGTGCTGCTGCTTCTCCAGCTGCTTCTGCTGTGCCTCGAGCTGTGCCTTCTGCGCCTGCAGCGCGTCGCCCTGCCGGGTCAGCTCCTCCTCCTGGGCCTGCAGCTGGTCGGCCTGTTCCTGCAGCTGCTGCTGCTGCTTGGTGAGGCTGTTCTTCAGCGCGGTGGCCTGGTTGTACTGGTCCTGGTACTGCTGGCTGGGCGCGGCTTTCGGGTCGAGGGAGACGGCGACGAGCAGCGGGCCGTTGTAGCCCGGTCCGAAGTCCTTGCTCATGATGTCGAAGGCGCGCCGCTCGGTAGTGGTGGTCGGCGTGACCCCGACGTCCTCCTGCCCCAGGCGCAGGGACAGCAACGGGATCGCCAGCGGGACCAGGATGGCGAGCGCCAGGACCGTCGCCGCGAACCGGTGCCGGCTGACGAGTGCGGCCCAGTGGGCCCAGAGCCCCTTGCCCTCCGGTTTCGGCTCCGGGTGCAGCCAGCGCGGCAGCCGAAGGGCGTTGAGGCGGCGCCCGACGAGCGAGAGCAGCGCGGGGAGCAGGGTGATCGCCGCGATGACCGCGACGGCGACGGCGATGGCGGTGGCGTACCCCAGCGAGGTGACCAGCGGGATGCCCGCGACCATCAGGGAGAGCAGGGCGATGACGACGGTGGTGCCGGCGAAGACGATCGCGCTCCCGGAGCCGGCGACGGCGTCGGCGATCGAGTCGTGTGGTTCCAGACCGGCGCGCAGGTTGTCGCGATGCCGCGTGACGAGGAACAGCGCGTAGTCGATCCCGACCCCGAGGCCGATCATCGTGGCGAGGGTGGGGCCGGTCGAGGCGATGTTGACGAAGATGCCGACGACCCGTACGACGGCGAGCGCTCCCAGCAGACCGAGGATCGCGAGCAGGATCGGCATGCCCATGGCGACGAGCGCGCCAAAGGTGAACGTCAGGATGATGATCGCCGCGATGATGCCGATCAGTTCGGAGTCGCCGGTGTCCGACGGCGAGAGCACGCTGCCGATCGGTCCCCCGGCCTCCACCTCCATCCCCGCCTGCCGGGCCGGCTCAGCCGCGTCCAGCACCGACCGGGCCAGCTCGGGGGTGAGGTCGGCGGTGCCGACGTCCATCAGCACGGTGCTGAACGCTGTCTGGCCGTTCTTGCTGATCAGGCCGGCCTGCGGGTTGGCGGTGGGGTCGCTGGCGCTGTAGACGTGGGGCAGCTTGCCGATCGCCTTGACCGACGCCTGGATCGCCTTTGTGTCCGAGTCGCCGGTGAGTTTGCCGCTCTTGACGTGGAACACGATCGGGCTGCCGCCGTTCTGCTGCGGCGGGAACTCCGCGGCGAGCAGGTCGGTGGCGGCCTGGCTGTCCGTGCCCGGCAGGCTCAGGTC
Organism: Candidatus Nanopelagicales bacterium; assembly: GCA_017848795.1. Lineage (GTDB taxonomy): Bacteria > Actinomycetota > Actinomycetes > S36-B12 > CAIYMF01 > JAFIHG01. Next base: position 18,392 of record JAFIHG010000041.1, on the reverse strand, counting down.
GTTGTTGGTGGTGTCCGGTACGGCCTTGAGCACCAGCACGCTGGCCGTCGCGATCAGCAGCCAGACGAGCAGCACCAGCAGTCGGCGCTGCGCGCAGAACGCGCCGAGGTGGCGCAACAGCGACGACACGTTGTCTCCCGGCAGGCCCGTCCCCCGACCCGCGCCATCGCGGCCGGGAGAAGTCTGCTCCTGCTGACCACCGCACGGCAACGTGCCACACGGCTGCGGTCGGACCCGTTCCGATGCGATGATGCGATCAACGACGACGTGCACGGTGCGCGGGAGCGACCCTCTCCGTGCGCCGTACGACCGATCCGCCAGGAGGTCCCACGATGACCGCAGACGGAGGCCCCGAGCTCGTCCAGCTCCTGACCCCTGAGGGCGAGCGGGTGCACCACCCCGAGTACGACATCGACATCACCCCCGAAGAACTGCGCGCGCTCTACCGCGACCTGGTGCTGGTCCGCCGGGTGGACCTGGAGGCGACAGCCCTGCAGCGCCAGGGCGAGTTGGGGCTCTGGGCGCCGCTGCTGGGGCAGGAGGCCGCGCAGATCGGCTCCGGGCGGGCGCTGCGGCCGGGCGACTACGCGTTCCCCACGTACCGCGAGCACGGGGTCGCCTGGACCCGGGGCGTCGCCCCGCTCACGCTGCTCGGGCTCTTCCGCGGGGTGACGAACGGTGGATGGGACCCGCACGACCACAACTTCGCGCTGTACACGATCGTGATCGGCGACCAGACGCTGCATGCCGTGGGGTACGCGATGGGCATCCAGCGCGACGGCACGGAGGACGCGGTCATCTGCTACTTCGGCGACGGCGCGTCGAGCCAGGGCGACGTCAACGAGTCGTTCGTGTTCGCCTCGGTGTTCAACGCACCCGTGGTGTTCTTCTGCCAGAACAACCAGTGGGCGATCAGCGCGCCGCTGGAGCGGCAGACGCAGATCCCGCTCTACCGCCGGGCCGCGGGCTTCGGCTTCCCGGGCGTACGGGTCGACGGCAACGACGTGCTCGCGGTGCTCGCCGTGACGCGCGCGGCGTTGCAGCGGGCCCGTGACGGCGCCGGTCCGACCCTCGTCGAGGCGTTCACCTACCGGATGGGCGCGCACACGACCTCCGACGACCCGACCCGCTACCGGGTGGCGGCCGAGCTGGAGGCGTGGAAGCTCAAGGACCCGATCGAGCGGGTACGGGTGCACCTGGCCCGCGGCGGGCTCGCCGACCACGACTTCTTCGACGCCGTCGAGGCCGAGGCCGAACAGCTGGCGGTAGAGCTGCGCGCCGGCTGCCGCAAGCTCGAGAGCCGCGGCATCGACACCATCTTCGAGCACGTCTACGCCGAGCCGCACCCGCTCGTCGCCAAGGAGCGGGCGGAGGCTGCGGCGTACCACGCCTCGTTCCAGTCCGGGGCGACTGTGGGAGGGGGGCACTGATGGTGGTCATGACGATGGCCAAGGCGCTGAACGCCGGGCTGCGCCGGGCCATGGAGACCGACCCCGCCGTGCTGTTGATCGGCGAGGACATCGGCAAGCTCGGCGGGGTGTTCCGGGTCACCGACGGGCTGCAGAAGGACTTCGGGGAGGCCCGGGTCGTCGACGCACCGCTCGCCGAGAGCGGGATCGTCGGCACGGCGGTCGGGCTCGCCATGCGCGGCTACCGCCCGGTCGTCGAGATCCAGTTCGACGGGTTCGTCTTTCCCGCCTTCGACCAGATCGTCACCCAGGTCGCCAAGTTCAACGCCCGCTCCGAGGGCCGCACCCCGATGCCGATCACGATCCGCATCCCGTACGGCGGCGGCATCGGCGCGGTCGAGCACCACAGCGAATCCCCGGAGGCCTACTTCGCGCACACCGCAGGACTGCGGGTCATCAGCCCGTCGAATGCGGCGGACGCGTACCTGATGGTGCAGCAGGCGATCGCCTCCGCCGACCCGGTGGTGTTTTTCGAACCCAAGCGCCGCTACTGGGAGAAGGCCGACGTCGACGTCGACGCGGACCTCGCCGATGCGCCCTCGCCCTACCGCGCACGCGTCGTACGCCCCGGCCAGCACGTCACGCTCGCCTGCTACGGGCCCATGGTGCGCACCTGCCTGGAGGCCGCGACGGCCGCCGAGCACGACGGGCACGACCTGGAGGTGATCGACCTGCGGTCGATGTCGCCGCTGGACGTCGACACCGTCGCGGAGTCGGTACGGCGCACCGGGCGCCTGGTGGTGGTGCACGAGGCGCCGGTGTTCCTGGGCATGGGCGCCGAACTCGCGGCGCGGATCACCGAGGCATGCTTCTACTCCTTGCAGGCTCCGGTGCTGCGCGTCGGCGGGTACCACTCGCCGTACCCCCCGAGCAAGGTCGAGGAGGACTACCTGCCGGACCTGGACCGGGTGCTCGACGGCGTCGACCGGGCGCTGGCCTGGTGAGGGGGTGGCCGAAGTGACCGACCAGATCTTCAAGCTCCCCGACGTGGGAGAAGGGCTGACCGAGGCCGAGATCCTGTCCTGGCAGGTCAAGGTCGGCGACGAGGTGCACGTCAACCAGGTCATCGTCGAGATAGAGACCGCGAAGGCGGCCGTCGAGCTGCCGTGCCCGTACGACGGCGTGGTCAGCGCGCTGCACGTCTCCGAGGGCGATGTGGTCGCGGTCGGTGCGCCCATCATGACGATCGACACGGCCGGGACCGCGCCGACGCAGGCACCTGCCGCAGCCCCGCCGCAGCAGGCACCCTCGCCCGACCTGGTGCCCGCGGCACCGGGCTCGCCGGCGGACGACGCCGGGGCGGAACCGGACGCCGCTCCTGCTGCCGCCGGTGACAAGCGGGAGTCGGTGCTCGTCGGCTACGGGGTGCGCGAGACCGGGCCACCCGCGCGGCGCCCCCGTGCTGCGGCCGCCTCGCCCCACGGCACCCTCGCCCCGGAGGCCGGTCCCCCCGGAGAGCCGGTCAAGCCGGTGCGGCACGGCGGGCTGGAGGTCGGCCGGCACGCCGAGGAGCTGCTGTCCCGGCAGAGTCCGGTGCTCGCCAAGCCGCCGGTACGCAAGCTGGCGCGCGACCTCGGGGTCGACCTGGCCGCGGTCGACCCGACCGGCAGCGGCGGGGTCATCACGCGGGAGGACGTCGAGCGGGCCTCCCGGATCGTGCCGTCCCGGCCGGCCGCGGCGGCCGCCGAACCGGGCACCGAGGAACGCGTCCCGATCCGCGGCGTGCTGCGCACGATGGCCGATGCGATGGTGCGCAGCGCCTTCACCGCACCGCACGTCACCGAGTGGGTGCAGGTGGACGTGACGCGCAGCATGACCCTGGTCGAACGGCTGCGGACCGCTCCCGAGCTGGAGGGCGCGCGGGTCTCGCCGCTGCTGCTCGTCGCGGCCGGGCTGCTGCGCGCCGTACGCCGCAACCCGCAGGTGAACGCGACCTGGGACGAGAGCGCCGGCGAGCTCGTGGTCAAGCACTGGGTGAACCTCGGCATCGCGGCCGCCACGCCGCGCGGGCTGCTCGTACCCAACATCAAGAACGCGGACCGGCTCGGACTCGTCGAACTCGCGCACGCCCTGACCGCGCTGACCGACACCGCGCGCTCCGGACGTACGGCGCCCGCCGACCTGAGCGGCGGCACGATCACCATCACGAACGTCGGCGTGTTCGGCGTCGACGGCGGCACGCCGATCATCAACCCCGGCGAGGGCGCGATCCTCGCCGCCGGACAGATCGCCGAGCGTCCCTGGGTGCACAAGGGACGGGTACGGCCCCGGCGCGTGATGGAGCTGACGCTCTCCTTCGACCACCGCTTCATCGACGGTGCTCTCGGCTCGCGGGTCCTCGCCGACGTCGCGGCGTTCCTGCGTGACCCGGGGCTCGCCCTCGCACTGTCCTGAAGGCGGAACGCCCGGCCACCCGTCGGGCGCTGAAGACCGGCCTCCCCGCGTGGGTCGAGCCGAGTCGAGACCATGATCACTGACGTGGTCTCGACTGCGCTCGACCACCGAGTACTCGCCCGGTCTTTCACGCGCCGGCGGGCGCGCCACCAAGCCCAGAGTGACTCGACTGCGCTCGACCACCGCGTGCTCGCCCGGTCGTTCACACCCCGACGGGCGCGCCACCGCCCGATTGGGCACCTCGGCTGGCCGGTTGGCGCATGCGACGATGCGGGCATGCAGGAGACGAAGGTGCGGGTCGCGCTGCTACAGCTCGAGGTGTCCGACGAGGAGAGCGTCGACGCCCGGGTGGCGCGAGCCCTCGCGCTGGTAGGCGAGCACCGCGAGGCCGACCTGGTGGTGCTGCCCGAGCTCTGGCACGTGGGAGCCTTCGCTCTCGACCGGGCACGGGAGCACGCGGCACCGCTCGACGGTGCCCTGCTGCAGCAGCTGCGTACCGCGGCGCGCGAGTCCGGTGCCTGGCTGCACGCCGGGTCGGTCGCCGAGCTCGACGCGGCGACCGGGCGGCGCTACAACACCTCGCTGCTGCTGGACCCGCGCGGGGAGCTGGTGGCGACGTACCGCAAGCAGTACCTGTTCGGCTGGGCGGACGGCGAGCCGTCGGTGATGAGCGCGGGCGACGAGTTCGTCGTCGCCCACACCCCGCTCGGCCGTACCGGCCTCGCGACCTGCTACGACCTGCGTTTCCCGGAGCTGTTCCGCACGCTCGTGGATCGCGGCGCAGCGGCGTTCCTCATCCCGTCCGGCTGGCCGGCTCCGCGGGTCGAGCACTGGTCGGTGCTGCTGCGCGCACGGGCGATCGAGAACCAGGCGTGGGTGCTCGGCTGCAACACGGCCGGGATCCACAACGGCGTACGGATGGCGGGCCGTTCGGCGATCGTCGACCCGCTCGGCACCGTGATCGCCGAAGCCGGTGAGGCCCAAGAAGTTCTGCGGGCGAGCATCGACCCGGGTGAGGCACCGGCATGGCGTACGAAGTTCCCAGCCCTCACCGATCGCCGGCAGGACCCGACCGGATCGGCTCGTTGATCAAGGAGAAGGTGCCCTCTCCGATCTTGAAACAGTGATCGAAAACGACACCTTTTCCTTGATCAACGCGCAGGGCGACCGTGCCCGACGGCCTCGTCGGTCGCCGCCACCAGCTCCGTGGTGGTCCGCTACGCCGAGGGCAGCGCGGGCGTCACGTTGACGGCCGTCTGGAACGACCCGGCGGGCGCGGCACGTGACTCGGGCTTCCGCTTCGAGGTCTCCGGCCCCGGCGGCTACAAGGCGTCGGTGTACCCGACGCAACCGCCAGTCGTGTCGGGCGCGTCGAAGCGGGTGAGCGCGATCTACCGGGCGTACAACTCCCGTCGCCCGGGCGTCTACACGGTGCGCGCCATCGCGGGCAGCTACGGCGGCGGCGACGTCACGGCGTCCAAGACGACGACGTTCGTGGTCAAGCACGAGTCGGTGCTGCGCATGTATGCGAGCAGCTCGTACGTCCGTCCCGGCCAGAAGGTCTACTTCTACGGGACGCTGTACCCGGACAACGGCGCGCGCGCCGGCCAGAGGCTGGGGCTCGCGTTCCAGGCCAAGGGCACCAAGAAGTTCAAGGCCGCGGGCAAGACCAAGGTGAAGGCGGACGGGACGTACCGCTTCAAGAAGGTCAAGATGGTCAAGCAGGGCAAGTGGCGTGTCGCGTTCAAGGGGTCCACGTACGTGCTGGGCTCCAAGGCCGTCATGAAGTACCGGATCCGCTGAGCGGCCGGATCACCCCGGTCGGGTGTGCCGCACGGTCCGCGTCGCGGCACGCCCGACCGTCTCCCTGAGCGACAGCGGCGTGGGCTGCTGACGCCGCAGGTAGACGAGCGCGGCGATCACGGTCAGCACGAGCGTCGAGAGCCCGCCGCCCAGCAGTCCCCAACGCGGCCCGAACTGGTCGGCGATCCAGCCCACGAGGGGGGCACCGATCGGCGTACCGCCGAAGAAGACCAGGGTGAACACGCCCATCACCCGGCCGCGCACCCAGGCTTCGCTGCGCAGCTGCAGGTAGCTCTGGGCGGTGTTGCTGAACGTGAGCGCCACGACGCCAACCGCGGGCAGCACCAGCACCATGATGAGGAACGTCGGTGCCAGGCCCGCCAGCACCTCGAGGATCGCGAACAGCACCGCGGCGGCCACGACGAGCTGGACCGGTACGGTCACCCGCCGCGCGGCGAGCAGCGAACCGCCGAGCGAGCCGACCGCCATGGCGGTGGAGAGGGTCCCGAATGCTTCCGCGCCGAGGCCGAACTGCTCACGGGCCATGAGCGCCAAGGTGAGCTGGAAGTTGAAGCCGAGCGTGCCGACGACCCCGACGAGGACCAGGATCAGGATCAGGTCGGGCCGGTACCGGACGTAGCGCAGCCCCTGCGCCAGGCGTACGGAACCCTCCCGGCGCGCGGGCGGGACCAGCTCGGCGGCCCGCATGGCGCAGAGCGCGGCGATCGTGACCCCGAACGAAAGCCCGTTGAGCACGAACACCCAGCCGGTGCCAATGATCGCGATCATCACGCCGGCGAGCGCGGGACCCAGAATGCGGCCCAGGTTGAACGAGGCGCTGTTGAGCGCGACCGCGTTCGGCAGGTCCGGCTTGGTGACCATCTCGCCGACGAAGGCCTGACGCGACGGGTTGTCGACAGCGGACACCAGTCCGAGGGCGAATGCGAAGAGGTACACGACGCCGACCGTGGCCTGCCCGGCGAGCGTGACCGCGCCCAACGCCAGGGCGAGCATTCCCATGAGGGTCTGGGTGATGATCAGCAGGCGGCGGCGGGAGATCCGGTCGGCGAGCGTGCCGCCCCACATCGAGAACAGCAGGTACGGCAGGAACTGCAGCCCGGTCGTGATGCCGAGCGCGGCACCGGACCCGCCCGAGAGCGTGAGCACCAGCCAGTCCTGCGCGACGCGCTGCATCCAGGTGCCGGTGTTCGACAGCATCTGACCGCTGAAGTACAGCCGGTAGTTGCGCACCCAGAGGGAGCGGAAGGTGGGCCGCATCGATCTCACCGTGCCGCCAGTGCGGCGAGCACCGGGACCGCGTCGGCCAGCGCCGCACGCTGCTCGGGGGTGAGCTCGCCCAGCCGCTCTGCCAGCCACTCGTCGCGGCGGCGACGGTCCTCGTGCAGCAGCGAGCGGGCCCGTGTGGTCACGTCGAGCATCACCTGGCGGCGGTCGGCTTCCACCGGGGTACGGGTGATGTAGCCGGCGGCGAGGAGCGCCGTGATGGTCCGGGTCATGGACGGCGGGCTCACCTGCTCACACGCAGCGAGCTCGCCTGCCGTCATCGCTCCCGACCGGTCCAGGCTGGCGAGCACCGAGAGCTGGCCGAAGGACAGGCCGTGGTCGGCGCGCTGCTGACGCAACCGTCGCGCGAGCCGCATGGCCGACATCCGCAGGTCGGATGCGAGCACGGGCGAGCTGACGGGCACAGTATTTAGCATAGCTAAACAACTAATGATCGCCAAAACCACCGTCTGCAGGATGTGGGATCGCCCGAGGTGCGGCAGGCTGGCCGGGTGCTGCCGCATCCCGCTGCCGCTCGTCGCCCGCTCCGGGCGGCGGTCGTGACGAGCACCGCGCTGGTACTGCTGGGCGGCGCCTGGTCCGGCGGCGCTGTCGCGACGGGCGACGGCCCACGCACGCCGGGCGAGGGAGGCGCGGCGAGGTCCGCCGCTGCCGCCGACACGCCCGTCGGGCAGTTCGTGCTCGCGGTGGAGCCGGACGGCGCGAGGGCAGCGGTGGGCAACCGCGGCACCGCGCCGCTGCGGGTCGACGTGGTGACGCAGGACGGCAGCCGGCTGCTCGCCGTCACGGGGCGTGCGGGCGACACCGCGGCCCGCTTCCCCGGCTTCGACCCGGCCGCCTCCGGTCCGCGCGCGGTGGTCCGGGTGCGCGGCGACGGCGACGGCCCCGACCGGCTCGATCCCGGCGGCGGCGACCTCGTCTTCGGTGCGGACGTCCGCCTCGCTGCGCAGTCGGCATCCAAAGCGGGCGGCAGCCACGACGACGGGAACAACGTGATCCAGCGCGGCCTGTTCGGCGAGGTGACGCAGTACAAGATCCAGGTCGACGGCGGCTACCCGGTGTGCCGGATCAAAGGTCGGTCCGGGACCATCACGGTGACCGCCCGTCCGCGCGTCACCCCGGACCATTGGTACCGCCTGGTGTGCGCCCGCGCCGGGCATACGGTGACACTCTCGGTCACGACCTGGGACGCCGGCGGCAGCCCGGTCGTGCGCGAGGCGACCGGGTCCGAGGTGACCGGCAGCCTGCGTCCGGCGCACCACCGCACGCCGCTCGCGGTGGGCGGCAAACTCACCACGTCCGGTGCGATCGAGAGCCGCAGCGACCAGTTCAACGGCCTGCTCGAACGCGCCTTCGTCAGGATCGGCGACGGTGATCCGCCGGTCGACCCGCCGCCGGATCCCCCGGGTGACGATCCCGCCCCGCCGTCGGCCGCGCCGCACGTGATGTTGCGCGTCCACGTCGACCACGTACGCGCACGTTCCGGCGCCCGCGTGCGATTCGCCGGCAAGGTCCGGCCCAAGGGGCTGACCCGGCACGACACGGTCCGGTTGGCGTTCCGCAGCCGCGGCACGCACGGCTTCCACCGGCTGGCGACGGCAACCGCCGGGGCGCAGGCACGGTTCCGGTTCGCCAAGGTCCGGGTCCGCGCGGGGGTGTACCGCGTCGCGGTCCCGCAGACGGCACGGCACGGCCGCGCGAAGGTGAAGCTGAGGTACGCGCACGGCCGGTTCCGCTGACCGGCCGGGTCGCGGATCAGAAGGCGTCTTCGGCCAGCTCCATGAGCTCGTTGTCGGTCGCCTCCACGATGGCGCGCTCCGCGCTCAGCAGCGGCAACCGCTGACGGGCGAAGAACTGCGCCGCCGCGACCTTGCCCCGGTAGAACGCCTCGTCGCGCGGACCGGGCCCGGACGCCAGTGCCGTGAGCGCGACCTCGGCCTGCCGCAGCAGCAGCCAGCCGACCACCAGCTCTCCCAGGGCGAAGACGAGCCGGGTGGTGTTCTGCCCGACCTTGTAGAGCTCGGTGGTGTCCTGCTGGCTGCGCATCGCGAAACCGCCGAGCGACCCCACGATGCCCTGGACGTCCTCGAGGCCTTGGGTGAGCAGCGCCCGTTCGCGGGCGAGGGCACCTGCGCCGTCGTCGTCCTTGGCGAACTCGGCGATCTGACCGGTCAGTGCGGTGTACGCCTTGAACTGGTCGCGGACCATCTTGCGGAAGAACAGGTCCTGACCCTGGATGGCGGTCGTGCCCTCGTACAGCGTGTCGATCTTCGCGTCGCGCAGGTACTGCTCGATCGGGTAGTCCTGCAGGTAGCCCGAGCCGCCGAGCGTCTGCAGCGACTGGGCGAGCTGCTCGTACGAGCGCTCCGAGCCGAGCCCCTTGACGATCGGCAGCAGCAGGTCGTTGACGGACTCAGCGAGCTCGCGGTCGACGTCGGGCACGCCGGCCTCGGCCAGCGCGATCTGGTCCTGCCACCAAGCGGTGAAGTGGACCAGGGCGCGCATGCCCTCGGCATAGGCCTTCTGCAGCATCAGCGAGCGGCGCACGTCGGGGTGATGGGTGATGGTGACCCGGGGCGCGCTCTTGTCCTGGTACTGCGCGAGGTCCCCGCCCTGCACCCGGTTCTTGGCGTACTCGAGCGCGTTCAGGTAGCCCGTCGAGAGCGTCGCGATCGCCTTGGTGCCGACCATCATCCGCGCGTACTCGATGACCTTGAACATCTGCGCGATGCCATCGTGGACGTCGCCGACGAGCCACCCGACGGCCGGGGCACGCTCGCCGAAGGTGAGCTCGCACGTGGTGGAGGCCTTCAGGCCCATCTTGTGCTCGACGTTCGTGACGTACACGCCGTTGCGCGCGCCGAGCTCCCCGGTGCCGAGGTCGACGAGGTACTTGGGGACGACGAACAGCGACAGGCCCTTGGTGCCGGGCCCGGCACCCTGCGGACGCGCCAGCACGAGGTGGATGATGTTGTCGGCCAGGTCGTGCTCGGCCGAGGTGATGAAGCGCTTGACGCCATCGAGGTGCCAGCTGCCGTCGGGCTGCGGTACGGCCCGGGTGCGCCCGGCGCCGACGTCCGATCCGGCGTCCGGCTCGGTGAGGACCATCGTGGCGCCCCACTGGTGCTCGATCATCAGCCGCGCGAGGGCCTGCTGGTCGGCGTTGCCGAGGTGGTCGAGGATCGCCGCGAAGCCCGGCCCGGACATGTACATGAAGGCGGCCGGGTTCGCCCCGAGGAGCATCTCGCTGGCGCCCCAGCGCAGTGAGGCGGGCGCGCCGGGGCCGCCGAGGTGCACCGGCAGGTCGAGGTTGTAGAACCCTGAGTCCATCAAGGCCCGGAAGGACTTCTGGAACGAGTCCGGCATCGTCACCGAGGAGGTCGTAGGGTCGTAGACCGGCGGGTTGCGGTCGGCGTCGGCGAAGGAGGCAGCGAGCGGGCCCTCGGCGAGGTGCTCCACCTCCGCGAGGATCTCCCGTGCGGTGTCCTCGTCGACGTCGGCGAACGGCCCGGTGCCCAGGTGCGTACCGCGATCGAACACCTCGAAGATGTTGAACTCGATGTCGCGGCGGTTGGCGCGGTAGTGGCCCATGGTTCCTCCCGGCGGTGGTTACCCGTCGGTAACCATGATGCTACCCGTCAGTAACATTGGCAAGCCTCATTGCAGCGTGCGGGCGATCCGCCGGTCGGGCACCAGCCAGATCACTGCCACCGCGACGAAGCACGCGAGCGCGAGCCAGACTCCCAGGCGCGCGCCGATCAACATGACAACGACGATGCCGCACAGGTACAGCACGAGGGAGGACTTGCCCTTCCAGTCCGACCCGACGGCGGCCCGCAGCCGGGCGCCCTCCGGCGACCGCACGATGACCGCCTGCAGCACCAGGTACGCCAGTGCGCACGCCAGCAGGTTCACGCCGTAGACCGCCACCGGCGTGCGGGCAAGGTCACTGTCGTCCATCCACGCGGTGGTGAACGGGACGAGCGACAGGCAGAACAGCAGCCCGAGGTTGGCCCACAGCACCGCCCCCGTGGCGCGACCGGCGAGCTGGAACATGTGGTGGTGGTTGTTCCAGTAGATGGCGACGTAGACGAAGCTCAACAGGTACGTCAGCAGCGGCGTGCCGGTCGAGCCGACGAGCGCGCCGAGCGTGTCGCCGTCCGGGACCCGCAGCTCGAGCACCATGATCGTGATGATGACGGCGAGTACGCCGTCGCTGAACGCCTCGAGTCGCCCGGTCGTCACGGGAGAATGATTACCGTGGCGCCGTGACCTCCGAAGCGGATCCCGCCGACACGCTCGCCCGGATCGCCTTCCTGCTCGAGCGGGCGCACGCCTCCACGTACCGCGTACGCGCCTTCCGGGGTGCGGCCGCCACGCTCGCCGCACTGCCGGGAGCGGAGGTCGCCGCGCGGGCCCGCGCGGGCACGCTCACCGAGCTGCCGGGCCTCGGCGAGGTGACCGCCGGCATCGTGGCGGAGGTGGTGGGCGGGGAGACGCCGGGCTACCTGCGGGACCTCGAGCAGGCCGCCACCGGACCGGTGGCGAGCGGCGGCGAAGAGCTCATGGCGCTGGTGCAGGGCGACCTGCACACCCACTCCGACTGGTCCGACGGCGGTTCGCCGATCGAGGAGATGATGCGCACCGCGGCGGCGCTGGGTCGTCGGTACGTCGCACTCACCGACCACTCACCACGGCTCACCGTCGCCCGCGGGCTGACCGCGGAGCGGCTGCGCCGCCAGCTCGACGTCGTCGCGGAGCTGGGCGAGCGGCTCGCCCCGTTGCGGGTCCTCACCGGGATCGAGGTGGACATCCTCGAGGACGGCACCCTGGACCAGGAGCCGGAGCTGCTCGCGCGGCTCGACGTGGTCGTCGCCTCCGTGCACTCCAAGCTGCGCATGGACGCCGAGGCGATGACCCGCCGGATGGTGCTGGCGGTGGCGAACCCGCACACCGACGTGCTCGGGCACTGCACCGGCCGGATGGTGAGCGGGCAGGGCCGTACGGGGCGCACCCGGCCGGAGAGCGAGTTCGACGCCGAGCTGGTGTTCGAGGCGTGCCGCCAGTACGACGTCGCCGTCGAGATCAACTCCCGCCCCGAGCGGCTCGACCCACCGATGCGCCTGCTGGAGCTGGCGTTGCAGACCGGCTGTCTGTTCTCGCTCGACAGCGACGCGCACGCGCCGGGGCAGCTGGACTGGTTGCCGTACGGCGCTGCCCGCGCGGTCCGCGCGGGCATCCCGCCGGAGCGGATCGTCACCACGTGGGACGTCGGGCGGCTGCTCGACTGGACCGCCGGGCGCTGAGGCGTCCGGAGAGGGAGCCGGGCCGCAGTACCGTACGGGGACACCGTACGGAGACCAGATCGCCGCCGCCGAAGGAGACACCGATGCTCGTCGAGAGCATGAAGGCGGTCGTCTCTCCTGTCGCGAAGCTCATCTGGCGACCCACCGTCGTGGGGCGCGACAACGTCCCGCGAGGCGGCCCGGTGATCGTGGCGAGCAACCACCTGTCCTTCGTCGACAGCGTCGTCATCCCGATCTGCGCCCCGCGGCCGGTGAAGTTCCTCGCCAAGGCCGAGTACTTCACCGGTACGGGCGCGAAGGGCGTCGCCAACCGCTGGTGGTACACGGCGATCGGGTCGGTGCCCGTCGACCGGGAGAGCGCGCGCGCGGCGCAGGAGGCACTCGACGCGGCGCTCGCCGTGCTGCGCGCCGGCGAGGCGTTCGGCATCTACCCGGAGGGGACCCGTTCGCGCGACGGGCGGCTCTACCGCGGGCGCACCGGGGTCGCCTGGCTCGCGCTGACCTCCGGCGCGCCGGTCGTACCGGTCGCGCTCTCGGGCACACAGGACATCCAGCCGGTCGGCTCGTCGCGGCCCCGGATCCGGCCGGTCACGGTCCGGTTCGGTACGCCGATGACCTTCACCGAGCAGCCGGGCGTGCCGTCCGGGCGGCGCCGGCGCGAGGTCACCGACGAGATCATGGCCGCGATCCATGCCCTCTCCGGGCAGGAGCTCGCCGGGGTCTACAACGACCTCCCGGCAGATGAGTGACGCGGTGGCGGGCACCGCAGGCCGCACCGCGTTGCTCCTGCGCGCCGTGAACGTCGGCGGCCGCAAGGTCCCGATGGTCCGGCTGCGGGAATGCCTCTCGGCGCTGGGCTACACGGACGTACAGACCTACCTGCAGTCAGGGAACGCGGTGTTCGGTGCTGCCGGCGCCACCGCAACGGACGTGGTGTCGCGGGTCGAGCCGGCGCTGCGCGACGCCTTCGGGATCGACATCCCGGTGGTGGTACGCAGCGCCCCCGACCTCGATGCCGTCGTGGCGGGAAATCCGTACCGCGCCGAGGCGGAGGACCCGACCAAGGTGGTCGCGCTGTTCCTGCGGGACGAGGTCCCGCCTGCTGCCGCAGCGGCTTTCGATCTCTCCGACCTCCCGGAGCGCGGGTCGCTCGGCGACCGGGTCGTCTACCTGCACTACCCGCACGGGCAGGGCCGATCCAGGCTGACGCCCGCGATGCTGGAACGGCGCCTCGGCGGGCAGTGGGGCACGGCGCGCAACTGGCGCACGGTGCTCGCGCTGCAGCACCTCGCCCACGGCTGACGGCTACGGTGACACCGACTGTCCGCCGGGCTGGGGTCACCGCGCTGCGACCCAGCTCTCGCCCGCGCCGACCTCCACGACGAAGCGCACGCGGCTGCCGGCCGCCCACCAGGATGCCGTCGACTGCAGGGACCGGTCGAGCACGTCCCGTACCTGCTGCTCGCCGTCACGGGGTACGTGCACGAGCAATTCGTCATGCAGGCAGAGCACGATCCGCCCCCCGGCCGTGACGAGCGCGGCGCGTACGGTCGCGGTCCAGGCCTTGAACAACTCGGCCGCCGCGCCCTGCACCATCGCGTTGCGGACGTACCGTCCGCGGGCGCGCAGGTCCCAGTCCTGCGAGCGGACATGGGCGGCGAGCAGCCGCCCGCCGTACGTCCTGACCGGCCGGCCCTCCCGGCCCGCCTGTTCGGCCACGGCGAGGTACGCCATTGCCCGCGGGTACGCGCGGCGCATGTCGGCGAGGGCGGCGCCGGCGGCGCCGGTCGTCTGCCCGTACATGGCGGCGAGGACGGCGACCTTGGCGGTGGACCGCTCGCAGCGCAGGTGCGCCGCGACCGGGGCGTACATGTCGGAGGCGGCCGCCGCTGCCGCCAGTGCCGGGTCGCCGGACACCGCGGCGAGGACACGCGGCTCGATCTGACCGAGGTCGGCCCGCACCAGGACGTGGTCGGGCTCGGCGCGCACCGCCGCGCGCAGGTCCGCCGGCAGGTTGTGCAGCCCGGAACCGGCGGTCATCCGGCCTGCCGCCGCGTCGGCTGCGCTCCAGCGCCCGCGCAGCCGGCCGTCGGGACCGACGTGCGCGTCGAGCCAGCCCCAGCCGTACGTCGTGGCGATCCGCTCCTTTCGCCGCCAGTCGAGCAGTGCCGCGACACCCGGCAGGTCGGCGTGCGGGCGCAGCCGCCAGGAGCGGGTGTCGGGCAGCTCCAGACCGAGGCCGCGCAACAACGCCCGTACCTGCGCCGGATTGCGCAGGTCGGCGTCGGTGCCGGGGAAATGGCGCCGTACCGTCTCGTCACGCTGCGCGCGAAGCGCAGCCGCATGCGCCTCGTCCACCGGGCGGGGCCCGACGGCGCTGCCGAGGAGGGCCGCCGCCGCGTCGCGGTCCACGGGCAGTCCCTCCTGCTCGAGCTCGACCGCGAGCAGCGCGGCGGCCGATTCCGCGTGCGCGGTCGCGAGGGGCAGCGCCAGACCGCGCGGCGCCGGCCGGGAGTCGGGCAGCGCCAGCAGGCGCCGGTGCTGGGCGGATCGCGCGTCGAGGGCCAACTGTGCCCAGCACTCCGCGGTGCCCAGCGACCGGACCCAGGCGCCCCCGGCCCACTCCCGGCTGAGCTGACCGTCGGCGTGCACCGGGCCGCCGTCCTCGCGCGGCAGGTCCAGCAGGTCCAGCTCGCGCAGCGGCTCCGGTTCGGGTAACTGGCGGGCAGCGGCCCACACCGTCGCGGGATCGTCTCGACGGGTGCCGTCGAGCAGCCGGGCGACGGCCGCGAGGTCCCAGCAGGTCGCCGGGCGCACGCCGGCGTCCAGCAGCGGCGCCGCGGTCTGCCGCGCGGACCACCACACCCATCGGGGCTCGAGCGCGGTGAGCGCCCGTACCACCTCGGTGGGTTCCTGCGCCGGTACCTGGCGACTGCCGCCATGCCACGCGAGAGCCAGGCCCTGCCGCGGCACCACGGCCACCGCGAGGGGAGCACCGCGCCGTACGCCCACCGCGGCGAGTTCGTCCACCAGCGACACCGCCACATTCTGCGCGGTGGCCGGAGGTCTCCGGTCAGCCGACCGACTGCCGATCGCAGCAACGCTGAGCGCGGTATGAGACGGTCGGGTCGGGAGGCCAGGGTGACGGAGTCGTCGATTCTCGAAGCGCTCACCGATGTGCGCGAACGCATCGGCCGGGCCGCGCGGAGCTGCGGCCGTGACCCCGCCGACGTGACGCTGCTGCTCGCGACCAAGACCGTCCCCGCCGAGCGGATCCTCGTCGCGCTGCGCGCCGGGTACGACCTGATCGGCGAGAACCGGGCGCAGGAACTGGTCGAGAAGGCCGATGCGCTCGCGGTCGTACCGCATGAAGCCCACTTCATCGGGCACCTGCAGAAGAACAAGATCAACCAGGTGTTGCGGCACGCCAGCTGCATCCAGTCCATCGACAGCACCGACCTCGCCGACCAGGTCGCCAAGCGCGTACCGGCGGAGCGTGCGCCACTCGACGTTTTCGTGCAGGTGAACACGTCCGGCGAGGAGTCGAAGTACGGCGTCGCGCCGCCCGGCGCCCTGGACCTCGTCGCGCACGTCGGGGCGGCACCGCAGTTGCGGCTACGCGGGCTGATGACGATCGGGCTGTTCTCCGCCGACGAGGCGGCAGTGCGCGCCAGCTACCGCCGGCTGCGTGAGATCCGGGACGCGGTGCTGTCCGCGGAGATCGCGGGGGCGCAGGCCGCGTACGAGCTGTCGATGGGCATGAGCGGCGACCTCGACCTCGCGATCACCGAGGGCGCGACCATGGTCCGGGTGGGCACCGCCGTGTTCGGGCGCCGCCCGACGAGCGACGCCTACTACTGGCCGCCCGCGGCGCCCGCCCCGGGACACTGACCGCCGGGCGCTGGACGCGGCTCGTCGGGGCGGCCCCCGTCCGCCCACCGCTGCTCGATGCGACCGAGCCGCCAGACGAGCAGGGCCACCGCCCAGGCCAGGACGAACAGGCCCACGATCACGAAGCCGACGTCGTTCAGGTCGAGCGACCCGAGCCAGGCAATCGGGCCGTCGAGGTGCAGCTCCTCGCCGGCCAGCGACAGCACCTCGAGCAACCCGATGGCGAGCGCGACGACGACGCTGAGGGAGGTGATCGCGAGGTTGTAGAAGACCTTGCGCACCGGTGTCGCGAACGCCCAGCCGTACGCGTAGTTCATGAAGCACCCGTCGATCGAGTCGAACAGGCTCATGCCCGCTGCGAACAGGACGGGCAGGGTGAGCACGGCGTACCAGGGGAGGGCGAACGCGGCCGCGCCTCCCGCCAGCACGAGCAGCGACACCTCCGTCGCGGTGTCGAACCCGAGCCCGAACAGCAGACCAACCGGGTAGATGTGCCACGGCCGACTCACCGACCGGGTGGCGCCGGACAGCACCCGGTTGAGCAGGCCGCGACCGGCGAGGTGCGCCTCCAGTGCCTGTTCGTCGTAGTGCCCATACCGGAGGTCGCGGAAGACGCGCAGGATCCGGGTGAGCACGACGAGGTTCAGCAGTCCGATGACCAGCAGGAAGCTGCCGGACAGGGCGGTGCCGATGAGGCTGGTCGTCGTGTGCAGCGCGGAGCGGTCGTCCTCGACCTGACCGGCGAGGGCGCGGATGCCGAACGCGAGCAGCGCGCACAGGGCGAAGACGACGCTGGAGTGCCCGAGCGAGAACCAGAACCCCACGGTGACCGGCCGCTGCCCATCGGCCATGAGCTTGCGCGTGGTGTTGTCGATCGCGGCGATGTGGTCGGCGTCGAACGCGTGCCGCATCCCCAGCGTGTACGCGGTCAGGCCCAGACCGGCGCCGAACATCTGCCTGGAGCCGAGCTGGTACTCGCTCGGTACGACCAGCACGAGCAGCGTGCCCCAACCCAGCACGGTCAGGCCCAGGACGACGACCGCCATCAGGACGATCGCGCGCAGTCCGCCCCGCTGCGACGGAGCGAACCGCCGGGCGGCCGCATCGACGACCGTCACCCGCGCCACCTCCCGCTGGTCGCCGTACCGCTGGACATCGCCGATGCAAACGTCTCGCTGCTGCCATCCATGTGCAACTGCACCGAGGTCAAGGTTCGGTATGCCCAGCCGCTGGGCACCTGGCGGGCCGCCGAATGTCTGCGCAACCCGGTCCGAGCCACGCGTCGGGTACTGACCGGATGGTCAGCACGGTGCGCGGAATAGGCTGGGATTCATGGCGAACCCGCTCCCTCCGACCAGAGTCCGGATACCCGCAGACAGTGTGGTTCCCATCGTGCTCGGTGCCGTGTGGATCGTTGCCGGGGGGCTCGTGTCGGCGGCCAGTGCGCGGACCGCGAGCTACCACACCAGCTGGGCCGTCGCGTACATCGTGCTCGTCGCAGGTGCAGCGCAAGTGGTGCTGGGGCTCGGACAGGCCGTGCTCGGGGTGGGTCGGAGCAGTCCACGCGTGCTGGGCGCCGAGTACGTCGCGTGGAACCTCGGCAACATCGCGGTGCTCGCCGGCGTGCTCCTCGACATCGTTCCGGTGCTTTACGTCGGCTGCGCATTGCTCGTGTACGCCCTCGCGAGCGCGTTCCTCACGACACGGCACGCGCCGCAGCGGCGCCTCCTGCTCGCTTTCCAAGTCGTGGTAGGCGTGCTCCTCGTCAGCATCCCTGTGGGTGTCGTGCTGCAGGCGCTTCGCGCCGCCCACTGAGGAACAGCTCCCGGTGGTCTGCTCCAAACCGAGCAGCCGCAACCACACGTCGGTCGAGCGCAGTCGAGACCCTGCGCGCCATGTGGTCTCGACTACGCTCGACCACCGAGGGGTCACCCTGGTCTGATCACTGAGGGCGGATTTGGTCTCGACTTCGCTCGACCACCGAGGGGCCAAGCGGGTCCAGATCACTGGGCATACGTGGTCTCACCGCCGGGCGGCGGGGTCACTTGGGAGGTGAGAACCGTGAGAACACCAACGGTTTGGTGGGTGGCGCGCGGGCCCTTCTTCAGGGCCGGGTTCGTCGCGGTGGGGCGATGAACTCCCAGTAGTCGGCGACCAGGGGGCTGATCCCGGGTCGGGCGACGATCTTCCACTGGCCGTCGTGAACCATTCGATGGTGACGCGG
>JAFIHG010000040.1 GCA_017848795.1 Candidatus Nanopelagicales bacterium | reverse complement strand
GCTCCGAAAGACCGGACAACCAGTCGTCGGTCGAGCGCAGCCGAGACCATGATCACCGAGGTGGTCTCGACTACGCTCGACCACCGAGTACTCGCCCGGTCTTTCACGCGCCGACGGGCACGCCACCAGGTGCAAGGTGACTCGACTGCGCTCGACCACCGAGTACTCGCCCGGTCTTTCATGCGCCGAGGTGCGCCACCAGGTGCAAGGTGACTCGGCTGCGCTCGACTGACGTGTGGTTGCATCCCTGTTTCGAAGGAGACCACGGGGATGACGGTCTCGACTGCGCTCGACCGACGTGTGGTTGCGGCCGCTGTTCCGATGGAGGCGGAGCGGTTGCCGATGGTCGACGTCAGTAGCGATGAACGTCGGTCGGCTGACGGACGGGGCTGAGCCTGCGGGGTACCGCTATGAGGACGCGGAACGTGGGGTAGCGCGCGTATCCTGCGGTCGTGGCGCGCGTGCTCCTGGTCGAGGACGACCGCTCGATCGAAGAACCGCTGGTACAGGCCCTGGCCCGCCAGGGCTATCGCGTCGACGTGGCCCGGACGGGCTCCGAGGCGCTTACGGTGGCCTCCGAGGCCGACCTGGTGGTCCTCGATCTCGGACTCCCGGACCTGGACGGCGTCGACGTCTGCCGTCAGCTGCGCGAGGGTCGTCCGGGGGTGCCGATCCTGATCCTGTCGGCGCGGACGGACGAGGGCGACCTGGTGGTGGGACTGGATGCCGGCGCCGACGACTACGTGACGAAACCGTTCCGCATCCACGAGCTCTCCGCGCGGATCCGCGCGCTGCTGCGACGGGCGGCACCGGAGGAGGAACCGGTGCTCGTCGTGGGGGACGTCGAGCTCGACCACGAGCGCCGGCACGTGACGGTCGGCGGGGTCGCGGTCTATCTGACCCCGAAGGAGTACGACTTGCTGCAGCTGCTGCTGCAGCGCGCCGGCCGCGTTGTCGAGAGGGGGACCATCATGCGCGACGTCTGGCGTACCGAGTGGGTGGGCAACACCAAGACGCTCGACATGCACGTGTCCTCGCTGCGGCGCAAGCTCGGCGCCGCCGGCTCGCGCATCCTGACCGTCCGCGGCGTCGGCCTGCGTTACGAGCCGACACCGCGCTCGGTGGCCGCCGAACCAGGTCGCTGATGCGCCGCCGTGTCCTGCTGCTCGTCATCGGCGTCACCGCACTGACGATCGGCACCGCGGCGGTGCTGCTGACGCTGCTCGTGCACACCCTCGTCGAGCAGAGCTGGCAGTCGCGGACCGACGACGCGGCGCGGGTCGTCGCGCGCGCGGTCGCCGAGTACGTCGAGCTCGGCCGGACGCCCACATCCCATGACCTGTCGCTATTGATCAGGCAGGACGCGCAGGTCTCGGCACTACTCCCCGACGGGCGGGAGATCAGCACCGGTCCCGTCGACGCCGACACGTACTTCCGCTCCACGGCGACGGTCGGCCAGGTGAGCGCGACGGTCGGCATCCCGCGCACCGCCGCCATGCTCCGCTTCGCCTCGATCAGCCGGATGGTGCTGCTGTGCAGCCTGCTGGCCTTCGCCGTCGGGCTGGTGGGCGCGTGGTTCTACTCCCGCCGCCTGGTACGGCCGCTCGCCGCACTGACGGCGAACACCGCCCGGCTCGCCTCCGGCGACACCCGCGGCACAGGTGTCCGGTACGGGATCGTCGAGCTGGACGCCATCGCGGAGGTCGTCGACCGGGGGGTGTCGTCGTTCAACGACCTGCTGGAGGGCGAGCGGCAGCTGACCGCGAATGTGTCCCACCAGCTCCGGACGCCGCTGACCGCGCTCTCACTGCGGCTCGAGGAGATCATCGCCGCCGACGACCTCGCCGACGCCCGTGACGAAGCCGCCCAGGCCCTCGGTCAGGTGGAACGGCTCGCCGGAGTGGCTGCGGACCTCGTCGCCGTCGCACGCGGCGCGCGGGTCTCGGCCGCCGGACCCGTGCAGGTCGACCGGCTGGTCCGCGACGCCACCGCCGAGTGGGCGCCGCTCTACCGAGCCGCGGAGCGCACCCTCGAGCACGAGGGCGTGGATCGACTGGTGGCGTACGCGTCGTACGGGGCGCAGTCCCAGGTCCTCGCGACGCTGGTGGAGAACTCGCTGCGGCACGGCGCCGGCACGACCCGGATCCGTGGTCGCGCGGCGAACGGCTGGGTGGTGATCGAGGTCAGCGACGAGGGTCCCGGGGTGCCGAACGACCTGGCGCCGTGCGTGTTCGAGCGGCACGTGACCGCCGACCCGGAGAACGGCAACGGTCTGGGGCTGACCCTGGCGCGCACGCTGGCGGCCGCCGACGGGGGACGGCTGCAACTGGTACGCGCGCAGCCGCCGGTGTTCGCGCTGTTCCTGCCCGCGGCGGCCGCCGACCCCGCGCCCGCGGAGAGCGAACCGGAGGCTCAGCCGGCCGAGAGCGCCGACTCGTCCGCGCGCTCGGCGCTCGCCTCGGCCTCCGGGAACACCCACTTGCGGTAGGACCAGAACCGGAACAGCGTGCCCAGGCCGAGCCCGACGAAGTTCGCGCTGATGTTGTCCGCGAGCAGGCTGGTGAACCCCAGCGCGTAGTGCGAGAACCACAGGCAGCCGACCGCGATCAGCAGACCGACGCCGTTCAGGACGAAGAACAGCACGTACTCGCGGCGCATGCTCGTGCGTGCCCGGTGCTGGAAGGTCCAGTACCGGTTGCCGAAGTACGCGACCGTCGTCGCCACCATGACGCTGACGACTTTGGCGGTCAGCGGTTTGCCGGCGAGCGGACCGCCGAGGTCGATGCCGCGGAGCACGTTGAACAGGCCGATGTCCACGACGAACGCGACGAGCCCGACGACACCGAACTTGGCTACTTCGTGGACCAGCTGCTGGACCCGGGAATAGAGGGATCGCGCGGCAACGGCGACACGTCGCGATCCTTCGACCACCGAGCGAGTGTAACCGAGCGACCGCGGTCCGGTCGCCGTGGAGCGGCCCGCCGCTAGGCTCCACGCTCGTGACCTCCCCGACCGCGGCGCCCGTCCTCGCGGCGGCCGGGTTCCCCGTCGTGACGATGGTCGGCGGTGGCCAGCTCGCCCGGATGACCGCGCCCGCCGCTGTCGCGCTCGGAGTGGGCCTGCGGGTGCTGGCAGCGGACGCGGCCGACAGCGCGGCGCAGGTCGTGCGCGACGTACGCGTCGGCGAGCACACCGACCTCACGGCGCTGCAGGACGCGGCGACGGGGGCGGCCGTGCTGACCTTCGACCACGAGCACGTACCGCCGCAGCACCTCGCGGCGCTGCAGGACGCGGGCGTGGTGGTGCGTCCCGGACCGGCCGCCCTTGCGCACGCCCAGGACAAGCTGGTGATGCGCCGGGCGCTTGCGGCGGCCGGCGTGCCGTGCCCGCGGTGGGCGGAGGTGCGGACCCCCGCCGACATCGAGGCGTTCGCGGAGCAGGTCGGGTGGCCCGTCGTGCTCAAGACGTCGCGCGGTGGGTACGACGGGCACGGCGTGTGGGTCCTCGACGACGCTGCGGCGGTCCGCGCGCACCTCGCTGTGACGCCGCTTGCGCAGGGCGCCGCGTGGCTGGTCGAGGAACGGGTGGACTTCGCCGCGGAGCTGGCGGCGCAGGTGGCCCGCTCCCCGTCCGGCCAGGCGGTCGCATACCCGGTGGTGCGCACCGTGCAGACCGACGGCATCTGCACCGAGGTCGTCGCACCGGCACCCGGCCTCCCGGAGGCGCTCGCCATCGCGGCCCAGCGGATCGCACTGCGGGTCGCGGGGCTGCTCGACGTGCACGGCATGCTGGCCGTCGAGCTGTTCTACACCCGTGACGGGCGGTTGCTGGTGAACGAGCTCGCGATGCGGCCGCACAACTCCGGACACTGGAGCATCGACGGCGCCCTCACCTCGCAGTTCGAGAACCATCTGCGGGCCGTGCTCGACCTGCCGCTCGGCTCCCCGCGGATGACCGCGCCGTACGCCGTCATGGTGAACGTCCTGGGCGGACAGCACCCCGACATGTACCGCGCCTACCTGCACTGCATGGCGCGCGACCCTGGGCTGCGGATCCACATGTACGGCAAGCAGGTCCGCCCGGGACGCAAGGTCGGGCACGTCACGGTCATCGGCGACGACCTGTCCACACTGCTCGGGCGCGCCCACCACGCCGCCGACTACCTCACCGGAGTGATCGATGGCTGAAGCGCTGGTCGGGATCGTCATGGGGTCGGACTCCGACTGGCCGGTGATGTCGGCCGCGGGGGAAGCACTCGCCGACCTGGACGTGCCGTACGAGGTCGACGTCGTGTCGGCCCACCGGATGCCGGAGCAGATGATCGCGTACGGCAGCGCCGCCGCCGGGCGCGGTCTGCGCGTCCTCGTCGCGGGCGCCGGGGGAGCGGCGCACCTGCCCGGGATGCTCGCCTCGGTGACCGACCTGCCGGTCATCGGGGTACCCGTACCGCTGCGGCACCTGGACGGGATGGACTCGCTGCTGTCGATCGTGCAGATGCCGGCGGGTGTGCCGGTGGCGACGGTCGGCATCGGCAACGCGCGCAACGCCGGACTGCTCGCCGCGCGGATCCTCGCCGTGGGCGACCCCGCGCTGCAGACCGCGCTGACCGCGCACCGGGAGGCGCTGCGCCGTACCGCGCAGCAGAAAGGCGCCGCGCTGCGCGAACGTGCCGTACCCGGCGGGCCGGCCTCGCCGTAGCCGGAATCCGCGGGTCAGCGCGGTAATCTCTGTCGCGGCGCGAGAGCGTCGACCCGTCGACCGGAGGTGCACGTGGCGTTCGCCGACCTCGTCTACGGGCTGTACGAGCGTCGGCTGCGCGCCGACCTCGACCCGGCGCGCATCCCGCACCACGTCGGTGTGATCCTGGACGGCAACCGCCGCTGGGCGGCCGACCAGGGCTCGCCCAGCGCTCACGGGCACCGTGCCGGCGCCAACAAGATCGAGCAGCTGCTCGGCTGGTGCGACGAGGTCCGCATCGACGTCGTGACGCTGTGGCTGCTGTCCACCGACAACCTGTCCCGCCCGGTCGCCGAGCTCGAGCCCCTCCTCGCCATCATCGAGCAGACGGTGACCGACCTGGCTGCCACTGCGCGCTGGCGGATCAACCCGGTCGGTGCGCTCGACCTGTTGCCCGCCGAGATCGCCCGCTCGCTCAAGCTCGCCGCGGACGCGACGAAGGAAGTGCCCGGCATGCTCGTCAACGTCGCCGTCGGGTACGGCGGGCGGCGCGAGGTCGTGGATGCCGTCCGCTCGCTGCTCGCCGACCACGCCGCGCGAGGCACCAGCCTCGACGAGCTCGCCGCCGAGCTCGACATGGAGCACATCGCCGAGCACCTCTACACGCGCGGCCAGCCCGACCCGGACCTGGTCATACGTACGTCCGGGGAGCAGCGGCTGTCGGGCTTCCTGCTCTGGCAGAGCGCGCATTCGGAGTTCTGGTTCGCGGAGGCGCACTGGCCGGACTTCCGCAAGGTCGACTTCCTGCGTGCACTGCGCTCCTACGGTGCCCGGCAGCGCCGCTACGGCACCTGACGCGCGGACCCGGGTGGCCGCGTGCCCACCGCCCCGTAGGTTTGGACCAGAGAACACGGGCCGGTCCCCATCGGCCCGGTCGGCGGGCTCTCGGACCGAAGGAGCGGATCAGAATGGCGAGCACGGACTTCATGACCTCGTGGCGCGAGGTGGAGCAGATCGGTGCCACCGAGGCGGGGGGTGTCGAGCGGCAGGCCGGCACCGAGGAGGACCGTCAGGTACGCGAGTGGTTCCGCGCGTTCGCCGAGCGCCGCGGGTGGAGGACCACGGTCGACGGCATCGGGAACCTGTTCGCGCTCATCGACTTCAACCCCGGCGCCCCGTACATCCTGGTGGGCAGCCACCTCGACTCCCAGCCGCGCGGCGGCCGGTTCGACGGCGCGTACGGCGTGATGGCGGGCCTGCACGCCGCCGAGCGGGTGCAGCAGCACTTCACCGACCTGGGGGTGTCGCCGCGCTACAACCTCGCGGTCGTCGACTGGTTCAACGAGGAAGGCGGTCGGTTCGCGCCGTCCATCATGGGCAGCTCGGTGTACGCCGGGCTCAAGGACCGCGACGAGATGCTCGACCGCACCGACCTCGCCGGGGTGACGGTGCGGAACGCGTTGGAGTCCATCGGCTACCTGGGCGGGGACGAGCCGCCGACGGCGGCCGGCTACGTCGAGATCCACATCGAGCAGGGCCGCATCCTGGAGCGCGAGGGCATCCCGCTCGGTGCCGTGGACTCCAGCTGGTACACCCAGAAGCTGGACGTCGAGATCCTCGGGGAGCAGTCGCACACCGGCGCCACCCTCATGGAGGACCGCCGCGACGCCCTGTACGCGGCCTCGTACGTCATCATCGCCTTCAACGAGATCACCCGCGACTACCCGCCGGAGTCGCTGGTCTCCTCGGTCGGCCAGATCGTCGTCGAGCCCAACTCGCCGATCGTGGTGAACCGGCGCGTGCACCTGGTCGGCGACCTGCGCGCCAACGATCCCGCGATCGTGCAGGACGCCCGGAACCGGCTGGTCGCGCGCTGCGCCGAGCTGGCGGAGTCGCACGACGTCCAGATCATCGTGCAGGACTTCGACATCCGGCCCAACCTCTACTTCCCGGAGGAGGGGGTGGAGCTCGTGGGCAAGGTCGCGACCGATCTCGGTATCGGCATCCGCCGGATGCAGACGATGGCCGGCCATGACTCGATCGCGATGAACACGGTGGCGCCGACGGTCATGATGTTCATCCCGAGCATCGACGGGGTCTCGCACTGCGAGCGCGAGCTGACCTTGGAGCAGGACATGCTCACCGGGGTCGATGCGCTGCAGGGCGTGCTGGCCCGCATGCTCGACGGCGTACTCGACGGCGTCGAACCCGCGCCCCGCTACTGACCGACGGCGTGGGAGGGCGAGCGCTGTCGCCTCGTCGGCGTGTTGTGCCAGGGGTCACCCGTTCGCCGTCCTAGCGTGGGCTGACCGGGCCGGCGCCCGTCGGCCCCGCAGCGCCCAGGAGGCCGCGTGCACACGCCGCGCCACGACAGCCCCCGTTCCGACCGCGTCCGTACGCACGTGCTCGACACCTCCGTCCTGCTCTCCGACCCGCGCGCGCCGCTGCGGTTCGCCGAGCACGAGGTCGTCGTCCCGGCGGTCGTGGTGGTCGAGCTCGAGGCGAAACGCTCGCACCCGGAACTCGGCTACTTCGCGCGAGAGGCGTTGCGGCTGCTCGACGACCTGCGAGCACAGCACGGGCGGCTCGACGGGCCGATCCCTGTCGGTGCGCAGGGCGGCACCCTGCGCGTCGAGCTCGGCCACACCGACTTGTCGTTGCTACCTGCGGGATTCCAGCTGGGCGACAACGACTCCCGGATCCTTGCCGTCGCCTCCAACCTGGCGGCGCGCGGCTCGGACGTGGTGCTCGTCTCCAAGGACCTGCCGATGCGGGTCAAGGCCTCCGCCGTCGGACTCCCCGCTCAGGAGTACCTCGCCGAGCTCGCCGCGGAGAGCGGCTGGACGGGGATGGCCGAACTCGACGTGTCCGGTGCGGACATCGATTTGTTGTACGAGAACGAGAACCTGGAGCTGGAGGCCGCGCGCGACCTGCCCTGCAACACCGGTGTGGTGCTGCTCAGCGAGCGGGGCAGCGCGCTCGCGCGAACGGTTGCCGACAAGAGCCTGCGCCTGGTCCGTGGCGACCGCGAGGCTTTCGGCGTCCACGGCCGCAGCGCCGAGCAACGCATCGCGCTCGACCTGCTGCTGGACCCTGACGTCGGCATCGTCTCGCTCGGCGGCCGGGCGGGCACCGGCAAGAGCGCGCTCGCGCTCAGCGCCGGCCTCGAAGCGGTGCTCGAACGCCGGCAGCACCGCAAAGTCGTTGTGTTCCGGCCGCTCTTCGCGGTGGGAGGTCAGGAGCTCGGCTATCTTCCGGGCACCGAGAACGAGAAGATGAGTCCCTGGGGGCAGGCCGTCTTCGACACGCTCGGCGCGGTGACGACGACGGAGGTCGTCGAGGAGATCGTCGGTCGCGGCATGCTCGAGGTGCTGCCCCTCACTCACATCAGGGGCCGGTCGCTCCATGACTGCTTCGTGATCGTCGACGAGGCACAGTCGTTGGAGCGCAACGTGCTTCTCACCGTGCTCTCGAGGGTGGGCCGCGACAGCCGCGTCGTGCTCACGCACGACGTCGCACAGCGGGACAACCTGCGCGTCGGGCGCCATGACGGGATCGTGGCGGTCGTGGAGAAGCTCAAGGGCCACCCGCTCTTCGCGCACGTGACGCTCACCCGGTCCGAGCGCTCGCCCATCGCGGCGCTCGTGACCGAACTGCTGGAGGACCTCGTCGTCTGAGCCGGTTCGACCGACAGTGAGCGCACCTGCGCGGTCCGTCAACGCACCACCCGGGCCCGATCTCGAAATACGAGACGAACTGCTGTGGCGCAAACCACAGTTCCGCGCCGTTTTGTCCGATTCCGCTGCGTGTCGGAGCACATTCCACGCTCCGCTTTGACTTTCGTCACGTCGGCCCGATTGGACGCGCCTCGACGCGGCACGTCAGAGTCGTCGGCGTTCTGAGCACCTCGACGGTCGATCAGCCGGCCGTCGCCGCGCGGCCCGGGGGCCGCCGGATCCGGCCCACAGCGGCAGGTGCGCGCTCGCGCCCCGACCGGCGCCCGCAGATCCGGAGAAGGAGTCCATGAGTTCGGCTCGCAAGCACCGCACAGTGCGTGTACTGCCCGTCATGCTCGTCACCTGCGCCGTGGCCGCCGCGACCCTCACAGCGACGGCGCACTCGTCGCAGAGCGCCGCCACCGCAGCGCCTCCCACCGCCCCGGCCGCCCCAGCGCCCGCTGCAGAGGTCCACGCGATGCCGGCGGCCCGTACGGTCGGTGCCACGACCCGCACCGCCAAGGCCGCGCCCGACCGCCGCACGAAGAAGAAGGCGTCGCGGAACTCGCTGCGCCCGTCCGCGGCGCCCTACCGGTTCGCGACGAAGAAGTTCAACAAGTGGTACGCGAAGCGCTACATCGCCGTCCGCTACGGCTGGCACCGCAAGCAGATGCGCTGCCTTGCCCCGATGTGGGGCAAGGAGAGCGCGTGGAACGAGCGTGCCCACAACAACGGCAGCGGCGCACACGGCATCCCGCAGGCGATGCCCGGTCAGAAGATGGCCAAGTTCGGCAAGAACTGGCGTACCAACCCCATGACGCAGATCAAGTGGGGCGCCTACTACATCAAGGCGGTCTACAAGACTCCGTGCCGCGCCTGGTCGTTCTGGCGCTCGCACCGCTGGTACTGACCGCGGCCGGTGCGTCGCACCCGGCGCGGGCGCGCTCCCGGCGATGGGAGAGCATCGCCGGGTGAGCAGCGACCGGATCGAGCAGCGGACGGCGACCTGGCTCGGCCACGCGACGGTGCTGCTCGAGCTGGACGGCGTGCGGCTGCTCACCGATCCGGTGCTGCGCGACCGCGTCGCGTTCCTCCGGCGGGTAGGGGCGCCGGACGCGGTGCCGGACGCGGTCGGACGCATCGACGCGGTGCTGCTCTCCCACCTGCATCACGACCATTGCGACCTCTGGTCACTGCGGAAACTGGGCGCCCAGACCCGGTTGGTCGTGCCACCGGGCGCGGGAGAGTGGTTGCGCGGACAGGGGTTCCGCAACGTCAGCGAGCTCGCCGCAGGGCGCTCCGTGCAGGTCGCAACAGCGACCGTCACCGCCGTACCGGCCGAGCACGACGGCTTCCGTGTCCCGTTCGGACCGCGGGCGGCGGCGCAGGGCTACATCGTCTCCGCGGCCGGAGTGCGGTGCTATTTCGCCGGTGACACCGACCTGTTCGCCGGGATGCGGGACCTCGGCGCGACGGGCGGTGGCCTCGATCTTGCGCTGCTGCCCGTGTGGGGCTGGGGCACTTCGCTCGGGCAGGGACACCTCGACCCGAGCCGCGCCGCTGACGCGGTGACCCTCCTGGAACCGCGGCTGTCCGTACCGATCCATTGGGGCACGCTGCTGCCGCTGTCCTACCGCTCGCTGCGCCCGGGAGCGCTGCGCACCTTGCACCTACCTGCCACGACGTTCGCGCGACAGGTACGAGCGCGTGACAACGACCGGCGCGTGGTGGTCGCCGACCCCGGGCAGCGCGTCATGATGGGCGCGTGACCGCCGCGCTGCCGCAGGAGCTGCCCCAGAGCACCGCCCAACGCGTGCGCAACTCCGTCGCCCGGTTCCTGCTGACAGTGCTCGTGCTCACGGTCACCATCGCCATATCGCCGGGCCTGTCCGCGTCCGAGCCGTTCTCGGTCGTCGGCGCGGCCCTGTGGTGCGCGGTCACCGCAGCGGTCCTGCGCCCGGTGCTGGTACGGCTCATGCTGCCGTTCGGGTGGTGGGGCGCCGGGCTGCTCGCGCTTTTCGCCAACGCGATCGTGATGTACGTCGGGCTGGCACTCGCGCCCGGTATCGAGGACGACGGCTTCGGCTCGGTGTTCATCGCATCGTGGATCTTCGCGGTCCTCGCTGCCGTGTTCGAGTGGGTGCTGCTCGCCGACGCCGACGACGTCTTCCTGACCTATGCGATCCGGCGCTCGGGGCGCCGGCGCGCGGCGCAGCCGACCAGCGAGGTACCTGGCGTCGTGTTCGTGCAATTGGACGGCGTCCCGTTCCCGGTGCTGGATCTCGGCATCCGGTCGGGCACGCTGCCGACGATCTCGCGCTGGGTGCGCTCCGGCAGCCACGTCGCCGCGGAGTGGACCGCCCGGATCCCCTGCACGACGCCGGTGAGCCAGGCCGGCATCCTGCATGGAACGGTGCAGGACATGCCGGCTTTCCGCTGGTACGAGAAGGAGTCGGGCCGGCTCGTCGTCTCGAACCACCCTCCGGATGCGGCGTACGTCGAGGCCCGCCTCAGCGACGGCCGCGGGCTGCTCGCCGACGGTGGGGTGTCGATCAGCAACCTCTTCTCCGGTGACGCACCGGAGAGCCTGCTCACGATGAGCGGGATGCGCCAGGTGCGCAGCGGGCTGGGCCCGTCGCGGTCGTACGCGGCGTTCTTCACCCACCCGTACGGGTTCGTGCGGGCGTTCGTGCTGACCGTCGGCGAGATGGTCAAGGAGCTGTACCAGGGCCGGCGCCAGCGGCGCCTCGGCATCGAACCGCGGATCCGCCGGCGCGGGGCGTACGTCGCGCTGCGCGGCATCACGAACGTGATGCTGCGGGACCTCAACGTCGCGCTTGTCACCGAGGCCATGATGGCCGGCAGGCCCAGCGTCTACGTCGACTTCGTCGACTACGACGAGGTCGCGCACCACGCCGGGGTCGTGCGACCAGAGGCGCTGCGGTCGCTGGAAGGGCTCGACGGCGTGGTCGGACTGCTCGAGAAGGTGGCGGCGCGAGCACCCCGTCCGTACCGCTTCGTACTGCTGAGCGACCACGGTCAGAGCCAGGGCGCGACCTTCCTGCAGCGCACCGGCAGGTCGCTGGAGGCGACGGTGCAGTCGCTCATGGATGGCGAGGCGGTGGCCGCCGCGACGAGCGCGGTCGAGCAGTGGGGCCCGGTCAACGTCTTCCTGTCCCAGCTCGCGTCGCAGCAGTCGGTCAGCGGCGGGGTGTCGCGCCGGTTGCTGCGCTCCCGGACCGCGGACGGCGCGGTACGGCTCGGCCCGGCAGGCGAGGACGAGGCGCGTACCAGCGCTCCGGATCGGCCCGACGTCGTCGTCGTCGGCTCCGGCAACCTCGGCGGTGTCTGGTTCGCCAACGAACCCGGAAGGCTTGCGGCGGAACGGATCGAGGAGCTGCACCCGGGGCTGCTCGGAGCCTTGGCGCGCTCGCCGTGGATCGGGTTCCTCGTCGTGGACTCCCGCGCGCGGGGACCGCTGGTGATCGGCCCGGACGGCGTGCGCGGGCTGCGCGACGGCACCGTGGAGGGTGTGGATCCGCTCGCGGACTTCGACGTGCACGCGGTCGACGACCTGCTCCACGTCGCGCAGTACGCGGACGCGCCCGACATCTACGTCAACTCGGGGTACGACCTCGCGCTCGACGAGGTCGCCGCCTTCGAGGAGCTGGTCGGCTGCCACGGTGGGCTCGGTGGCTGGCAGACCCGGGCGATGCTGGTGCACCCGGTCGACCTGGTCGTGAACGAGGACCTGCTGACCGACGGGGTGATCCGCGGGGCCGAGGTGCTGCACCGCCAGCTGGTCCGCTGGCTGGAGCAGCTCGGTCACCGGGGGTCGCTGCGACAGCAGGCGACGACCGCCCCGCAGGGCGCCGCGGCGCCGGACCCGGTCTGAGCGGTTCAGGCGGTGCCCGCGCGGTGCCGGTCGACGGTGTGCAGCCACCAGAGCGCGAGCAGCGGCAGCACGGTCGGCACGAAGCCGTACCCGCTGCCGAAGCCGGACCAGACGCTGGGGTCGGGGAACCACGCCGGCACCGCGAGGCTCAGCGCGCCCACCGCGACGACGCCGCAGAGCTCCACGACGCAAAAGGCGCGCGCGACCCGGGTCGAGGCGCCGCGGCTGACGTGCCACATCGCGACCAGTCCGATTCCGTAGATCACCGCGGCGACGAGCGACAGGGAGTACGCCACCGGAGCCCGCGACGGGTACATGCCCAGCTGCACCAGGCTGCGCGACGTGGCCGCGACGGTGAAGATCGCGTAGGCCAGCAGGACGGCCGTGGCCGGTCCGCGGGGGACGATGCGGTCAGCCACCGGTGCCGGGCCAGGTAGCCCCCATCCGCCACACGACGACCGCGACCGCGGTGCAGGCGATGGCCACCAGCACGTGGGGCCAGACCGGTCCGCCGTACTCCTCGTCCGGGCTGGACAACAGCGTCAGCAACACCGGGACGAGCACCAGGGACGTGATCCCGTACGCCGCGAACGTGATGAGTTCG
Organism: Candidatus Nanopelagicales bacterium; assembly: GCA_017848795.1. Lineage (GTDB taxonomy): Bacteria > Actinomycetota > Actinomycetes > S36-B12 > CAIYMF01 > JAFIHG01. The sequence continues at coordinate 31,309 of JAFIHG010000040.1, read as the reverse complement.
TCCGGGCGGTGCCCCTGGGCGAGGCCGGCGACCGCGATCGCCGCCTGCGCGAGCAACGCGGCCTCCAGGATGCGGAGGGCCGTCGGGTACCACCTGGGGCGTCCCCGGCGGGCGAGCGCGAGCCCGAGCGCAATGAGCGCCAGCAACGCCGCGGCCGCGACGATGGCGCCTTCGAGGGGGGCGAGCACGGCGGTCAGCCTGCCACGACGGCACCAGCCGGACCCGGACAGGTGGATAGCCTGGGCCGGTGAGTGCATCGGTGCCCGACCGTCAGGACGACGACCCGGTGTCGCAGGCGCTGCGCATGCGGGCCTCGGACGCCGACAGGGAGCGCGTGGCGGGCGTGCTGCGCGACGCCTTCGCCGAGGGGCGGCTCTCGCCCGTCGAGCACGAGGAGCGGCTCGCCGAGGTCTACCGGGCCACGACGTACGGCGAGCTGGTGCCGGTCCTGCACGACCTGCCGGTCCCTCCGGGCACGCTGGCCGTCCCGATGGGTCCCGGCGCGGGCGTCGTGGCGGTGACGTCGGGCACCGGGAGCGCCTCAGGCGAGGGCGGCGCCCTGGTCATCGCGCCGGACCTGGCCGGCAGCGCGGAGACCAACGCCGTCGCGATCTTCGGGGGGTTCGAACGCAAGGACCGCTGGGTCGTCGCACCGAAGATGACGTCCGTGTGCATCTTCGGGGGCGGCAGGCTCGACCTCACCCAAGCGGTGCTCACCAGTCAGGAGACGGAGATCTCGGCGGTCTGCGTGTTCGGCGGCTTGGACATCGTCGTCCCGGAGGGCGTCGTGGTCCGGCTCGAGGCGGCAGCGGTCTTCGGCGGGAACGACGCGCCCACCGGCGAACCGCCGCCGCCCGGTGCGCCGATCGTGCGCATCACCGGTGCGGCGATCTTCGGCGGGATCAGCGTCCGGCGGCCCAAACCCAAGAAGGAATGGCGCAAGCGCCTGACCGGGTGATCAGCGCGCCGGACCGAAGTCCACGGACGAGTACTTGCCCAGCTTGGCCAGCCGGTGCTCGCTCTTCACCTCGCGGATGGTGCCGCTGCGGCTGCGCATCACGATGGAGTGCGTCGTCGCGCCATTCGCGCCGAACCGCACGCCCTCCAGCAGCTCGCCGTCGGTGATGCCGGTCGCCACGAAGAAGACGTCCTCGCCGGTCACCAGCTCGTCGGTCGAGAGCACCCGGTCCAGGTCGTGGCCCGCATCGATCGCTTTCGCGCGCTCGGCGTCGTCCTTGGGCCAGAGCTTGCCCTGGATGATGCCGCCCATGCACTTGATCGCGCAGGCCGCGATGACGCCCTCCGGGGTGCCGCCGATGCCGAGCAGCAGGTCGACCCCGGTGCCCGCGCGGGCGGCCATGATCGCGCCCGCGACGTCGCCGTCGGTGATGAACTTGATGCGGGCGCCCGCCTCCCGCACCTCGCGCACGATGCCCTCGTGACGCGGCCGGTCCAGGATGCAGACGGTGAGGTCGTCGACCCGTACGCCCTTGGCCTTGGCAACCGCGCGCAGGTTGAACCGCGCCGGTGCGGTGATGTCGACGACGTCGGCGGCCTCCGGCCCGGTGACCAGCTTCTCCATGTAGAACACGGCGGACGGGTCGTACATCGTGCCGCGCTCGGCGACGGCCAGCACGGACACCGCGTTCGGCATTCCCTTGGCAGTCAACGTGGTTCCGTCGATCGGGTCGACCGCGACGTCGCATTCCGCGCCGGTGCCGTCACCGATGCGCTCTCCGTTGAAGAGCATCGGCGCGTTGTCCTTCTCGCCCTCGCCGATCACGACCACCCCGGCCATCGACACCGAGGTGACAAGGGTGCGCATCGCCTTCACCGCTGCGCCGTCGGCGCCGTTCTTGTCCCCGCGCCCGACCCAGCGGGCCCCCGCCATCGCGGCCGCCTCGGTCACCCGTACGAGTTCCATGGCGAGGTTGCGGTCCGGAGCGTCGTGGTTGGTCGGGACGGTGGCGGTCACGGCGGGCTCCTCGGTCCGGGGTTGCCGCCAGCGTAGCCAGCCGCCGGCGGCGGCGGCCGGTCACCCGCGCCGGCGTGCGGGCTCCGGCGCGCGAGACACATCTGCTGTACCGCATTTGCGGGTGCAAACCGGACGAGGAGCCGTGAACGCGGAGGTAGGGTACGGCGCATGCCGCAGTTCCGTGCTGCCGAGGCCGCCGCGCTCCTCGGCGTGAGTGACGACACCGTGCGGCGCTGGATCGACGCCGGCCGGCTGCCCGCCGAGCGGGACGGCGCGGGACGCTACATGCTCGACGGGGCCGCCCTGGCGAGGTTCGCCCGCGAGCAGGCCCACGCGCCGCACGTGGCAGGGCTCGGGCGGTCCTCGGCACGCAACCGGCTCACCGGGCTGGTGACCCGGGTCGTGAGGGACACGGTCATGGCGCAGGTCGAGCTGCAGGCCGGCCCGTTCCGGCTGGTCAGCCTGATGAGCTGCGAGGCGGCCGACGAGATGGGCCTCGAGCCGGGCGTGCTCGCCGTCGCGACGGTCAAGTCCACGAACGTCGTGGTCGAGCTCGGAGACGGGTCGTGAGGACCGCACGCGCGGCAGGTGCGGCGCTGCTGGTCGCCGCTGCGCTCACCGCTGCCGGCTGCGCTGCCGACCGCGGCGGCAGCGGAGGCGGCGGGTCCGCCCGCACGGTCACGGTGTTCGCAGCCGCCTCGCTGACGGAGACCTTCGACGCCCTCGCCGACGAGTTCCAGTCGGCGCACCACGACGTGACGGTCCAGCTGTCGTACGGCGGTTCGTCCACGCTCGCCCAGCAGATCGACCAGGGCGCGCCGGCCGATGTCTTCGCCGCGGCGAGCCCGGCGACCATGCAGACCGTGACCGCGGGCGGCAGGGCCGCCGGGGCGCCGGTCACCTTTGCCCGCAACACCCTGACGATCGTCACCCCACCGGGGAGCGACAAGGTCGACTCGGTGAGCGATCTCGGCGATCCCGGGCTCACGGTGGTGGTGTGCGCGTCCGTTGTGCCGTGCGGCAGTGCCGCGGACAAGATGTTCGCGGCCGCAGGTGTCACCCCCTCGATCGCCTCCCGCGACCCCGACGTCAGGAGCGTGCTCGCCAAGGTGGAGTCCGGCGACGCCGACGCCGGGATCGTCTACGTCACGGATGCCGAGGCAGCAGGGGACCAGGTGCGCACGGTCCCCGTGCCGCGCGCCGTCAACCAGTCGACGGCGTACCAGATCGTCAGTGTCGCCGGGTCGTCGCAGCCGGCGCTCGCGGCCGACTGGGTCGCGCTCGTGACGGGCGAGACCGGTCAACAGGTCCTGAAAGCACACGGATTCCTGCCCCCGTGAGCGCCAGCCCGACGAGCCTCGCCCCGACGATCGCTGCGCCGGACCGGCCGTTGCCGCTGCCCGCGGGGCTGCGCGCGCCTGCCGCGATCGCCGTCGTGTTCCTCACGCTGCCGCTGATCGCCGTCCTGCTGCGGGTGCCCTGGTCCTCGCTCCCGGATCGGCTCGGGTCGGACTTCGTACGGGACGCGCTCGTGCTGTCGCTCGGATGTGCGAGCGCGGCGACCGTGGTGTGCCTGGTGGTCGGCGTGCCGCTCGGGTTCCTGCTCGCGCGTGCCGACGGCCGGCTCGGCTCGCTGGCACGGGCGTTGGTGACGGTCCCGCTCGTCATGCCGCCGGTCGTCGGCGGTATCGCGCTGCTGTACGCGTTCGGCCGCGGCGGGCTGCTCGGCGGGCCGGTGTACGACGCGACGGGCCTGACCCTGCCGTACTCGACCGCCGGCGTCGTCGTCGCCGAGGCGTTCGTCGCCCTGCCGTTCCTCGTCATCTCCGTCGAGGGGGTGGTCCGCAGCGCCGATCCGCGGTTCGCGGAGGTCGCCGCCGCCCTCGGTGCGCGGCCGTGGACCGTGCTGCGCCGGGTCTGGATCCCCTTGGCGCGCAACGGCATCCTCGCTGGAGCCGTACTCGCGTGGGCCCGGGCCTTGGGCGAGTTCGGTGCCACGATCACCTTCGCCGGCAGCATGCAGGGGCGTACCGAGACGCTGCCGCTCGCGGCATACGCCGCGCTGTACGGCAGCAACCAGGACGACGCTCTCGTGCTCGCGCTGCTGCTCATCGTGGTGTCGGTGGCGGTGCTGTTCGCGCTGCGCGGGCGGTGGCGCGGGGCGCTGTCATGACCCTCGACGCGCACGTGCTGCTGCGACGGGACTCGTTCACGGTCGACCTCCGGCTCGCGGTGGCCTCGGGCGTCCTCGCGGTCGTGGGGCCGAACGGAGCCGGGAAGAGCACGCTCGTACGCGCCCTCGCGGGGCTGCAGGCGCACGCCGGCCGGGTCGAGGTGGCAGGCCGGGTGTACGACGACCCGACCGCGGGCACCCACCTGGCCCCGCACCGGCGGTCGGTGTCCGTGGTGCTGCAGGACGCGCTGCTGTTCCCTCACCTGTCGGTGCTGGAGAACGTCGCGTTCGGACCGCGGTCCCGTCGTGGGTCCCGCCGCGACGCGACGACCGCGGCGCGCGACTGGCTGGCCCGGCTGGGCGTTGCGGACCTGGAGTCGCGACGCCCGGGGACGCTCTCCGGGGGCCAGGCCCAGCGGGTGGCTCTCGCCCGGGCCCTGGTGGGCGGCCCGGACCTGCTGCTGCTCGACGAGCCGTTCTCGGCGCTCGACGTGACGACCCGATGGGAGGTACGACGCGACGTACGCCACCACCTCGCGGAACGTGCCGGCGTGACCGTGCTCGTCACGCACGACCCGGTCGATGCGCTGACGCTGGCCGATCTCGTCGCCGTCGTGGAGGCCGGTGCGCTGGTGCAGCTCGACACTCCCGAGCGGCTCGCGCGCTCGCCCCGTACCGCCTACGTCGCACGGCTGGTGGGGCTCAACCTGGTCCGCGGTGAGGCCGAGGGTTCGTCCCTCGTCACGGCGACCGGCGCCCGGCTCCAGACGGCGGTCGCGGCGCGCGGTCCGGTCGTCGCGACGTTCTCGCCGACGGCGGTCGCGATCCACCTCACGGCGCCGGCGGGCTCGCCGCGGAACGTGTTCTCGGCCACGGTCGGCTCGGTCGACGTCCTCGGGGAGACGGTGCGGATCGGTCTGGACGGGCCGCTGCCGCTCAGCGCCGATGTGACGACTGCGGCCGTCAGCGCCATGGGGCTGCGCCCGGGCATGACGGTGTGGGCCGCAGTGAAGGCGACGGAGATCGAAGTCGCGGCCGGGTAGTGCTGGTGCGTCGGACCGTCCGGGCTCGGGGAGGATGGTGGGGTGGAGCACAGCGTCCCGTCGCCGCCGACCGAGGCGGAGGTCGTCGCCGCCGAACGGGCGCAGGCCGCCGTCGAGCGGGAGGAGCGCGCCCGGCGGCGCATGCGCCAGACCGTGCGCGACATGGTGCTCTCGCTGCTCGTCGTCGGCGCGCTCGTCATGGTGATCGCCCAGCCGTGGCGGCAGAACGCGGTGCAGACCCCGGAGCGCACGGTCGACTGGCAGCCGGTGGCGCAGGCATTCGCGGACTCCGTGGACTGGCCGGTGCTCGCACCGCGCGGGCTCGCGGAGAGCTGGCAGGCGACGAGCGCGCGCATCACCCCCACGGTCGACGGGCGGGTCGCGATGCACGTCGGCTGGATCACCGCGAGTGAGCAGTACGCGGCGCTGGAGCAGTCCGACACCGCCGACACCGGCTACGTCCGCGACGCGACGGCGGACGGACAGCCGACGGGTACGCCCTACCAGGCCGCGGGGCGGCAGTGGCAACGGCTGGAGTCGAGTGACGGCGCGGACCGCAGTCTCGTGGCACGTGCCCCGGCAGCGGACGGCAAAGCCAACGCGATCACCTACGTGGTGACGGGCTCGGCGAGCTGGCCGGAACTCGAGCAGCTCGTGGGGACCCTGACCGTGCTGCGGCCAGCGCCCAGCCCGTCCGCCGCCTGAGTGCGCCGCGGGACCGGCCCTAGCCGGTGCGTGCTACTCGGGGGGTGCAGTCGCGCGAGCGGCGTCGAGCCGTGCGCGCGCGTCGTCCAACCAGCGCTGGCAGATCTTCGCGAGCGCCTCGCCGCGCTCCCACAGCGTGAGCGACTCCTCGAGTGAAGTACCGCCTGCTTCGAGGCGGCGCACCACCTCCGCGAGCTCGTCCCGCGCCTGCTCGTAGCTCGGCGTGGCATCGCCCGCTGCCGTCATGGCAGGGACCCTATCGAGTGCAGCGGGCGGGCCGAGCCGGTGACGAACGCATTCGGTGAAAGCGCGCACAGCGTGAAATCGCGCGCCGGTACGGTCGCCGCTCGTGCTGCGTCCTCGATCGACTTTCGCGGCCGAGGCGACTCGGCCCGACGAGGCGTCGAGCGTCGAGGTCGACCACGACCGCTCGCCACCGGCGAACGAGACCGCGAGTTCGGTGACGGGCCCGCGGGTTCAGTCCGGCCGCTTCTCGGCGCCGCCGCTGGTGGCGACGAGCACCCCGGCCGCGACCCGCAATCGCAGCGCGGAACCGGCGGGCGCCTGGTCCGGGTCCCGTACGACCTGTCCGTCGGATCGCTGCACCACGGCGTAGCCGCGGTCGAGCGTCGCCGCCGGGGACAGCGCCCGTACCCGGGCGAGCGTGTGCGTCAGGTCGTCGCCCGCGCGGTCCAGCTCGTGGCGTACGCAGCGTCGACTGCGCAGCAGCAGCGCGTCGATCTGCTCCACGCGGCGCTCGACCAGCACGTCGGGAGCGCGCAGCACCGGTCGGGCGCGCAGATCGGCGAGCCGACGCGCCTCCTGCTCGAGTCCGACCGTCACCGACCGGGCGGCGCGTGCGCGCAGGTCCGCGACGATGCCCAGCTGCTCGGCCAGGTCCGGCACGACCCGGCGGGCGGCGTCGGTCGGCGTCGAGGCCCGGACGTCGGCGACCAGGTCGACGAGCGGTGCGTCCTTCTCGTGTCCGATGGCCGCGACGACCGGGGTCCGGCACGCCGCGACTGCCCGTACGAGGCCCTCGTCCGAGAACGACAGCAGGTCCTCCACCGACCCGCCGCCGCGGGTCAGCACGATGACGTCGACCTCTGCGATCCCGTCCAGTTCGCGCAGCGCCGTGGTGATCTCGGTCACGGCACGGGTGCCCTGGACGGCGACCTCCCGGGTCTCGAAGCGCACTGCGGGCCAGCGCCGACGGGCGTTCTCGACGACGTCGCGCTCGGCGTCGCTCGCGCGTCCGCAGATCAGGCCGACGCGACGCGGCAGGAACGGCAGCGGGCGCTTGCGGCCGCCGTCGAAGAGACCTTCCGCGGCGAGCACCGTCTTGAGGCGCTCGAGCGCAGCGAGCAGCTCGCCGAGCCCGACGGCGCGCACCTGGCGTGCCTGGAACGTGAGCGTCCCGCGCGCAGGGTAGAACTCGGCCTTGGCATGCACGACAACGCGCTGTCCCTCCGCGAGCGGCACCGGCATGGCCGCGAGGACGCGGGGGGCCGCCGTGAGCGTCAGGCTCATGTCGGCCTGGGTGTCACGCAGCGTGAAGAAGACCGTGCCTGCGCCCGGTCGGCGGTTCAGCTGCGCGACCTGCCCCTCGATCCACACCGCGCCGAGCCGGTCGACGTACGACAGCAGCGCGCGGGCGATCGTCCGTACCGCGGCTGGGTGCTCGGGCGAGGTCTGCAGTGCCACGTCGGTGAGGGTACGGCGGCGGGGCCGGTCCGGCGTGAGACCTACCATGGACGCCGTGACTGCCGTACCCCCTGTCGTGCCGACGGGCCGGCGTGTGCTGCTGGCCGCCCCACGCGGCTACTGCGCTGGTGTCGATCGGGCGGTGCAGACCGTGGAGCGGGCGCTCGAGCTGCACGGAGCCCCCGTGTACGTGCGCAAGGAGATCGTCCACAACAAGTACGTCGTCGCGGCGCTGCAGGAGCGGGGTGCGGTCTTCGTCGAGGAGACCGACGAGGTGCCCGAGGGGGCGCTCGTCGTGTTCAGCGCGCACGGCGTGGCGCCCGACGTCCACGAGCAGGCGGCCGCGCGCGGGTTGCGCACCATCGACGCGACCTGCCCGCTCGTGACCAAGGTGCACAACGAGGCGCGGCGCTTCGCCGCCGACGGCTACCGGATCATGCTCATCGGCCACGAGGGGCACGAGGAGGTCGTCGGCACCACCGGCGAGGCGCCCGCGCACATCACGCTGGTCGAGGACCCCGACCACGCGGCCGAGGTCGAGGTTCCGGACGGCGACAAGGTCGTCTGGTTGTCCCAGACGACACTCTCGGTCGACGAGACGGCGCAGACCGTCGAGCGGCTGCGGGCGCGCGTGCCGCAGCTGGTCGACCCGCCCAGCGACGACATCTGCTACGCGACGCAGAACCGGCAGAACGCGGTCAAGCTGATCGGGTCGCGCGCGGACGTCATGGTGGTCGTGGGTTCGGCCAACTCGTCGAACTCGGTACGGCTCGTCGAGGTGGCACGCGACGCCGGAGCGGCGGCCGCCTACCGCATCGACACCGCCGGCGAGCTGGACCCGCTGTGGTTCGACGGCGTCAGGACCGTCGGTCTCACCAGTGGCGCCTCGGTGCCGGAGATCCTGGTACGCGACGTGCTCGACTGGCTCGCCGCGCACGGATTCGACGAGGTCGAGGAGGTCGAGGCGACCCGCGAGCGGCTCGTCTTCACACTGCCCAAGGAAGTCCGCAGCCCGCGCCCGGCTTCAGAGCGCTGACGGGCGCCCGCCGCGGGCACGCCGGCGGCGCACCAGCACGATGACGGCGGCGAGCAGTGTCGCGCCGAGCACCCATGGCGCGTTCTCCGCCAGGGTGCGCACGATCATGAATCCTTCGCGCACCAGCAGCGAGCCGCCCTCGGTGAGGGTGAGCTGGCCGGCGAGCAACGTCGTGACGAGGAATGCGAGCGAGGGGACGACCACGGCGGCCGCGTGGTCGGTCCGTCGCAGGGTCAGCGCGGCGTAGCCGGTGGTGACCAGCAGCACCAGGCCCGTCAGCCAGCCGATGCGGTTCCAGATCAGCGCCTGCGCGAACCCGACCAGCAGGGTGGGCACGCCGATCACCGTGACGGCGCCGAGGTAGGTCAGCCCGCGGTCGGCATCGCCCAGGACCGAGGGTCCGGCAGGGGCGGACTGTCCGGCGACGGCTTCGTACCGGGTCACGTCCACCTCGGGAGAGGGCTCGAGCACGCGGGCAGGAGGTTCGGGCACGGACGGCTCCGGCGGTCGGGGGGTGGCTGCGTCGACCGCCGCCTCCGGCGGCGCGTCGCGGAGAGCCGGGATCGCGCCGGTGGCGTCGGCGACCGCAGCGGCACCGGCGGAGTGGTAGAGCCGGCCGGTGTCGACGGTACGGGCGGCCCGCACCGGCTCCGGCTCGCCGCTCTCCCGGCCCAGGTCGACCTTGCGCGCCGGTTGGACCGGGTCGGCCGGCTCCGCCTGCACCGCCGCCGCAGCCGCGGGGCGGTACGGCTCCTCGTGCACCGGGTCGTCGTACGACGTCGGTTCTGCCGGCCGCTCCGCCGGCGGTACGGGGGGCGCGGCGGCGGGCGGCGCGGGCGGTGCGGCCGGGGGCGCGTCCTCGTCGCCGAACAGCGCATCGTAGGAGTGCCGCGTCGGACCCTGCGGGGTCGGCGGGCTGTCCGGCCGGGAGCTCACGGGTCAACGGTACGGGACGCGATCGCTGTGCCGGTCCATCGCGGCCGTTGCCTGCGGCGCGTCGGGCTCGGTGAGCTCCGCGGCGGTGGGGCGGCGGGACACGGCCGTGATCGGGTGCACGGGCGCCAGGCCCGCATCGGCCGCGGTGGCGTCGACGACGCCGAGGTCGGCCAGGCGGCGTGCGCTGACCAGCACCCGGCTCTCGAGCGATCCGATGGTCCGGTTGAACTGGTCGACCGCGCTGTCCAGGCTGCTCCCCAGGCGCGCGAGGTGGCCGCCCATGGTCGCGAGCCGGGTGTGCAGCTCGCGACCCAGGGCGTGCACCTCTGCCGCGCCCCGCGCCGCGGCGTCCTGCCGCCACGCGTAAGAGACCGTGCGCAGCAACGCCAGCAGGGTCGTCGGTGTCGCGAGGACCACGTCGCGGGCGAAGGCCAGCTCCAGCAGGTCCGGCCGGACGTCGAGGGCCGCGGCGAGGAACGACTCGGCGGGGAGGAACAGCACGACGAATTCCGGTGAGTCGTGCCGCCGCCAGTACTCCTTCGCCGAGAGCCGCTCGACGTGATGCAGGACCTCCGTGGCATGCCGTGCGAGCGCCGCGTCCCGGTGGGCGTCGTCCACGGCAGCGGACGCGTCGAGGAAGGCCGAGAGCGGCACCTTGGCGTCGACGACGACGTGCCGGCCGTCGGCGAGGTGGACCAGCAGGTCGGGGCGCAGCGTCGGGTCGCCGTCCGCACCCGCGCTGTGCGCCTGTTCGGTGAAGTGCACGTGCTCCAGCAGCCCGGCGGCTTCCACCAGGCGGCGCAACTGCACCTCGCCCCAGCGGCCGCGGACCTCGCTGCGGCGCAGCGCGGTGACGAGGCGCCCGGTCTCGGCGCGCAGCGACTCGGTGCCCTCGGCGGTCCGGCGCACCTGCTCGCGCAGCTCGGCCTGCGCCGCCGCCCGCTCCACCTCGGCCCGCGCGAGCTGGTCGCTCACCCGCGCGAGGGTGTCCTGCAGCGGGCGCACCAAGGCCTGCACCGCAGCCCGCTCTGCGGCGCCCTGGGCGCCCGGATCGGGTAGGGCGCGGTGCGAGGCGCCCGCGAGGCGGCGGCGGGCCGCCCAGCGCACCGCACCTACGGCGAGGGCGATGCCGAGCAGGACGCCGACGGTCAGTACGAGCACCAGCACAGCAGGTTCGCGCATGGCACCACTGTGCGGCCCACCTCCGACAGTGCCCGGACCCGCGGTGACGCGGCCGGCGGGAACGCTCGGCAGGGACCGGGCGTCGCACCGGTGTGGGCCGCGCCCGGCCCCGGCGTGCGCCAGTAGGGTCCCCCGGGCGCACGGCGTTCGTCGACGCCACCAGGGCTGGAAGGGGCGTCGATGGCGGTTGTCGCGGCCCTCGCGCTGTGCGCTGTCGTGCTCTGGCTGCCCGGCACCGTGCTCACCTGGTGGCTGCTGCCCGGATCCTCACGCCTGGTCCGGCTCGCCGTCGCGCCCGCCGTGTCGTACGGCCTGTTGTACGGCCTGGCGTCCTACCTCGATGTCGTCGGCGCGCGGGTGCAGTGGCGGACGGTGGCGTTGCCGGTCGTCGTGGCCGCCGCGGTCGGCGGGTTCCTGCTGCTGCGCGCCCGCGGCTGGACCCGGCCACGGCTCGCCGTCCCGCACCTGGCGCTGGGAGCGGCGGTCGTTGTCGCGTACGGGCTGTGGTGGTGGGCGATCCGGTCGACCACGACCGTGCCGACGTACGACGACGGTGCGAACGCCGGCATCTTCACCTACCGCATCGGATTGCTCGGCACGATCGCGCCCGACCGGATCATCGCGACCGACCTGGGGGACGGCGCAGGCGGTGTCGCGTTCTACCCGCTCGCGCTGCACCTTGTCGCGTCCTTCCTCGTCCAGCTCACCGGGCTCGAGCCCGGCGCGGCGCTGCACGTGCAGACGGCGACCCTCGTCGCGGTGGCGCTGCCCGTCGGGACCTTCGCGCTCACCCGCGCCGTGACCCGGGCGGCGCGTCCTGCCGGTGTCCTCCCGGGTGCCGCCGCCGGTGCTTCCGCGCTGGTCGTCGCCGCGCTGCCCGCGATGCCGTGGGGTCACCTGCCGTGGGGCGCCCTCGCCATGGTGTCCGGGATCGCGCTGATGCCGGCGGGCCTGCTGCTGACGCTCGCGCTGCCCCGGCACGGGGCCCGGGCCGGTGTGCTGCTCGGTGCTGCCGTAGCTGGAGTCTTCGCCGTCCACAGCTCGGAAGTCGTGACGTGCGCCGTCCTGGGCGCCGCCGCGCTGGGCGCCGTCTGCGCGAGGCAGCGCCGCAGGTGGCGCGCCGCCCTGCGCGGTGCCGGAGCGGCCGCCGCGACCGGTCTGCTGGCGCTCGGGCCGGTCCTCGCGCTGCTCGGGGGAGGGCTGTCGGAACGCGCCGCCGGAACCCCCGGTCCCGCGGAGGCGCCTCTCGACGCCCTGCACGACGGCTGGCTCGGGCTGCTCTCCGCTCCCACGCTCGCCGACGAGTGGGGCGGCCGGCAGGTGCTTCTCGCCTGGGTGCTCAGTGCGCTGCTCGTACTGGGCCTGGCCGTCGCCAGGGCCGACCGGGTCGTCGTCGCGATGACGGTGGCGAGCGGGCTGCTCGCCCTGCTCGCCTGGGCTTGCATCACCGGGTCCACCGTGGCCCACCGGCTGGCGATTCCTTGGTACAGCAACGGCTTTCGGCTGCTCGCGACCCTGACCGTGCCGGTCGGGATGCTGGTCGGCATCGGCATCGCGCGGCTGCTGGGACGGGCGCCGTTGCGCGTGGGCGCCGTCACGGTCGGTCTCGGTGTCCTGCTCCTTGCACCCGCGGTGGCGATCTGCGCGACTATCGGGTCGCGTACCTACGACGCGTACTCGGTGGTGACCGCCTCCGACCGGGACGCGTACGCGTGGCTCGCCGCGCACACCCGGCCGGGCGAGCGGGTGCTCAACGACTCGCACGACGGCTCGATGTGGATGTACCCGCTCGACGGGGTCGCGCCGGTGTTCGGTCCGAAGAGCGATCTCTGGTACCGCGCCGGCTGGCAGGACCGGTGGTACCTGCTGCAGCACGCGGCGCAGCTGGGCGTCGACCCGCAGGTGCGCCGGATCGCCGACGACCTCGACGTGCGCTACCTGCTGGTCGGCGAACGGGTGGTGTACGGCGAGGACCGCCAGCTCGACCTGCCGCTACTGCTGGCGTCGGGCGCGTGGCGCGAGGCCTACCGCTCCGGTGACGCCGTCGTGCTCGTACGGAGCGACTGACGCGCGTGCCGGCCGCTGGCAGGCTGACGGTGGTGCGCATCGTCTCCGGCGGTCAGACCGGGCCCGACCGGGCGGCGCTCGACGTCGCGCTGCGGCTCGGCATCGGGTACGGCGGCTGGTGCCCGCGTGGCGGCGCGGCGGAGGACCTGCCGCGAGCGCCCGGCCTGCTCGCCCGCTATCCGGCGCTGCGCGAGACACCCGCGCGCGATCCTGCCGTCCGTACCGCATGGAACGTCCGCGACAGCGACGCCACCCTGGTGCTCCGACCGGACGGTTGTGCCTCGCAGGGCACCGACCTGACGACCAGGGCGGCGCGGGACCTCGGCAGGCCGCTGCTGGTGACGACCCCGGACAGCGTGGCGGAGATCGCGCGTTGGCTCGCCGGCTTCGGCCCGGACCTCGTGCTGAACGTCGCCGGCCCGCGGGAGAGCGAGGCGCCGGGCCTCTACGCCGCCGCCCGCGCCACCCTGCTGGCGGTCCTCGGCCCGTGACCCTGACCCTGCGGCGTACGCCCCGCGCTTCCTAGACTCAGCGCCCGTGGCCCTCACCATCGGCATCGTCGGCCTGCCCAACGTCGGCAAGTCCACGCTCTTCAACGCGTTGACCAAGAACGACGTGCTCGCGGCGAACTACCCGTTCGCGACGATCGAGCCCAACATCGGTGTGGTGGGCGTGCCGGACCCGAGGTTGGCGGTCCTCGCCGAGCTGTTCGGCTCCGAGCGGCAACTGCCGGCCACGGTGTCGTTCGTCGACATCGCCGGGATCGTGAAGGGCGCCAGCGAAGGGGCCGGGCTCGGCAACCAGTTCCTCGCCCACATCCGGGAGTCCGACGCGATCTGCCAGGTCGTGCGCGTGTTCGGCGACCCCGACGTCGTGCACGTCGAGGGCGTCGTGGCGCCCAAGGCCGACATCGAGACCATCAACACCGAACTCATCCTCGCGGACCTGCAGACCCTCGAGAAAGCGTTGCCGCGGTTGCGCAAGGAAGCCCGCGCCGACAAGCGGAACGAGCCGGCCCTCGCCGCCGCCGAGCAGGCCGAGCAGGTGCTTGCCGAAGGTACGACGGTCTTCGCCGCCCGCCTCGACCCCGCGCCGCTGCGCGAGCTGTCGCTCCTTACGGCGAAGCCGTTCCTGTACGTCTTCAACGTCGATCTCGACATGCTCGCCGACGAGCGGGTGGCGAGCGAGCTGCGCGACCTCGTGGCGCCGGCGCCCGCCGTGCTCCTCGACGCCCGGACGGAGGCCGAGCTCGCCGACCTCACCGACGACGAGGCGCTCGAGCTGTTGGAGTCGGTCGGCCTCACCGAGCCGGGGCTCACCACGCTGGCGCGCGCCGCCTTCGACGCCCTCGGACTGCAGACGTACCTGACAGCCGGGCCCAAGGAGAGCCGCGCGTGGACGATCCGCAAGGGCGCCACGGCACCGGAGGCGGCGGGCGTGATCCACACCGACTTCCAGAAGGGCTTCATCAAGGCGGAGGTCATCTCGTACGACGACCTCGTCGCCGCCGGTTCGGTCGCCGCGGTGCGGGCGGCGGGCAAGGCCCGTATGGAGGGCAAGGACTACGTCATGCAGGACGGCGACGTAGTGGAATTCAGATTTAACGTGTAGCGTTATTGACGCGTCGCGTCATACGATGGCCTCGTGATCAGATCGTTCGGCAGCAAGGAGACCGAGCGCATCTGGCATGAGCAGTACGTCAAGGGCGTCGACCGGATGGTGCAGCGGGCGGACATGCGCAACCTCGAGCTGATCCATGCGGCGAAGGATGTCGAGGACCTCCGGATCCCGCCGGGGAACCGGCTGGAGCGTCTGGTCGGTGACCGACGCGGGCAGCACAGCGTCCGCGTCGACGCGCAATGGCGTCTCTGCTTCGTCTGGAGTGAGGGAGGTGCGGACAATGTCGAACTCGTCGACTACCGCTGAGGCCGATCTGATCGAACCGATCCATCCGGGGGAGATCCTGATGGAGGACTTCATTGAGGGCTTCGGGATCACGCAGAACAAGCTCGCCGTGTCGATCGGAGTGCCGCCGCGGCGCATCAACGAGATCGTGCACGGCAAGCGAGGTATCACCGCGGACACGGCGATCCGTCTGGCGCGCTACTTCGGCACGTCCGAGGAGCTCTGGATGAACCTGCAGTCGAACTACGAGCTGCGCCTGCAGCGCCGGGCGTTGCGCGACAAGATCGCTGCGATCACACCGCTGGCAGGCGCGTGACCGCACGCCTCGTCGTCATCTCCGGCCTGCCCGGTTCGGGAAGACGAGCATCGCCGAGATCGTCGCTTCGCGCACGAGATCGGCCCACCTGTCCGTCGACGCGGTCGAGGAGTCGATCCTCGCCTGCGGGCTGCCGTCAGGGCGGCAGGTCGGCATCGCTGCGTACGCGGCGGCGCGTGCGATGGCGGAGCAGAATCTGCGACTCGGCCACGATGTCGTCGTCGATGCGGTCAACGCCAGCGAACCAGCTCGGCAGACCTGGCGTACTGCGGCCTCACGCACAGGTGCACGTATCGAGTTCGTGTACCTCGTGATCTCCGACGTGCAGGAGCATGAGCGGAGGCTCGGCGGCAGGGAACGCCCTCACCCGGTGAGGGCGGCGGTCATCGTGACACGCAGCAGCGTCTCGACCTCGGAGCGCTGCGCCTCGGTGAGGGCGTCCAGGCTCGCCAGCGAGCGGATCGTGCCCGCACCGACGAGTGCCGCGACCGCGAGTTCCGCCCGCAGGCGCGCGTTCTCCACGCCCGCCTGGGAGGCGGCGGCCGCCAGCGGCTCGACGACCGAGTCGACGCGCTTGCGCACCTCGATCCGGGTCTCCTCACCGGCGTCCGGACGGCTCAACGACAGCGCGAGCGGGCCGATCCCCGCCGACTCCCACCGGTTCATCGCGCGCGCAACGAGCTGCGCGACGAGCTGCTCCACCGAACCGGGCCCGAGCGGGGCACCGAGCGGCAGGTTGGCCACGTCGTCCTGGTCGAGGGTCGCCCGGTAGAGGCCTTCCTTGCTCCCGAAGTAGCGGATGACCAGCGCCGCGTCGAGCCCGGCCCGCTCGGCGATGTCACGCAGCCGCGCCCTGCTGTAGCCCTTCTCCGCGAACAGCTCCGTTCCCGCTTTCAGCAGTGCCCGCTTGCTGCGCTCGGAGTCGCGCAGGCGGGCACGCGGCTGGTTCCCGGCTGGTGTGTCGACGCTCATCGGCTGGCCTCGCTCCTTGGACCCGTACGGGCGCGCCCGGCGGACATCATGCGGGTGGTCCGTTCCGACTGATCGTATTGCGCCGCCTTACCGCCGTCCGACGCCTGCTCCAACCGGCGGAGCAGGGCGCGCGGCACCGCGCGACGGTGTTGTCGCTGAACAATGACCGATCGCCCCGCGCGCTGTCCATAGCCGCGGTGCGAGCGGCGCGTGTGCTTGCCACGGCGCCGGCCCCGCGTGACGTGCAGCGTGGCAAGCAGCATGGCAACCACCCCTCGTCAGGGTCGACGCGAACGGGTACGCCGGGGCCGGCTCGGGGACCCTTGCGAGGAGGTCGACCATGACACCGTCGTACGACCCCACCGATCCCACCGAGGCCACGACCGGCCCGGCGTCCGCAGCCGGGTTGCGCCGGGCGCTGGTGCGGATCGCGGACGAGGGCTGGGACGGGCCGGCCGGGCGTGCGGTCCTGCGGTACGCCCACGACCAGGTCGTGATCCCGCAAGTCCGGCGCACCGGGCTGCGCGGCGCGGCCGCCGACCAGGCGATCGCCACCGGATGGGCGGCCGCCTGGGAGCTGCTGGCGAGCGGACGGACCCGCCGGACCGGGTCACCGTGGGGCGTGGTGGCGGTCGCGGTCCGCCGCGCGGTGCTCGGCGAGGCGCTCGCGCACCGGTACGGCACGACGGTACGTACCGCGTGGCGGCTGCGGGACCGCGGTGTCGCACCCCCCGTGAGCCTCGAGGCGATAAGCGAGCGGGGGTACGGGCTGCCCGCTCCCCGAGAGTCGGCGACCGGCGCGCCGGTCCTCGCCGCGGTGACCGAGCTGCTCGCCGCCGCCGGCTGGGAGCACGAGGACGTCCTCGCACTCGTCGAGTGGGCAGCGGCGCGGGCGGAGGGGCGCCGTCGGCCGTGGCGGACGGTCGCGGAGCGCTGCGGGGTGCCGGTCGGCGACGCCCGGCGCGTCGCGGCGTTGCTGGTCGGCCGACCCGACTGGCCGGGCCTGATCGAGCGGGTCGCGCGCAACGGCACCGAGATCCTTGCCGAACCCGAGGTGCGGGCCGTGGTTTATGCGACGACCCGCCGTACCTGCTGCGTCGCACCTGCCCGGCGCGCGTCATGAGAGCGACGGTTGTGGCTGGTGGGACGGGAAGCGACGGATGTCCCGGTTCGGGGCGGTTCGCGACGCGCGGGATACCCGGTGCGGTAACGACAATTCCGCCGAACGGACCACAGCCACGCGCTCCGCGCGCTACACAGGGTGCCCTGCAGGCGGGCGTCGACCCCCAGCCACGGCCGGTGCCTTCAGCAGCGCGCCAGGGGGTGAGGCCATGAGGCTCGTGATCGGCCGCCGGGCCGGGACGGTACGGTCGGGGACCCGGCCGTGACGGCTCTCGCGCCGGGGCCGGGAACCGCGGACGGCCGAAACCGCCGCACCGGACGGCCGATGCCGGTCGCGCCGCAGGCGCCGCAGGTGCGCACCCGGCGCCGTCCCGGTCTCGTCGCGCTCGGCGTCGCGCTGGTCGCCACCGGCGCGCTCGGAACCGCCTGGCTGGTCGGCAGCGCCGGGGACCGCGTCGCCGTCGTCGCGGTCGCGCGCCCCGTGCCGTACGGCGCGGTCCTCTCCAGTGCCGATCTCACGACGGCGGAGGTGTCGGTCGATCCGGCCGTCCCGACGGTGCCCGCCGACCGGATCTCCGAGCTGCTCGGCCAGACCGCGACGGTTCCGTTGCTGGCGGGCACGCTGCTGGCGCCGGAGGCGGTCGCGCCGGTCGCCCCGCCGCTCTCGGGTCAGGTGCTCGTCGGGGTGGCGTTGCGGGCCAGCCGGATGCCCGCGGTCGAGCTCGCGGCCGGCGACGTGGTCCGCGTCGTCAGCACCCCACCGCAGGACGCCGATCCGCCGCCCGGCACCCCGTCGACGATCACCGCCACGGTGGTGCGGGTCGGGCCCACCGACCTCGACGGCGTCAACGTGATCGATGTCGCGGTCGACGCCGCGCAAGGTCCCGTGCTCGCGGCCTGGTCGGCGACCGGCCGGGTGGCGCTCGTGCTCGAGGCACGAGGCGCCTCATGACGGTCTTCGCGCTGCTCGCCGCCAAGGGCCGTCCGGGAGTGTCGACGTGGGCGACCGCGCTGATGGTGGCCTGGCCGGTCGCCACCGGGCGCCAGGTGCTGCTGCTGGACCTCGACGTCTCGGGGGCGGGTCCGGTCAGCGAGTACCAGCGGTACGGACTCGGCGACGGCCGCGGCCTGCTCGGCTGGGTCGCGGCCGCGGGTCGCTCGTCGCTCGAGGACCAGATGTACGCGCTCGACGGCGACGGCACCCGCTGGCTGGTGCCCGGGCTGCCGGACGCGACCGGTGCGGCCAGCGTCGGGGAGCACTGGCCGGCGTTCGTCGAGGCGATCGAACGGACCTGCGAGGAACGCGAGCTCGACGTGCTCGTGGATCTCGGGCGGTGGGGCAGCCGGCACGAAGCGACCCCGGTACGGGACGCCGCGGACGTCGTCGTGCTGGTGCTGCGCTCCACGTTCGAGTCCGTCAGCCTCACGCAGGCGGTGCGGTCCCTGCTGCCGCAGGCGCCCGCGCAGCGCCGCGCCGCGCTGCTCGTGGGTGAGCGCGCGCCGTACGGTGCGGGCGAGGTCAGCAAGGCACTGGGCGTGGAGGTCGTCGCCGCGCTGCCCATGGACGTGCGCGGCGTACGGCGGTTGGCGGGTGCACGGTCCGCCGACACCGTGCCGAGCCGCTCGCCGCTGGCCCGCGCCGCGCACGTCGCGGCGGCCCGCTTGAGCTCCCTGGCGAAGGAGTCGAGCAGTGTCTGAGACCCGGCCGTGGAGCCGGTACGCCGACCCGGCCGCCGGCGAGCAGTGGGCCGGCCGGGGGACGACGCGGGTGTCGCCGGCGGACATCACGCCGGTGGGCGCCAGCCGGCCGCCGAACGGCGGGCTGGACCACGAGCTGGTCACCGAGCTGCGCGCGATCGTTGCCGACCGGCTCGCCCAGCGGCTCCAGCAGACCCCGGTGAGCGATCCCGGCGCCCGGCGGGAACTGGCGCGCACGCTGCTCGGGGAGGTGCTCGCGACGCGGGCGTACGCGCGGGCGCACGCCGGTCTCACGACGTGGAGCGTCGAGGAGGAGATCGAGATCGGCGAGGCCGTGATGGCCGCGCTGTTCGGGCTCGGCCGGTTGCAGCCACTGGTGGACGACCCGGACATCGAGAACATCGAGGCGAACGGCTGCGACGACGTCTGGCTCTCGTACTTCGACGGCCGCCACGAGCGCGGCCCCGCCATCGCGTCCTCCGACGACGAGCTGATCGCGCTCGTGCAACACCTCGGAGCCAGAACGGGCTCCGGTGAAAGGACTTTCACGACAGCGCACCCGAGCATCCATCTGCGGCTCGACGACGGCAGCCGGCTCGCCGCGATCGGCTGGACCACACCGCGTCCGCAGCTGGTCATCCGACGTCACCGGATCCGTGACATCGACCTGTCCGATCTGGTGCGGCTGGGAACCCTCGACGACGGCCTCGAGGCACTGCTGCGCGCCGCGCTTCGCGCCGGGAAGAACATCGTGTGCACCGGCCTGCAGAACGCAGGCAAGACGACGCTGATCCGCGCGCTCGCCAACGAGTTCCCGCCCCTCGAACGCTTCGCCACCATCGAGCGGGAGTACGAGCTGCACCTGCACGACCTGCCCGAGCGCCACCCCCGGCTCGTCGCGATGGAGGCCCGGGAAGGCAGCGCGGAGACCGACGCCGAGGGCCGCCGTCGCGGCGAGGTCACGCTCTCGCAGCTGGTGATCGACGCGCTGCGGCTCAACGTGCGGCGCATCATCGTCGGCGAGGTCCGCGGTCCGGAAGTGCTGCCGATGCTCGAGGCGATGAGCACCGGCGACGGATCGCTGTGCACGCTGCACGCGCGGTCCGCCCACCACGCCTTCGACCGGCTCGTCACGCTGTGCCTGTCGGCGGGAGTCGGCATGACCGACACGTTCGCGTACCGGCTGGCGGCAGGGGCCGTGGACTTCGTCGTCCACCTGGCCATGACCGACGACCCGGTCGGCCCCGCCGGTTCCGTGCGGCGGCGCAGGTACGTCTCGGAGGTGGTCGAGATCGACGGGATCGGCGAGCTCGGGCGGCCGGTGATGACGACGGTGTACGGACCCGGCCATGACGGTCGTGCCGTGCCCCGCCACCGTCCGGCCTGCCTGCCCGACCTCGTACGCGCCGGGTTCGACCCCGCCTTCCTCGAAGCCGCCGGTTCCTGGTCCGGGCCGGCGGCGCGCCACGCCCGGCAGGACGGGAGCGTCCCATGGTGAGCGCCGCCGTGGCTGCGCTGGCGCTGGGCGCCGCCGGCGCAGCGGGTCTGGTCCTGGTCGTCCTCGGCGTCCGGCCGGTCCCTGTCACGGCGGCCGGGACCGGCGGACCGCGTCGTGCGCTGCTCGCGCTGCGGGACCGCGGGAGCCGGGTCGCGGTGGCCGCACTCGTCGCACTCGTGGTGGGCGTGCTCACCCGGTGGCCGGCGGGCGGCATCGTCGCCGGGCTGGTGGTGTGGGGGGTGCCGTACCTGTTCACCGGCAGCCGCCGGGCAGCACACGCCATCGTGCGCATCGAGGCCGTCGAGGACTGGCTGCGCCGGTTGGCGGACGTCCTCGTGGTCGGCGTCGGGCTCGGTCAGGCGGTCGTCGTGACGAGCCGCAGCGCGCCCGAGCCGGTACGCCCCCAGGTCACCACCCTGGCCTCCCGCGTCGCGGCGAGCTGGCCGCTCGAAGACGCACTGCGCGCGTTCGCCGCCGACATCGACGACGCGTCCGCCGACCTCGCGGTCGCGGCCCTGCTGCTCGCTCAGCGCCGCCGCGGGCCCGGGCTCGCGGCAGCCCTCGTCGCCATCGCGGACGCGCTCGGCGAGGAGGTCGCCATGCGACGCGGGGTCGAGGCGGACCGGGCGCGGCCGCGTACGACGGCCCGTGCGGTCACCGTGATCACCCTCGCGGTGGTCGGCATCGGCCTGCTGACCGGCGGCTACCTGGCGCCGTACGCCACGCCGCTGGGCCAGCTCGTGCTGCTGGCGATCGCCGTGTTGTTCGCGGTCTCCCTCGGCTGGATGCACGCGATGACCCTCTCCGCCCCGCGCCCGCGGCTGCTGGCGGCGCGTTCCCGCACGGAGGAGCAGCGATGACGGCCGGGCTGCTCGTGGGTGCCTTCATCGGCGCCGGGCTCGCGGCGCTGTTGTGGTGGCTGACCCCGCTGGTCCCGGACCCGGTCGCCGCCGAAGGACTGCGTCACGGTCCGCCCGCCGGGCACGAGTCACCGCTGCCGGGCAGCGGCCTGCACGGACTGCTCGACCGCGTGACACGGCTCGTCGTACCCTCCGCCCGCTCCCAGGACCTGGAACTGCTCGGGACGAGCGCCTCCGAGCTGACCCTGCGCAAGCTTGGATACGCCTTGCTCGGGCTGCTCTTCCCGCCGCTGCTTTCCCTCGTCATGGCACTCGTCGGACTCCGGCTGCCGTTCGCCATGCCCCTGATCGCCGGTGCCGCGCTGGGCGTCGCACTGTTCCTCGTCCCGGACGTGGACGTCGTACGGCGTGCCGCCGCGGCGCGCGAGGAGATCCGCCACGCGCTGTGGGTCTACCTCGAGCTGGTGGCGCTGGAACGGGCGGCGGACGCCGGGGTGGGCGAGGCGCTGGAACGGGCGGCGGCGATCGGCGACGCGCGGTTCTTCGACCTCGTGCGTGACGCGCTCACGCGCACCCAGCTGGCCGGCGAGGCGCCGTGGCACGCGTTCGAACGACTCGGGGCGCGGCTCGGTGTGCCCGAGCTCACCGATGTCACCCAGATCATGCGCCTGACCGGGGAGGACGGGGCGGGCGTGTACGGAACGTTGCGTTCCCGTGCCGCCTCGTTGCGCGGCGCGCTGCTCGCGGAGAGCGCGACGCGGGCGAACTCCGCCTCCGAGCAGATGGTGGCCCCGGTGGCCATGCTCGGCGTCGCGTTCCTGCTGCTGCTCGGCTATCCCGCGCTCGCGCGCATCGTCTTCGGTTGACCCACCAGAGTTCCAGCAACGAGAGGAGATCCCGTGCACCACATCCCGATCATGATGGTGATCGCCCGAGGCGAGTCCGAGCGGCTGCTCGACCGGCTGCGCCGTCGCGAGGACGGTGTGAGCACGCTCGAGATGGTCGTCATCGCCCTCGGCTTGCTGGCGATCGCCGGCGTGCTGGTCGCCGCCCTCACCGCGGCCGTCACCTCGCGGACCGAGCAGCTGAAGTAGGCACCGATGCACCCGGTCCGGCGCACCCACGACCGCGGCTCGGCCACGGTCGAGATCGCGGTGCTCGGCCCGGCACTGCTGCTGCTCGTGTTCACGGTGGTGCAGGTCGCGCTCTGGGCGTACGCGCGGAACCTGGCGCTCGCCGCGGCGCAGGAGGGCGCCTCGGCGGCGACCTCGTACGGCGGACAGTTGCGCGATGGAACCATACGCGCGCAACGCTTCTTGGCCCGTTCCGCGGGTGACAGCCTCTCCCAGACCGCGGTGACCGTCAGCCGTGTCGGCCCCGACCGGGTCCGGGTCGAGGTGCGTGGCCGGGCGCTCTCCGTGCTGCCCGGTGTCGCCGGGCTGACCGTCACGCAGTCGGCGGAGTCCACTGTCGAACGCTTCGTACCCGACGGCGCGGCATGATCCGGCAGGGCCGGACCGCCGGTGAGGACGGAAGCGTGACGCTCGAGCTCACGGTGCTCGGACCGGCGCTGCTGCTCGTGCTCGGGCTCGTGGTGGTGGCGGCGCGCATCGAGGCGGCGGCAGCGGTCGTCGAGCATGCGGCCGCGGCCGGTGCCCGCGCCGCCTCCGTCGCGCGCACCGCGGCGGCGGCCGAGCAGGCAGCGAGCCGTACCGTCCGGGAGAACCTCACCGGGCAGGGCGTGCAGTGCCGCTCGTTGCGGGTGGCCGTCGACACGGCCGGCTTCCACCGGCCGGTCGGGGCCGACGCCCAGGTCAGCGTGTCGGTGGGATGCGCGATCGCGCTCGCCGACCAAGGCGTCCCCGGGCTCCCGGGCTCGCGGCAGGTCGACGCGACAGCGGTGTCCGTCCTCGACACCTACCGGGCCCGCTGATGACCGCCGTTGCAACACGGAGCGGGACCGACCGCGGGTCGGTCACCGCGTTCTTCGCCGCCGCCGTCCTGGCGCTGCTCGTGATGGCTGGACTCGTCGTCGACGGTGGCGGCAAGGTCCGGGCGCTGCAGCGGGCGGACCGGATCGCCGCGGAAGCGGGGCGTGCCGCCGGTCAGCAGATCGACCTGGCGGCGGCCGTCGCCGGTGAGCGGCCGCGTGTCGAGGTCCCGCGTGCCGTGGCGGCGGCCCGCCGCTACCTCGCCGCGACCGGAACGGACGGCACGGTGGCCATCGCACCCGACCGTCGCAGCCTCACCATCGAGGTGCGCTCCACCAGCCGGACGGTGTTCCTGGGACTGGTGGGCATCGGACAACTCAGCGCCACCGGCACGGCCACCGTCGAGCTCGTGCCCGGGGTCAGGACGGAGCGCCCATGAGCCGCGCGGTACCGGTCGAGGTGCGGCGAGCGCGTCCGCGCGGGGAGGTCCTCGCCGGCCTCGGTTCCGCCCTGCTGCTGGTGGTGCTGCTCCTCGTGCTGCCGCTCGTGCTCGCCGTCGTCGCCCGGCCCGCCCTGCCGGCCGGCGTGCGCTCCTGGCCCGATGTGGTCCCGGCCCTGCTCGGCGCGGACGACGGCAGCCTGCTGCGCCTCGGCCTGGTCGCCGTCGCCTGGTCCGCGTGGGCCGCCTTCGCAGCGGCGACCGTCGCCGAGGTGTCGGCCGTCGTGCGCCGCCGCCCCACTCCGCGGTTGCCGCTCCTGGCCCCCGCCCAGCGCGGCGCGGCGGCGCTGGTCGCCGCGGTCGTCGTGCTGCTCACCGCTCCGAGCGCTCCCAGCGCACCACGTGCGACAGCGGTCGCGACAGTTCCCGTCGCGGCGCAGGCCGCAGTGCCGCATGCCGAGCCCGCTGCTTCTACAGGCGATCGGACGCCGGCACCACGCAGGGTCGCGCCGCGCGAGCACCGCACCGGGCCGACCGTGACCGTGCAACGGCACGACACGTTGTGGGGCCTGGCGGAACGGCATCTGGGATCCGGCTTGCGCTACAAGGAGATCGTCGCGCTGAACCGCGGCGTACTCCAGCCCGACGGCAGACGCCTCACCGACCCGCACTGGATCTACCCGGGCTGGGTGCTGCGGCTACCGGACGACGCTCGCGGCGCCGACCCCCACGCGCACCGTCAGCGCGCCGACAAGCGTGAGCAGCACCCACCGCGAGCCGTAGCCGAGCGTCCCGAGCCGGTGCCCCTGCCACCCGCGGCGACGCTCGTCGACAGGGCGCCGTACGACCCGGTATCCGCACCGCGCGAGGTGCCGCAGCACGCGGCCGCGGGCAGCGAGGCTGCGCACTCTCCGGGAAGCGCGCAGGGAACGGCGTCGACCCTTGCCGCTGCGGAAGACGCCCGGGTCCCGGAGGCCGCGCCGCTGGTGGCACTGGGGCTCGGTGCGGTCACGATCGCCGGGGTCCTCGCCGAGCTGGCCCGGCAGCGCCGGCGCGCGGAACGTACCCGCCCCACCGGGCAGCGCCACCGCCGGAGCGCTGTGGGCACCGAACGGCTGCTGCGTGCCGTGCCGGCGACGCCAACCGCCGAGCGGGTGCGGGTCGGCCTGGCGCTGCTGGCGGACGGGTGCCGGGCCGGGGACCGGCCACTGCCCAGGATCGCGCTCGTACGGGCCCGGGCCGACCGCCTCGAGCTGCTCCTCGCCGGACCCGAGGACGGCCCGCCACCGTCGCCGTACCGCGTCGAAGGAACGACGAGCTGGGTCTGGGACGGGCCGGTGCCGGAGCTGACGCCGGACCCGGACCGGATCGATCCGTGCCCGGCGCTGGTGAGCGTGGGCATGGACGGTCCCGACCTGGTCATGGCGAACCTCGAAGCGGCGGGCGCCCTGCACGTCGCGGGGGAACCCGAGCAGGCAGAACCGATCCTGGCTGCCATGACGCTCGACCTCACCGACCGCGCGCGGCGTGGGGCGATCTCGCTGGCGGTCGCCGACGAGCCCGAGCCGCAGGCGGGGGCTGTGGGGTCGGGCGGGCCGGTCGGGTTGGACCGGGAGGCGGCCGCAGCGGCGATCGAGGACCATCAGCGTGAGGTGCGCCGCGTCCTCGGCCAGGCCGGCCTCGCCGACACCGCGCAGGCGCGCTCCCAGGACGCGGCGGACGAGACGTGGGCACCGCAGGTGGTCGTCGCGCGTGAGCTGGCCGTGCAGCCCGAGCCTTGGTCGGGCGCGGCCGTCGTGGCGCGAGGAGAGGACGGCTGGTCGCTGCGCCCGGAACCCGAGGGACCGTACTGGCGGTTGCGGCCCGCGGACGTGCGCGTCGTGCCGGGCGCGTTGACCTCCACGGACCGGGCGCACCTCGCTGAGTTGCTGGCGCCACCGACGCCCAGCGCAGCTCCGGAACCCGCCGATCCCCAGCTGGTCGCCGCGCTGGACGCGGTGCTGGCAGCTGTGTCGGTCCCCGCCCCCGGTCGCGCCGGGTCACCCGTGGTGCGCGTACTGGGCCCGGTCGAGGTGAGCGGCGTCGACGACAGCCAGCTGCCGGGACGGGTGCGACGCGCCACCGAGCTGGTCACGTACCTCGTGCTGCACCCGGGCGCCGGCCGTCACGAGCTCGACGAGGTCATGTGGCCCGGGCGCCGGGTCGGGCGCAGCACGCGGAACCCGTTCGTGTCGCGGGCGCGGCAGTGGCTGGGCCGCGATCCCGAAGGCCGCCCGTACCTGCCCCTCGTCGCCGACGAAGGCGAGTACCGGCTGCTGGCTGATATCGACTGCGACTGGTACGAGTTCGTGCGTGCTGCGCGCGCGGCGCTCGCGCAGTCCTCTCCGGACGGGCTGGAGGCGGCGCTCGCGGTGGTGCGCGGGCGCCCGTTCCAGGGCATCGACCCGACGTCGTACGTGTGGGCAGAGGCGGACGCGCAGGACATGGTGGCCGTCATCGTCGATGTCGCCCACGTCGCCGCGGTGCTCCGGCTCGGCGCCGGCGATGCGGCAGGTGCCGCGCGTGCCGCCGCCCGCGGGCTCCTGGTCGAGCCGGGCAGCGAGAAGCTGCACCGGGACGCGATCCGGGCGGCCCTCCGGCGCGGTGACGCCCGTGAGGTCGACCGGGCCGTCACCCGGATGGCCGCCGCGTTCGAGTCGCTCGAGCTCGACGAGGACGAGCTGATGCCCGAGACCGTCGCGCTGCTGCAGGAGGCACGCACTCGCTGAGGCGCCGCGCGCGCTCCCGAACCGCAGAACCGGTTCCGGCTGGCACACAGAACGGCAACTACCCGTCGCGGGCGTACGCCCACCAGGAGGTTGCCGTGACCGCCGCACTGCTCGAGACCGAAGGACCGTACGCGCGACAGACGCCGGGGGCGCCCTGGCTTCCACCCACGACGTTCGCGTCGCTTCTCCGCGACGCCGGTACAGACCTTCGCGAAGCGGCGCGAGCCGGTGGCAGCGGTGGCTGGACGAGACCGGCCGCGTTCGGCGCGATCGTCGCCTGCAGCGAGGCGCTCGACGGGCTCGGCGCGCTCTGGAGTCGGCTCTGGAGGCAGCTGGAACCGGTACCGGCGCCGATGGCCTCGCTCGGTGCACTGCTCACCCACCGACCCGCCGATCCCATCGGCGCTCCCTCGGTCGTCGCCACGCGGTGCCGCAGCGCGGCGGTGACGGTCCGTGCCGCGGCCGACCTGCTCGCCACCCACCTCGATGCCGGGGGCGCGCCGCGTTCGGCGGAGGCGGTGATGCTGCAGGACCCGCAGCAGGTGCTCCGCGCGGCCGGCCTGGTGGCGGACGTCGTCCTCGAGGCAGCGCGATGCGCCGAGGTGCTCGCCGCACAGGCAGGGCGTACGGGCATCGGTGCGGCGCAGCTCGCACGCATGGTCGGCGACCCGGCCCGGCTCGCCGGTACCGCGCAGCGTTGCCGCCAGACGGCACCACGCCGTCCCTGCGTCCTGGCCGGACTGGGGCCGGCGCGCTCACGGCCCCGGTCCGCGCCGGCGGCGGCCGAGCTCGCCGACCGCCTCGCCCAGCTGCGGCAGTACGCGTGGCGGCTCGCGCACACCCCACGGGTGTCGACGACGACACTGGCCGACCTCGCCGCCGTGGCGACCGACCTCAACGGATTCGCGGCGGCAGCAGGATGGCCCACGAGCGCGCCGGGTGCGTGGCGGACGCTGCGCACGACGCTGTCGGAGCTGCGGACCACGACTCCGCCCTCGGCGGCCGTACGCGGCGAAGCGGCGCTGGTCCGCCGGCTGCTCACCGGGGCGCTGTCCCGCGATGCGGCACGGCCGACCGTCCAGGTCGCGGTCGACCGGCTCCCGGAGGTCGCCGAGTGGGGGCTGGCCGCGTTCCGCACCGCCACGCACGACGGCGTGTTCGTGCCCGGCAGCGCTCTACGTGGGGTTGAGGTCAGCGACCAGCCCGAGCTCGCGGTGGCCAAGCTGCGGGGGCGTACCGTCCCGGCGCCGAGCGCCCGCCTCGATGCCGTCGTCGCCGCGTACGGCAGGGCCCGGCAGGCTGCTGGCGGCGGCGGTAGGCGCGGCGAGCTCAGTTCGCCGAGTGCAGCGCCGTGTTGAGCCCGCCCCAGGAACCGCTGCGCGGTGTGGCCTCCAGCCGTCCGGTGAGCGAGTTCCGCCAGTACTGCAGGCCGCTCTGTCCCGAGAGCTCACGCGCGCGCAGCACCGAGCCGTCCGGCATGGTGATCTTTGATCCGGCGGTGATGTAGGTGCCGGCCTCGATCACGCAGTCGTCGCCGAGCGAGATCCCGACGCCCGCGTTCGCACCGATCAGGCAGCGTTCCCCGATGGTCACCACATGGGTGCCACCGCCCGACAGCGTGCCCATGATCGAGGCGCTACCGCCGACGTCGGTGCCGTCGCCCACGACCACGCCCGCGGAGATGCGTCCCTCGACCATCGAGGAACCGAGGGTGCCGGCGTTGAAGTTCACGAACCCCTCGTGCATGACCGTCGTACCGGCCGCGAGGTGCGCACCGAGCCGGACCCGGTCGCCGTCGCAGATGCGCACCCCGGACGGGACCACGTAGTCGACCATCCGGGGGAACTTGTCGACCCCGTGGACCGTGAGCGGGCTGCCCGCCAGCCGGGCGCGGCGGCGTACCGCATCGAGCCGGTCGATGGGCACCGGGCCGAGGCTGGTCCAGGCGACGTTCGCCAGCGTCGCGAACACGCCGTCCATGGACAACGATCGGGGGATCACCAGCCGGTGGGAGAGCAGATGGAGCCGCAACCAGACGTCCGCGGCATCGGCCGGCGGCGCGGCGAGGTCCGCGATCTGCACGCTCACCACCGCCGTACGCACCCCGCGCAGCTCGTCGTGGCGCTCGAGCGCCGCGAGATCCGGTTCGGGCTGCGGCGTCTGGCCCAAGGAAGGCGAGGGGAACCAGACGTCGAGCAGTGTGTCGTCGTCGTACGTCGCGATGCCCACCCCGGAGGCAGGCGAGTGCACCAGCTCGATCATGTGCCGCACCCTACGTCCCCGTGGGTACGGTGGGGCGGGTGAGCGTGGACCCCACCTTCCTGCCCGCGCCGGCCAGCGCGCCGCTGTTGGCGCCCCGGTCCGACGTGGTGAGCCTGACCGCGGCCATCGTCGACATCAAGAGCGTCAGTCACGAGGAGCAGGCGCTCGCAGACGCGGTCGAGCGCGCGCTGCGCGACTGCGACCACCTCGAGGTCATGCGCGACGGCAACACGATCGTCGCGCGCACCGAGCTGGGCCGTACCCAACGGGTGATCGTCGCCGGCCACCTCGACACCGTCCCGGAGGCGGGAAACCTGCCCTCGCACATCGTCACCGTCGATGGCGAGGAACGGTTGTACGGGCTCGGCGCATGCGACATGAAGGGCGGCATCGCCGTCGCCCTGCACCTGGCGGTGACGTTGCCCGACCCGAGCCGCGACATCACCTGGGTCTTCTACGAGGCCGAGGAGGTCGAGGCGGTGCACAACGGGCTGCGCCGGATCTCCGAGACCCATCCGGACTGGCTGCTCGGGGACTTCGCGGTCGTGATGGAGCCGTCCGACGCCGGGATCGAGGCGGGCTGCCAGGGCACCATGCGAGCGGAGATCCGCACCTTCGGACGGCGCGCCCACAGCGCCCGATCCTGGAAGGGCGACAACGCGATCCACAAGCTCGTCGGTCCGTTGCAGCGACTGCAGTCGTACGCCGCGCGGCGCGTCGTCGTGGACGGGCTCGAGTACCGGGAGGGACTCAGCGCCGTGGGCGTCTCGGGAGGCGTCGCCGGCAACGTCATCCCGGACGAGGCGGTGCTTACCGTGAACTACCGCTTCGCGCCGACGACGAGCAGTGCGGAGGCCGAGGCGCACCTGCGCGAGGTGTTCGACGGGTACGACGTGACGATCGTCGACGCGGTCGACGGCGCACTGCCCGGACTGTCGGAGCCGGCGGCCCGGGCGTTCGTCCGCGCGGTCGAAGCGACCCCGGCGCCGAAGTACGGCTGGACCGACGTGGCGCTGTTCGCCGCGCTCGGTGTCCCGGCCGTCAACTACGGGCCGGGCAACCCGATCCTCGCCCACACCCGTGACGAGTACACGCCCACTGCGCAACTGCGCGCCGTCGAGTCCGGTCTGCGCAGCTGGCTGACCTCGTAGACGCACACCAGGTCCGCCTGCGCGCCTATCCGGCGTCGAGGATGCGACGGTGGCGCTGCAGGCACACGGCGCGGTAGCTCTCGTCGATCCACTCTCGCAGCAACTCCGGCTCGACGTTCGCTGATCCGAGGGCCACCCGGCACCAGCCTGCTTTGCCCAGGCCGTACCCGCTCGGCGCCACGCCAGGCGTCTGCAAGGCGACCGGCGCCGACTCCGGCAGCTTCACAGTCAGGCCCGATGCGGGTTCGCCATCGACACCGAAGAACGCGAAGACCCGCTTGCCGACCTTGACGACGGTCTCACCCCAGGGGTACTCGATATGGGCGTCCGGGTACGTGAGCGCGTACGCCAGCAACTCCGTACGGACGGCGTCAGGGTCGGTCACCATGCGAAAAGCGTGCCAGACGAGAGCGATTGGCAGCGATCCGAACGGGAAGTGAAGGCGAGCATTCGCCGGCCGCGCGCTGAAAGGCCGGCCCGTGCGGCCGAGTCGAGACCCCCGTTGCAAACGTCCGCCCCGAAAGAACGGACGCAACCAGCAGCTGGTCGAGCGCAGTCGAGACGCCCACAAAGGTCCGCCCCGAAAAACGGGACGCAACCAGCCGTCGGTCGAGCGTAGTCGAGACCCCACAGAGGTCCGCTCCGAAAGAACGGGACGCAACCAGCAGTCGGTCGAGCGCAGTCGAGACCATGATCACGGGCGTGGTCTCGACTACGCTCGACCACCGAGTGCCCGCCCGGTCTTTCATGCGCCGCCGGGCGCGCCCGCAGGCCCGAATTGACGTGACTGTGCTCGACCACCGTGTGGATGTCAGCCATTTGAGGCGAACCACATTGCGAAGGTCTGCCCTTCGGAGGTCGAGCGTAGTCGAGACCCCCGTTGCAAAGGTCCGCCCGAAAGAATGGGACGCAACCATCCGTTGGTCGAGCGTAGTCGAGACCATGATCACGGGCGTGGTCTCGACTCCGCTCGACCACCGAGTGCCCGCCCGGTCTTTCATGCGTCGCCGGGCGCGCCGCCAGGCCCCAAGTTGACGCGACTGTGCTCGACCAACGCGTGGTCGCGGCCGCTGTCTTGAAGCGGCGCCTGTGAGCGATTGTCGTTGTGTTGCAGATGTGATTCGACGCTCCCGATCGTCGATCGCGGCGCTGAACGGGTGTCGGTGGTGTCGTCTACCGTCGTCCCATGTTGGACATGGATGCGATTACCGTGCCGGGTGGGGCGGCGGCCGGGGTGCTGGCCGCGACCGACCCGGCCGCGCTCTCGGATGGCGAGCTGATCGAGTTCACCCGGGCGGCGGAGCGGCAGGTGGCGCACGCGAACGCGGTGTGCCTGGCCGCGGTGCGGGTGCTCGCGGCACGGGCGGCAACGGCCGGTACTGCACTGGCGCGCAGGGTGCAGCGCCCCGGCGCGCAGGACGCGGGGTCGGGCCAGCAGCGGGCCGCGCAGGCGGAGGCGCGGTGCAGTGCGTTGGGGGAGCGGGCCGGGGTGCTGGAGGTGTCCCAGACGTTGCGGATCTCGCAGTACTCGGCCGCGCGCCGGGTGCACCTGGCCGGCCTGCTCGG
>JAFIHG010000039.1 GCA_017848795.1 Candidatus Nanopelagicales bacterium | reverse complement strand
TGAGAAGGTTTCACTTACAGGGTGCCCCTTGCTCGGCGTTGGATCTGGACCTTCAGCAAGCCCAATTCTCCCGCCCAGCAAGGGCATTCTTGTGTTACGCCACGCTCACAGCATCATGATCATCGGTGGATCAGGGCTCAGGCGCGCAGGGTCGCGCCTACCGCGTGTGATGCCGAGGCGACGGCGGCATCGCGGGCGGCATTCACTTCCTCGACGGTCAGCGTGCGGTCCTCGGCACGGAATCGCATTGCATACGCGAGGGACTTGCGCCCCTCCCCCACCTGGGCTCCGGTGTAGAGGTCGAAGAGTCGCAACGACTCCAACAGTTCCCCGGCCCCTGCGCGCAGCGCAGCCTCGACGTCGGCACTCGCGACGGACTCGTCGACGACGAGCGCTACGTCCTCCTTGGCCACGGGATAGGTCGGCAGCGCGCCCGTGCCCCGCGCGACGCGAGCCGCCTCGAGGACGACCGTGAGGTCCAGTTCCATGGCGGCGGTGCGGACGGGCAGATCCAGTGCCGCGATCACGCGCGGGTGCAGCTCCCCGGCGTGCCCGACGACCGCGGTCCCGACCACCAGTTCGGCGCAGCGCCCCGGGTGCCACGGCATGGGCGTCTGCCCCGCACGCACCTGCAGGTCCGTGCCGATCGACGCCGCCGCGACGCGCGCCGACTCCACCGCGTCCGCCCAGCTCGCGGCCGTGCCCGCTCCCCACCAGCCGGGCAGGGTGCGCAGGCCGGCGAACGCCGTCGCGAGGCGGAGCGGCTGGTCCGGCAGCAGCCCTTCGAGCGCCGTGAGCTCGGCTGCGCTCGGGCGGTGCTGCACCGAGGGTCGCGGCGGGTCCACGTGCCCGCCCTCCGGCTGCCCGTCACGGCGCACGAAGACCGCACCGGTCTCGTAGAGGGCGAGGTCGTCGAACCCGCGGCCGACGTTGCGCCGCACCGTGGCGAGCAGCCCGGGCAGCAAGGTGCTCCGCATGAGGGGAGCCTCGTCCGAGAGCGGGTTCGCGAGCCGCACGGCACGGCGCCGCTGATCGTCCGCGGCAAGGCCGAGCGCATCGAGGTCGGGCGTACCGATGAACGGGGTCGAGAGCACCTCGGTGCAGCCGAAGGCCGCCATCTCGCGGGAGACCTTGCGGCGCTGGCGCTGTGCGAGGGTCAGACCGGCGCCGAGCGGTGCACGCGGCACCACCGACGGGATCCGGTCGTACCCGCCGAGGCGCAGCACCTCCTCGACCAGGTCGTACGGGTCGGTGAGATCGGGACGCCAGCTCGGAGGCGTCACCGTGAGCCGCCCGTCGCCCGTGACGGTGCACCCGATCGCCTGCAGCCGCGCGAAGACGTCCGCCGGGTCCACCTCGGTCCCCGCGATCCGCGCCGGCAGCGCGTCCTGGAGCAGGATCCGGGTCGGCTCGTACGGCGCTTCGACCGCGCTCATGCCGGCGTACGTCCCTCCCCCGAGCTCGAGCAGCAGCGCGGCTGCGCGGGCGGCCGCGTACGGCGCGAGCACCCGGTCGACGCCGCGCTCGAAACGGCGCGAGGCGTCGCTCGGCAGCTTGTGGCGGCGGGCGGTGCGGGCGACCCCGGCCGGCGCGAACCATGCCGCTTCCAAGGCGATGTCCCGCGTGCTGTCCGTGATCTCCGATCCCAGCCCGCCCATGACGCCGGCCAGGCCGACCGGACCGCGCTCGTCGGCGATCACCAGGTCGTCGCTCGTCAGCTCGCGTACGACGTGATCGAGGGTCTCGAGCCGCTCCCCGTCGCGCGCGCGACGCACCACGACCTGCCCGGTCAGGCGAGCCAGGTCGAACGCATGCAAGGGCTGGCCGGTCTCGATCATGACGTAGTTCGTGACGTCGACGGCGAGCGAGATGCAGCGCACCCCCGCCGCCGTCAGCCGTGCTCGCATCCACTGCGGGGTCGGCGCGTCCGGGTCGAACTCGCGGATCGTGGACAGCGTGTAGAGCGCCGCCCGGTCGAGATCCTCGACCCGTACCGCCACCGGCTCGCCGCCGCTCGGGGCCGGCAGCTCGGCCAGCTCGGTGCCCGGGTCCGCGAGCGGCAGGCCGTACGCGACCGACAGCTCGCGCGCGATGCCACGCATCGACAGGCAGTAGCCGATGTCCGGTGTGACGGTGACCTCGATGACCTGGTCGCCGACCCCGAGGACCGGCCGGGCATCATCGCCGGGTTCGCCCGTCCCGGGGGGCAGCACCATGATCCCGGCGTGGTCCTGGCCGAGCGCCAGTTCGCGCTCGGAGCAGATCATGCCGTCCGAGACGTGCCCGTAGGTCTTGCGACTGCCGATCGCGAAACCTCCCGGCAGCACCGCACCGGGTAGTGCCACGACGACGAGGTCGCCGGCGGTGAAGTTCGTTGCGCCGCATATGATTCCGCGGATGCCGGGTGTCTCCGGGTGACCGTGGTCGGCGCCGACTTCGACCCGACAGAACCGGATCGGCTTCTTGAACCCGGTGAGTTCGTCGATCTCGCGAACGCGGCCCACCACGAGCGGGCCCGTCAGCTCCGCGGCGACGTCGTGGATCTCCTCGACCTCGAGACCGGCGCGGACCAGGTGCTCGGCGATCTCGTGCGCGTCCTCGTCCTCGGGGATCGGGACGTAGTCGCGCAGCCAGGACAGCGGGATCCGCATCAGAGCTCAGCCCCGAACAGCGCGGTGAAACGCACATCACCTTCGAACATGTCGCGCATGTCCGTGACGTCGCGGCTGAACATCAACGTCCGGTCGATCCCGATCCCGAAAGCGAACCCGGTGTAGCGCTCGGAGTCGACACCGGCGGCCGCGAGCACCCGCGGGTTGACCATGCCGCAGCCGCCCCACTCGATCCAGCGCGGACCACCCTTCGCCGCCTCGAACCACACGTCGAACTCCAGGCTCGGCTCGGTGAACGGGAAGTACGAAGGACGCCAGCGCGTCTTGGTCGCCGGACCGAACATCTCCCGCGCGAAGTGGTCGAGGGTGCCCTTCAGGTGGGCGACCGTGATCCCCTCGTCGACGACGAGTCCTTCGACCTGGTGGAAGACGGGGCTGTGCGTGGCGTCGATCTCGTCGGTGCGGTACACCCGCCCGGGGCACGCGACGTACACGGGAAGCGGACGGTCGAGCAGGGTGCGGATCTGCACCGGTGAGGTGTGCGTACGCAGGACCACCCCCGAGGTCTCGGACCCCACGAAGAAGGTGTCCTGCATGGTGCGGGCCGGATGGTCGGGACCGATGTTGAGGGCGTCGAAGTTGATCCACTCCGCCTCGATCTCGGGTCCTTCGGCGACGTCCCAGCCCATCGCGACGAACACGTCGGCGATCCGCTCGTGCATCGTGGTGAGCGGATGACGTGCCCCGCGCGAGCGACGGTCGTACGGCAGCGTGACGTCGACGGCCTCCTCCACGAGCACGCGGGCGTCGCGCTCCGCCTCGAGCTCGTGCTGGCGCGCCTCGATCGCGCTGCGGACCGCTGCCCTGGCCTGCCCGACCCGCTTGCCGGCGTCCGCCTTGGCGTGCGGCGGCAGCGCGCCGATCTCGCGGTTCGCCAGGGCCAGCGGGCTGCGGTCTCCGGCGTGCGCGATCCGCGCCGCCTTGAGCTGGTCGAGGTCCTGCGCCGCGGCGACGGCAGCGAGGGCGGTGTCGACAGCGCCCTGCACCGCCTCCGCGGACAGGTCGGCCACCTCGACGGGGTCGTACGGCGAGTTCGTCGCGGACACAGCCGCGAGTCTATGGAGTTGCAACCGTCCCAACGCGACGGGGCACGGTCGCTCCCGCGTCGTCCCGAGGAAGGTCGGTGCAAGTACGGTCGAGCGGGGCACCAGGGCGGTGACGGATCGAACGGCAGCGGAGGACGAGCATGGGCGGTGACGTCGCCCTCGACGAGGTGCTCGCTGATGCGTTCGTGGCTGCCGAGGTCTTCGCGCTGCGCCCTGACTACCGGGCCGCTCTCGTGGCCGCCGACGGCTTGCGCGGCGGTCCGAGCGACGACCAGGGAGCCGATCTGCTCGAACGAGCGGGCGCCGCCGCGCGCATCGCGCTCGAAGGCAGCGCCGTCGACGAGCTGCCGCACGTGGCCGCGTGGCGCGAGGCGTACCGGGCTTTCGGGGCCAAGCCGCAACGCACCCGCAACAGCCTCGAGGCACTGTTGCGTCGGGCGGCATCCGGGTTGCCGCGGGTGAACCGACTCACCGATCTCTACAACGCCGTGTCGGTGCTGCACCAACTGCCGCTCGGTGGTGAGGATCTGGGTCGGTACCGCGGACCGGCCCGTCTGGTACGCGCGAACGGCGATGAGCCGTTCGACACCGTCGTGGACGGCGCGCCGGTCCTCGAGCGCCCGGATCCCGGCGAGGTCGTGTGGCGGGACGACAGCGGCGTGACGTGCCGGCGCTGGAACTGGCGCCAGTGCCGCCGTACCGCACTGCGCGAGGACACCACCGCTGCACTGTTCGTTCTCGACGCGCTCGCGCCCATGTCGGACGACGGGCTGCGCGCAGCCGTCGAAGACCTCGCGGGCGAGCTGAAGCGGTCGGGCGGAGCGGTACGGATCTCGTACCGGATCGTCCGCGCACCCGCCCAGGGCCCATGATGGCGCACCGTCGCGGGCTGCCGTCGGCAACGCTCGTACCGCCCTGGGGGCTTGCGGTGGCGGCGATGCTGTCCGTCCAGCTCGGATCGGCGTTGTCGGTCCCTCTGATGGAACACATCGGCGCCGCCGGTACGGCCTGGCTCCGTCTCACCATGGGAGCGCTCGTCTTCCTGGCAGTGGCCCGGCCACCGATCCGCTCTGTGCATCGCCAGGACCTGCCGGTCCTGCTCGCGCTCGGTATCGTCACCGGCTTGATGACCATGTTGTTCCTCAGCGCCATCGAACGGATCCCGCTCGGCACCGCCGTCGCCGTCGAGTTCCTCGGCCCGCTCACCGTCGCCGCGGCTCGCAGCCACAGCCGGCGGGCGCTGGTCTGGCCGGCGCTCGCGCTCACCGGCGTCGTACTGCTCACCGAACCGTGGCGGCCCGACCTCGATCTGCTCGGGGTCGGCTGCGCCGCCGCATCCGCGGTCTGCTGGGCGAGCTACATCCTGCTCACCCAGCGCGTCGGCGACCGCTTCTCCGGCATCACCGGGCTGTCCTTCACGATCCCTATCGCGGCCATGGTCGCCGCCGGCTTCGGCGTACCACAGGCCGTCGGTCAGTTGACGCCCGCTGTCCTGGCGGCCGGGCTCGGGCTGGCCCTGCTGCTGCCGGTCCTGCCTTTCGCCTTCGAGCTGCTCGCGTTGCGGCGGTTGACGCCGGCAGCGTTCGGAACACTGATGGCGCTCGAGCCGGCGATCGGCTCGATGCTCGGCCTGGTCGTCCTGCACCAGGCACCCTCGCTGCTGCAGGCCGTCGGCGTCGCGCTCGTCGTACTCGCGGGGGCGGCGGCACAGCGTGGTGGTCGCCGGCAACCACCCCCCACTGCGCGTGTCCCTGCTCGAAACGTCGTTATCCGCCGGAGTTGACGACGATTCGAGCAGGGACGCGCGGCCGTCAGGCCTCGGAGAGCACCTCGGTCTGGCCCATCCCCTCGCTCGCGGCGAGCGTCCCGTCGCCGAAGCGCGGGTCCTTCCCACGGGCGGCAAGTGCTGCCGCGCGGGCCGCGCGGCGGCGCGCCACCTCCTCGGTCGCCGCGTCGATGACCGACGAGTCCACCGGAAGCGAGTCGACCCGACTGCGCCCGTGGTACTTCTCGATGTACGCGCCGAGCTCGGGCCCGCTCGTCCATGACGTGATCAGGTTGTAGCGCGGCTGCGAGCCGGGGTGGAACACGGCGTGGTAGAGCCGCT
The DNA here is from genome assembly GCA_017848795.1 of Candidatus Nanopelagicales bacterium. Classification (GTDB taxonomy): domain Bacteria; phylum Actinomycetota; class Actinomycetes; order S36-B12; family CAIYMF01; genus JAFIHG01. The sequence goes on along the minus strand of JAFIHG010000039.1, from coordinate 23,756 downwards.
GCGTGTCGACGATCAACTGTGCACCTGCGGGCAGCGGGATGCGCGTCTCGGTCGAGGGGTCGTCCTTGTCCTCGCGCAGCACCATCGCCGAGTCGGGGTCGTCGGTGAGGTTGAAGAAGCCGCGCACGATCCAGCCGGTGCCCTCCGGGTTGAGCCGGTTGTTGTCGTCGCGGTGCAGGTTGTAGATCGTGTCCGCGTACGAGTTGGGTTGCAGCTCGATCACCCGGCAGCGGCCGATGTTCGCGCCCGGCTCCTTCGCCCGCTCGACCAGCCGGGGCGCCTTCTCGACGTTCGCCGGCACCCACACGCCGTCCTTGTCGGTCTTGGGCGGGGTGTGGTTCCAGAACCCGTCGCACTCCAGGTCGCCGTACGCGCTCGCCAGCGGCGCGAAACGCGTGTCTCCCGAGGACTTCCAGTCGACGTACTCGATGTCCAGCCACTCCGCGGGGTCGGCGGACTGGTCGTACGGGTCGAGCACGACGTAGCCGGTCTCCTCGAACACGTCGAGGGTGATGTACGGCGACATGCGGGTTCCTCCAGCAGGCGACGACGGGCGTACCCGTCCATCCTGCCGCATCCACGCGACTGGTTAGGCGACCCTTAGCTGTGACCTAACGCTCACCGTCGGGTGACGGCGTGAAGTGGGCGGGAGCTCAGGCCTCGGACATCACGAACGTCGGGTCGTACCCGTAGTACGCGGTCCGCGCCGCACGGCGCTGCTGGGCCTCGGCCTCCATCGTGCGGGCGTACTCCGGGTCGAGCGGGGCGGACTCGACCCGGGTGCGGGCGTTCTGCCCGATCAGCCACTTCTCGAGGTCCGGACCGGACTCGACCGAGGTGATCAGGCAGTACCGCGGCGCGTCGCCCTGGTGCCACACCGAGTGCCACATCCGCTCCGAGTCGACCACCAGCTGCGCGCCCGCCGGAAGCGCGATCCGGGTCTCGGTGCTCGGGTCGGACACGTCGGTGCGCAGCACCATGTACGAGTCCGGGTTGTCGGTGAGCTGCATGAACGCGCGTACGACCCACCCGGTGCCGTGCGGGTTGAGCCGGTTGTTGTCGTCGAGGTGGGAGTTGTAGAGCGCGTCGGCGTACGAGTTCGGCTGCAACTCGATGATCCGGCACCGGCCGACGTTCGCGCCGATCGCCTGGGCCCGCGCCGTCAGGGTCGGCGCCGCTTCGGTCTGCGAGTCGATCCACACCCCGTCCTTGTCCGGCTTCGGGGGCTCGAAGTGCCAGAACCCGTTGCACTCGATGGCGCCGTACGCGCTGGCCAGCGGGGCGAAGCGGGTGTCGCCGGAGGACTTCCAGTCGACGTACTCGAGATCGAGCCACTCGGCGGGATCGATCGGTGCGCCGTACGGGTCCAGGACCACGTAGCCGGTCTCCTGGAACATCGCGAGCTCGACGTAGGACATGCGCTGACCCTCCGTGTCGGGAACGGTGCCGCTCCGATGCTGGCGAGCAGGGCAGCGCGCACGCTACGGACCAAAGTCCCGAACGCTCGGCGATCATGAGGCTTCGACCACCGAGGGCGCCGATCATGGACTTGTGGTCGACATTTCGAGGAATCCCGACCACAAGTTCATGATCGACCCCGTAGACGCGCCACAAACTTCGTGATCGGCGGGACCAGCCGCGACCCGCGGTAGCTGACGCCAGTCGAAGGTGGGTTACCGCTGGGCGCGGGCGGAGGCGTAGAGGCAGACGGCGGCGGCGGCGGCGAGGTTGAGCGACTCGGCCCGGCCGTGGATCGGGACACGCACGACCTCGTCGGCGAGCGCCCGGTCGGCTTCGGGCAGGCCCCAGGCCTCGTTGCCGAACACCCAGGCGGTCGGCGCGGCGAGCGCACCATCGTCGGCGAGCGCGTCGAGGTCGCGCTCCCCCGCCCCGTCGGCGGCGAGCACCCGCAGCCCGGCGTCCCTGCAGGCCGCCACGACCTCCGCCAGCCCAGCACCGGTCACGACGGGCAGGTGCCAGAGCGAGCCGGCGCTCGCGCGTACCGCCTTCGGGTTGTACGCGTCCACGCTCGCGTCCGTGAGGACCACTCCCCCAGCGCCCGCGGCGTCAGCGGTGCGGATCACCGTGCCGGCGTTGCCGGGGTCGCGCACGTGCGCGAGCACCGCGACCAGTCGCGGCGAGCCGGCGAGCACGTCGGGAAGCGCGGTCCGCGGCAGTGCGCAGACGCCGACCATGCCCTGCGGCGTGACGGTGTCGGCGAGGGCCGCGACGACCGCCTCCGAGGCCCGGACGAGCTCGGTGCCGCCGGCGCGGGCCGCCGACACCACGTCCGGGTGCCGATCGGCGGCCTCGCCGGTGAGGTAGAGCTCGCGCAGCGCGCCTGGCGCGTTCGCCGCCTCGCGGCAGGCCTGCGGCCCCTCGGCGAGGAAGCGCCCGTCCCGTTCGCGGAACGCCCGCTTGGCGAGGCGCGCCGCAGCCCGTACCCGAGGCGCTCGCGGATTGGTCAGCACGGCGTCACGACCGACGTCACTGTGCTGGTGGTCGAGAATCGGGCCGGAACGGCTCGATAACCCGCCACCAGCACAGTGACGTCGGGAGGTCGTCAGGCCGCGGCGGACGGCAGGGACTTGGCGGCGGTCTGGACGAGGGCCGCGAACGCGGTCGGGTCGTTGACCGCGAGCTCGGCGAGCATCCGGCGGTCGACCTCGACGCCGGCGAGCCGCAGTCCCTGGATGAAGCGGTTGTACGTCATGCCGTTCGCGCGGGCGCCGGCGTTGATGCGCTGGATCCACAACGAGCGGAACTCGCCCTTGCGCTTGCGACGGTCGTTGAACGCGTACGTCTCCGAGTGGAGCATCTGCTCCTTGGCCTTGCGGTACAGCCGGGAGCGCTGGCCCCGGTAGCCACTGGCCTGCTCGAGCACCTCGCGGCGCTTCTTGTGGGCGTTCACTGCGCGCTTGACGCGTGCCATGTCAGTTCACTCCTGCGGGGAAGTAGTACGGAAGAGGGACGGGTCAGCGGCCGAGCAGCCGCTTGGCGGCCTTGGTGTCGGCCTTGGAGAGCTCCTTGACACCGGAGAGCCGGCGGGTGCGACGGCTCGACTTGCCTTCCAGCAGGTGGCGCTTGTTGGTGCGCTCGTGCAGCAGCTTTCCGGTGCCGCTCACCTTGACGCGCTTCTTCATCCCGCTGTGGGTCTTCTGCTTCGGCATCGCGCCGTTCTCCTCTTCGTGGCCGGGGCGGGCAGCCCCGGTCGGCATGGTCGCCTCAGGTCGTGCTGGAACTGGTCGAGCAGGTGGTGCGGTACTAGGAGGCGCTCGCGGCCGGCGGCTGCGCCTCGGCCGGGGCCGTGTCGCGGTCCCGGCGGCGGGCCTCGCGGTCCGCCTTGGCCTCCGCCATCGCCTCGGCCTTCTTCTTGTGCGGCCCGAGCACCATGATCATGTTGCGGCCGTCCTGCTTCGGTGCGAACTCCACCCAGCCGAGCTCGGAGACGTCGTCCGCGAGCTTCTTGAGCAGCCGGAACCCGAGCTCGGGCCGGCTCTGCTCGCGACCACGGAACATGATCGTGATCTTTACCTTGTCGCCGCCCCGCAGGAACCGCTCGACGTGACCCTTCTTGGTCTCGTAGTCGTGCTGGTCGATCTTCGGGCGGAGCTTCATCTCCTTGATGACCGTGTTGACCTGGTTCTTGCGGGCCTCACGGGCCTTCATCGCGGACTCGTACTTGAACTTGCCGAAGTCCATGAGCTTGCAGACCGGCGGCTTGGACATGGGGGCCACCTCGACGAGGTCGAGATCGGCCTCGGCGGCCAGGCGCAGCGCATCCTCGATGCGTACGACGCCGACCTGCTCGCCGCTCGGTCCGACCAGGCGGACCTCGGGGACTCGGATCCGGTCGTTGATGCGGGGCTCGACGCTGATGTGTTCTCCTCGGTACGTAGGGCTGGGCGGGCCGCTCACGGCCCCGACATGGATCGAGGCCCCGGCGCACGGATGCGCAGAGGCCTCGCACGTCCGAGGTGTCAACGCCCGCGCGCGGGCGCATCTTCCCGGACCTACTACCCACCGGCCTGACGGCGACCGGAAGGTGGGAGCGAGGTCGCTCCGCTTCGTGCAGCCCACCGTACGGCGGGCGGTCCGCCTGCGAGTGTAGCGAGCGCGGAGCGCGCTAGCCAACGCCGACGTCGGTCACTGCTCCGGATCGACCGCGACCGCCCGGTCCGGCAGCCGGGTGAAGGGGTAGACCAGCGCGGCGCAGAACCCGCCGACCAGCGGCGCGAGGATGAACAGCCAGACGTGCGCGAGCGGTGCACCGCCCTCGAAGATCGCCGGCCCGATCGAGCGGGCCGGGTTCACCGAGGTGCCGGTGAGCGGGATCCCGACCAGGTGGACGGCGGTGAGCGCCACTCCGATCGCCAGGCCCGCAGCTCCGGCGACGGCCGCCCGGTCTGTGACGAGCAGGATCACCAGCACGAACAGGAAGGTGAGCACCGCTTCCAGCAGGAACGCCCCGCCCATGTCGATGGTGGCGCCCCAGTCGTTGGTGCCGAGAGCGCCGGTCTGGTCGGTCACCCCGAGGCTCGTGACGAACAGCTTCAGCAGTCCGGCAGCGACGATCGCACCCAGGAGCTGCGCCAGCACGTGGACCCCCGCGGTCGTCGCGTCGATCTTGCGCGCGACGAGCAGGCCGACCGACACCGCCGGGTTGATGTGGGCACCGCTGACCGGCCCGAAGGCGTACGCCGCGAACACCTGCACGAAGCCGAAGGCGATCGCCACCCCGAGCACACCGGAGCCCGGGCCGCCGAAGTCCAGACCGACCTTGGCCGCGATGCCGCTGACGGCCGCACCCACGGCGAGGAACACCAGCATGAACGTGCCGAGGAACTCGGCGAGGAACCTGCGTGCCAGCACCGCACACCTCCCGTGATCTGCGTGCTCCCCCTCACGCGCACTATCGCGGAAGTCGTGGACCCGATCTGCGCGACACGCCCGAGACCGGGCGAGCCGCTGCGAACGCCGGACGGCAGGGCCCGCGTCAGCGAAGGACGGCGACCCCGCGCGGGCAGAGCTCGGCGAGCGCCGGCTGGGCGGCCAGCGCCTCGCTGACCTGGGCGAGCGTGGCGCCGGCGAGGTCGAGCTCGAGCGCGACGTCCGCCCCGTGCGCGTCGCCGGGCAGCAGGCGCGCCCGCGGCGGGCCGGGCAGCGGCGCGAGCGCGGCCAGCACCGCGGTGGCGATCGCCGGGTTGGCGTACGCCGGCTGGTAGCCCTGGCCACTCGCCAGGACCGCCAGCGGGTACCCCTCGACCGGGAACGGCACCGGTCCGGCGATGTCCAGCAGCACCGCGTCCGCGCGCTCCTCCAGGGCGGCGCGCGCGACCTGCCCGGCGGCAGCGGCGACGGGGCGCGCGTCGGCGCGCCACGCCGTGAGGGCAGCGGTGCTGGTGAACGCGAGCAGGCCGCGCCGCCCGTCCGGGTTCGTCAACGTGACCGTCGCCATGTGGCTGTCCTTCTCCTGCGCGAGGCCCCCGTCGCCCTGCTGCGGCTCGGCGAGGGTGTCCAGCACGGCGACGACGGGTACCAGCAGCCGTACGCCGGTCAGCTGCGCGAGCACCGGGTCCCGGTCGGTCGAGCCGGCAGCGTACGCGGCGAGCGCCGCGGTGAGCCCGGCGTCGGCCGAGCCGTCGTCATCGGCGAACCGGGGACGCGGGATCGGTGCACCTGCGAACCGGTCGTCCGCGGTACCCCCGCGCGGAGCTCCGTTCCCGGCCACCGCGCCAGTGTGCCGCACCGCGGCGGTGGGACGAGGTGCGCCCGCCGACGACCGGGTCCACTAACGTCGCGCCGGTGACGACCACCACCGGTTGGCGTCGCTCGCGAGTCGCGGACGCCGTACGCAGTCGGCTGTGGCCGATCCCGCTCGCCCTGGTCGCGGTCTCGATCGGCGCCGCTGTCGTACTGCCGATGCTCGATGCGGCCGTCGGCGCGCGGCTGCCGCAGACCCCGCTGCGAGGTCTGTTCGACGCGGGACCGGACGCTGCGCGCGCCGTGCTGACCACGATCGCCACCGCATTGATCACCGTCACCTCACTCACGTTCTCGCTCACCGTCGTCACGCTCCAGCTGGCCAGCAGCCAGTTCTCGCCGCGGCTGCTGCGCACGTTCACCCGGGATCGTGTGGTCCAGGTGAGCCTGGGGATCCTGCTCGCGACGTTCACCTACGCGCTGCTCTCGCTGCGTGTCGTCGCCAGTGACGAGCAGGCCCCACAGCTCACCGTGACCCTCGCGTTGGCGCTCGCGCTGGCGAGCGTCGTGACGCTGACGGCGTTCCTGGCGTACGTCGTACGGCTGATCCGCGTCGAGACGATGATGCGGGAGGTCAGCTCGGAGACCCGGCGGACGATCGACCGTGCCCTCGGCGACGCCGCACACCAACGCGAGCGGGGTACGCCCGTGCCGATCCCGTCTGCGGCCTCCGGGCACCGGTTGCCGGCGCACCGTTCCGGGTTCCTCGAGCTGGTCGCCGAGGACGACCTGCTGGCGCTGGCCGCAGCCCAGGATGCCTTCCTCGTGCTCGATCGCGCGCCCGGTGACCACGTCGTGGAGGGCACCCCGGTCGGGACCGCCTGGTACCGCAGGCGGCCGCCGTCGAAGGACGACCTCACCGCCTTGGTCGACGGTGTCCGGCGCGCCGTGCACATCGATTACGAACGGACCGCCGTGCAGGACGTCCGCTTCGGGCTGCGCACGCTCGTCGACGTCGTCTGCAAGGCGATGTCGCCGGGCATCAACGACCCCACGACAGCGGTGCACGCGCTCGGGCACTGCGCGACCCTGCTCGTGGCCGCGGGCCGGTGCGACACCGGCCCGCGTGTGGTGCGCGACGAGAACGACGAGCCGCGGCTGGTGCTCGCCCGACCGTCGTTCGCGGAGCTGCTGGACCTGGTGATGAGCCAGAGCACGCACTACGGCCGGGACGACCCGCGCGTCCTCGGCCGGCTCGTCGAGCTGCTGCGGGAGGTCGCCTGGTGCACCGACCCGGCCCGGACCGCGGAAGCGGTCGGCGACCAGCGCGCGCGGGTGAGCCGGGCGATCGACTCGGGCGGGTTCGCCGAGCTCGACGCCGCCGCGCTGCGCGCGGCGCTGGCCCGGCTCGACGCCGCGCGGGCGGGCGAGTGGGTGCCGCTCAGGGAGTGACCTCAGCCCGCGCTGCGGCGGCGACCTGCCGCAGCGCCGCGACGGTGGCGAGCGCAGCGGTCGCGGCCTCGCCGCCTTTGTCCTCGCGGCTGCCGGCCAGCCCGGCGCGCGCGAGCGCCTGCTCCTCGTCGTCGCACGTCAGCACGCCGAACCCGACCGGCACGCCGGTGTCCAGCGCCACCCGCGCCAGTCCGTCGGTGACCGCTCGGCAGACCTGCTCGAAGTGGGGCGTCTCCCCACGGATGACGGCGCCGAGGGCGACGACCGCGTCGCTGTCGGCGGCCGACGCCTGCGCCACGAGGGGCAGCTCGAACGCGCCCGGTACCCGTACCACGTGGTGGCTCGCCCCGGACGCGACGAGCACGCGCACCGCACCGTCCAGCAGCCCGGTCGCCACCCGGTCGTGCCACAGCGCCGCCACGACGGCGACCCGCAGCCCGGCGCCGGCGCGCGCGTCCACGGGGAGCCGAGGCGCTCCGCGGCCGCTCATCCGCCGCTCCCGTCGGCCGTCGAGGCCAGTCCGAACGGCGGCGCGGGCACGACCGGCGCGGTCAGCAGGTCGGCCGGCAGGTCGTGACCCATCCGGTCGCGCTTGGTGCGCAGGTAGGCGAGGTTGTGCTCGTTCGCGGCGACCGGGAGCGCGACCTGCTGCAGCACCCGCAGCCCGTGCTCGGTCAGGCTGGCCACCTTGTCCGGGTTGTTGGTGAGCAGCCGCAGACTGCGTACCCCGAGGTCGGTGAGGACCTGTGCGCCGATCGCGTAGTCGCGCGCGTCGACCGGCAACCCCAGCTCGAGGTTCGCATCGACGGTGTCGGCGCCGCCGTCCTGCAGCACGTACGCGGCCAGCTTGTGCAGCAACCCGATGCCCCGGCCCTCGTGCCCGCGCACGTAGAGCACCACGCCGCGCCCCTCCTGCGCCACCAGGCGCATCGCGGTGTGCAGCTGCGCGCCGCAGTCGCAGCGCAGCGAGCCGAAGACGTCCCCCGTCAGGCACTCCGAGTGCACCCGCACCAGGACGTCCTCGCCGTCGCCGAGGTCGCCGACGGTGAGGGCGACGTGCTCGGACCCGTCGAGGGTCGAGCGGTAGCCGGTGGCGGTGAACAGCCCGTACTGGGTGGGCAGCGCAGCGGACGCGGCCCGCTGGACATGGCGCTCGGTACGCCGCCGGTAGGCCGCGAGGTCCGGCACGCAGATCATCACCAGGCCGTGCGCGTCGGCGAAGGCGCGGCAGTCCGGGGTACGCATCATGGTGCCGTCGTCGTTGACCAGCTCGCACAGCGCACCGGCGCTGCCCTGCCCGGCCAACCGGACCAGGTCGACCGCCGCCTCGGTGTGCCCGCCGCGGCGCAGCACACCCCCCGGGACGGCGCGCAGCGGCACCACGTGGCCCGGGCGCGTCAACGCGTCCGGGCCTGCGGCAGGATCCGCCAGTACCTGCAGCGTGCGTGCCCGGTCGGCCGCCGAGATGCCGGTGGCCGCGACGTCGGCGGCGTCGACGGTGACGGCGTACGCGGTGCCGTACCGGTCCTGGCTCAGCGTCGTCATCGGCGGCACGCCCAGCCGGTCGAGGTCGGCGGCGGGGAGCGCGGCGCAGATGAACCCGGAGGTGTACCGGGTCATGAAGCCCACCAGCTCCGGCGTCGCGTGCGCCGCTGCGAAGATCAGGTCGCCTTCGTTCTCGCGGTCCTCGTCGTCGACGACGACCACGGGCCGTCCGGCGCGCACCGCCTCGACCGCCGCCTCGACGGGATCGAAACCGGGACTGGTCATGGGGTCCTCCAGCTGACGATGCGCTCCACGTACTTGGCGATCACGTCGACCTCCAGGTTCACGGCATCGTCGACCCGCCGCCGCCCGAGGGTCGTGCGGGCCAGCGTCGTGGGGATCAACGAGACCGTGAACCAGTCGGTGCCCGCCTCGACCACGGTCAGGGAGACGCCGTCCACCGCGATCGAACCCTTGGCCACGACGTACCGTCCCAGGCCGTCCGGCAGCTGTACGCGCAGCAGGTCCCAGTCCGCTCCCGGGTGGCGCTCGCGGATCCCTCCCACCCCGTCGACGTGGCCCTGCACCAGGTGACCGCCGAGCCGGTCGGACAGCAGCGCGGCGCGCTCGAGGTTCACCGGGGCGTCCGGGCGCAGTGCGCCGAGGGTCGTGCATCGCAACGTCTCGCCCATCACGTCGGCGCGGAAGCCGTCCGGGTGCCGCCCGGCGACGGTCAGACACACGCCGTCGACCGCGACGGAGTCGCCGACCTGCACCTCTTCTTCGGGCCAGCGGATCGTGAGGCGCGCGGAGTCGCCGCGCAGCTCGACGGCGTCGACCCGGCCGACGGCCTCGACGATCCCGGTGAACATGACGTGCTCCGGTCGCTCGGGTGCCGCGCGTCCGCGAGGGGCGCGGAACCGACGCCCGGAGAGAGCACGCGCCACGTCACGACGAGGCGTGCGCCCGCAGCCGCGCGTCGCCTCCCGTCCGGACTGTGACCGTCGGCTCCGGATGACCGCGTACGCAGTGCGGGGCTGCGTCGCGGCGGACCGGATCCACCGGTGGCTGGATGCCACCGGGTCGCGGGCTCCACCGCCGGTTCGGAATTCCACCGACCCCGGGACGCGCGAGCACGTGTGCTCGTACCCGGGCAGTCTAACTCCGGGGTCGCGGACGACGCGGGCCGGACCGCGCTACTTGACCGACCCCGCGAGGACTCCCTGGACGAAGTAGCGCTGGAACGCGAAGAACACGATCAGCGGCACGATCATCGACAGGAACGCGCCAGGCGCCAGGATGTCGATGTTGGAACCGAACTGCCGTACCTGCGACTGCAGTTCGACGGTGAGCGGCGCGGAGCGGGAGTCGGCGAACACGAGCGCGACGAGCAGGTCGTTCCAGACCCACAGGAACTGGAAGATGCCGAGCGAGGCGATCGCCGGCAGTCCCAGCGGGAGCACCACCCGGCGGAAGACGGCCCACTCCCCTGCGCCGTCCATCCGCGCCGCTTCCAGCAGGTCGCGTGGGATCCCGGCGAAGAAGTTGCGCAGCAGGAAGATGGCGAACGGCAGGCCGAAAGCGACGTGGAAGAACACCACCGACGGGATCGAGCCGAAGATGTCGAGCGCGCCGTAGAGCCGCGCCACGGGGATCAGCGCGACCTGGATCGGCACGACGAGCAGGGCGACGACCAGCAGGAAGACCCAGTCCCGGCCCGGGAACTCCACCCAGGCGAACGCGTACGCGGCGAGCGCACCGATGATCACCACGAGCAGCGTCGCGGGCACGGTGATGTAGATCGTGTTGAAGAACGAGCGCACGATCGCGGGGTTCGCGAGGATCGACTCGTAGTTGGCCACGGTCAGTTGCGCCGGCGCCGTGACGACGGTCCACCAGCCGGAGGACGTGTTGTCGGTCTCGCTGCGCAGCGAGGCGACCAGCAGTCCCACCGTCGGGATGAGCCAGAAGATCGCGACGAGCACGAGCACGACGCTGACCACCCCGCCGCCGACCGCTCCCACCAGCCGCGCGGCGACCCCGCGCCGGGGTGACCCGGACCCGGACCGTACGACGCGCGGACCCGCCTCGACGCTCATCAGCGCTCCCCCACGAACCGACGGATGTTGAACGCCATCGCCGGGATCACCAGCAGGAACAGGAACACGCCGATGGCGCTGCCGAAGCCGAAGTCGTTGCCACCGCCGAAGGACACCAGCCACATCTGCAGGGCGAGCACGTTCGCCTCGGCCTGCACCGAGCCGGGCGCCATGATGTAGACGAGGTCGAAGATCTTCAGGACGTTGATGACGAGCGTCACGAAGACGACGACGAGCACCGGCGAGAGCAGCGGCATCGTGACGCGTCGGAAGACCTGCCACTCCGTCGCGCCGTCGACCCGTGCCGCCTCCAAGGTGTCCCTGGGTATCGAGGCGAGGCCGGCCGCGATCAACACCATCGCGAAACCGGCGTAGATCCAGATGTACGAGGCGATGATCGCCGGGGTCACCAGCGTCGGCCCGAGCCAGAGCACGCCGTTGAACGGCTCGGCGAAGTTCGACTGCGGCAGCAACAGCGTGTACGCGCCCCCGGACAGCGAATCGAAATGGAAGGTGCCGTCGTCGGCCGTCGTGGCCGTGGCCACCACCGACCCGTCGCGTACCGCCTGCACCACGACCCCGGGCATGCCCTTCTCGCCAGGGTCGATCACCCCCGAGGTGCCGCCACCGCCCGGTTTGAAGTCGAGCCAGACCGTGCCGGACAGTCCGCTCGAGGGCTCGGCCGCCTTGGCCTGCGTCGCCGAGTCGGGCAGCTGGGCCGGGGGGAATCCCACGAGCGGCAACATCGCCGGCGTGCCGGCAGCGACCGGCTTGGCCGTCTCGTACCCACCGTCGTGGGCAGGGAGCGCCTTCTTGTCGCGCGGGAACGCGCCCGGGTACTCGGAGGACTTGTTGAACAGGTCGTGCACGCTCACCACGACCGCGTTGGCGACGCCCTTGGCCGGGTCCTGGTCGTAGACGAGCCGGAAGATGACGCCGGTGGCGAGGAACGAGACGGCCATCGGCATGAAGATCAGCGCTTTGAACGCGGTCGCCCACCGAATCCGTTCGGTGAGCACGGCGAAGATCAGGCCCAGCGCGGTCGCGATCGTCGGGGCGACGACCACCCAGATGACGTTGTTGCGCAGCGCGATCAGCGTGTCGTGGTCGGTGAACATCCGTCCGTAGTTGCCAAGACCGACGAACGTCTCACCGCCCGCGTCGAACAGGCTGCGCACGATCGAGAAGACGATCGGGTAGAGCACCAGCGCGCCGAGCAGGATCAGCGCGGGCGCCAGGAACAGCAGGCCCAGCCAGGGCACCTGCCTGCGACGACCGCCGGTGCCTGGTGGCGGGACGGCTGCTGCCGCCCCGCCACCGGTCGCGGTGCCGGTCGCGTCGACCGCCATCGCTCTTCGCCTACTTGAAGGCCGCGGCCGCGTCGGCCTCCAGCTGCTTCATCGTGCCCTGGATGTTGTTCGGGTTGGCGAGGAAGTCCTGCAGGTCCTTCCACTCCCCGGCGCCCTTGGTGCCACCGAAAGCGGGCGGAGCGAGGTCGGACATGTCGAACCGGAAGTTGTCACCGGCGTCGACGATCGCCTGGCCCACGGCGCGCGAGTTGTCGTCCGGGTAGGCCGACGGGTCGAGGTTCTTGTTGGCCGACGTGAAGCTGCCCGTGGAGACCATGAGGGCGGCGGCTTCCGGGGTCGCGAGGTACTGCAGGAAGGCCTTGGCACCCGGGGTGTCCTTGAACGCCACTGCCACGTCACCGCCGCCCACGACCGAGGGGCTCGAGCCGTTGATCGACGGGAACGGGAACCACTTGGCGTCGGTGCCGACCTTGCTCGGTGTCGAGCTGGAGATCACACCGGCGACGAAGCTTCCCTCGAACACGATCGCCGAGCTCGGGTTCGCGGAGAACGTGTTCGTCACCGAGGTCGGGAAGTCGACCTGCAGCGCCCGGTTCGGGTCACCGATCAGCGTCTTGTCCCCGAACAGCTGCGCGAGGGTCTTGAGCGCCTCCTCCACCGACGGGTCGGTCCACTTGATGTCGTGCGTGCTGAGCTGGTCGTACTTGTCGGCACCGGCCGAGCGCAGGTAGACGTTCTCGAACCAGTCGGTGAGGGTCCAGCCGTCGGCCCCACCAATCGAGACCGGGACCTTCACCCCGGCGTCGGCGAGCGTCTTGCCGGCCGCGAGGAAGTCCTCCCACGTCTGGGGTTCGCTGGAGATCCCCGCGTTGTCGAACTCCTTCGTGTTGTACCAGACGGTCGACTTGTTCGAGGCGTCCACCCAGACGCCGTACGCCTTGCCGTCGACGCTGCCGAGTTCCTTCCAGATCGGGCTGTAGTTGGCGTCGACCGCCGCTGATGCCTCGTCGGAGAGCGGCTGCAGGTTGCCGGCCTTGGCGAACTGGTTCAGCAGGCCCGGCTGGGGCAGGATCGCGACGTCGGGCGGTGAGCCGCCCTGCACCTTGGTGCCGAGCACGGTCGCGATCTGGTCACCGGTGGAGGTGTAGTTGAACTTGGCGCCGGTCTTGGACTCGAAGTCCGACATCAACTTCTGGAACGTCTCCTGTTCCGCCCCGGTCCAGACCGCGTCGACCGAGATGGTCTGACCGGACAGGTCGGGGAAGGCGCCCTCGGACGGTTCGCCGGACGAGGTCGTCCCTCCGCCCGGCGCGCTGCTGCCACCTCCGCACGCCGCCAGCAGGACCGCGAGTCCCGCCACGGCCGTCGTCTTCAGGATCGCGTGCCTCATCGGCGCCTCCTCATGTGCCCCCCACGTGGTTCTCGGTGTCGTCCCAGACGGCCAGGCCGGTCTCCGGGTCGAAGAACTGCAGTCGCTCGGTGTCGACGCGGACCTCGAGGGTCTGCCCTTCGGCAGCCGTCGTACGCGGGCTGAACCGCGCGACGACGATCGTCTTCTCGTGATCGACGTCCAGCTCGCGACCGCTGTCGCGGGCGAGCTCGCGGGTGTCGTCGGTGTCGACGTGGTCCGCGTCGCCCTGCAGGTGCACGACGACGTCCGAGCCCATCGCCTCCACCAGGTCCGCGCTGGCCCGGAAGACCTCACCGGGTCCGGGCTCGACCAACGTCGCGTCCGAGAGGTCCTCGGGCCGGATGCCCACCACCACCGGCCGGTTCTCGTAGCGTGCGAGCGCCGGCCGTTCCTCGAACACCTTGCGCGGCACCAGCAGTTCATGACTGCCCAACCTGAGCGGCACCCGGTCCGTGTCCGGCTCCGCGTCGATGGCGCCGAAGGTGCCCATGACCAGGTTCATCGCCGGGGACCCGATGAAGCCGGCCACGAAGATGTTGTTCGGGTGGTCGTAGAGGGTCTGTGGCTCGGCGACCTGCTGCAGCACCCCCTGTTTCATCACCGCGACCCGGTCGCCGAGGGTCATCGCCTCGGTCTGGTCGTGCGTGACGTAGATGGTGGTCGTACCGAGGTCGCGTTGCAGCCGCGCGACCTCCGCGCGCATCTGCACGCGCAGCTTCGCGTCGAGGTTGGACAGCGGCTCGTCCATCAGGAACACCTGCGGCTCGCGCACGATGGCCCGTCCCATCGCGACCCGCTGGCGTTGGCCGCCGGAGAGGTTGCGCGGCTTGCGGTCCAGGTGGTCGGACAGCCCGAGGATGTGCGCGGCCTCCTGGACGCGCCGCTGGATCTCCTTCTTGTCCATCTTGCGCAACTGCAGGCCGAAGCCGATGTTGTCGCGGATCGTCAGGTGCGGGTAGAGCGCGTACGACTGGAACACCATCGCGACGTCGCGGTCGCGGGACGGCACGTGGTTGACGACGCGGTCGCCGATGGTGATGGTGCCCTCGGAGATCTCCTCGAGACCGGCGATCATGCGCAGCGCCGTCGTCTTGCCGCAGCCGGAGGGGCCGACCAGCACGAGGAACTCACCGTCGCTGATGTGCAGGTTGAGGTCGCTCACGGCACGCGTGCCGTCGTGGTAGACCTTGCCCACGTGCGACAGCTCGACCCCGGCCACCGGCAAACCCCGATCTTCGGCGTGTACTTCCCGTCGAGGCTAGGGGAGAACCGCGTCGTCGGCTCGCCGAGACTCAGCGATCGTTGACCGATCGTGACCTTCGTCGCCGCGTCAGAGGCGGCAGGCGTGGATGTCGGTCACGATGATGCCGCGGGCGCCGAGGTCGTAGAGCCGGTCCATCACCTTGTGCACGTCGCGGCGCGGCACCATGGCGCGAACGGCGACCCAGCCCTTGTCGTGCAGCGGCGACACCGTGGGCGACTCGACCCCCGGGGTCACCGTCACGGCCGAGTCGAGGCCCTCGACCCGGATGTCGTAGTCCATCATCACGTACCCGCGGGCCATGATCACGCCGTGCAGCCGTCGCACGAAGGTCTCGACCGCGGCGTCCGGTGCGCCCCCGGTGCGCCGGATCAGCAGTGCCTCGCTGACGAGGATCGGCTCGCCGATGACGTGCAGGCCGGCCTGGCGCAGCGTGGTGCCCGTGGAGACGATGTCCGCGACGGCGTCCGCGACCCCGAGGCGCACCGCGTTCTCGACCGCACCGTCGAGGTGCACGACGGTCGCGGTGATGCCGAGCGCGGAAAGATGGGCCCGCAGCAGCCCGTCGTACGACGTGGCGATCCGCAAACCGGCCAGTCCTGCCGGTTCGGCCGGGCCACCGTCGGGAACGGCGAACCGGAACGTCGAGGCCGCGAACCCCAGCTCGGCCAGCACCTGCGCCTCGACCCCGGAGTCGACGAGCATGTCGCGTCCGGTGATCCCGAGGTCCAGCTGGCCCGAGGCGACGTACGTGGCGATGTCACGGGGACGCAGGAAGAAGAACTCGACCGAGCCGTCCGGGTCCTGCACCACCAGCTCGCGGGCGGCGTGCGCCGCCGGGTAGCCGGCCTCGCGCAGCATGTCGCGCGCCGGCTCGGCGAGCTGGCCCTTGTTCGGTACGGCGACGCGCAGCACGCGGTTCTCCTCGGGGGTCGGCAGCTTCGTCTCGTCGGCTGGTGGCGTGCGGGCCCGTGCTACAGATGTCGCTGCACGTCCGCGAGCGGGACGTCCGCGGCGACCATCAGCGCCGCCGCGTGGTAGAGCAGCTGGGAGATCTCCACGGCCGTACGTTCGCGGCCCTCGTGCTCGGCCGCCATCCAGGCCTCCGCGGCCTCCTCGACGACCTTCTTGCCGACGGCGTGGACGCCGCCGGACAGCAGCGCGACGGTCCCCGACGACGGGTCCCGGCGCGACCACTTGTCGGCCAGCTCCGCGTGCAGCGACTCGAACGTCTTCACCCGCGAGAGCCTACGGCGCGCTGCGGTACGTCCGGTGGCGGGGTGATCATGCGTCCTCAGTACGTCGGCAGGCGTGGTACCCGCCCGTCGAGGCGCACGTCGGTGCCGACCTGCCGCACGCCGATCACCTGCAGCCGCAACGCGTCCCCGATGCCGGTCATGCCGGCGTCGCCGAGCGCGGAGGGTCCGGCGCCGAGCAGCGCGGGCGCGACGTACCAGACGACGCCGTCGACGAGGGCCGCCCGCACGAACGCTGCAGCCAGGCGGGGGCCGCCCTCGAGCAGGACGTGGTGCACGTCGTGCGCAGCGAGTTCCGCGAGCGCCGCGCCCGGGTCGCGGGTCAGGACCTGCAGGCTCGGAGCGGCGTCGTCGAACATCCGCAGCGACGGTGCGAGCCGGCGCAGCCCGACTGCGACCCGCAGCGGCTGCGGCACGTCCGCGACGCCTCCCTCGTCGTCACGGACCGTCAGGTGCGGGTCGTCTGCGACGACCGTGCCGGTGCCGACCATGACCGCGTCCGCGAGGGCGCGCAGTTCGTGCACCTCGGCGCGCGCCTCGGCCGAGCTGATCCACCGGCTGGTGCCGTCGGCGGCGGCGACGCGCCCGTCGAGGGTGGCCGCGGACTTCCAGGTCACGAACGGCCGGCCGCGCTGCATCGCGAAGGTCCAGTACTCGTTGAGCGCGGTGGCCTCCGGCGCGAGCAGGCCGCCTTCCACGTCGACCCCGGCCGCAGCGAGCGCCGCCGCTCCCCCCGCGGCAACCGCGTTGGGATCGTGCTGGGCATACACGACACGGGCCACGCCGGCGGCTACGAGTGCGGCCGTGCACGGTCCGGTGCGCCCGGTGTGCGCGCACGGTTCGAGCGTCACGACCACGGTGGCGCCCGCCGCTGCCGGACCTGCCTGGCGCAGCGCCACGACCTCGGCGTGCGGCGTACCGGCCCCGCGATGGTGCCCCTCTCCCACGATCTCCCCGTCCGGTGCCAGCACCACCGCCCCGACGCGCGGGTTCGGGCCGCGGCGGAACTGCGGACCGGCCGCGAGCGCGAGGGCGCGGCGCATGGCGCGCAGCTCGGCTGCCGCGTCGGCCACCGGCCCCACCTTCTTCCGCGTCGATCGTTCGGGAGGAACGTGAAAAGGTCCGCTGGAAAACGGACTTCCGGCACTTCCTCAGGAGCAGGCTCAGGTGGTGGACCACCAGGCGGCCGCCGTCGCAGCCTCCGCCCGGGCACGCAGCCGGCGGGCCGCCTCGGCAGGGTCCTCGGCCCGGTAGACCGACGAGCCGGCGACGAACACGTCGGCGCCCGCATCGGCGGCGATCTCGATCGTGCGCTCGTCGATGCCGCCGTCGACCTGCAACCACACGTCGAGGTCGTCGCGTCCGCGCAGCAGCTCCCGGGTGCGCCGGATCTTGGGGACGACGACCTCCAGGAACTCCTGGCCGCCGAAGCCCGGCTCGACGGTCATCAGCAGCAGCATGTCGACCTCGGGCAGCAGGTCGGCGTACGCCTCGACCGGGGTGGCCGGCTTGAGGCCCAGGCCGGCACGCGCTCCGGCGGCACGCAGCGCGCGCGCCAGCCGTACGGGGGCGTGGGCGGCCTCCGCGTGGAAGGTGACCGAGCCGGCGCCGGCCTCCGCGTACGCGGGCGCCCAACGGTCGGGGTCCGCGATCATCAGGTGGCAGTCCACGGGGGTCGTGGCCTTCGCGAGCAGCGCCTCGACCACCGGCAGCCCGAGCGTCAGGTTGGGCACGAAGTGGTTGTCCATGACGTCGACGTGCAGCCAGTCGGCGGCGCCTGCGACCCTGGCGCACTCGGTTGTCAGGTCACCGAAGTCCGCCGCGAGCAGGCTCGGGGAGATCTGGACGGCCATGGGCGGAAACCTACCGGCGCCCGGGTGCGCGCGGCGTCGCCGGGACACCCGGCAGGCGGGACCGTCAGCGGCGGGCGAACGCCTTGTCGACCTCGATCACGAGCGCCGGCAGCAGCGCGAGTCCGAGTACCAGCCACCACTGCCCGTCGGCCAGCGAGGTGGTGCCGAGCAGCCGCTGCATCGCATCGGTCTCGACCGCGAGCCACGTCGCGACCACCGGCACCGCCAGCCACAGCAGGTAGGTCCGGAGCGGACCGCGCCAGGCCGGGACGCGGTCGCGGCGCAGGGCCAGGGCGAGCAGCACGGTCGAAAGTCCCAGCACCGCGAACACCATCGACTGCTGCGCCGTGATGCCGCCGGGATCCCCGTCCGGGACGAGCCAGTACACGAGCAGCCCGGCGAGCGCCTGCACCAGCCCGTACAGCACCCAGCGCGGCCCGGTGCGCCGGTTGAGGATCCGCGCGTACGGGTCGCGGGGCGGGCGGCGCATCAGGTCGGCGTCGGGCGCGTCCATCGACAGTGCCAACGCCGGGAACAGCCCGATGAAGCAGGTCACGTACAGCAGTTGCACCGCCGTCAGGGCGTTGCCGTGATTCACGTCGAACGCGCTGGCGAGCAGCATGAGCAGCACCACGCCGAACAGGCCGACCATCACGAACCGGATCTGCCGGGCGAGCTTCTCGTACACGTCACGACCGAGCTCGATCGCGTGCACCAGCGTGGCGAAGTTGTCGTCGGTGAGCACGATCTTGGCGGCCTGCTTCGACACCTCGCTGCCCGATCCCATGGCGACCCCGACGTCGGCCTTCTTCAGGGCCGCCGCGTCGTTCACGGCGTCTCCGGTCATCGCGACGACCTGGCCGCGTCCCTGCAGCACCGACACGAGGCGCAGCTTGTCGCTCGGCGAGACCCGGCCGAACACGTGCAGCCCGTCCAGCCGGGAGGTGAGGGCGGCGTCGTCGAGCGTCGCGAGCTGCGGTCCGGTCATCACGCCCGGGCCCAGCCCGAGGTCCGCGGCGATCGCCTCGGCGGTCACCGCGTGGTCACCGGTGATCATCCGGACGTCGATGCCCGCCGCGAGCGCCGTCCGTACGGCATCCTTGGCGCCGGGGCGCAGCGGGTCGATGATGCCGACCAGCGCGACGAACACCAGGTCGCTCACCGCCGCCATCGGGTCGCGCTGCACCTGCGCCGTACCGGCGGGATCCAGCCGCCGGTACGCGAACGACATCACCCGCAGTCCGCGCCCGGCCAGTTCCCGGTTCGCCTCCTCGACCCGGTCCCGCACCGTGTGCGCGGGCACCTCGACGCCGTCCCACAGCACGTGCGAGCAGCGGTCCAGCACGACGTCGGGGGCGCCTTTCACCAAGCACACCAACGACTCCGGCTCGTCGTCGGCCAGGCGTACGACGTGATAGGTCGCCATGAACTTGTACGCCGAGTCGAACGGGACGAGCGCGACGCGCGGGTACTCACGGCGCGAGGTGTCCGCGTCGACGCCCATCTTCGCGGCGAGCACGACGAGTGCTGCCTCCGTCGGGTCGCCGACCACCGTTTCGTCGACGCCCACGACGGCGTCGCTGCAGAGCGTCAGCCCGTACCCGAGCGCGGTGAAGTCGGGCAGCGAGCGACCGGCGGCGTGGCGGATCGTCCCGGTGAGGGCGTACCCGGCGCCGTCGACGGTGAACCACTGCCCGTCGCTGTGCAGCGCGGTAGCGGTCATCTCGTCCAGCGTGAGAGTGCCGGTCTTGTCGGTGTTCACGGCACTGACCGCCCCGATCGTCTCCACGTCGGACAGCCCGCGGACGATCGCCTTGGCGGCGGCGAGGCGCTGCGCGCCGTACGAGAGCATCGCCGTGAGGAACGTCGGCAGGCCGGACGGTATCGACGAGATCGCCGTCGCGATGGCGATCAGGGCGACGCTCTGCGGGGCCAGCCCGCGCGCCAGCCCGACGATCACGATGAACGCGACGGCGAGCAGGCACACGACGGCCAGCCGCACGGTGAGCTCACGCAGCTCGGACTCGAGCGGCGAGGGGAGCCGTTCGACCGTCCGGAGCAGGCCGGCGATCCGGCCCATCTCGGTGGCGGCGCCGGTCTCCGTGACGACGGCGCTCGCGCTGCCGCGCGTGAGCGAGGTGCTCTGGAAGACCATGGTCGTGCGGTCCCCGAGTGCCGCGTCCGCCGCGAGCGAGTCGTCCGCCGCCTTCGCGACGGGCGCGCTCTCGCCGGTCAGCCCGCTCTCGGCGACCTCCACGGACGCGCTCGAGAGCAGCCGGCCGTCGGCGGGTACCAGATCGCCCGCCTCGAGACGGATCACGTCGCCGGGGACCAGCCGGTCGGCCGGTACGACGGACAGGACGCCGCCTCGGACGACGCGCGCCTGCGGCACCTGCAGATCGCCGAGCGCGGTGATGCCTTCTGGGCGAGCAGTTCCTGCCGCGCGCCGAGACCGACGTTGACGAGCACGAGGAGCGCGACGAGGACGGCGGTGGCGTGCTGCCCGACGAGCAGGCACACCACCAGGACCGCGGTGAGCAACGCCGCCATCGGGTCACGCCAACGGGCGAGTACGACCTGCCGCCATCCGGGCGAGGGAGCGCTCGGCAGGGTGTTCGGGCCGTACCGCTCCCACCGCTGCTGCGCCTGTGCCTCGGTCAACCCCCGCTCGGGGTCGGTCTCCAGCGCGAGGACGACGTCGAGGGCGAGGTGCGCGTGCCAGCCGGGCGCCGCCGTGTCGGGTCGAGGTCCCCCGTACGGCGCAATCGTCACGCTGTCGACGTCGGCACCGGCGCAGTCCCGCTTGAGGCGCCCGATCAGCTGCGGCGCAGCAGCGCGAGGTACATGCCGTCGGTGTCGTGGCGGTGGGGCCAGAGCCGCAGGTCCGGCCCGGGCTGCGGGTCGAGCTCGGGCAGCAGCGGCGGGACGGCGATCCGCTCCACCTGCCCGCCGGCGACCGCGTCGTCGACGACAGCGCTCGTCTCGGCCAGGTGCGGGGTGCAGGTGGCGTAGCCGACGACGCCGCCGGGCCGTGCCGCGGCGATCGCGGCAGCGAGCAGCTCGCGTTGCAGGGCGGCGAGTTCACCGACGTCGGAGGGTGCCTTGCGCCACCGCGCCTCGGGCCGGCGGCGCAGCACGCCCAGCCCGCTGCACGGCACGTCGACCAGGACGCGGTCGTACGAGCCGGGGCGTTCAGCGGCAGAACGGGCATCGGCGACGAGCACGTCGACGTTCGCCAGCGCGCGTACCGCCTGGCGCACCAGCTCGGCGCGGTGCGGCGCACGCTCGACCGCGGTGAGCCGGACGCCCCGCGGCGCGGCGAGCGCCCCGAGCAGCGCCGCCTTGCCTCCGGGTCCCGCGCACAGGTCGAGCCACTGCTCCTCGGGCAGGTCGACCTCGGCGCGTGCGAGTGCGAGCGCGACGAGCTGGCTGCCCTCGTCCTGCACACCGGCCCGGGACTCGCGCACGGCGGGCACGGCGCCCGGACGGCCATGGGCGAGCCGCACCGCGTATGGCGACCAGCGACCGGCACCTGCACCGGGGTGGGCGAGCAGCTCGGACACCTCCGCCAGCCCGGGGCGCGCGACGAGCGTGACCTCGGGGGCAGAGTTGTGCGCGATGAGCAGGTCCTCCAGGTCGTCCCAGCCGGGCATGCCGTCGGCGCGCAGTGCGTCGTGCAGCGCCCGGACCACCCAGTCCGGGTGGGAGCGCACCACGCCGAGGTGACCGGCCGGGTCGGTCTCCGGGGCGGGCGCGACCCGATCGGCCCAGCCGTCCGCGTCGGTGGCGGCGACCCGCCGCAGCACCGCATTGACGAAGCGGGAGCGCGACTCGCCGGCGACGGTCCGCGCGAGCTGGACCGTCTCGCCTACCGCCGCATGCGCCGGCGTCCCGAGTTGCACCAGCTGGTACGCGCCGAGACGCAGCACGTCGAGGACCGGCGGGTCGACCTGTTCGAGCGGCCGGTCCACGCAGGCGGCGAGGATCGCGTCGAGCCACCGGCGCTGGCGCAGCGTGCCGTAGGCGAGCTCGGTGGCGTACGCCGCGTCGCGCCCCTCCAGGCGCGCCTCGGACAGGATCCGCGGCGCGACGAGGTTGGGGTAGGCCTCGTCCTCGCGTACCGCGCGCAGCACGTCGTAGGCGGCGAGCCGCGACGGGTCGGTGCGGCGCCGGTCGGGCCGCCACTGCACCGGCCGGCCGCGCCCCGCGGGGCGGCTCACGTGAGCCGCGCGGGAGGGAGCAGGCGGGCGCCGCGGGCCCAGTCGGCGGCCGGCATCGGGCGCTTGCCGGGCGGCACCACCTCGCCGAGCACGACCGCGTACGTCGCCGTCCCGACGCGTATCTCGTGCTTGCCCACGGCAAGCTCACCCGGGCCGAGCCCGGTCGTGGCCGGGTCCGGGCGCACCGGACCGAGGCGCAGCCGCTGCTCGCCGAGCGTGGACCACGCCCCGGGGTCCGGGGTGCAGGCCCGGATCTGGCGGTCCACCCGGAGGGCCGGCTGCTGCCAGTCCACCCGCGCGTCGGCGACGTCGAGCTTGGGTGCCGACGTGACGCCGTCGGCCGGCTGCGGTGTCGGTACGAGCGCGCCGTTCGCGAGGCCGTCCAGCGTCGCGACGAGCAGGTCAGCGCCCGAGATCGCGAGCCGTCCCAGCAGCTCCCCGCTGGTGTCGGTGGGTCGTACCTGCTCGGTGACAACGCCGAGGACCGGGCCGGTGTCCAGGCCCTCCTCGAGCAGGAACGTCGTTGCGCCGGTGATGTCGTCGCCGTGCCAGATCGCGTGCTGCACCGGTGCGGCTCCCCGCCAGGCGGGAAGCAGCGAGAAGTGCAGGTTCACCCACCCGGCGGGGGGCACATCGAGGGCGTCCCGTGGGAGGAGCGCGCCGTACGCCACCACCGGGCAGCAGTCGGGAGCGAGCTCGCGCAGCCGCGCCAGGAAGCCGGGGTCCGCCGCTCGTTCCGGGCGCAGCAGCTCGATCCCGGCGTCGAGGGCGCGGCGGGCCACCGGGGACGGTTCGAGGCGACGTCCCCGGCCGACCGGTGCGTCGGGCCGGGTCAGGACGGCGATCACCTCATGGCGCGAGCGCAGTAACGCGTCAAGCGACGGCAGCGCCGCCTCGGGCGTACCGGCGAACAGCAGCCGCACCGCTCACAACCACTGCGAGGACACGCGATGCGGGCTGATCCGCACCTCCGGCGCGGGCTGCCCGAACCATTCGGCCTCGCGGATCGCCTTCATCGCCAGCTTGCGGGTCTCGGTGTCGAGACGGTCGATGAACAGGATCCCGTCGAGGTGGTCGGTCTCGTGCTGCACGCACCGGGCGAGCAGCTCACTGCCCTCGACGACGACGGGTTCGCCGTGCATGTTCATGCCCTTGGCGACGACCCGCATGGCGCGCTTGGTGTCGAAGGCCAGACCGGGCAGCGACAGACACCCCTCCTCGCCGTCCTGCTCCTCGTCCGACAGGTCGAGCACCGGATTGATGAGGTGTCCGACGACGTCGTCGACGTCGTACGTGAACACCCGCAGCCCGACCCCGATCTGCGGCGCCGCGAGTCCTGCACCGGGGGCGTCCTGCATCGTCTCGGTGAGGTCCTTGACGAGCTTGCGGAGCTCCTTGTCGAAGGTGGTGACCTCGACCGCAGGGGTGGTGAGTACCGGGTCGCCGAACAGGCGGATCGGCTGGACGGCCACGGTGCTCCCTCGTTCTCGTGCGGTCGCCGCCAGTCTACGTAGCGGCCGGCTGCGAGCTTGCGGCGCTAGGAGCCGATCAGTACCTGCAGTTCACCGACGGTCAGCGATGCGGTGCTGGTGCGGGTACGGGTCATCGCCCCGCTGTCCCCGCCCCCGCTCCAGGTGATGTGCCAGGTCGTGGTGGCGGTGAGCGGGTAGCGCTCGTTCGGCTGGCGGGCCGAGGAGCGCAGGTAG